>NZ_JBFUEK010000001.1:0-956888 GCF_056404235.1 Mesorhizobium sp. P2_E10
GCTTGGCGCTCTTGCGCGAACAACGAAAACTCCGTCGCGTTGGTCGCGCCACACAGGCTTGCCGCGATCATCATCACGATCAGGTCGCCAAGCCGGTGCGTGGCGTTGGCTGCGCGCGGATCTGGCACCGCGCCGAAATAGCTCTCAAGGCTGGAAATGGCAGTCGCTCCTTCGCTAAGACTGCCTTCCCAAAGAATCCCTTCTCAAACCAACTTCAAGCCCAAAATCCCCATATGCGATTCCCCTGCCCTCCGGAGGGAGAGGAAAGGGGGCCCGCTAAGTGCTCAAATATGCAACGCATGCCCCAGCGCCTTCAGCGCCGCTTCCTGAAAACCTTCGCCTTGCGTCGGGTGGGCATGGATGGTGCCGGCAATGTCCTCCAGCCGTGCGCCCATTTCCAGGGCCAGGCCGAAGGCGGCCGCCAGTTCCGACACGCCATGGCCGACCGCCTGGATGCCGAGCACCAGATGGTTGTCGGCACGGGCCACGACCCGCACAAACCCCTCCTCGCCAAGCTTGGTCATCGCCCTTCCATTGGCGGCGAAGGGAAACAGGCCGATCCTGATCTCGCCCTGGCTTTTGGCCTCTTCCGGCGACAGCCCAGCGGTGACCAGCTCGGGATCGGTGAAGCAGACGGCGGGGATCGATCGCTTGTCCCAGCTGCGTTTGTGGCCGGCGACGATCTCGGCGACCATTTCGCCTTGCGCCATCGCCCGATGCGCCAGCATCGGCTCGCCGGTGACATCGCCAATGGCAAAGATGCCGCGCATCGAAGTGCGGCACTGGTCGTCGATGCGGATGAATTTTCCGGCCCGGTCGAGATCGATCTGTTCGAGCCCCCATCCCTCGGTCACCGGCTTGCGCCCGACCGTGACCAGGATCTTGTCGGCGGCGATTTTCGTGCTCTTGCCGTCGGAAGCCTCGACCAGCAGCGCGTCGCCCTTGGTGGAAATCCCCTTGGCCTTGGCGTTGACCAGCACCTCGACGTCGAGCTCGGCCAGCCGCTTGACCACCGGCCGCGTCAGTTCGGCATCATATTGCGCCAGCAGCCGCGGCAGCGCTTCGACCACGGTCACCTTGGCGCCCATCTTGGCAAAGGCAATGCCGAGCTCCAGCCCGATATAGCCGCCACCGACGACCGCAAGTTTCTTCGGCACGTCCGCAAGCGCCAGCGCCTCGGTGGAGGAAATCACCGGCCCGCCAAACGGCAGGAACGGCAATTCGACCGGCGCCGAGCCGGTTGCGATCACCACCGTCTCGGCACGGATCACCTGCACGCCGATCTCGGTCTCGACCTCGACGGTCTTGCCATCGCGGAACGTCGCCCAGCCATAAACGGTCTTGACCTTGGCCTTCTTCAGCAGCCCGGCGACGCCGCTGGTCAGCCGGCTAACGATGCCGTCTTTCCAGGCCACGGTCGTGGAGAGATCGAGCTCCGGCTTCGACAGCGAAATGCCGAGCGGACTTTTGCCGCCGGCCATATGCGTCACCATTTCGAACTCTTCGGCAGCATGGATCAGCGCCTTGGAGGGAATGCAGCCGACATTGAGACACGTGCCGCCCGGTTTGCCGGCCTCGACGATCACCGTATCGATGCCGAGCTGGCCGGCGCGGATGGCGCAGACATAGCCGCCCGGACCGGCGCCGATGACCAGCAGCTTGCAGGAGATTTCTTTCATGACGGCACCTTGGTTCGTTGCGGCACTAGACCTGCAGATCGTCGACCGTGGAGATTGGCCGCAACGCTTTTGCCTTCGTCATCCTGGGGCGAAGCAGGAGCGAAGCGACGTCGCGAAGACCCCAGGATCCATGCCGTGAGATCAGAGCGCCGCATCGGTGCAGAATTCTGTTCCGCAGCAGCACCTTTCGGCATCGGTCGCGGCATGGATCCTCGGGTCAAGCCCGAGGATAACGAAGGCGTGGAGGCCTGCGGCCAATCGCAGACGTTGTAGGCTTGCGGCCGGGAGCCGGCCGGCAGTGACCACGCGCTGCGTTCAGCCAAGGAACCAACTCCTCCAGCCATCCCACTAATCCACGAAAATCAGCGCCGGCGTCTCCAGCAGCGTCTTGATCCGCTGGACAAACACCGCCGCATCCCACCCGTCGATGACGCGATGGTCGAAGCTCGACGACAGGTTCATCATCTTGCGCGGGATGAACTGGGTGCCGTCCCACACCGGCCGCACCATCATCTTGTTGACGCCGATGATCGCCACTTCCGGATGATTGATCACCGGCGTTGTCGCCACACCGCCCATGGCGCCGAGCGAGGTGATGGTGATGGTCGAGCCCGACAGTTCGTCGCGCGTGGCCGTGCCGGACTTGGCGGCTTCGGCCAGCCGGTTCACCTCGGCGCCGCAATCCCAGATGTCGCGCGCCTCGGCGTGCTTGACCACCGGCACCACCAGCCCCGACGGCGTCTGCGCGGCGATGCCGATATGGACGCCGCCATGCTGGTGGACGATGCCGGCCTCATCGTCGAACAGCGCGTTGAGATTGGGCTGGGCGGCGATCGCCTTGACCATCGCCCGCATCAGGAACGGCAGCAGCGTCAGCTTCGGCCGGTCGGCACGCTTCTCCTTGTTGAGCGCGGCGCGCAGATCTTCCAGCGCGGTGACGTCGATCTCCTCGACATAGGTGATGTGCGGAATGCGCGACTTGGACAGCGTCATCTTCTCGGCGATCTTGCGCCTGAGCCCGATGATCTTGATGTCATCGACGGTGTCGTTGCGGGCGAGGCCCGGTGATTTCTTGACCTGTGGCCCGCGCGCCAGGAATGCCTCGATGTCCTCGTGGCTTATGCGGCCGGCCGGACCGCTGCCTGCAACCTGTCTTAGATCGATACCGGCTTCTTTTGCCCGGAGGCGAACAGCCGGCGACGCCAGCGGCTTTTCGCCTTCCGGCCGCGGCGCACCGGAGACGGAATGTTGCGACGTGCTTTTCGGCGCAGCCGAAGACTGCGCGGGTTTCGCCGGCGCCTCGGCCGCCTTTGGCGATGGCTTGGCAGTCGCCGAAGCCGCTTCGGGCTTGGGACTGCTGAGCTTCACCGGCGCTTCAGCTTCGACAGGCTTTTCCACCTTGCCGCCATCCGCCGCGCCGCTCTGCAGCTTGACATTGCCCTCGCCAGCCACCTTCAGCCGCACGATCGGCGAACCGATCGCCACCGTGTCGCCGATCTCGGCCCCCAGCCACAGGATCTCGCCGTCGACCGGCGAGGGAATTTCGACCGTCGCCTTGTCGGTCATCACGGCGGCCAGCACTGTGTCCTCGCGCACCAGGTCGCCGACCTTCACATGCCACTCGACCAGCTCGGCCTCGGCAACACCTTCGCCGACATCCGGCAGCTTGATGATATGTTCGCCCATAGTCAGGCCTCTCCTCAAGCTTCCAATGTTTCGCGCAAGGCACGGCCGACCCGGGCCGGACCAGGGAAATACTCCCACTCCTGCGCATGCGGATAGGGCGTGTCCCAGCCGGCGACGCGAGCCACTGGCGCTTCCAGATGGTAGAAGCAATTCTCCTGCACCAGCGCCGAAAGCTCGGCGCCGAAGCCGGAGGTCAGCGTCGCCTCGTGCACGACCACACAGCGCCCGGTCTTCTTCACCGAGGCGACGATGGCGTCGAGATCGAGCGGCAACAGGGTCCTTAGATCGATGATCTCGGCATCGATGCCGGTTTCCTCGGCTGCGGCCTGCGCGACATAGACCATCGTGCCGTACGCGAGCACGGTGACGGCCGAGCCGACCCTGCGGATCGCCGCCTTGCCGAGCGGCACGGTGTAGTGGCCGTCGGCGACCTCGCCGAGCTCATGCTTCGACCATGGCGTCACCGGCCGGTCGTGATGGCCGTCGAACGGACCATTGTAGAGCCGCTTCGGCTCCAGAAAAATCACCGGATCGGGGTCCTCGATCGCTGCGATCAGCAGGCCCTTGGCGTCATGCGGATTGGACGGCACCACCGTCTTAAGTCCCGACACATGCGTGAACAGCGCCTCCGGGCTCTGGCTGTGGGTCTGGCCGCCAAAGATGCCGCCGCCGGTCGGCATGCGCACCACGATCGGGCAGGTGAAATCGCCATTGGAGCGGTAGCGCAGCCGCGATGCTTCCTGCGTCAGCTGGTCGTAGGCCGGGTACATGTAGTCGGCAAACTGGATTTCCACGCACGGCTTCAACCCGTAGGCGGCCATGCCGATCGCCGAGCCGACAATGCCGGATTCATTGATCGGCGCATCGAAGCAGCGGCTCTTGCCGTATTTGGCCTGCAGGCCTTGTGTGCAGCGGAACACGCCGCCGAAAAAGCCGACATCCTCGCCGAAGACGATGACGCGTTCGTCGCGCGCCATCGACACGTCCATGGCGTCGCGAATGGCCTCGATCATGGTCCGTCTTGGCATGATCAGACCCCCGCCTGCTGACGCTGGCGCCGCAGGTGCGGCGGCATCTCGGCATAAAGGCCTTCGAACATGTCGCGCGTCGACGGCTTGCCGCCGGCATGCAGCGTGCCGTGGCTCTCGGCTTCCTTCTGTGCCGCGATCACCATGTCGAGGATCTCCGCCTCGGCCTGGGCGTGGCGCTCGTCCGACCAGACTTTGCGCGCGATGAGATGGTTCTTCAGCCGGATGACGGGGTCGCCCAAGGGCCAGGCGTCGGACTCGGTTTTCGGCCGGTAGGCGGAAGGATCATCCGAGCTCGAATGCGCGCCGGCGCGGTAGGTGACGTACTCGATCAGCGTCGGCCCGAGGTTCTTGCGCGCGCGCTCGGTGGCCCATTTGGCAACGGCGTGGACGGCGAGGTAGTCATTGCCGTCGACGCGCAGCGCCGGGATGCCGAAGCCAAGACCGCGCGCCGCAAACGTGCCGGAGCCGCCACGCGCAATGCCCTGGAAAGTCGAGATCGCCCACTGGTTGTTGACGACATTGAGCACGACCGGCGCCTTGTAGGTCGAGGCGAAGACTAGCGCCGAATGAAAGTCGGACTCGGCGGTCGAGCCGTCGCCGATCCACGCGGCGGCGATGCGGGAATCGTTGCTGATCGCCGAAGCCATCGCCCAGCCGACCGCCTGGATATACTGCGTCGCCAGATTGCCGGAGATCGAGAAGAAGCCATGCTCCTTCGACGAATACATGACCGGCAATTGCCGGCCCTTCAGCGGATCGGCCTCGTTGGAATAGATCTGGTTCATCATGGTGACCATCGGATAGCCGTCGGCGATCAGCAGGCCGGCTTGGCGATAGGTCGGAAAGTTCATGTCGCCCGGCGCCAGCGCCTTGCGGAAGGCGCAGGCCACCGCCTCTTCGCCCAGATGCTGCATGTAGAACGAGGTCTTGCCCTGGCGCTGCGCCATCTGCATGCGCGCATCGAAAGTGCGCAGCGTCATCATGTGGCGCAGGCCGGCCAGCAGCTCCACATCGGAAAGCAGCCCGGCCCAGGGTCCGACGGCCTCGCCGTTGCGGTTCAAGACGCGGATGATCGAGAACGCCATGTCGCGAATGGTGCGCGGATCGACATCGATCTCCGGCCGCGGCACAGAGCCAGCCTCGGGAATGGGCACGTTGGAGAAGTCAGGCGTCCCGCCCGGCCGCACCTCCGGTTCGGGCACATGGAAGCGCAACATTCCAGCATCGGCCATGACCTTGGTCCTCCAATGTTGCCTGGCCAGGATATTTGCACATCTGTGCCGCCAGACCAGTGTCAATTCGTTGGGCAAGCCTCCGGTCGTCGGTCCCGGCCGCGCCGGCCGATGCAGCCTCCCGCACACAAGATGAAGATATGTCTGCGAAATTTCTTGTCGATGTTGGACGGCAGCACGCAATTTGGGACAAGGTTGCAGAGGGTTTCCCGCCAGATAAGGTGACTTGCGGCGATTAGAGATTGGCACTGCGGCCGAAGCCGCCAATCTCCCCCCTCGTGGGGGAGATCACGCTCTCCTCCGTTCACTCCGCCCTCTCCCCATGCTAACCACCCTCCATGGCGCAGAAAAAAGGATACGAGGTCGATTCGTGGCTGGCGAAGCCTGACGCGCGGATTTCGATCGTCCTGCTTTACGGCCCCGACCGCGGGCTGGTTGCCGAACGCGCGAAAGCCTTTGCCGGCACGACCGGCCTGCCGCTCGACGATCCGTTCTCGGTAGTCCGGCTGGAGGGTTCGGAGGTGGACCGCGACGAAGGCCGCCTGCTCGACGAGGCCCGCACCGTGCCGATGTTTTCGGAGCGCCGCCTGCTCTGGGTGCGCAATGCCAGCGGCCAGAAAGCGCTTGCCGAAGACGTCAAGGCGCTGACGGCGGAACCGCCCCGCGATGCCATCATTCTTATCGAAGCCGGCGATCTCAAAAAGGGCACCGGGCTGCGAGCGGTCGTCGAAGCAGCCGACACCGCCATGGCTCTGCCTTGCTACGCCGATGAAGCCAGGGACATCGACGGCGTCATCGATGACGAATTGCGCAAGGCCAACATGACCATGGCGCTGGATGCGCGGCAGGCGCTGCGCCGCAACCTTGGCGGCGACCGGCTGGCCTCGCGCGGCGAGATCGAAAAGCTGGTGCTCTACAGCAACGGCCAGAAGGAAATCGGCCTCGACGACGTCAGGGCGATGTCGGGCGATGTTTCCGGCGCCTCCTTCGACGATGCCGTCGACGCGCTGCTCGAGGGGAAAATCAGCGATTTCGACACCGCCTTCACCCGCCATTGCCAGTCCGGCCAGCCCTTTCTGGTGCTGTCGTCGGCGATGCGGCAGCTGCAGGCGATCCAGGCCATGCGCGGCCAGATGGACTCCGGCGGCCGCAACGCCGCCTCGGTCGTCGCCGCGGCGCGCCCGCCAGTCTTCTTCTCGCGCCGCAAGCTGGTGGAAAAGGCGCTGGAGCGCTGGAGCGGCGAGGCGCTTGGCCGGGCGCTGACCCGGCTGCAGGCCGCAGTGCTGCAGACCCGGCGAAGGCCGGATCTATCCGTCGCGCTGGCGCGGCAGGCGCTGCTTGGCATTGCGGTGGAAAGCAGCCGGCTGGCGCAGCGCGGCTGATCTCCCCCCTCGAGGGGGAGATGTCGCCGAAGGCGACAAAGGGGGTCCCAGCGCGTAAGGCGCCGACCTTTCTTCACACCGTGCCGGCGCCTGATGTGAGACGACCCCTTCTGGCCTGCCGGCCATCTCCCCCTGACGGGGGGAGATCAGCGGCTCCACCGCTTTCGCCAAATACAAACGCCGCAACCGAGAAAGGCCTTTTCAATTCATTGTCATGGCGCCCATCGGCTGGAAGGTTGGCAGCGCCTGTGGAAAGACCAGCACCGCCGCGCCATAAAGCAGCAGGGCGACACCCGAGACCTTTGCGATCCCCTCTCCTGACGGGAGGGTCTTTTCCGCAAAGATCAGCAAGGTGACCACGGCCATTGCGGCGACGTTCATGATCCCGAGAGGAAACAGCGCGAGAAACAAAAGCCAGCAGCAGCCCAGGCAAAAAAGTCCGTGCTCCAGGCCCATGCGAACCGCGCCCCAGTAACCATCGCGCCATGAGGTGAGGATGAAGCCAATCGGCGTGCGGCATTTGGCCAGACACAGATCTTTCAGCGGGGACAGTTGATAGGCGCCGCCAAGCATCAGCAGCGCGCCGCCGATACGCGCGGCCGTCGCCGTCGACAATCCCACATGCCCGGCAAGCATCTCCGCACCCGCCGCGCCGGCAAAGGCGACAACGCCCATCACGCCCCAGACCAGCATGTACCCGGCCACGAACACCCAGCTCGAGACAAAGGTCTCGCCCCGGCCCCGTTTGCCGGCCTGGACCTGGTGAAACGTCAGGATCATGGGCGCGGCCGTTGGAAACATCATGGCAATCATCATGATCATCCAGACGGCAAGAAACAGCGGCGCCTCCATGCCCATGGTGGGTGAGTACATTTCCATGCGCATGTCCGCGTCCATGCCCATCTGCTGCCAGACAAGCAGGGTCCACGCCGCCGCAGCGATAGCGATCAGCAGCGCGAGAATGATGTTTCGCTGCAGCGTCAGCGGATCCGCCTCGACCATGCGGCCAACGCTACTGCTGGCCGGACCAATTGATCGGGGCGTAGTGTCCGTTTCGACGGGAATTGTCCCAACTCATGCCATGGTCACTGAAAGTACTGCCTTCCGCCCCCATCGCCAGGGCGAGCCAGTCGGGATTGATGGGATGGCCGGTGGCCGCCCACATCTGCCCGTCCTCGCGCATTGTCGGCAGCGGCTCGACCGCCATCTGCATGACGCCCGCAATCTCCGCCGACCGCTTCTTGCCGTCTATCCGATAGTCTATCGGCACCTTCTTGGCGCCGAGATTCGTGCCGATCATGGGCGCCAACACCGCCATAGGGCCGCCCGCGGCGCCAGTGAAGATGGCACCCAGCGCCTCTGTTTGCTTGTCATCGGCGCGTTCGTCGATATAGGCGGCGGCGGTCCAATTGCCGTTTGCCATCGGACCCGGCGTGTGCGCAACCATCGCGACACTGAGCCCATCCAATCGAACGTCCCCGTAATTGCCCTTGTCGATGTGAAAGACCAGACCGACGTCGCAAACGCCCTTCGTCGGCTTCGATGTCAGCTGTGCATTGGTGGACAGCAGGCAAGGACATACGACATCGCAGCTACAATTTTCGAAGTAACTTCCGGACAATTGCCAACGGACTGCCATTTGCACCTCCCACTTGCGTCAGGCGCGTCGGCATATCGTTTTGGCGAGGCGGTGCCATTTCACGGCTATTGTAGGAATGGCAAATACCCTCGCCGCGACTGATCGGCACGCCAGGGCAGATAATTTAAGCCATATCTAATTTAGGTTACGCCGTTGCCCGGCACTGTCAAGCCGTGAGCGCCAGGCGCTGCTTGGCATTGCGGTTGAGAGCAGTCGACTGGCGCAGCGCGGCTGATCTCCCCCCTTGAGGGGGAGATGTCGCCGAAGGCGACAGAGGGGGTCCCAGCGCGTAAAGCGCCGACCCTTCTTCGCTCCGCGCCAGCGCTCGATGTGAGACGACCCCCTCTGGCCTGCTGGCCATCTCCCCCTCGAGGGGGGAGATACGCAGCCTCGCCGATTTCGCCAATTGCCAGCGACGCAAGGGAAAGGGCCGGCAATCGCCAGCCCTTTCCGCATGCACCAAATCAATCTTCAGCTGGAGTTATTCGCCGGCTAACTACCGCTCCTGCTTCAACCGCCGGCACAACTCATCGAGCTGCTCCAGCGTCCGGTAGTTCACCCGCAGCACGCCGCCCTTGCCCTTGTGTTCGATGGCGACGATCATGCCGATCGTGTCGGTCATCAGCTTTTCCAGCGCCAGCGTGTCGGTGTCCTTGTCTGCCGGCTTCGCCGCTGGGCGCGCGCCATTCGAGCTGCTGCCTGCCGGCATCTGCGCCAGCGCTTCCGTCTGGCGGACCGACAGCCCCTCCTCGACAATGCGTTTGGCCAGACCGGCCGGATCCTCGGCGGTCACCAGCGTGCGGGCATGGCCGGCCGACAGCGCGCCGTCGACCAGCATGTCGCGGATCACGTCGGGTAATTTCAGCAGCCGCAGCGTGTTGGCGACATGGCTGCGGCTCTTGCCGATCACCTGGCCGAGATCGGCCTGGGTATAGCCGTGATCGTCGATCAGCTGCTGGTAGCCGAGCGCCTCCTCGACCGGGTTGAGGTCGGTACGCTGGACGTTTTCGATGATGGCGAGCTCGAGCGCGGTGCGATCGTTGACGTCGCGCACGATGATCGGGATCTCGGTCAGCCCGGCGCGCTGCGCCGCGCGCCAGCGCCGTTCTCCGGCGATGATCTCGTAGCGTCCCGCTTGTGTCGGCGAGGGCCGCGCCACCACCGGCTGCACGACGCCATGCTCGCGGATCGACTGCGCCAGATCAGTGAGCTCGGCATCGCCAAAATGCCGGCGCGGGTTTTTCGGATTGGGGGTCAGGAACTCGATCGGCACCTTGCCGTCGGCGTTCAGGCCCTGTTTTTCCGGTGCGGCCGGGCGATCTATCTCGCCGATCAGCGCCGCCAGTCCCCGCCCCAGTCTTTTTCGTGAAAGGTCTTCGCTCATTCTCTGTCCAGATCGTTTCGGTATCGAATCGGCTTGTTTGCTAATTAAGCAGCGCGTAATTTACGCTCGCGGCGGATAACCTCTGAGGCAAGCTGCAGATAGGCCTGGCTGCCTGAGCATTTGAGATCGTAGAGGATCGCCGGCTTGCCGTAGGACGGCGCCTCGGAAACCCGCACATTCCTAGGGATGATGGTCTCGTAGACCTTGTCGCCCATATGCGCCCTGACATCCTGCACCACTTGGTTGGCGAGGTTGTTGCGGCCGTCATACATGGTCAGCACGATGCCCTGGATGGTCAGATCCGGATTGATCGAGCGGCGCACCTGCTCGACCGTCTCCAGCAATTGGCTGAGACCTTCCAGCGCAAAGAACTCGCATTGCAGCGGCACAAGAACGGAATCCGCTGCCGCCATTGAATTCAAAGTCAAAAGATTGAGCGACGGCGGGCAGTCGATCAACACATAGCCGAAAGGCGCCCCGCGCTCGGTCGCGGCACGCAGCGCATTGCGCAGCTTCAGCACTCGGTCCGGCGCCGAGGCAATCTCCATCTCGATGCCGAGCAGATCAAGCGTCGACGGCACGATCGACAGGCCGGGAACCGCGGTCGGAATGGCTGCGGCTTCGAGGTCCAGCTCGCCGGTCAAAACGTCGTAGGAGGAGACGGTGCGGTCCTTGCGGTCGATGCCGAGACCGGTCGAGGCGTTGCCCTGTGGGTCGAGATCGACGATCAGCACTTTTTCACCGATCGCCGCCAGCGCCGTGGCCAGATTGATGGCGGTCGTCGTCTTGCCGACACCGCCCTTCTGGTTGGCTACGGTGATGATTCGAGGGCCATTCTTCATCATGGGTTTATGCCAGAAGTTCATTTTTAACCGGGCGCAAAGCAGACAATTCGAGGATGACCCCATGCGGGTCGGTGACACTCGAATGTTCTACCAGATCGAAGCACCATCGGTGAGCGCTTTCTTCCACTTCGGTGCGGTAATCCCGGCCTTTGTGGAACAGGCCGCGCGCACCTTTTGTCAGCCACGGCGCCGCCAGATCGAGCAAAGCGGGCAGCGCGGCAAGCGCTCGGGCCGTGACGATTTGCGGTTCAGAAACAAGCGCATAGCTGTCGTCGATGCGCCGCGCGATGATGCGCGCGGGCAGATTGAATTGCCCGACGACGGCTTGCAGGAACGACGCCTTCTTGCGGTTGCTCTCAACCAGGTCGATCGAGGCGCCGGCGCGCTCGGCGAGCAGAAAAGCCATGACCAGGCCAGGGAAGCCGCCACCCGAGCCGATATCGACCCAGCGCGTTGCCACCGGCTCGAGTCGCGCCAGTTGCACGCTGTCCAGTATATGGCGGCGCCAGACATCGTCTTGCGTCGATTGCGCGGCCAAGTTTATGCGGCTGTTCCACTTCTGGAAGACCCGTTCGAATTCGACCAAACGATCGAATGTTTCACGTGAAACCGGGCCTGCGGCCTCTTGCAGGCTTTTCCATGTGGCAGCGCTCACGCAACGTCCCTTTGCGCGGACGCCTCGGCGTTGCGGACATGCGCGACGATGATCGCCAGAGCCGCAGGCGTCATGCCTTCCATGCGCTGCGCATCGGCAATGGAGCGCGGCTGGCGCGCCAGCATCTTCTGCTTCAGTTCATTAGAAAGTCCTGGAACACTCGCAAAATCGACTGCAACAGGGATCAAGCGGCTCTCCTCATGCCGGATCTGAGTCACGTCGGCTTGCTGGCGGTCAAGGTAAACGGAATATTTCGCCTCCGTTTCGAGTCGCTCTGCCGTTTTGGCGTCGATTTCACCGAACGCAGGCGAAATTCGAGCCAGCCAGGCGACATCGACACCGGGATAGGCCAGCAATTCATAGGCTGAGCGGCGGACACCGTCCTTGTTGATCTGCAGCCCGTGACCCGACGCCTCGTTTGGGGTCATGGTCGTGCTGGTTGCGAGCTGCCGTGCCTTGTTGAGATCGTCCACGACATCGTTGAACCGCTGCGTCCGCTTCTGTGAGGCAATACCAAGCTTCACGGCCAATGGCGTCAGCCGCTCATCGGCATTGTCGGCGCGCAGCGACAGCCGGAACTCGGCCCGCGAGGTGAACATGCGGTAGGGCTCGCTGATGCCGCGGCTGGTCAAATCGTCGACCATCACGCCGATATAGGCTTCGGTGCGGCTGAGCACGATTGGCTCGCTCGCCGAGGCTTTGCGCGCCGCGTTGAGGCCGGCGAGCAATCCTTGTGCGCCCGCCTCTTCATAGCCGGTGGTGCCGTTGATCTGCCCCGCCAGGAAAAGCCCGCCAATCCGCTTCGTTTCCAACGTCGCCAGCAATTCGCGCGGGTCGACATGGTCGTACTCGATGGCATAACCGGGCTGCAGCATGGTCGCCCGCTCCAGCCCCGGTATGGTTTTCAGAATGCCGAGCTGGACGTCCTCGGGCAGCGAGGTCGAAATGCCGTTCGGGTAAACTGTGTCGTCGTCCAGGCCTTCCGGCTCCAGGAAAATCTGGTGACCCTCGCGGTCACCGAACTTGACGATCTTGTCCTCGATCGACGGGCAATAGCGCGGCCCCACACCTTCTATCGAGCCGGAATACATGGCCGAACGGCCAAGATTGGCGCGGATCAGCTCGTGCGTCGCCGGTGTCGTGCGGGTAATGCCGCAATGGATCTGCGGGTTTTCGATGCGATCGGTCAACAGCGAGAAAGGCGAGGGATGTTCATCGGCCGCCTGGCTTTCCAGCGATGCCCAATCGATCGTCCTACCGTCTAGGCGCGGCGGCGTGCCGGTCTTCAGCCGCCCGAGCTTGAAGCCCGCACGGCTCATCGTCGCCGACAGTCCAAGGCTGGCCTGCTCGTTCATACGGCCGGCAACGATCTTCTTCTCGCCGATATGGATCAGTCCGCGCAGAAAAGTGCCTGTGGTCAACACCACGGCGCCGCAGGCGAGTCTGCGGCCATTTGCCAAATGCACAGCCGACAGGCGCCCGTCCTCGATCTCCAAATCGAGAACCTCGCCTTCGATCACATCGAGATCGGCCTGTTCACGGATCGCCGCTTGCATTGCCAGCCGATAGAGCTTGCGGTCCGCTTGCGTGCGCGGTCCACGCACTGCCGGGCCTTTGCGCCGGTTGAGCAGACGAAACTGGATACCGGCGGCATCGGCGACGCGGCCCATCAGCCCGTCCATGGCGTCGATCTCGCGCACAAGATGGCCCTTGCCGAGGCCGCCGATCGCCGGATTGCACGACATGACGCCGATCGTGTCGAAGCGCAGCGTCACCAGCGCCGTTCTGGCGCCAGCGCGCGCGGCAGCACTGGCCGCCTCGCACCCTGCATGGCCGCCGCCCACCACAACCACATCGTAGTGATCGTTCATTCCTAGAATCCCGAATTTCAGTTCGCCCGACACATGTGCCCGCATGCGCGTGCTGTCAAGAATGCAAGGCCCATCGTTTCACGTGAAACAGCATCGCCGGCATCCCAGTCGCCCTGTTTCACGTGAGTCACGACAGTTCGGACGGGCGCAGTGTTTCACGTGAGTCACCTGCCAGCCGCCAGGTCGTGTTTCACGTGAGTCATTTGCCGATGCAGAACTGCGAAAAGATGACATCCAGCAGATCCTCGACGTCAACAGCGCCAACGATGCGGCCAAGCCGGTCCGCCGCCAGGCGCAGATCCTCGGCGCGCAACTCCTGCCCACGCCCATCTCCCGTCACCGCCGACAGCAGGAAGCGTTTCGTCTCATTAAGCAGCTCAACGTGGCGAAGCCGCGACGGCAGGATATCACCGACCTGGCCGGCCTGCGCCGCGGCGCGGCTTCCGATATCCGCCAACAGCTCCGTCAGCCCCGTTCCATCCTTGGTCGAAATGACCGCGTCGTACTGCGTCGCCGGCGTCTGCGGCACCAGATCTGCTTTTGTGCCAATCCTCAGCGTCGGAACGTCGGCCGGCATTGCACCAACTTCTGCCGGGTTCAGCATATCCTCCAGCAGCAGCAAAAGGTTGGCACCGCGTGCCTTCGTTCGGGCTTTCTCTATGCCGATCGCCTCGACCTTGCCCGGCGCCTCGCGCAAGCCCGCCGTGTCGGTCACCCTGACCCGCATTCCCTCGAGATCCAGCAACACCTCAAGCAGGTCCCGCGTCGTGCCGGGCTCATCCGTTACAATAGCCGCATCGCGCCGCGCCAGGGCGTTGAACAGACTCGACTTCCCGGCATTCGGTGCGCCCAGGATGACGACCTCAAACCCGTCGCGAATGATCTCGGCGGCGCGAAACCCGGCGACGTGGCGATCGATCTCGTCGATCATCTTTCGCACGTCCAACCAGACCGTATCCGAAACGAAACCGGGGACATCGTCCTCGTCGGCGAAGTCGATCTCGGCCTCGATCATCGCCCGCGCATGGATAAGCCGGCGGCGCCAGCCGAGATAAAGTTCGCTTTGCACGCCTTGGGCGTTCTGCACCGCAAAGCGCCGCTGCGCTTCGGTTTCGGCGTTGATGAGGTCGGCCAGCGCCTCGGTCTCGACCAGGTCGAGCTTGCCGTTGAGAAAGGCGTGACGGGTGAATTCGCCCGGCTCCGCATGCCTGACACCGTCAAAACCGGCGATGGTCTCCAGCATTTTGGTCACCACGGCCCGGCCGCCATGGACATGGAATTCGGCGACATCCTCGCCGGTAAAGCTGTCGGGGCCAGGAAAGAAGACGACCAGCCCGCTGTCGAGCACGGTCTTGTCCGGCGCCCGTAGCTTGCGCAAGGTCGCGACACGGTCCTTAACTTTGCCGGCAATCGTTTCGACTACGAATCGACTCTTCGGGCCGGAAATACGGATGACGGCGATGCCGGCGGGCAGGCGGCCGCTCGAAAGCGCAACGATGGAGTCACTTGAAATCATTTGCCCGCTCTGTCGAACCGCCCTAGCTTCGCCCGCTTAAACCCAGACCAACCGAGTTGCCCATTGTGACATTGCCCGCGCAAAACCTGCTTGCCGAAGAGGCCAGCCCCTACCTGCAGCAGCACAGCGGCAACCCGGTGCACTGGCGGGCCTGGTCGCCTGCTTCTTTGGCCGAAGCCAAGGCGCTCGAGCGACCCATCCTGCTTTCGGTCGGCTACGCCGCTTGCCACTGGTGCCATGTCATGGCGCATGAAAGCTTTGAGAACGACGCTGTCGCCGCCGTCATGAACCGGCTGTTCGTCAATATCAAGGTTGATCGCGAGGAACGGCCTGATATCGACCAGATCTACATGGCCGCACTTTCGGCGATGGGCGAGCAGGGCGGCTGGCCGCTGACCATGTTCCTGACCCCGGACGGCAAGCCGTTCTGGGGTGGCACCTATTTTCCGCGCGAGGCGCGCTTTGGCCGTCCCGGCTTCATTCAGGTGATGGAAGCCGTCGACAAGGCCTGGCGCGAGAAGCAACAAAGCCTGCATCAGAGCGCCGACGGCTTGATCAACCATGTCGAGGCGCGGCTGGCGGGCACTCATGCCAAGGCCACGCTCGACCTTGATACGCTGAGACAGCTCGCCAACGGCATCGACGGCATGATCGACAGGGATCTGGGCGGCCTGCGCGGCGCGCCAAAGTTTCCCAACGCGCCGTTCATGCAGACGCTGTGGCTGTCGTGGTTGCGCGACGGCAGCACCTCGCATCGCGACGCCGTCCTGCTCAGCCTCGAAAAGATGCTGGCCGGCGGCATCTACGACCATATCGGCGGCGGGCTCAGCCGCTACTCGACCGATGCCGAATGGCTGGTGCCACATTTCGAAAAAATGCTCTACGACAATGCCCAGCTGATCCGCCTGTGCAACTGGGCCTATGCGGCCAGTGGCAATAATTTGTTCCGGATACGAATCGAAGAGACGATCGACTGGCTGCTGCGTGAGATGCGCGTCGAAGGTGGCGCCTTAGCCGCCAGCCTCGATGCCGACAGCGACGGCGAGGAGGGGCTGTTCTACACTTGGAGCAAGAACGAGATCGAAGCCGTGCTCGGTGACGAATCGGCCTTGTTTTTCAAACACTTCACGCTTTCCGGGCCGCATGGCTGGGAAGGCAAGCCGATTGTCCATCAGAGCGAAGCCCAGCAGACGCAAAGCGTGGCCGATCGCGATCAGCTCAATCCACTGAAGGCGAAGCTTCTCGCAGCCAGAGAGCATCGCGTCAGGCCTGGACGCGACGGCAAGGCACTCACCGACTGGAACGGCCTGATGATCGCAGCACTTGCCGAGGCAGGGCGGTCGCTCGGCCGGACCGACTGGATCGAAGCGGCTGAAAAGGCCTTCGCCCATATTGCCGAAGCCAGCCAGGACGGACGCCTGCCGCATTCGATACTTGGCGCCAAAAAGCTGTTTCCGGCGCTGTCGAGCGACTATGCCGCGATGACCAACGCCGCGATCGCGCTGTTCGAGGCAACCGGCGATTGGAGCTATGTCGAGCGAGCCCGCCGGTTCATCGAACAACTCGACCATTGGCATCAGGACAGCGACAAGACCGGCTACTATCTGACTGCGTCGGACAGCACCGACGTGCCGATCCGCATCAGGGGCGATGTCGACGAGGCGATCACCTCGGCCTCCGGCCAGATCATCGAAGCCCTGGTCCGTCTGGCTTCCGTTACCGGCGATCTCGACCTGCAGGAAAAGACCTGGAAAGTCGCCGAGCATGCCGCCGGCCGCGCTGCACACCAAGCCTATGGCCAGGCCGGCATCGTCAACGCCTGTGCCCTCGCGATCGAGCCATTGAAGCTGGTGCTAATAGACAACCTCGCCGATCCAGGACTCGTTCCGGTTGCGAATCGATCCCCGGATCCGAGACGAGTCGATATTGTATTGGCGATCGGTTCGGAAGCGAATCGACCGACTTTGCCGGACGGTGTCCTACCGCCTACCGACAGAGCTGGCGCCTGGCTTTGCACGGGGCAGGTGTGTTTGCCGGTGGTGACGGATGCTGAAGAGCTCGAGCGGCTCTTGCGACGGTGATTTGACCCAAATGAAGAAGCCCATCCCGATCTCTCGGAATGGGCTCCCAAATAGCTTTGCTTGGAACGAACCGCGGATCCGCAGCTCGACCCCTACGTGTTCATCGAATCGAAGAAGTCCGCATTGGTCTTGGTCTGCTTGAGCTTGTCGATCAGGAACTCGATCGCATCGGTCGTGCCCATCGGCGCCAGGATGCGGCGCAGCACGAAGATCTTCTGCAAATCCTGCTTGGCGACCAGCAAATCTTCCTTGCGGGTGCCGGACTTGAGGATGTCCATCGCCGGATAGATACGCTTGTCCGCGACCTTGCGGTCGAGCACGATTTCCGAATTGCCGGTGCCCTTGAACTCTTCGAAGATGACTTCGTCCATACGGCTGCCGGTATCGATCAGCGCGGTGGCGATGATGGTCAGTGAACCGCCTTCCTCGATATTACGGGCGGCACCGAAGAAGCGCTTCGGCCGCTGCAGCGCGTTGGCGTCGACACCGCCGGTCAGCACCTTGCCGGATGACGGCACCACGGTGTTGTAGGCGCGGCCGAGGCGGGTGATCGAATCGAGCAGGATGACGACATCGCGGCCATGTTCGACCAGGCGTTTTGCTTTCTCGATCACCATTTCGGCGACCTGGACGTGGCGCACCGCCGGTTCGTCAAAGGTCGAGGACACGACCTCGCCCTTCACCGAACGCTGCATGTCGGTGACTTCTTCCGGCCGCTCGTCGATCAAAAGCACGATCAGATAGCATTCCGGATGATTGGTGGTGATCGAGTGGGCGATGTTCTGCAGCAGCACCGTCTTACCGGTACGCGGCTGGGCCACGATCAAGGCGCGCTGGCCTTTGCCGAGCGGCGCCACCAGGTCGATGACACGGGCTGAAATGTCCTTGGAGGTCGGAACCTCCATTTCCATCTTCAGCCGCGACGTCGGATAGAGCGGCGTCAGATTGTCGAAATGGATCTTGTGGCGGATCTTTTCCGGGTCGTCGAAATTGATCGTGTTGACCTTGAGCAGCGCGAAATAGCGCTCGCCCTCTTTCGGGCTGCGGATCGGCCCTTCGACCGTATCGCCGGTCTTCAGCGAAAAGCGCCGGATCTGCGACGGGGAAATGTAGATGTCGTCGGGACCGGGAAGGTAGTTGGCGTTGGCGGAGCGCAGGAAGCCAAAACCATCCTGCAGCACTTCGACCACGCCGTCGCCGATGATCTCGACGTCCTGCGCGGCCAGTTTCTTCAGGATGGCAAACATCAGCTCCTGCTTGCGCATGACGCTGGCGTTTTCCACCTCGAGCGATTCGGCATAGGCGATCAGCTCTGGTGGCTTCTTGTTCTTGAACTCTGCGAGTTTCATTTCTTGCATAGACGGACTCTGAATCTGCTTTGGGGAAAATATATCGGCGGGATGCGACAAATGCCGGGCGCGGCCGAAAGCGATGAAGGGCGGCGCATGACGGGAAGGAAGACCCGTCTTTTATCGTCGGTCGGGTGAAAGAGCAAGCTGCGTTTTACGGGACCGATATGGTCTAGAACGGCTTGACGACAACCAGGATCACGATGGCGATCATCAACAATGTGGGGATCTCGTTGACGATCCGCCAGTGCTTCGCGGATTTTTCGTTGCGATCCATGGCGAACTTGCGCACCGCGCCGGCGAGATAGCCATGCACGGCGGACAGCAAGAGCACCAAGGCGATCTTGCCGTGCAGCCAGCCACCCTGGAACGCAAAACCTTTCCAGGCCAGCCACAGCCCGAACACCCAGGTAACGACCATCGCCGGATTGATGATGCCGCGCAGCAGGCGGCGCTCCATCACCTTGAAGGTCTCCGACTGCACCGAGCCTTTCTCGGCATCGGCGTGGTAGACCAGCAATCGCGGCAGATAGAGCATGCCAGCCATCCACGCGATGACGGCAAGGACATGGATCGCCTTTGCCCACGGATAGAAGCCGTCGGGCGCGACGAAATACAAAAGCCCGGTGAGAGCAACCAGCGCGGCGATGCCAACGGCCATGCGTATCATCGCCTGGCTGGTGCTGTTCGTATTGTTGTCGGTCATCAGCGTGTCGCGCTCCGTACCTGTTTCACCATCGCCTCGACATGAGCGATCGGCGTCTCCGGCGTGATGCCATGGCCGAGATTGAAGATCAGCGGCCCATCTCCCAGCGCTTTCAGGATCGCGCCGACACCATCGGATAGCGCCTTGCCGCCAGCCACGAGCCGCAAGGGATCGAGATTACCCTGAACCGCACCCGAGCGCTGCAATTCCTTCGCTGCCGTCAGGGGCACCGTCCAGTCGATCCCCAGGGCCGTTACACCGGTCTTCTCGCGATAGGTCTGGTAGCGGGCGCCAGCGCCCTTGGGAAAGCCGATGATCGGAACCTTGGGATGAACGGCGCGAATTTGGCGGACGATCTCCGCCACCGGCTGCACGCAGAACAAGTCGAAAGAGGCATCGTCGAGCACGCCGGACCAGGAATCGAAAATCTGCACCACGTCGGCGCCGGCCTCGATCTGACGGATGAGATACTGCGCCGAGTGATCGGCAAGCACCTTCAGCAGCTGCAGAAACGCCGCCGGCTCGCGATAGGCAAACAGCCGCGCCGGCGCCTGGTCGGGCGTGCCGTGGCCGGCAATCATGTAGGTCGCCACCGTCCACGGCGCGCCGCAGAAACCGATCAGCGTCGTTTCGTCAGGCAGTTTCGCCCGCAAGCGGCGCACCGTCTCGTAGACCGGTTCGAGATTCACGTGAAACGTTTCGCCGCTGAGAGCCGCAATCTCGGCCGCGGCGATCGGCGTCAGCAGCGGACCACGGCCTTCCTCGAAGCGCACGTCACGGCCAAGCGCATGCGGCACCACAAGGATGTCGGAGAACAGGATCGAGGCATCGAAGCCGAACCGTTCGATCGGCTGCATCGTCACTTCGACAGCCAGATCGGGATCATAGCAGAGATCGAGGAACGAACCGGCGCGACGGCGCGTCTCGCGATATTCGGGCAGATAACGGCCGGCCTGACGCATCATCCAGAGCGGCGGTGGAAACACCGCTTGCCCCTTCAGCACGTCCAGCATGGTCCTGACTTGGGGCATTGAACGCTCGCTTCCTAAGCCTTCTCTATAATTAAAGAGTCTATTTCTAGAATCTTCTGATTCTAAGAGTCTGTTGGTATCGGTGGTTGTCACCTGTCCCGCTTTGGCCCGATAAAGGCCAGCCAGCATATTGTCGCGCGCTTCTCCAAAAGGATTGCAGAACTTTGTGGAAGGTCGGGAATTTACGACTGGAGTCAATGGTTTGTCGTCGAGCCAAGGAAATTGCCGCTGTGGATGACGCCTGGCTGAAAAAAAGCGTCCCCGGACTTGTCCCCAGCCGCCCGACGAAGCCGACAGCACATCGAATTGTGGACAAACTGCCATCTGATACAGTCGCTTCCAGCCGGCCGATTTTTCGGCCCGGTTTATCCACATTCGCCCACAGCCTGGAATGGACCCTGTGAACAAACCCCAGAGCTTCTTTCATCTGCATCTGATCTCCGACGCCACCGGCGAAACGCTGCTCGCCGCCGGCCGCGCCGCTTCGGCGCAGTACAAGGATGCGCGCGCCATCGAGCATATCTATCCGCTCATCCGCACCGAAAAGCAGGTGGCCAAAGTGTTCGAGGACATCGAGGAGGA
Organism: Mesorhizobium sp. P2_E10; assembly: GCF_056404235.1. Taxonomy (NCBI): domain Bacteria; kingdom Pseudomonadati; phylum Pseudomonadota; class Alphaproteobacteria; order Hyphomicrobiales; family Phyllobacteriaceae; genus Mesorhizobium; species Mesorhizobium sp. P2_E10. The sequence goes on from NZ_JBFUEK010000001.1 coordinate 20,670, forward strand.
ACCAGGCATCATCCTCTACACCGTCGTCGACCAGAAGCTGGCGCGCGGCATCGACGAGCGCTGCGCAACCATGGGCCTGCCTTGCGTCTCGGTGCTGGAACCGGTGCTCACCGTGTTCCAGTCCTATCTCGGCACGCCGGCCGGCCGCCGCGTCGGTGCCCAGCATGTTCTCGACGCCGAATATTTCCGTCGCATCGACGCGCTCAACTTCACCATGGAGCATGATGACGGCCAGCTGCCGGCCAATATGGATGACGCCGACATCGTGCTGATCGGCATCTCGCGGACGTCGAAGACGCCGACCAGCATTTATCTCGCCAATCGCGGCATCAAGACCGCCAACATTCCGATCGTGCTCGGCGTGCCGATCCCGGAAAGCCTGATCAGCGCCAAGACGCCATTGATCGTCGGGCTGATCGCCACCGCCGAGCGCATCTCGCATGTCCGCCAGAACCGCGTGCTGGGCAACTCGAGCGACTACGAGGCTGGCGACTATGTCGACCGCGCCGCCATCACCGAGGAACTCGCCTATGCCCGCCAGATCTGCACCCGCCACGGCTGGCCGATGATCGATGTCAGCCGCCGTTCGATAGAGGAGACGGCGGCGGCGATCGTTGCCCTGAGGGGGAAGAGCAGATAATTGGAGCCGTGCGCCGCGTTGTTAACACCCACCGTCGCGAAGCTCAAAGGTCACGGCATGGATCCTAGGGTCTGCGCCGCGTCGCTTCGCTCCTTGCTTCGCCCTAGGATGACGAAGGGACGATTGTCTCAGCCAATCTCGAAGGTTTGCGATTTGCCATCAGCTGCTATTCAACGGCGTAGATGCCGAACTCCGACATTCGCGGTTAGCCAAAAAGCCACCACGCCTTCGTCATCCTACGGCGGAGCAGGGAGCGTAGCGACGCGGCGCAGACCCTAGGATCCATGCCGTTACAGTGGCCGACGAATGCAACGGTTTTCTACTTGGGCACTAGACAGGTAATCAGGCGCGACAAAACAATGACCGAAACAATCATCCTTGCGTCCGGCAGCCCCTTCCGCAAGGCGATGCTCATCAATGCCGGCGTCGCCATTGAGGCGGTTCCCGCGGATGTCGATGAACGCGTGCTCGAAGCGCCTTTGCAAGGCGTCTCGCCCGAAGACGTTGCCGCGATCCTGGCCGAAGCCAAGGCCACCGAGGTCAGCGAGCGCAAGCCCGGCGCCCTGGTGCTTGGCTGCGACCAGACGCTGTCGCTCGGCGACGAGGTGTTCCACAAGCCGGCCGACATGGAAGGTGCGCGCCGCCATCTGCTGGCGCTGTCCGGCAAGACCCATCAGCTCAACAGTGCCGCTGTTCTGGTTCGAAACGGCGAGGTTTTGTGGCGGCATGTCGGCATTGCCAGCCTGACCATGCGCAGGCTCGATCCGGCCTTTATCGGCCGCCATCTGGCCCGCGTCGGCGCCAAGGCCTTGTCCAGCGTCGGCGCCTATCAGATCGAAGGCGAGGGCATCCAGCTATTCGCTCAGATCGAGGGCGACTATTTTACCATTGTCGGCCTGCCGCTTTTGCCGGTGCTGGCCGAACTTCGAACACTTGGAGCAATCGATGGCTGAGGCAGCGAAAAAAGCCTTTGTCACCGGCCATCCGATCGCCCATTCGCGGTCGCCGAGAATTCACGGCCATTGGCTGGAACAATACGGCATCGACGGCAGCTACCAGGCCATCGACGTCGCGCCGCAGGATTTTGCGGTATTCCTCGCCGGGTTGCGCAAGAACGGCTACCGCGGCGGCAACGTCACCATTCCGCACAAGGAGGCCGCCTTCGCCCTGGTCGAGCGCCGCGACGCGGCCGCCGAACAGATCGGCGCCGTTAACACGCTGTGGTTCGAAGACGGCAATCTGTGGGGCGGCAACACCGACGCCCACGGCTTTGCCGCCAATCTGGACGACCATGTGCCGGGCTGGGCGACCAACGGCCCGGCCGTGGTGCTGGGCGCCGGCGGCGCGTCGCGCGCCGTCATCCATGCGCTGATCGAGCGGGGCGTCGGTGACATCCGCATCGTAAACCGCACACTCGCGCGGGCGCAGGAATTGCGCGATCGTTTCGGCGCCGGCGTTACCGCTCATGGTCTCGGCGCAACCAATGAACTGCTTGCCGGCGCCGGCCTGCTGGTCAACACCACCGCACTCGGCATGCATGGCAATGAAGGTCTGTCCGCCGACCCGGCGAGATTGCCCGATCATGCCATCGTCACCGACATCGTCTATGTGCCGCTGGAGACGCCGCTGCTGGCCGCCGCGCGCGCCAGGAAGCTGAAGACGGTCGACGGGCTCGGCATGCTGTTGCATCAGGCGGTGCCCGGCTTCGAGCGCTGGTTTGGCACGCGGCCGGAGGTCACCGCCGAACTGCGGCAGATGATCGTCAGCGATATCGGCGCCAAGGCATGATCGTGCTCGGCCTCACCGGATCGATCGGCATGGGCAAGTCGACCACGGCAAAAATGTTTGCCGAGGCCGGCGTGCCTGTCCATGATTCGGATGAGACCGTGCATCGCCTTTATTCCGGCAAGGCCGTTCCGCTGGTCGAAGCAGCCTTTCCCGGAGTGGCCAAATCCGGTGCGATCGATCGCGTGGCGTTGGCCGGACGCGTGCTTGGCGACGCCGCCGCGCTGAAAAAGCTGGAGACAATCGTCCACCCGCTCGTCCGCGCCGAGGCCGATGAATTTCTGGCAAAAAACCGTGCCGCCGGCACGCCGCTTGTGGTGCTCGACATTCCGCTGCTGTTTGAAACTGGCGGCCGCGACCGCGTCGACAAGGTCGTGGTCGTCACCGCGCCGACTGACGTCCAGCGCGCCCGCGTGCTGGCGCGGCCGGGCATGAGCGAAGAGAAATTTTCGGCGATCCTGGCCAAGCAGGTTCCCGACGCGGAAAAACGCCGGCAGGCCGATTTCGTCATCGACACCGGGCAAGGCTTCGAGGCCGCGCGGGCGGCGGTCAACGCCATCATTGCGGAAGTCTCCGGGGATAAGTCCGGCAAGGCCGGTTCCTGACGCCAGGCCGTCAGCATTGCCCATTGCCATTTTGTTCCGGTGTATGATTCTGCTGCCTAGGAGCAGACTGATTCGATGCGCGAGATCATCTTCGATACCGAAACCACTGGCCTCGACAACCGCGAGGACCGCGTCATCGAGCTTGGCGGCGTTGAACTGGTCAACCGCTTTCCGACCGGCCGCACCTTCCACAAATTCATCAATCCGCAGGGGCGCGCGGTTCACGCCGAAGCGCAGGCGGTGCACGGCATCAGTGCGGCGGACCTGAAGGACAAGCCGACCTTTGCCGAGATTGCCGAGGAGTGGCTGGCCTTCACCGACGGCGCCAAGCTTGTCGCCCACAACGCCACTTTCGACATTGGCTTCCTCAATGTCGAATTCGGCCGGCTGGGTCACCCGGTCATCGACAATGGGCTGGTCGTCGACACGCTGGCCCTGGCGCGCCGCAAGCATCCGATGGGACCCAATTCGCTGGACGCACTTTGCCGGCGCTACGGCATCGACAACGCCCATCGCACCAAGCACGGCGCCTTGCTCGATTCGGAATTGCTGGCCGAGGTTTATATCGAGCTCATCGGCGGCAAGCAGGCGGCGCTCATCCTCGACAGCGTGGCATCGCCCTCTGCCGGCAGGTCGGATGTCGACTATATCGACATCTCGATCGGCGCCCGCCCGGTGCCGCTGGCCCCGCGCCTGACCGACGCCGAACGCGCCGCGCATGCCGGCATGGTCGGGACGCTCGGCGAAAAGGCGCTGTGGTTGAAGGTTGCCGCGTCTTCGTCATCCTAGGGCGGAGCAAGGAGCGAAGCGACGCGGCGCAGACCCTAGGATCCATGCCGCGACCGTGGTGCCGTGCCCGGCGGTCCAAGAAACCGAGCGCCTACCACCCGGTTCCACGAAAGAGCTCGAACCACTCGGGATTGGCCGTCTTGATCAGATCGATCTTCCATTGGCGCGGCCAGCGCTTCAGCGATTTTCGCGCTGGATGGTGTCGGTAATGTCGAAATACTCCTCGTACCAGACCAGCCGTTGCACACCGTATCGGCTGGTGAAACCTGCGCCCTGACGGGCCTTGTGCTCCGGCATGCGGCGGCCAAGATCGTTGGTGACGCCGATATAGATCGTGCCGCGCTTCTGGCTTGCGGTCATATAGACGTATCCGGTCATGGTTTCAGGGTAGCGAGCGTCAGCGCGTGTACAAGCGCGATTCTGATCCGCTGCATCCTACGATCAATTTCACGGCATGGATCCTAGGGTCTGCGCTGCGTCGCTTCGCTCCTTGCTTCGCCCTAGGATGACGAAGGGAGAGGAGGGCATCGGCAACCTAGTAGGATTCGCTGTCCCTCAGCGTCTCAAACAAAAAACCCGGCACAAGGCCGGGCTTTTTCAAATCACCGTGCAGGGCAGCCTCAGCTGACCTTGACCTTCGACGCCGCCTGGTCCTCGGCCAGCTTCTGCTGGAACATCTGCGCGAAATCGATCGGGTCGAGCATCAGCGGCGGGAAGCCGCCATTGCGGGTCGCTTCGGCAATGATCTGCCTGGCGAACGGGAACAAAAGCCGCGGGCATTCGATGAACAGGATCGGCAGCATATGCTCCTGCGGGAAACCGGCGATGGCGAACACGCCGCCATAGACCAGTTCGACATTGAACAGCACTTCCTGGTCGAAGGAAGCCTTGGCGTTCAGCGTCAAATTGACGTCGAACTGCTTGTCCGAAAGCGGGTTGGCGTTGACATTGACGTTGATGGCGATGCCGGGGGCCTTGTCGCGGCCGCGCAGCGAATTGGGCGCGCCGGGGCTTTCGAAGGACAGGTCCTTCACATACTGCGCGAGTACGTTGAGCGAAGGCTGCGTTGTCTCGCCGTTGCCGTTGGCGGCGCCGACCGGCGCGTCATCTTTGCTGGCCATGAGCCGTTGTCCTTTTGCCTGGGCGACGATGCGGCCCGAATTGAAATCGGGCGTTCGCTACCATGGTCGGCATGACAAGACAAGGTTTGCCGCCTTGCTTCCCGCGAAGCGACCGCGGGACAACCTACTCGTCCTTGAGGCGGCGCCAGGGCGAATTGTGATCGGGTCCGCGGCCATAGTCGTCGGCGCGCGAATAGTCGCCGTCTTCGAGATCGATGGTCTTGCCGCGCTGCCGGTTGCGGAAACCGCCAGTGCTGAAATCGGTCGCCAGCACGACGCGGCTTTTCAACAGCCGCCAGGCGAGGTCGCGGACCGGCGGCAGGAACAGCAAAATGCCGAAGATGTCGGTGATGAAACCGGGGATGATCAGCAGGATCGCCGCAAGCACGATCATCACGCCATGCGCCAGTTGCCGGCTTGGATCGCGTCCGGCGTTCATCTCAGTGCGCACGCGGGTCATGACGCCAAAGCCCTGGTACCGGAGCAGCAGGGCGCCGGCCACGCTTGACGCCAGCACCAGGCCGACCGTCGCCAGCGCGCCGACCTGGCGGCCGACAACGACGAAACCGGCGATTTCCAGCAACGGAAGCGCCAGCAGGAACAGGGGAAGGAACGAAATACGCAAGTCTTGGCCGATCGGTTCCGTGTTTTGCCGGTCGGCGAGCAATCGCCGCTGGCACTGAGCCCGTTAGATAGGTATGCCTGCCTTTGATTTGAATGATGGCGCCTTGCGTTCTATATGCTTTGAATGTTGAACGCTATGCGACCGCGGCCTGTTGATTGGCCGGGGGTCCGGCCAGGACAGGGATTGATTGGCGGAAGATATGGGATTTTTCGACTTCGGCACAATTTTCTTTCTGATCGCGGCAGTGGTGATCTTTTTCCAGCTGCGCAATGTGCTCGGTCGCCGCACGGGCAGCGAACGCCCGCCCTTCGATCCCTATACGGCGGGCCGCGCCGCCGACAAGGATGCCCCCCAGAAACCCGAGAATGTGGTCTCGCTGCCGCGCAAGCGGGCGCCGGGCGAGCCGGTTGGCGACACCTACGCCGCCATCGATGCCTTCGCCAAGCCCGACACCGACCTCAACAAGGGCCTGCGCACGATCAAGGACAACGATCCGACCTTTGAGCCCAAAACCTTCGTCGATGGCGCCAAGATGGCTTACGAGATGATCGTCATGGCCTATGCCGATGGCGACCGCAAGACGCTGAAGAACCTGTTGTCACGCGAGGTCTTTGACGGCTTTGTCGCCGCCATCGGCGACCGCGAGGCGAAATCGGAAAAGATCCAGTCCTCCTTCGTCGGCATCGACAAGGCCGACATCGTCTCCGCCGAGATGAAGGGCGGCGAGGCGCATGTCACCTTGCGCATCATCAGCGAACTGATTTCGGCGACCCGCGACAAGGCCGGTGCGGTCATCGACGGCGATCCCGAGACGGTCGCCGAGGTCAAGGATGTCTGGACGTTTGCCCGCGACACGCGCTCGCGTGATCCGAACTGGAAGCTCGTCGCCACCGAAGAAGAAGACTGAATTCCAGCGGCGGCGGGCCAGGTCGTGTCGCTATCGCGGTCTTTCCAGGTAAAATCCTTCGATGATCTCCCCGGCTGGGGCGATGACGACCATCTCCAGGCCTTTGCCGCCTTTCGCCGTTCGGCCGTCCATGTCCTGACCAAGCCCTATCGCAGCGGCGCACTCGGCGTCGATTTCGCCGCCTTTGCCGCCGCCTATGATGAGGCGCGGACCATTTCGCTGCCGAATCGAAACGCGGCGCGCGATTTTTTCGAACGCCATTTCATTCCGGCCCGTATCGACGCCGAAAACGGTGGCCTCGTCACCGGTTTCTATGAGCCTCAGGTCGAGGCCTCGCCGGTGCGCACGGATCGGTTCACCGTGCCGCTGCTGTCGCGTCCGGCCGACCTCATCGAGATTGACGACGCCAACCGTCCCCCAGGAATGGATCCCTATCTCGCCTTCGCGCGCGCCGACGGGCCAGCGGAGTATTACGACCGTGGCGCCATCGAACGCGGGGCGCTTGCCGGCAAGGGTCTGGAAATCGCCTGGCTCGCCGACAAGGTCGACGCCTTCTTCATCCATGTTCAAGGCGCCGCGCGGCTCAACATGACTGACGGCCGGCTGCGCCGCATCACCTATGCCGCCAAATCCGGCCAGCGCTTTACCGGCCCCGGCAGGATTCTGAGCGAAACAGGCGAGATCCCGCTGGAAAAAGTGACGATGCAGTCGATCCGCGCCTGGTTCAAGGCGCACCCGGATCGTATCGACGAGATCCTCTGGCAGAACCGTTCTTTTATCTTCTTCCGCGAAGCTGATGTCGACGACGCAGCGCTCGGACCGATTGCCGCCGCCAAGGTGCCGCTAACGCCGGGCCGCTCGGTCGCAGTCGACCGGCTGCTGCACACGTTTGGCACGCCGTTCTACATCGACGCGCCGACGCTGACGGCTTTCGGGGCAAAGCCGTTCCGGCGCCTGATGATCGCGCAGGACACCGGCTCGGCCATCACTGGGCCCGCGCGCGGCGATCTCTTCGCCGGATCGGGCGATGCGGCCGGCGAGATCGCCGGCGTCGTCCGCAACGCCGCCGATTTCTATGCGCTGCTCCCGCGTCCGCTTGTTTCGGGGGCGAATCCATGACGCGGAAGACAGACAGGCTGAGCGAGGACGACCGGGTGCTGTGGAACCTGGTGGCGCGCACCGCCAAGCCGCTCAGGGGCAGAACCGCCGTCGACATTCCGGATTTCGGCGTCGACGCGAAGCCTGCCGCGCCGCCGGCTCATGCCGCCGCCAGCCCCGCTTTGGCGCCAAAGCCAAAGCCGCAGCACATCTCGCATGCGCTCGACGAGCCGACACTGGACAAGTTGAAGAAGGGCCGGCTGCCGATCGAAGGCCGCGTCGACCTGCATGGCATGACCCAGGACGAGGCCTATTCGCTGCTGTTTTCGTTCCTGCACCGGGCACATGCTGGCGGCATCCGCTATGTCCTGGTCATTACCGGCAAGGGCTCGTCGTCGGGCGGTGATGGGGTGCTGCGCCGCGCCGTGCCGGCCTGGTTGTCGACGCCGGCGTTCCGGCCGCTGGTCTCCAGCCACGACCATGCCGCCCGCAACCATGGCGGCTCGGGCGCGCTCTACATCCGTTTGCGGCGGCTGCGCTGATGAGGGCGTGGCCGTGACCCCGTTCGGCGAAAAGCTGCGGTCGCTGCGACAGGAACGCGGTGTCAGCCAGAAGGACATGGCTTCGGCCATCGGCGTCAGCGCCGCCTATCTGTCGGCGCTCGAGCATGGCCGCCGCGGCGCGCCGACCTGGACGCTGATCCAGAAGATCATCGGCTATTTCAATGTCATCTGGGACGATGCGGAGGAGCTGGCGCGGCTGGCCGAGGGCTCGCATCCGCGCGTCAGGATCGACACGTCGGGTCTCACCCCTGCCGCCACGGAACTCGCCAATCTTCTGGCCGAAAACATCGAAAAACTCGACGAAGTCGAGCTGCGCCGCATCACCGCGTCGATCCGCGCGGCACTCGGCCGGCGACCGTAACCATTTGAGCGACATGCATCGATCGCAAAACAGTGCCCGCCGGCAGTCAGCCAGCGGGCAGCTGTAGCGAGATCACTGTTTGCCGGCCGTGCTGCCGTTATTTCCGGGGTGCCCATGGTCGTGGCCACCGTGTTCACGGCCCGGGCAGTTCGAGTCGACACTGCAACAGCGGCCGGCCCACTGGTCGTTGGTTTTGGTCTTGACGCAGGTGATGGTCTGATCGGCGAAAGCGGATCCGGCCAGGGCCGATACCGCAATGGCGGCGAGAAAGGCATTACGCAAAAGTGCAGTCATCTGAATTCTCCATGGTTGGTTTCCGTCTACAGCCATGTGTCGTTGGCCGAGATGAATTGGTTCACGGAGAATGCAGAAAATTTTCGGATGGCGATGAGGCGCGCCTGAGCGGTCGAGACGGTGGAAGCCGCAGGTCGCTACTGAACCGCGCCGACCAGAACCTGCTGGCCACCGCGGATCGAAACCCAGCGGCCGGTGTTGTCGATCGCCTGCCGCTTTAGGAAACGGTAGCCGGTCTGGTCCCACGAGCGGACCTTGTCGGTCAGATTGTCGAGGATGTAGTCGCCCTTGTCGGTGCGCACGGTCAGCACCGCATGGCCCTCGCCGTCGGGCTTGCGCACGACGGTGATCAGAAGGTCGGCCAGCGACACGCCAAGCTGGTTCAGGTCACGGCGCTTTTCCAGGACATAGTCCTCGCAGTCGCCGACGCCCTTGTCGGGATAGGCCCAGACCTCGTCCTTGCCGTAAATGTCGTAGTCGCTCATCGGCTTGACGGCGGCGTTGACCTGCGCGGTAACGCTGATCAGCTTGCGCATGAATGCGTCGGTCATGGCGGCGGGAGCGAGATTGGTCGGCCGGATCGAGCATTCGCCCGGATGGGCCTTGCAGAAATCATAGTGTCCGATCGGCTGCGAGGTCGGCCCGCCGGTTGCCATTGGCGCTGCCGCCGATGCCGGGCCAGCCCAGCATCCCGAAATCGCCAGCCCTGCGACTGCACACAAGCGCAGCGTCCGTGCCATCGGTGAGGAAATCATTGTCCCCGTTCGCCCTTGTTGTTAACGAAAGGTTAAGGGGGATTTACACTCCGTGTCAATTATGACGACAGCCAGAATCTTGGCATGGTTACCCGCACCAGCCCCAACAGCGTCTATTGTGCAACAGATCGGTTTCGACAGCGGCCCAGAGCATGATCCCGAAAAGTGGGAACTGGTTTTCGGAAAGGTCATGCTCAAAACAAAGATAGCGCTTCTGCGCCGTGACCTTGGCGTGCTGTGGCTCTTGCTTCAGCCCTTGGCGGAACGGACCAGCCTGGGCTTTGCCGCGACGCGGTTCTGGCGGCCGTAGCTGGTGATGAAGTCGACGATGCGCGGCACGATTTCGGAACGGAATCGCGAGCCGTTGAAGACGCCGTAGTGGCCGACCGCCGGCTGCATGTAATGGGCGTGCCGCTCAGCCGGGATGTTGGGGCAAAGGTCGTGCGCGGCCTGGGTCTGGCCGAGGCCGGAAATGTCGTCGTTCTCGCCCTCGACGGTGAACAGCGCGACATTGCGGATCGCCGACGTATCGACGGCGACGCCGCGATGCATCATTTCGCCCTTCGGCAAAGCGTGGCGGACGAACACGGTATCGACCGTCTGCAGATAGAACTCCGCCGTCAGGTCCATCACCGCCAGATACTCGTCGTAGAAATCGCGGTGCTTCTCGGCATTGTCGCCATCATGCTTCACCAGGTGCACGAAGAAGTCCTTGTGGGCAGTGATGTGGCGGTCGAGGTTCATGCTCATGAAGCCCGAAAGCTGCAGGAAGCCGGGATAGACCTCGCGGCCGAAGCCGGGCACCGGCCAGGGTGCATTCATGATGACATTGTCGGCGAACCAATCGATGCCCTTTTCCTTGGCCAGAAGATTGACCGCGGTGGGATTGCGGCGTGTATCGATCGGCCCGCCCATCAGCGTCATGGTCGAGGGAACGAAGGGGTCGCCGCGGGTTTCCATCAGCGCCACCGCCGCCAGCACCGGCACCGAAGGCTGGCATACCGCCATGACATGGGTGTCAGGCCCCAGCGCGTGCAGCATGTCGATGATGTAGTCGATATAGTCGTCGAGATCGAAGCTGCCGTCGGCAAGCGGCACCATGCGCGCATCGACCCAGTCGGTGATGTGCACATCGGCATGGGGCAGCATCGCTTCGACCGTGCCGCGCAGCAGCGTCGCATAGTGGCCGGACATCGGCGCCACGATCAAGAGCTTCGGATCCGGTTTGCGCCCGGCAGGAACGGCGCGCTCGAAGCGCTGGAGATTGCAGAACGGCCGCGACCACACCGTCTTTTCGGTGACCTCGACATTTTTCCAGTCGACCACGGTCTTGGTCAGCTCGAAACGCGGCTTGCTGTAGCGGCGCGTGGTGCGCTCAAACAATTCGGCGGTCGCCGCCACCGAGCGGCCCCAGGATGTATGCGAAAACGGATTGAGCGGATTGCGGTAAAAAATCCGCACCGCATCCGCGTAGGCGCGGGCGGGCTGCAAGGCAGCGTGGTTGAGTTCGTAGAGCTGGTAGAACATAAAGAACCCCGCTGCTGCATGCGATCCAAAGGCACGACGAGCAGCGCCGATCCTTGAATATCTCGCGGCGAGGTTAACAACTAATTGCTGCGATGCAATACGTCACCTGGCGTGAAATATCCTCATTTCGTCTAAGGCCTTGAGAATCCGTCTCGAACAGCGGAGCCGGCTCACTGTGCGTTGCGAAAGGCGCTTGGCGGGCAGGTCGTGTCCGGCTGGGCTGGACACGACAAAGGTCAAATGCGGGCCACGCAGACGGCGGTATAGCCCGAGCTGATGAAGCCGAGTTGGCCGGCAGCGCCCTTCGACAGGTCGAGCATGCGTCCCTTGATGAACGGCCCGCGATCGTTGATGCGCACGACGACGCTGCGGCCGTTGTTCTTGTTGGTCACCCTGAGCTTCGTGCCGAAAGGCAAGGTGCGGTGCGCGGCGGTCATCGCCGACGGGTTCATGCGCTCGCCCGAGGCGGTCCGGGAGTGCAGTGCGTACCAGGAGGCACGGCCGCATTGCGCTGCGGCGGGGGAGACGGAAGCGCCGACCATCAGGCCAGCCGCTATCGTCACCGCGACAAGCGCGGTCTGGTTGTTCTTCTTCATTTGTGGGATTGGCTCCGTTCTTTGACAGACCCCAGCCGTTATGTGTCGAATAGGCAGGAAATGCGGCAAACGTCTGGCAGTTCCGTGGCGGCAGCACACGTTTGGAGTCACGAGGAAACAGTTTGTCAGGAATTTTTAACCATAGACCGGCGTATTTCCGGTGATTATCATGTCAATATCGGGGATGTTTTCGGCAAGGTTCAACGTTACTATGCAAGTAACAGCAGACGCGACCGGATCGCTTCCTTTCGCATTTTCATCGCGGCCATGATGCAGTTGACGATCGACTTGGGAAGGGAATGCCGACGATGAGACTGATCAGGAATCTGCTGGCGTTGCTTGTCCTGGCCATCGGCGCGCTGTGGTCGCTGCAGGGCCTCGGCATTGTCCGGGGAAGCTTCATGACCGACCAGACGCAATGGCTCTATATCGGCATCGTCACCATGCTGGTCGGCCTGGTCGGGTTGGGTTGGGCGAACCGCTCCCGCATCTGATGTTCTAGCCCGCCGGCCGCGAACGAGAATTCCCAACGCGCTCCCCCGTTCGGCAAATCCATGCCCCAAACAGCCAAGGAATTGAAAACGCCTTCCGCGTCTTCGGGGCTAAGTATAGTAGTCTTATCGACATTGACGAATTGGAGGCGACGATGAGCGACCACCGCATCACCATGATCGTTCGCGGCATGCATCGGACTTCTGGCGCGTCGCCCTTTGTCGCCCCGCTGCCGGCCAAGCGCATTTCTGTGCTCTCAAAGGCACAAAGGCCGGCAAAAACGGCCTCAGCGGCTTGAAAATCGAGCAAAATCAACGTTTCCCGGCTTGTATATCATGTCACTAGAATTTATGTGTCGTGGCAGCTTGGACGCGGCGGGGAGGCACGCCAGGCGTTTCGCAACCGATGGTCAAAAACCATCGCAGGACAGAGAAACGTTCGGTTTATGCTCACAAAAAAGGGTAAGTACGGCCTCAAGGCGCTCGTCCATCTGGCGCAGTTGCCGGTCGGACAGCTCGCCTTCGTTGGCGATATCGCCAGCGGCAACAACATTCCGAAAAAGTTTCTCGACGCCATCCTTGGCGAATTGCGCAATGCCGGTTTCGTCCAGAGCCGCAAGGGCAAGGAAGGCGGCTATCGTCTTGCCCGCCCGGCCGATGAAATCAAGGTCGGCCATGTCGTGCGCGTGCTCGACGGGCCGCTGGCGCCGATCCCTTGCGCCAGCCGCACCCAGTATCAGCGCTGCGAAGACTGCAATGAGGCGACATGCCAAGTCAGACATCTGATGCTCGAGGTCCGGCAGGCGATCGCCGAGGTGCTCGATCAGCGCAGCCTCGCCGAGATGCGCGACATCGCCCTCGACGACCTTACGGTCGCGAGGGACATCGCGGTGAAGGTTCAGGCCTGACCCTTCGACCACTGCTGGTGCGCGCATGACCGGGCGCGGCAATTCGATCATCCCCAATTCGATCATCATTGTCGGCGGCGGCGCTAGCGGCGTCGTGCTGGCCGCGCATCTCTTAAAATCGCCCAATCCCGATCTGCGCGTCACGCTGATCGAAAAGCGTCCGCATTTTGGCCAGGGCATGGCCTATTCCACGCTGCTCTCCGCCCATGTGCTGAATGTCGCCGCCACCGGCATGAGCGCCTATGCCGACGATCCCGGCAATTTCTGGCGCTGGCTGCTCGAAAATGGCCTGGCAACCCAGGAGCAGGCGCCGGTCTATGCGCCGCGCAGCGTCTATGCCCGCTACCTCAAGGAATTGCTGGACGAACTCGAGACGCGGGAAGAGCAGACGGGACGCTTGCGCCTGATCCGCGAGGAGAGCCTGTCGATTGCGCCGAGCGCATCCGGGGTCGAGGTGGCACTGGCCAATGGCACCAGCGTCGTCGCCCATCTTGCCGTGCTGGCCACCGGTCATGACGAGGAGCCAGGCGCCGGGCAAGGCCACGCCATCCGCATGGGGTCGGAAGCCGACACCGCGCTCGATCCGCAAGCCCGAGTGCTGGTGCTGGGTACCGGCCTGAGCATGGTCGATGCCTTCCTGGCGCTCGAACAGCGCGGCCATCGCGGCGAGATCGTCGCTTTGTCCAGGCGCGGCCTGCTGCCTTCGCCGCACCGCAAGGGCAAACCGATCAAGCTCGATGTCGCCGACATTCCGCTCGGCACCCAGCTTTCTTACTTTGTCGGCTGGTTCCGCGACCTGATCCGCGAGAACCAGAAGGCCGGTATCGACTGGCGCGATGTCGTCGACGGCCTCAGGCCGTTCAACCAGAAAATCTGGCAGAACTGGCCGTCCTCGGCCAAGCGCCGCTTTGTCGAGCACACCAAGGCCTGGTGGGACATCCATCGGCATCGCATGGCGCCGGAGGTCTATGCCCGCGTCACCGAGGCCGTGCAAAAGGGCCGCATCCGTCCCGTCGCCGGGCGTATCGTCGGCATCACGGCGGGCGACGGCTATACGGTGGAAGTCCAGTCCCGCCACACGCAGCGTCTCGAAACCTTCGAAGCCGCCCGCCTCTATGATTGCACCGGCATCGCCAGGGACATCTCGACCACCTCGAACAGCGTGGTGCGCTCGCTGGTCGACCGTGGACTGGCCCGGCCCGACCCGCTGCGGCTCGGCCTCGACGTGTCAGCCAATTGCGAAATCATCGCCAGCGACGGGTCGGTATCGGCCAAGATCCTCGCCGTCGGACCGCTGACGCGCGGGACTTTCTTCGAGATCGACGCCATCCCGGACATTCGCGTTCAGTGTGCGAGGCTGAGCAAGCAGCTGCTGGGGTAGACGCCTGAGCAAGCTACCCATGCCTTCGTCATCCTAGGGCGAAGCAAGGAGCGAAGCGACGCGGCGCAGACCCTAGGATCCATTCCGTGACGGGCGGCAAGGAACACGGCGGTTGAGAATGAGGATCGTCTTGGCACTTCAAAACTCTGCACCGTCGCGGCGTTCAAGAGTCCCGGCATGGATCCTAGGGTCTCCGCAACGTCGCTTCGCTCCTGCTCCGCCCTAGGATGACGAACGCGAGGAGGCTTCGGCAAACCTCGAACGATTGCGCAACCGTGATTGCCGTCAACCCTCCGCAGCGGCCGCATGCTCGAAACCCGGAATTTCATTCCGCATCTGGCCGGTTGATTGGCATGATCTATCTTCTTTCCGACTGCAAAGGGCAGGAGAAGAGGATAGGCTACCGCTTGCCCCCGGCGGTTGCTCGCCTTGACCATGGAGCTTCGACATGAGCGAGCACAGAACCGCTTCACCTGACGGCGCGCTGTCGCGCCTGCGTCCGCCCTATGCGTCGGTTCTCGACCTGATCGGCCAGACGCCGATCGTTGAACTGACCAAGTTCGACACCGGCAAGTGCCGGCTGTTCATCAAGCTCGAAAGCCAGAACCCGGGCGGCTCGATCAAGGACCGCATTGCGTTGTCCATGATCGCCGCCGCCGAGCGCGAGGGCAAGCTCAAGCGCGGCGGCACCATTGTCGAGGCGACCGCCGGCAATACCGGCCTCGGCCTTGCCCAGGTCGGCATCCCCAAGGGCTACCGCATCATCCTCGTCGTGCCCGACAAGATGTCGCGCGAAAAGATCCAGCATCTGCGCGCGCTCGGTGCCGAAGTGCGCATGACCCGCTCCGATGTCGGCAAGGGTCATGCCGAATATTACCAGGACATGGCCGAAAAGATCGCCGCCGAGGTGCCCGGCGCCTTCTACGCCAACCAGTTCGCCAATCCGGCAAATCCTGCGGCGCATGAAACCACCACTGGGCCTGAGATTTTTTCCCAGCTCGAAGGCAATGTCGATGCCGCGGTCGTCGGCGTCGGCTCCGGCGGCACGCTCACCGGGCTTGGCCGCTACTTCGCAAAGGTCTCGCCGAAGACCGAGATGATCCTGGCCGATCCTGTGGGGTCGGTGCTGGCGCCGCTGATCAAGACCGGCAAGCTGGAAGATGCCGGCAGCTGGACCGTCGAAGGCATCGGCGAGGATTTCGTGCCGCCCAATGCCGATTTGTCGCTGGTGAAAAAGGCTTACTCCATCCCCGACAAGCAGAGCATGCTGGCGGTGCGCGATCTCCTGTCGAAGGAAGGTATTCTGGCCGGCTCGTCCTCCGGCACGCTTTTGTCGACCGCCTTGCGCTATTGCCGCGAGCAGACGGTGCCGAAGCGGGTCGTCACCTTCGTCTGCGACAGCGGCAACAAATATCTGTCAAAGGTGTTCGACGATTTCTGGCTGGCCGAGCAAGGGCTGGCCGAACAGGAGCAGCATGGCGATCTGCGCGACCTCGTCATGCGTTCGCACCGCACCGGCGACACCGTCTCCGTCGGTCCGGAGGAAAGCCTGCTCAACGCCTATGGCCGCATGCGCCGCTCCGATGTTTCGCAGCTGCCGGTGCTCGACAATGGCAGACTGGTCGGCATCGTCGACGAAAGCGACATCCTCGCCAAGGTCGATGGTCCGCATGACGGCCGCTGGGAGCGCTTCAACGGTCCGGTACGCACGGCGATGACCTCCAATCTGCACACGCTGCAGGCCAGCCAGACGCTGGATGCGCTGCTGCCGGTGTTCGATCGCAACGAGGTCGCCATCATCTTCGATGGCGACGAGTTCGTCGGCCTGATAACCCGCATCGACCTGATCAACCATTTGAGGCGCGCACGATGACCGAACAGACACCGGGCAAAAACCGACTGGCCTTTTCGACGCGCACCATCCATGGCGGCCAGAGCCACGATCCGCTCACCGGCGCGGTGATGGTGCCGATCTATGCAACCTCGACCTATGGCCAGCAGTCGCCCGGCGTGCACAAGGGTTTTGAATATGCCCGTAGCCAGAACCCGACCCGCTTTGCCTTCGAGCGCGCCGTGGCCGACCTCGAAAGCGGCTCGGCCGCCTTCGCCTTCGCTTCCGGCCTGGCGTCGATCGCCACTGTCCTGGAACTGCTGGATGCAGGCGCCCACATCGTCGCCACCGACGACATTTATGGCGGCTCGTTCCGGCTGATGGAGCGGGTGCGCAAGCGCTCGGCCAATCTGCAGATCTCCTTCGTCGACTTCACCGACCTTGCCGCCGTCGAGGCGGCGATCCGGCCGGAGACAAGAATGCTCTGGGTCGAGACGCCGACCAACCCGCTGCTGCGCATCGTCGATCTCGAAGGCGTCGCCACCCTGGCCAGGCGCAAGGGCGTTCTCACCGTTGCCGACAACACCTTCTGCAGCCCCTATATCCAGCGGCCGCTGGAGCTCGGCATCGACATCGTCGTCCACTCGACGACCAAATACCTCAATGGCCATTCCGATATGGTCGGCGGCGTCGCCGTGGTCGGTGACAACAAGGATCTCGCCGCCCAGCTGAAGTTCCTGCAGAACGCCATCGGCGCCATATCAGGCCCGTTCGACAGCTTTCTGGCGCTGCGCGGCATCAAGACCTTGGCGCTGCGGATGGAACGCCATTCGTCGAACGGCCTGAAGATCGCGCAGTGGCTGGAAGCCCGCAAAGACGTGCGCCGGGTCATCTATCCCGGCCTAGCCAGCCACCCGCAGCACGCCATCGCCGTCCAGCAGATGCACGCCTTCGGCGGCATGATCACTGTGGAGCTCGACCGCGACCTCGCCGCGACAAAGCGCTTCCTCGAACGCACGCAACTGTTCACCCTGGCCGAAAGCCTCGGCGGCGTCGAAAGCCTGATCGAACATCCCGCCATCATGACCCACGGCTCGATCCCGGCGGAAAAGCGGGCCGCGATCGGCATTTCCGATTCGCTGGTCCGGCTGTCCGCCGGCATCGAGGACGGCGACGATCTGATCGCGGACCTGGAGCAGGCTTTGAAAGGCTGAGCGACCGGATACACGACAGGCCGGCGTCCATGCTATTGTGACTGCCGTCACAACCATGGCCGCAGATCTATTCTGCTTCTGACACTATGAGCCGATCTCATGTCGCGGTGCGGGGACGTTTACGAAAACAAGGTGACCGGTGAATATGCGGTGATCCTGCGCGGCACCGAGGATCGCGGCCAGGGCCCCGGCATTGCCCACCTGATGGCCCGCCCGGGAGCTGCGGTGGTGGGCGAACACTTCCACCCGTTCATCGTCGAGACGTTCACCGTTCTCAAAGGCCGACTCGATGCCCGCATCGCAGGCCGGACCCTGTCGCTTGGGCCCGGACAATCCGCCACTGTCGAGGCAGGGGTCGCACACGACTGGTCGAATGGCAGCAAGACGGACGAAGCGCATGTGCTGGTCGAGGTCGCACCGACCAAGGGCGCCGAACACATCGATCCTGATCGCTTTGAACTTCTGATCGGCATGCTGTTCGGCCTCGCCAATGACGGGCGCGTCGACCGAAAGGGAAGACCTTTCCCGCTTCAGGCGGCGGTGATCGCCAGGGAGTTTGCCGACGTCGTCGTGTTCACGCAACCTCCACCGGCCGTCCAGCGGGTGGCGCTCGCCGTCCTGGCGCCGCTTGGCCGCTGGCTCGGCTACCAGGCCATCATTCCCAGCTATTGCAAGCCGCACGCACATGTGACGCCGGCTGCCGATGTGCTGGCCGCAGCAGGGCTTTCCGCGAAATAAGGTCGTAATCTCCGTCTTGAGAAGCAGGTGCCGGGCGGCAGCGCTTGTCTTGCTGACCCGTGGAAGTCGGGATGGATCGTGCCGGAACCTCCAAGCCCTGGCCCACAAGTCCAGCCTTTGCAATTTCAGATTCCATCCTAAACTGCCCTCACTTGCTCTCGCCGGAGGCGTCATGCGCATAGTCGTGCTGGGTGGCGGCGTCGTTGGTGTCACCACCGCCTATCAGCTGCAGAAGGACGGCCACGAAGTCGCGCTCATCGAGCGCCAGGCACAAGTCGCCGCCGAGACCAGCTGGGGTAATGCCGGCATGATCGCGCCGGGCCATTCCTTCGTCTGGTCGTCGCCCAGGGCGCCGATGATCCTGCTGAAATCGCTTCTGCAGAAGGATCAGGCGCTGCGCTTCAAATTCTCGGCCGACCCGCGGCTCTATTCCTGGTCATGGCTGTTTCTGATGGAGTGCACGGCCGCCAAGGCGCGCCGCAACACGTTGCTCAAGCACCGCCTCGCCGCCTATTCGCAAACCGTCCTGCGCGACGTGATCGCCGACGAAGACATCGACTACGACCGCAACGACCGCGGCATCGTCTATTTCCACCGCAGCCAGCAGGCGCTCGACAAGGGCGTCGAGCACATGAAGCTGCTCGAATCCGACGGACAGGAGATCAAAGTGCTCGACCGCGACGACGTCGTCGCGCTCGATCCTTCGCTCGCGTCGGCCAGGGACAAGATCGCCGGCGGCATTTATTGCCCGACCGACGAGACCGGCGACCCCGCCAAATTCACCCGGGCGCTCGCCGCCAAGGTTGTTGCGCGCGGCGGCGCCATTCACACGGCAACGACGATCACCGGCATCGAGACATCGGGCGATGGCGTCACCCAGGTGCTCACCGACAAGGGCGCCTTTAGGGGTGACGCCTATGTGCTGGCGCTCGGCAGCCACAGCCCGACCCTTGCCGGCAAGATCGGCATCAACCTGCCGATCTATCCGATCAAGGGCTATTCGCTGACCATTCCCGTCGGCAACCGCCCGGCCCCGCCGACCATCGCTTCCGTCGACGAGCACAATCTGGTCGCCATCTCGCGCTTCGGCGACCGCATCCGTGTCACCGCGACGGCCGAGTTCGCCGGCTACGACACCAGCCACAAGCCGGCCGATTTCGCCTTCATGAAAGGCGTGACGCAGGAGCTCTACCCCGAAGGCGCCGACTATGACCGCGCCGAGATGTGGGCGGGGCTGCGGCCCATGACGCCGAACAATTTGCCCGCCTTCGGCCGCCGCCGCATGCGCAACCTCTACCTCAACACCGGGCACGGCCATATCGGCTGGACCATGTCGCACGGCTCGGCCCGCATCACCGCCGACCTGATCGCCGGCAAGGCCCCGGCCATTTCCATGGATGGTCTTTTGAACTGAGAGCATGATCCCAAAAAGTGGGAACCGGTTTTTGGACAAGGTCATGCTCAAACTAGAAAGAAAAGGAAACGCTATGTCTCCTAACGCTGCTGCTAGACGTCCCGCTTCCGGACCGATCGATCTTGGTGTGTTGCCATCGGACCTCGATGGCGGCCTGGCGTCACGCGCGGCGATTGGCCTTGCCGTGCTGGCCACCGACCAGACGCTGGAGCATGAATTCCGCGCTCTCATACGCATTCCCGGGGTCGCCTTTTACGAAGCCCGCGTCTTCAACGACCACGACATCACCCCAGACACTTTGCGCGCGATCGGCCCGAGGATCGCGCCATGCGTCGACCTCATCCTGCCCGGCATCCCGCTCGACGTCGTCGGCTTCGGCTGCACCTCGGCGACGATGACGCTCGGCGAGGAGGCGGTGTTCGCCGAAATCAGGAAGGCGCGGCCCGGCATCGCCTGCACCACGCCGGTCACCGCGGCCCTTGCCGCTTTCCGGGCGCTCGGCGTCAAGGGCATCGGCCTGCTGACGCCCTATTCGCCCCGCATCAATGAAGGCCTCGTTGCCTATTTCACCGGCCGTGGCCTCGACATAGCCGCCGTCGCCACCTTCGACCGGCAGGACGATCGCGAAGCCGCCCGTATCTCGGTCGCCTCGATCGAGGCCGCCGCCGAGCGCATGGCGGCGACGCCGGGTGTCGATGCGATCTTCATCTCCTGCACCAGCTTGCGCATCGCCGAAGCGGTGGCCGGACTGGAAAAACGCATCGGCATTCCCGCCACCTCCAGCAACCACGCCATGGCCTGGCACTGCCTGCGGCTGGCGGGGGTCAATGATGTCGTGGCCGCTGGTGGGAGGTTGTTCGCATTGCCCGCCTGACCGCGGGGTTGCGAGGGTTTCAAAATCGCCGGGTTAACAAACTCGGAAGGGGTTGTTTAACCGTTCGCCGCTATGTCACGCCCTGGGGGGCATGACAGAGTGAGTACAATGGACGACAGCCCCGAAAAGCGCAGCGAATGGCGCGCCATTTTTTATGTGCAAGCCCGCGTCGCCATCCTGTTTGTGCCGGTGGTTGCCAGCCTGCTGCTCATAGCGGCCCTTGCCGGCAATGAACGCAATCCCGACGCCCTTGACCGGACCGTCACCGGCTCCGTGCGATAAACGGCCGGCTTCCAACGCTACCTCAATAAAATCTTGGGATCGGGCCGTTCTGCTGCGTGACCCGCTCGCCGAGGTCGAGAAAGATCTCGTCGATGTAGCACCAGCCCCAGCCTTCCGGCGGATCGTAGCCTTCGATGACCGGATGGCTTGTGGCGTGAAAATGTTTGGTGGCGTGGCGGTTGGGCGAGTCGTCGCAGCAGCCGACATGGCCGCAGGTGCGGCAGAGCCGCAGATGCACCCACCATGACCCACTTTTCAGGCATTCCTCGCAGCCGAGTGCGCTCGGCGTCACATCCTTGATG
Source organism: Mesorhizobium sp. P2_E10 (assembly GCF_056404235.1). Lineage (NCBI taxonomy): Bacteria > Pseudomonadati > Pseudomonadota > Alphaproteobacteria > Hyphomicrobiales > Phyllobacteriaceae > Mesorhizobium > Mesorhizobium sp. P2_E10. The sequence continues at coordinate 41,771 of NZ_JBFUEK010000001.1, forward strand.
TCATGCGCATGTCTGCATTCATCCGCCATCAGTTTCTCCTGGCCAGTTCGGGCGCCACGGCCTGGCTGCCGTTTTGCGCGAGATATGCGTGCAATGCCGCCACCACCTGGGCGCCTTCGCCGACGGCGGCAGCGACCCGTTTGACCGAGCCGGAGCGGACGTCGCCGATGGCAAACACGCCGCTTCGGCTGGTCTCCATCAGGCCCGACCCTATGTCCGATCCGGTGCGCACGAAACCCTTGGCGTCCAGCGCCACGTTGCAGTGCGCCAGCCAGTCCGTGTTCGGGTCGGCGCCGATGAACAGGAAGAGATGGCGGATCGGCCGCGTCGTTTCCGCGCCGCTGGCGCGGTTGCGCCACCGGATGCTGCCGAGATTGCCCTCGTCGCCTTCCAGCGCCTCGATCTCGGTCTCGGTCAGAACCTCGATGTTGGGCTGGGCCCGGATGCGCTCGACCAGATAGCGCGACATCGTGGCGTCCAGACTGCCGCCACGCGCCAAAAGCGCCACCTTCCTGACATGGCTGGCCAGATAGACCGCCGCCTGCCCCGCCGAATTGCCGGCGCCGACCAGCGCCACTTCCTGGCCGCCGCACAGCCGCGCCTCGATCGGCGACGCCCAATAGTGAACGCTCGTTCCCTCGAACTGCGCCAGGTTGGCGATATCGAGACGGCGATAGCGCGCCCCGCTGGCGATCACCACCGTGCGCGCGCGCACGCTCTCGCCGTCGCCGACATCGAGCCTGTAGCGGGCGCCGGACGGGTCGGCGGCACTGCTCAGCAGCTTGGCCTCGTCGGGTATCACCATTTCGACGCCGAATTTCTGCGCCTGGTTGTAGGCGCGCGCCATCAGCGCCATTCCCGAAATGCCGGTGGGGAAGCCGAGATAGTTCTCGATGCGCGAGGAGGCGCCCGCCTGTCCGCCGAAGGCGCGGCAGTCGAGCACGATCGTCGACAGCCCCTCGGACGCCGCATAGACCGCCGCCGCCAGCCCCGCCGGTCCGGCGCCGACAATGGCCACGTCGTAGAGTTTGCTGGCATCGATCGGCCGCAGCAGGCCGATGCAGCGGGCGAGTTCATTCTCGCCGGGATTGTGCAGCAGCTTTCCGTTCGGACACAGCACGATTGGCAGATGATGAGGGTCGACCTGAAACCGCTCGATCAGCGTCGTCGCGCACGGATCCGTGTCGGAATCGAGTGCGCGGTGCGGCTGGCCGCTGCGCGCCAGAAAGCCTTGCAGGCGCAGCGTGTCGCCATTGCCGGCGGGTCCGATGATGATCGGCCCGCTGCTGCCGCTTTCCAGCAGCCCGACGCGGCGCAGGATCAGCGCTCGCATGATGCGCTCGCCGAGATTTGCCTCCTGCACCATCAGGTCGCGCAGTCGCTGCGGCGCGATGACGAACGCTTCGACTGGCTCGATCGCCTCTGCATCGACCAGCGAGGGGCGGCCAGAAAGCTGCGCCAGCTCGCCGAGGAAATTGCCCGGGCCGTGGGTGACGATCGTCTCGCGCTGGCCGAACTGGCCGCCCTGGGTAATATCCGCCTTGCCCGACAGGATGACGATCAGTCCGGGCGCCACATCGCCGGCTTTGACGATTGCCTCGCCAGCGGCATAGGCGCTGGCCTCGCCGAAACGCCGCATGCGCTCGACGTCTGCCTCAGCCAGGATGGGGAACATCTGGTCGCGACGGGTGACGGTCGGATTGGTGGGTTGAGCCATGGCCCAAATCGTACCGAAGCTGTCGTCGGGTTTGAAGTGGTTTGTTCAGCGCCTAGCCGGGAGGAGAGGTAATAGCATTTGGATTCTTGCGAAGGAGCCCCCACCCTAAAAGGCTTCTCCTTCAGGACCCTCGATGAGGGATAGTCCTGCTATTTCAGGGCTGGCAGAGATTGCGTTGGCGCAGCAAAGCTGTTGCTTGCTACCTGAAGCAGGCACGATCTGTCTTCTAGCTTACGATTTTTCCGGACGAAACCCAGCATGGCCCAGTTCAATTTGGCTTTCTACTGCTATCCCAAGAAGGAAGCGATCGACGATTTCCGCAAGGTCGGCGCCTTGATCTCGGCGCGCGCGCCGGAGATCAAGGTCAGTGTTCTGTCGACCGCTTGCGTGCTGACGCCGTTGCCCACCGCGGCATTGGCGATGCGGCCAACCCTTTCCATCGAAATGGACAGGCTGAAATGGCTGCGGCCGTTGCGCGGAACGCGGCTCGTCCATCAGCATATGGGCAAGATCAGGGAGTTTGCCGTTCTCGAGGCAGCGGGACTGCCGGTTCCGAAATGGGTGGAGATCGTGCCCGGGACAAAACTCGATCCGGCGGTTTGGGGGCCGTATGTGGTGGTAAAGCCGTCGCACGGCGCGCGCGGCGCGTTCGTGCGCATCACCAAGACCGGCCGCGTCCGCTACACCGACCCAGTGGAGTATCCCGAGGAGCATGCGGGACGACGCTCGCCGATGCTTGCCCAGCGCTATGTCCATACCGGGCGCTGGCCAAAGGCCTACCGCGTCCTCACCTATCTCGGCAGGCCGCTGATGTCCCTCCAGTACGAGGGCAGGAAGGATTTCACCCCGCTGGAGAGTCCCGACGGGTTCCGGCATGGCCAGGGGGAATCGATCATAGCCTCGGCCAAGGGTTGCACCGTCGCCCTTGCCGCGGACCAGGACGTGCTCGACCTTGCTGTCCAGGCTCATGCCGTCTTCCCGACCATTCCCTCGCTCGGCGTCGACATCCTGCGCGACGAAGCGACCGGTAATCTCCAACTGATCGAAATCAATCCATCCGGCAACAGCTGGATGCTGTGCGGAACGACCGGGCGCGAGATGCAACAGCAGTTCGGGCTCAATTTCTACGAGCAGTTCGGCGCGCTCGATATCATAGCGGAAGCTTCGATCGAGGCCGCGCGCAGGCTGGCCGTCTGATCTCCCGCGCAGATCAGGGGCGAGCCCGATCGATAACGCGGCCGACAGTGCAAGCCACGATCTCCGCCCAAGACTATCCTGTCACGCCAAACGCCTGGGCTGCAGCGGAGGATCCCGCGGAATCTCCCAAGGCAGATCCAGGGGATAAGCCATCCGTCACATCCTTGTAGAGCGCTATTGGATGCGGGTGCCCCACCAGATATCCCTGAATCTCCGGACATCCTTCCTTCATCAGGAAAACACGCTCGTCTTCGGTTTCAACGCCCTCTGCGATGACAGGCAGGGCCAGCGCCGAGCCCAGGCTGAGTATCGTGCGCACGATGGCGGCCGACTGGACATTCGAACTGACACCCGAAACAAAACTGCGATCGATCTTGATCTTGTCGAATGGAAACGCCTGTAGCGAGGACAGTGAGGCATATCCGGTGCCAAAATCATCCATGGCGATCCTGACGCCCAACGCCTTCAGTCGCCGCAAAACCGACAATGCGGTTGCCCGATCGCGGATGAGAACCCCTTCCGTGATTTCCAGTTCAAGGCGTCCGGGCGTAAGGCCGGTCTCGTAGAGGATCGAATGAACGCGACCCACCAGGTCCCCGAAACGGAATTGCACCGGGGAAAGATTGACGGCGATCTGCAGGGGTGTGGCCCAGGAGGCGGCGTCTTTGCATGCCTGCCTTAGCGTCCATTCCCCTATTTCAACGATTGTGCCATCCTGTTCGGCAAGGGGTACGAACGCGGTCGGCGAGACGAGCCCGTGTTTTGGATGGTGCCAACGGGCAAGTGCCTCAAAACCAAAGATTTCGCCGTCTATCCGGGCTTGCGGCTGATAGTGGAGCACAAGCTCGCCACGCGCGACCGCCGATCGCAAATCTTGCTGCAGGGCGTAGCGTTCTCTTAGTCGCCGATCCATTTCCGGATCGAAGAATTGCAGCATTCGGCGACCATCCGCCTTGGCTCTGTAGAGGGCGGCGTCGGCATTTGCCATGAGCGATGCGACATTGTCTCCGTCCCTCGGATAGATCGCCGCGCCGATGCTCAGCCCGATTGAAATGTGCTGGCCCCGGATTTCGAATTCGCCTGCCGCCGCTTCGAACAGACGATCGGCGACTTCCCTTGCCCCCGCGGGTCGTTCATCCAGCGCCAGGACAAGAGTGAATTCGTCGCCGCCCATGCGGGCGATAAAGGCCTCCGGCGCCGCGGATTGAAGGCGCCGGGCGATGGTGCATAGGAGATCGTCGCCGGCCGCGTGCCCAAAAACGTCGTTGGTCTCTTTGAAATGATCAAGGTCAATGCTGAACACGGCAAAGCTGGCGTGCGTTGCTCTCGCCCGCTCAATCGTGGTGGCCAGGTGCCCTGCAAGCGCAGTTCGGTTCGCCAGACCGGTAAGCGGATCGTGGTGCGCGAGATGCGCGATTTCCTCGTGCCGTGCCATGAGTTCGGTGCGCGCCAGGTTCATATTCTCGCGCGCGTCGTCCAGGCCGTGGGCGGCTTCCCTCACCTTGTCCTGCAGTTGGTTGAAGCTTTCGGCCATCTCTCCGAGTTCGTCGCGAGAGTTTACAGTCACCGGCATGATGTTCACGGAGGCGTGCGCTGCAGCAAGGTCTCCACGCCCCAGGGCAGCCATGGCGAGAGAGAAGTCCTTCAGCGTTCCGGATGTCAAACGCTTCGCTGCGTTGCTCACCTCGGTTGCCGAATGGGTGATCATTCCCGGCAAAACCAGACCGACGCTGATGGTCAGCAACGCGACAACGACAAAAATGTCCTCCAGCGCGGCGATCAGGGGAGCGTCGATGTTGGGAACGCTGCCGATCGCCAGGAAATAGCCGGCACCGTCAAGCACGAGCACAAAAAGCATGGCCCCGGTAAGCTTCAGGTGAAGCGTATGCGGCAGCAAGGATAGACCCAGTGCGTGGCGATCCTCCATGGCGCGCCAGGCGTAAAGCGCAGCACCCGAATAGGCCAACGCCAGACCGAACAGGACGGTCGGAAGGCCAAACTGCTGGAAGCCCAGTATAGCGGTCAACAACCATACTGCCGCCGCGCCCACGCCAAGGACGATCGTTCCTCTGGGAGCCCGGAAGGGTCGCGCGGCATCGGGATGGTCACGGCGCAAGAGCCAGACTGCGATGTTGGGCATGCAGATGCTGATCAGGTAGGTAAAATTGGCTGCGGCAATCATCCAGAGCGGATAGCCGCACAGCATGAAACCGATTGCCGCGGCAGCGGTGAGCAGCGTTGCCGCCCATGGGCAATCCGTTGTCGAGATGCGGCTGGCCAGGAATCTCGGCAGCAGGCCGTCTTCGCTCAGCTGCGCGAGGGTCCGCGCGGCGCCTGCCAATGGCTGCAACGTTCCATGGAACATGTTGAACATGATGAACCAGATGGCGGCCGCCTTGCCGAAACTGCCCAACAGGGGCGCAAACGTAGGCCCGAGAGCCATGGCGAGGTCCGTGCCGAGCGGCTCAGGTCCAAGCACACCCAGCCAGACGACCGGCAGGACAAGGAAATAGATGCCGGCCATTGCCGCGCTGGCCCACATCGCCCGGGGAATGTTGCGGTTGGGATCGACGGTCTCGCCAACATGGCAGGCTGCAGCCTCGAATGCCGGCGCGGCAAATCCGATCAGGTACAGCCCAGCCATCACCGACGTGATATCGCCGAACAGGCCGGCAAACGGGCTGGTCAGCGCAAAATCCGTCGCCTTGCGCCAGTCGACTTCGCCACTGATGACCGGGACAAGGGACGAGAGAAACGCCAGTATTGCGGAGGCCGTGGCGACCGGTATCGCCAGTCGGACCACCCACTTGATTCCGCACAAATTGACTGCCGCGAAGAATGCGACGAGCCCGCAGGCGACCGCCTCCACGGGAAGGCCCGGCAAGTACCATTGCTGGATTGCAGACGCTGAAAGAACCGCGGTCAGTCCGCAGGTCGGAACCCAGCCCCACCAATAGCAAGTGCCCGTCAAGGCCGAGAGGACGGGACTGTAAGGCCTGAAAGCTTCCGCGCACGCCGCAGAGATACCGCCGACGCGGTTTGGCCACATGAGAACCAGTTCGGTCCACGCCGGCGCGGCAGCCCAGCCAAGCAGCAGGCCAATGAAGAGCAGCGGAACCGCGGCGCTTCCCTGGCCGGGAATGTTCCCCTGGCCGACGAAAAGGGCGGTGATCAGAAACAGGCTTTGATTGCTGCCCCCCATGGCGAGCGCTGTCGTGCCCACCCATCCCAGGGTTCTCGGGTGCGGTCGAGAAGGCGTGACGTCGCGCATTCTGAGACATCCATTCCGATGCGGAGCGCTGTCTGACTGGCCAATGTAAACTATGCAGATCTGTTTAAGGCAGCGCTCTCGAAGTCAAAGACGAACCTAGGTGAGACATCTTAAGACTTCGTACCAAGGCCGATTCGAACAATCATCCGTGTCGACGAGCTGGTGCACGATTCGACCAAATGCGTGTCGGCCCGATGCTCTGACCTCATTCGCATCGGGAAGTCTCGGCCATTTGATCTACTGGCGTCGACGCAGAGCAAAGTGAATAGTCGAGAATACAAGCACCGATGGCCGATTAGCGATATTGTGTTGCGCTATCCGAAACCGGCGGATGAACACGGTTGTAGATCGCCAATATACGGTCACCGTTCTTTGACTTTGTGCCCCGCCATTCCCGGGCAAGCTCGAAGCCTTCCCGTCGCATGATGCCGGAGAAGGCATCGAGCGCAAGGGGCACGGTTCGGGCGATCAACGTCTCCTTGCATCTTCTGGCAAGATCGACCGCCACCTGGAGGCAACAAAAAAGCCCGGCGAACCGGGCTTTTTTCTCAGGCGTCTGAACCATATCGAATGGCTCGAAACGGGAATTTGGTGCCCAGAAGAGGACTCGAACCTCCACTCCTTGCGGAACACGGACCTGAACCGTGCGCGTCTACCAATTCCGCCATCTGGGCTGGTGCGGGCTCATGTAAGCGGGCAAGCGATGAGTGTCAACGCGCTTTTTTGAGGCCACGGTCGGCAAGCCGGCTCAGCCCTCCAGCACTTCCTTCGAAGCCACGGTGGAATCGGCGTTGAGCTTGTAGACCACCGGCACGCCGGTGCCGAGTTCCAGCTTGACGATCTCCTCGCCGGATTTGCCGTCCAGCGCCATGATCAGCGCCCGCAGCGAATTGCCGTGCGCCGCCACCAGCACAGTGCCGCCGCGCAGCACATGCGACTGCATGTCGTGCAGATAATAGGGCCAGACGCGGGCGCCGGTGTCCTTCAGGCTCTCGCCGCCGGGCGGCGGCACGTCGTAGGAGCGGCGCCAGACATGCACCTGTTCCTCGCCCCATTTCTTGCGCGCGTCGTCCTTGTTGAGGCCGGAGAGGTCGCCATAGTCGCGCTCGTTCAGCGCCTGGTCGCGAATGGTCTTCAGATCGCTCTGGCCGACCGCGTCGAGGATGTGCTGGCAGGTCTTTTGAGCCCGGATCAGCGCCGAGGTGAAGGCGATGTCGAATTTCAGGCCACGCGCCTTCAGCTTCTGGCCGGCGGCCTTGGCTTCGGCATGGCCCAGTTCGGTCAGGTCGACGTCACGCCAGCCGGTGAACAGGTTCTTCAGGTTCCATTCGCTCTGGCCATGGCGCACGAGCACGAGAGTTCCCGACATGTTTGCTCCTTCAAGTTTATGGAAATCTCAGGCGAGCCCGAGCACGTCCCGCATCGAATACAGTCCCGGCTTCTTGCCGCGTGCCCAGAGTGCCGCCTTGACCGCGCCGCGGGCAAAGATTGCCCGGTCTTCGGCATGGTGGGCAAGCGTGATGCGCTCGCCGGTGCCGGCCAGAATCACTGAATGGTCGCCGACCACCGAGCCGCCGCGCAGCGCGGCGAAGCCGATCGAGCCGGTCTTGCGCACGCCGGTATGGCCGTCGCGCACCCGCACGTCGTTGCCGGCAAGGGGAATGCCGCGCCCCGCGGCGGCGGCATCTCCGAGCAGCAGTGCTGTCCCCGACGGCGCATCGACCTTGTGGCGGTGATGCATTTCCAGGATCTCGATGTCGAAATCGTCGGCGTCGAGCGCCTTCGCGGCCTGCTCCACCAGCACCGCCAGAAGATTGACGCCGAGGCTCATATTGCCGGATTTGACGATCGTCGCGTGGCGCGCCGCCGCTGCGATTTTTTCATTGTCGTCGGCCGAGCAGCCGGTGGTGCCGATGATATGGGCAATGCGCGCCTGCGCGGCATAGCCGGCGAATTCGACGGTGGCAGCCGGCATGGTGAAATCGAGCACGCCGTCGGCCTTGGCGAACACCGGCAGCGGATCGTCCGATATCGCCACATTGATAATGCCGATGCCGGCGAGTTCGCCCGCATCCCGTCCGAGATAGGGCGACCCTGTGCGCTCGACCGCGCCGACGACGCGCGCGCCGGGAATCGTATGGATGGCGCGGATCAGCGTCTGGCCCATGCGGCCGGCCGCCCCCACCACCACCAGGCCCATATCGCCTGCCGGCTTCCCGGCTGCGGACGTCTCGCTCATCTCGTGCTCCCGGCCTGCGTCTCGAAATCCTCAACCGCACCTTGGGTCGTCGCGCTGTCGTCGACAAGTCCCAGGCCATCGATGCCCTGTATGCGATGGAACCGGGCATAGACGCTGTACGGATCGGCCATCAGCGAGGCATGCGTACCCTCCTCGACCAGCCGGCCGTCCTCGAGCACGATGATGTGGTCGGCATTGACCACGGTCGACAGACGGTGCGCGATCACGATGGTGGTGCGCCCTTCCATGACCTGAGTCAGTGCCTGCTGGACGCGGGCTTCGGCTTCGTTGTCGAGCGCCGAGGTCGCTTCGTCGAGCAGCAGGATCGGTGCATTGCGCACGATGGCGCGAGCGATCGAGACGCGCTGGCGCTGGCCGCCCGACAGCGTCACGCCGTTTTCGCCGACGGGCGTGTCATAGCCTTGCGGCTGCTGGCGGATGAACTCGTCGGCGGCGGCCTGTTGCGCGGCCTGTTCGATTTCGGCGTCGCTGGCGGAGAGCCGGCCGTAGCGGATGTTGTCGCGGATCGTGCCTTCGAAAAGATAGGGCGCCTGCGAGACATAGGCGATCGATTGGCGCAGCGAGCGCTTCGTCACCTTGGCAAGGTCCCAGCCATCGACCTCGATCCTGCCCTTGTCGACGTCGTAGAAGCGCTGCAAGAGCGCCACCAGCGTCGACTTGCCGGCGCCCGAAGCGCCGACGACCGCCGTCACCTTGCCGGCGACGGCGGTGAAGCTCAGATCCCTCAGAACCGGCATATCGGAGCTGTAGCCGAACGTCACATTGTTGAAGCGCACCTCGCCGGTGGTGATCCGCGCTTCGACGGCATCTGGCGCGTCGCTCTGTTTCGGTTCGAGATCGAGCAGCTCGTAGATCATGCGCGCATTGACCAGCGCGCGCTCCATCGTGACCTGCATGCGCGCCAGGCGCCGTGCCGGATCATAGGCCAGGATCAGCGCGGTGATGAACGAAAACACCGCGCCCGGCGGCTGGCCGAGGACCAGTGCCCGATAGCCGGAATAACCGATGACAGCGGTGACCGCGAGACCTGCAAGCATCTCGGAAATCGGCGACAGCCGCTCCGAGACGCGCGCAATCTTGTTGCTGCGCTGCTCCGCCGTGTCGGCCATGACGCCGATGCGCCGTGCCAGCTCATCCTCCATGGTGAAGGCCTTGACGATGGCGATGCCTTGCGTGGCCTCCTGGACAGACCCGCTCAGCCGCGAGTTGATCAGCACGGATTCCCGGTTGATCTTGCGGACCCTGCGGGTGATGTAGACGACGGCCCAGATCAGCGGCGGCCCGATCAGCAGCGAACTCAGCGACAACACCGGATCCTGGTAAACCATGAGGCCGACGAGGCCGACCAGCGTAACCGCGTCGCGGGTGATCGAAATCAACGTCAACGACAACAGGTCGCGGATGCCGCCGATATTTTCGTCCAGTTGCGCCGCCAACCGGCCGGAACGCGTGTCGTTGAAGAAGTCGACGCCGAGCTTCATCAGATGATCGAAGGTGCGTTTCTGGTAGCGGGCGACCAGATTGTTGCCGATAGTGGCCAGCCCCACCGCCTGAGCATAGCCGGCGAAGCCACGCACGATGAAGGCACCCATGAAGCCGGCACAGATCCAGAGCACCGAGTCGGCGCGCCGCTCGTAGAAGATCTCGTTGACCATCGGGGCCATCACCCAGGCCGTGAAGGCGGTCGCGCCCGAAACCAGCAGCGAGCAGACGATGACGACCGCATAGGTCCAGCGATGGTCACGGCCGTTTTCAGCGATGATACGGCGCAGCACCGCCGTGACCTCGCCGGGCCGAGCTTTCGCCGTGTTTGGGCTTTGAAGTGTCAAATCTGCAGCGCTTCGTCGGTTTCCGCATGGTAGAGCGGGCTGGAATTCGGCCCCCCTCTTAGCGCCCCGGTCGTGGCTTGCCTATGGCGAAACTTCGTCGCGGCCCGCAGCACGGTTCCAAAAAGGCCGGAAGCGGTTTTTGGAAAACATGATGCTCGCGACGGGAGCGTCTAGGCGCGCCAGCGCCGTCCCGCGGTCTGCACGCCGAACAGCGACGGGTTTCTGGCGTAGGCGGCAAGCCCCAGAAGCGCCGCCAGCGGGTGGGTGATGACGTAGACCGGCATGGAGCGCATCAGCTCGCTGTGCGGCGCCTTGTCCTCGAAAGCGGCGCGGAAATTGCCGGCTTTCAGGGCCGGCACGATCTTTTGCGCGATGCCGCCGGTGAGGAAGACGCCGCCGCGGCTCATGAACACCAGCGCCAGGTCGCCTGCGGTGCGCCCGAGGCAAGTGACGAACATCGACAGCGCTTCTTCGGCGATCCGGTCGGTTTTCGCCAGTGCGGCAGCGGTGATCTCGGCCGGCGTCGTGAAAGGCGCCGGCTTGCCGTCGGCCTTGGCCACCGCCCGGTAGACGTTGACCAGGCCGCGTCCGCACAGGATCTGCTCGCCGGAAATGCGGCCCTCGAGCTTCTCTATATGTGGGAACACCTGGAAATCGCGGGCTGAGCGCGGTCCGATGTCCATATGGCCGCCCTCGCCTGGCACCGGTATCCAGTGATTGAGGGCATGGATCAATCCGGCGACGCCGAGCCCGGTTCCTGGACCGAGCACCACGCGCCCGGCATTGGATTCCGGCGTGCCGCCGCCGATCTTTTCCATATGCTCTTCGCCGAGCGCGACGACGGCAAGCGCCTGCGCCTCGAAATCGTTGAGCACGACGATGTCGCTCAGGCCGAGATTGGCAAACATCTGCTTCGGCTTGACGATCCACGGGCAGTTGGTGAGCTGGATCTCGTCGCCGTCGACCGGCCCGGCAACCGCCAGCACCGCCGAATTCGGCCGCACCGACGAGCGGTCGAGCACCGCCGCCTGGATCGCCTCGTCGATGGTGTTGAAGTTGGCCGTCTGCACGATCTGCGGCTCGCTTGGTTCGGAATTCGCGTCGAGCACGATCGAAAAGCGCGCATTGGTGCCACCGATATCGCCGATCAGGATCGGAAACCGCAGCACAGTATCGTCGTCACTCACGCTAGGCATGCCCTTGTCCGTCCCCGTTCCGGCGGCGTTGCACCGTTCTTCGTTGACTAGCGCATGAGTTTGGAAAGGGAAAGAATGGATTTCGCCAGGGACCGCTGACAGGTCAGTTTCCCGGCCGCGGGCGCGGCAGCGGAATGTGGATCTCGGGGGTCGCCGCAAAAGCATTGGCCGAAGCCGGCAGAACTGTTCCTGAGCTTTCGGCTGGCGGAGCCGGCTCTGCATCTGCAAGAGCAGGTGCGGCCGCGATCGGCACGTCGCCGCCATGATAGGTGGCAGCTTCCGCCGAGGCCGGCGCCGGCGCGTCGAGCACCGCCTGGCACTGCTTGGGCAGGTTCGCCATCGTCATGATGTCGCGCGCCTTGGGCGCATCCGGGTTCTTGTTGGGCCGCCACGGCTCCTCGGTGAACCACCAGGCCAGCGACTTGTCGCAGCCGTCGCCGGGCGTGGTGGCTTCCTGCGCCTTGCAGTTGGGCGAGCCCGGCTGGCAGCCGATGCGCATGTGAAAATGATAGTCGTGGCCCCAGAACGGCCTGATCTTTTGCAGCCAGCTGCGATCGCCTTTGACGGTGTCGCAGAGCTTTTTCTTGATCCCCGGATTGACCAGGATGCGCTCGACCTCCGGATAGCTCGCCGCGCGCTTCAGCAGCCGCATATGTGCCGGCGTCCACAGCGCGTCCTTCACCAGATGCGTCTTTTCGTCGACCAGCAAGGTGGCGCTCATCGATTCGCGCTTGTCGGTCGAAAGCTTTTGCGCCGGCATCGGTGTCAGCCAGATGTCGGCGTCGAGCCCGATCTGGTGCGAGGCATGGCCGGTCATCATCGGGCCGCCGCGCGGCTGCGAAATGTCGCCAATCAACAGGCCTGGCCAGCCGTCGGCCGCTGCGTCGCGCGACAGCTTTTCGACCAGCGCGATCATGACGGGATGGCCCCAGCGGCGGTTGCGCGAAGGCCGCATCACCTCCCAGTTCGGACCGTCCATGGGAATGGCGACGCCGCCGGCAAAGCAGCCCTTGGAATAGAAGCCGATCGATTGCGCCGCCACCGCCGCCGGCAATTTCTTGGCGCCGAACAGGTCTTTTGCCCGCTCTTCGGCCGCCGCCGGCTGCGCGGCGAGCCCGGCCATTGTGAGCAGGCCGAGTGCCGCCGCTAGCATTGACGTTTTGCCGAGCCGCATCGCTGTCTTCATGAAACCGGACCCCACCGCAATCCCAATGCTCGAATCATAGCACGACACACACGACGCTTCGATCGTCAGCGCTTCATCGGGCTGCGCGCTTCGCCGTCGCGCCAGTCGCCGCTTGCCCACATATGATCGAAGGCGGTGCGGTAGTCCGGAAAGCGAAAGCGATAGCCCGCCGCCTTGATCGCCGTATTGGCGACCCGCTTGTTCTCGCCATAGAAGGACCGCGCCATGGGCGAAAGTTGGGCGGTCTCGAACGGAATTTCCGGCGGTGGTGCGACACCCATCAACGAAGCGGCATAGGTGACGACATCCTGCGGCGGCGCCGGCTCGTCATCGGTGACGTTGAAGATGCCACCTCTATTGCTCTCCGCCAGATGCCAGAGCGCGCCGGCAATGTCGTCGCAATGGATGCGGTTGAACACCTGGCCGGGCTTGACCAGCCGCCGCGCGGTGCCGTTGTCCAGATTGACCAGCGCATTGCGGCCTGGTCCGTAAATGCCGGACAGCCGCAAGATCGCCACCGGCCGGCCGATATCCTGGCCGAGTTTCAACCAATCCTGTTCTGCCGCGACCCGCATCACCGACCGTTTCGACACCGGCCGGCATGCGGCGCTTTCGTCCACCCAGCCACCGCCATGATCGCCATAGACGCCGACGGTGGACAAATAACCGATCCATGCGAGGGCCGGCATATCAGCCGCGATCCTTGCGCGCGCGGCAGTCAGCACCGGGTCACCGGCCTCTTCCGGCGCCACCGAGATGATCAGATGCGTCGTTGTCTTCAGCGCGTCGCTGATCTCCGGTGTCAGCGCTCCATCGAAAAGCAGAGGCTCGATGCCGGTCTGCCGCAGCGCCGCGAATTTTTCAGTCGAGCGCGTCGTGCCGAAAATCTTGTTGTCATTGGCGTTGCCTCGGGCAAAAGCCTTGCCTGAATAGCCGGCGCCGAAAATGAGGATCTGCTTTTCGCTCATACATGCGTCTCGATTGGAGGGGGCAACGCCAGAAGCCATTCGTTTCGCACGGCTTCTTCGCTTTCTGTTTTCATCGCAGCGGCGGCACGGTCGGCAAATTCGCTCTCAGGCACAAGTCGCGCCAGCGCCCATACCGCAGCACCCCGCACCAGCGGCGAGGCATCGCCGAGCAGCGCTCGCACGGAGTCGACAAGCGAAAAATCGCCGGAATTGCCGGCGGCGATCAGCACATTGCGGACAAAGCGGTCGCGGCCGATGCGTTTTATCGGTGAACCCGAGAAGAAAGACCGGAACGCCGCGTCGTCGAGGCTAAGCAGCTCGCCGAGCGGCGGTTCGCGCAAATCCGCGCGTGCGGCAAGCTTGGCCTCGGAAGCCGTTTTGGCAAACTTGTTCCACGGGCAGGCGGCAAGGCAGTCGTCGCAGCCATAGATGCGGTTGCCGATCTTTTCGCGGAATTCGTGCGGGATCGGCCCCTTGTTCTCGATGGTGAGATAGGAAATGCAGCGCCGCGCATCGAGCCGGTAGGGTGCCGGAAAGGCGTCGGTCGGGCAGGCATCGAGACAGGCGCGGCAGGAGCCGCAATGGTCGATCTCCGCCCGGTCGGGCTCGAGTTCGGCCGTGGTAAAAATTGTGCCGAGGAACAGCCAGGAGCCATGCTCGCGGCTGACCAGATTGGTGTGCTTGCCTTGCCAGCCGAGCCCGGCGGCTTCGGCCAGCGGCTTTTCCATCACCGGGGCGGTGTCGACGAACACTTTCACGTCGCCGCCGGCGCGCGCCACGATCTTGCCGGCGATTTCCTTCAGCCGGCCTTTCATCACCTCGTGATAGTCGCGGTTCTGCGCATAGACGGAGATGGCGCCGCGGTCGCGCCTGGCTTGCAGCGCGCGCGGGTCATGGTCCGGACCATAATTCATGGCCAGCACCACAATGGACCGAACCTCAGGCCAAAGTACCGTCGGTTCGCCCCGGCGCTCAAGCGTCTCGGCGATCCAGGCCATCGAGCCATGAAAACCGTCGGCGACGAATTCGGCGAGCCGGGCCGGCGCCAGCGGAATCGCGTCGGGCGTGGTGACGGCAACCGCATCGAAACCGGCGCGCCGCGCTTCACGGTCGATCAGCGCGCGCAGGGTTTCGCTCTTAGAAGTCGAGGTCCGCATAATGCGACACCGGTGACAGGCCGCGCACCCGGTCGGACAGAAGCGGCCGGAACGACGGTCGCGATTTCACCCGCGTGTACCATTCGCGCGCCGCGGTGTGTTCGCGCCAGTCGATCTCGCCGAGATAATCCAGCACCGACAGCGTTGCAGCCGCCGCGAGGTCGGCATAGGTCACCCTTGAGCCGGCCAGCCAGTGGCGGGTGCCGGCCAGCCAGTTGGTATATTTCATATGCTGGCGGATGTTGGCGCGGGCCGCGCGGATCGCCGCCGAATCGGGCGAGCCGCCGCCCGCCGTTTCCGGCATGACCGGCTTCAGCACGCGTTCGCGCACCAGATGCCTTGTCACTTCGCCTTCGGCCTTGGTGAGATACCAGTCGGTCAGACGGCGGATTTCGGCGCGCTCCATCGGGTCTTCCGCAAACAGCCTTTTGTCGCGCTTCAACACGCCGCGCGTCTCGTCGAGATATTCGGCAATCACCATGGCGCCGACGATCGGCACGTCGCCTTCGGCCAACAGGATCGGCAAGGTTCCGGCCGGGTTCAGCGCCAAAAATTCCTTGCGCCGCGTCCACGGCTTTTCTTCGATCAGCGCCAGTTCCTCGCCATACTCGCCGAAGGCGAGGCGAACGAAGCGGCAGGTGGCGAACATCGGGTGGTGGAAAAGCGTCAGCATGGTCCCGCGATAATAAGGCGCACTGGCGAATCGCCGGCGGCGCCGGTAAGTCTTGGCCGCCCGGATTCCGGGCCGTCAGGGTGTTGCGACCTATAGGGGGACTTCCGCGCCATGACAAGCAAGCCCTTTCGCAAGCCGTTTTCTCAAGCGCTCACGTCAATGCCGAGGTTGCCATGGAAAGCCAGACCATCGTCGAAGCCCTGTTGCTCGGCCTGCTGGAGGGGCTGACCGAGTTCATTCCGGTCTCCTCGACCGGTCATATCCTGCTCGCCGGCCATTTTCTCGGCTTCCACTCGACTGGCAAGGCTTTTGAGATCCTGATCCAGCTCGGCGCCATCCTGGCCATCCTCAGCGTCTATTTCCGCCGCCTGTGGCAGATGCTGATCGACCTGCCGCATGACCGGCTGACGCGGCATTTCGTCATCGGCATCCTCATCGCCTTCCTGCCGGCGGCACTCATCGGCGCGCTGGCGCATGATTTCATCAAGACGGTGCTGTTCGAATCGCCGAGGCTGATCTGCATCATGCTGATCATCGGCGGCGTCATCCTGCTGGCGGTCGATCGCATGAACCTCAAGCCGGTCTACCGCGACGTCGAGCGCTTTCCGACGCGGCTCTATCTGCAGATCGGCCTGTTCCAGTGCCTGTCGCTGATCCCCGGGACGTCGCGTTCCGGCTCGACCATCGTCGGCGCGCTGCTTCTCGGCGTCGACAAGCGTGCGGCGGCGGAGTTCTCCTTCTTCCTCGCCATCCCGACCATGGTCGGCGCCTTCGCCTTCGACCTGTTCAAGAACCGCAATGTGCTCAGCACCGCTGACCTGCCGATCATCGCCATCGGTTTCGTCGCCGCCTTCATCGCCGCATTGATCGTCGTCCGCTTCCTGCTCGACTACGTCTCGCGCAACGGCTACTCGCTGTTCGGCTGGTGGCGGCTGGTGGTGGGGATTGTCGGGCTGGTGGCGCTGTTCATCTGGGGGTGAGGAGTGTTCCGCGGCCTCCGCGACTTCGTCATCCACGGGCGGAGCAAGGAGCGTAGCGACGCGGCGCAGACCCGAGGATCCATGCCGTGACCTCGATCGAGGAGCACCGCGGTCGAGAATAAACATTGCCAAGCCGTGGTTCTTCATCCTCCACATTCTGCACCGCAGAAGCGCTTAGACGTCGGGGCGCAGACCCTAGGGTTTCCGCGACGTCGCTCCGCTCCTGCTTCGCCCTAGGATGACGAAGGAAGGGTGCCGACCTCAGCTAATCCCTCCCATAAAACACATTCTCGACATGCACCGGCCAGCGCCAGGGCAGCACCGCCACCATGTCGAAACGCATCGACAGTTTTCCATAATCCCGCTGCCGCATCAGCCAGAGATCGGCCGCACCTTCGATGCGGCGCTCCGATTCGTGGGCGATGGCCTCCATCGCTTCGATCAGTGTGCGGCGCGCCTTGACTTCGACGAACAGCACCAGATTGCCGCGTCGCGCGATCAGGTCGATTTCGCCGAGCTTGGTGCGATAGCGGCGGGCCAATATCCGATAGCCTTTCAGCATCAAAGCCGCTGCCGCCAGCCACTCGCCGCGATGGCCGCGCCGATAGGCCTTTTGGCGGCTGGCGGCCTGGCGCTCAGCCACCGTCGCCTTCTCCAACGGTATCCTTAAGTTCAAGCAGCCGCCGGTAGAGCGCCTGTTTCTGACCGCCGGTCATTTTGGCGGCTTCCGCCGCGGCCTTGGAGGCCGGCATTTCGGCAGCGAGCGACAGCAGCAGCCGGTCGATATCGGCCGGTTGGTCTGCCTTGGCCTCGGCGGGACCGACGCAGATGACGATCTCGCCCTTCGGCGTGTCGGCGGCCGCATAATGGTCGGCCAGCACTTGCAATGTGCCGGTGCGCATTTCCTCAAAGGTCTTGGTCAGCTCGCGGCCGATCGCGGCTTTCCGCTCGCCGCCCAGCACGTCCACCATGGCGACCAGCGTCTCGGCCAGCCGGCGCGGCGATTCGAAGAAGATCAGCGTCGCCGGCACTGCCTTGAACGTCTCCAGCTTGGTCAGCCGCTGTCCGGTTTTGACGGGCAAAAAACCGGCAAACAGGAAGGCGTCGGACGGCAGGCCGGACGCGGTCAGTGCGGCAAGCGGTGCCGACGGGCCGGGGATCGGCACCACGCGAATGCCGTGGTCGATGGCTTCGCCGACCAGCCGGTAGCCGGGATCGGAGATCAGCGGCGTGCCGGCGTCGGAGATCAACGCCACGCTCTGCCCGGCCTGCAGGGCCGCGATCAGTTTTGGCCCGGCCTCGCCGGCATTGTGCTCGTGATAGGCTGACGTGCGGCGGCGAATGCCATAGCGGTCGAGCAGCACGCGCGAAACCCGGGTGTCCTCGCAGGCGACGACGTCGGCGGCGGCGAGCGTTTCCAGCGCGCGCAGCGTGATGTCGGAGAGATTGCCGATCGGCGTCGCCACCAGATAGAGCGCCGGCTGCAGCGGCCGGACCGATATCTCGGTCTGCCCGATCACATAGCTGCGTTTTGCCGTATCACCGGTCACCAGTGCCCCTGATATTTCGAATGCGTTTACCCTGTTTGGCACGGAGCAGGCGCGGTTGCAAAACGTGACCGCGATGTAATGTGGCCGCCATGCCTTTGCCACAGTGGGGAACGAAACCAAGCCCGGCGAATTTACCCCCTGAGTCTCTGAGGAGGAGGACAGGATGGACAGCCTGAAGATCCAGGACGTTTTCGAGCCCTACTATGCCGGCCGCAAGCGCTTTGCCGCGCCGAAGGACAGCGTGCCGAGCGAAAAAGGCAACAGACAGTCGCAAAAGCCTGTCCCGCGCGCGCCGGCAGCGGAGATCAGGCTTTCCGACAACGAACCCGACAGCACGACGGAGCACTGACCGGACGATGCCCAATCGCTTCGATATTTTCATCACCCGTCTTGAAACGAAAACCACCAGGGAAGGCGTCCCGCCGCATCCTATTGCCGACCAGCATATCCGCCGCGACAAGGGCACTGCCAAGCAGGTCCGGCCTGGGGAGGCGCTTGCCGAAAAAGACCGCACCAAACGCCGCCACAAACACGACGCCTAGGCGCCATATGCACGGAATGGCGGTTCTAGAACGCCTTAGCCCAGATACCTGGACACCCGTGCCTTCAGCAGATCAATCAGCTCCAGATCCATGAATTCGTAGTCGTCGGGGATGTCGAGGCAGATCACCCGGGCCTTGCTCAGGCTGTCCCTAAATCTCTTCTGCAGTTTGGTGCGGTGCGCCTTCTCCATGACGAAGATGATGTCGGCCCACGCCACCAGCTCATGCGTCAGCGGCGTGTCGGCATCGTGGTTTGTTCCCGCCGATGCGACCTCGATATCCTGGCGCTTGGAAAACACCTGCTCGGCAGTCGGGCTGCGCAAGCGGTTCTGGCTGCAGACGAAGAGCACGTTTTTCAAAGGGGTTATCTCGCCAGATCCGCCACCACGGCGTCGAGCACGATCATGCCGGCGGCCGTGGCGCGCAGCCTTGCATTGCCGATCGGCGCCACCAGCCCTTCGTCCTGCAGCACCGTCAGCCGCGCCGTCGACAGGCTGCGTCCGGAAAACGCTTCGTAGCGCGACAGGTCGATGCCTTCGGCGAGCCGCAAGCCCATCAACAGGAACTCGTCGGCCTCCTCCGAACGGGTCAGGATTTCGCCACCGGTGACGCCATGAGCCTTGGCCTCGACAAGATTGGCCCAGGTCTCCGGCATTCTCTCGGCGATCGTGACTGTGCGGCGGCCGTTTTCGATGAAGCGGCCATGCGCGCCGGGGCCGACACCGACATATTCGCCATAGCGCCAGTAGGTCAGGTTGTGCCGGCTTTCGGCACCCGGCCGGGCGTGGTTGGAAATCTCATAGGCCGGCAGCCCGTGCGCCGCGGTGATTTCCTGCGTCAGCGCATAGAGGTCGGCGGCGTGGTCATTGTCGGGAATGGCGAATTTCTTCGCTGCATGCAGCGCGTGGAACGGCGTGCCTTCCTCGATCGTCAGCTGATAGAGCGACAGATGGTCGGCGGCGTGGCCGATCGCCTGTTCGAGCTCCAATGCCCAAGCCTCTGGCGTCTGGCCGGGCCGCGCATAGATCAGGTCGAACGACAGCCGCGGAAAGATTTCGCGCGCCAGCCCGATCGCATGCAGCGCCTCATCGACATTGTGCAAGCGGCCGAGAAAACGCAAATCCTTGTCGTTCAGCGCCTGCACGCCGAGCGACACCCGGTTGACACCGGCCGCGCGATAGCCGCGAAAGCGCTCCGCCTCGACCGAGGACGGATTGGCTTCCAGCGTCACCTCGATGCCATCGGGCACCGTCCAGTTTTTGGCCACCGCGTCCAGCACCGCCACCACCGTTTCCGGTTTCATCAGTGACGGCGTGCCGCCGCCGAGAAAAATGCTGGTGACGTCGCGCGGTCCGGTGCGTTCGCGCATGGTCTTGAGCTCGGTCTCGAAGGCGCGGGCAAAACGCTCCTGGTCGACGGGCTGGTGGCGGACATGGCTGTTGAAGTCGCAATACGGGCACTTGGCCGCACAGAACGGCCAATGGATGTAGACGCCGAAGCCGGGGCTGCGGTCGAGGGGCATGGTCATGCCGGACCCAATCATTCCGAACCAAGTCGCGCTTGGGCGAATTTCTGGAAGGCGCGGGCGCGGTGCGACAATGCGGTCGGCTGGCCGGGCTTCCAGCCGTGTTTTTCCTCGGCACTCATCTCGCCAAAAGTCTTGTCGAAACCATTGGGCAAAAACACCGGGTCGTAGCCGAAGCCGAGCTCGCCGCGCGGCGGCCACACCAGCGTTCCCTCGGCCTCGCCGCGATAGTACTCGGCATCGCCGTCGGGAAAGGCCAGGCAAATGACGGCGACGAAGCGGCCCTTGCGCTGTTCCGGCAGAGCCGCGCCGACTTCCTGCAGCGCCACTTCGGTGCGCTGCATGGCCATGCCGAAGTCGCGCGAACCATCCGGCGTCTCGGCCCAATTGGCGGTGTAGACGCCGGGCGCGCCGTCGAGCGCATCGACGCACAGGCCGGAATCGTCCGACAGCGCCGGCAGGCCGGTCGCCTTGGCCGCGGCCAGCGCCTTGATGTAGGCGTTTTCCTCAAACGTGGTGCCGGTCTCGTCCGGCTCCGGCAGGCCATAGTCCTTGGCCGATTTCGCTTCGAAGCCGAACGGCCCCATCAGATCGGCGAATTCGCGCAGCTTGCCGGCATTATGGCTGGCAACGACGATCTTCTTGCCATCGAGAGAATGCATCAAAGGCCCCAGATTCTTGGCTCGGCGAATTCGATCGAATTGCCCGAGGGGTCGCGAATATAGATCGAGCGGCCGCCTTGCGGCCATTCGAACTCACTTTCGATGGCGATCTTTTTCGCCTCGAGATGCGCCTTCCAGCGGGCGATCTCGGCAGCGCTTGCCGCAAAGCAGAGGTGGCCGTCGCCAACCGTGCCGTGCGGCGGCACCTTCAGCCGCGCATCGGGCGCCGGCGGGACTTTCGTCGCCTCGGCATTGAAGACCAGCAGCACGCCGGAACCGCAGCGGAAGAAAATGTGCCTGCCGTCGACCTTGCCGAGCAGATCGAGGCCGAGGATGTCGGTGTAGAACGCTTCGGCCGCCGCCAGATCGGTGACGTAGAGGGCTGATTCCAGGATGGCGGCGGGGGTCATCGTGAAGCCGAAGGTTACGCCACAGCCATCTGCTGCAGGCTGACCAGCCGCTGGATGCCTTTCTTGGCCAAGCCCATCAGCGCCGCGAACTGATCCTCGGAAAAAGGCTCGCCCTCGGCCGTGCCCTGGATCTCGACGATGCCGCCCTTGCCGGTCATGACGAAATTGGCGTCGGTACCGGCCGAGGAATCCTCGACATAATCGAGGTCGATGACCGGCTGGCCGTCATGGATGCCGCAGGAGATCGCCGCGACATGATCCTTCAGCACCTTGGCGACGCTGGCCATCTGCCGCGCTTCCATCCAGCGCAGGCAGTCGTAGAGCGCCACCCAGCCGCCGGTGATCGAAGCGGTGCGGGTGCCGCCGTCGGCCTGGATGACATCGCAGTCGACGGTGATCTGCTGTTCGCCCAGCGCCTGCAGGTCGACCACGGCGCGCAAAGAGCGGCCGATCAGACGCTGGATTTCCAGCGTGCGGCCGCCTTGCTTGCCGGCGGACGCCTCGCGGCGCATGCGCTCGCCGGTCGAGCGTGGCAGCATGCCGTATTCGGCCGTCACCCAGCCCTTGCCGGAGTTGCGCATCCAGCCCGGCACCTTCTCCTCAAGGCTCGCCGTACACAGCACATGCGTGTCGCCGAACTTCACCAGGCACGAGCCTTCGGCGTGCTTGGAGACGCCGCGCTCGAAGGAGATGGCGCGCATTTCGTCGAATTGGCGTTTGGAAGGGCGCATTCAGGCTGTTTTCCTATGTTTTTCGGAATCGTGGCCGGCTTGTAACCGCATGGGGCCTATGGCGCAAAGGAAAATGGCCGGACACAGACACCGGGCGGTCTGACACGGACACCGGATCTGGCACGGACACCGGGTGATCTGGCACAGAGACCGGGTTGCGCGGGCGCCGGTGAGGTCTATATCCTTTAGCCGGAGGTTTTTGGCTCGAATGACCAAGGCAGTCGCCGAACCCAGTTTGCTGTCGCCCGCGCTGCAGTCGCTCGATATGCGCTCGCGCGATATTTTTCGGCGCATCGTCGATTCCTACCTGAAGGACGGCGAGCCTGTGGGCTCACGCAGCCTGTCGCGCATCCTGCCATCGTCGCTGTCGCCGGCCACCATCCGCAACGTGATGAGCGACCTCGAGCATCTCGGCCTGATCTATGCCCCGCACATTTCGGCCGGACGCCTGCCGACCCAGGCCGGGCTGCGCTTTTTCGTCGATGCCTTCATGGAACTCGGCGACCTTTCCGACGAAGAGCGCCGCATCATCGAGGCGCAGGTGCGCGCCTCCGGCTCGGGCGCGACGCTGGAGCACATGCTGACAGAAGCCAGCCAGATGCTGTCCGGCATGTCGCGCGGCGCCGGCCTGGTGCTGACCGCCAAGAACGAAGTGGCGCTCAAGCACATCGAATTCATCCAGCTCGAGCCGACCAAGGCGCTGGCCGTGCTGGTGTCGCAGAATGGCGATGTCGAAAACCGTGTCATCGACCTGCCCGCCGGCGTCACCGTTTCGCAATTGCATGAAGCCTCCAACTTCCTCAACGCCCACATCCGCGGCCGCACGCTGGCCGAGGCGCGGGTCGAGATCGCCCGCATCAAGGAAGAGACCAAGGCGGCGCTCGACACGCTGTCGCAGGATCTGGTCGAAAAAGGCCTGGCGGTCTGGGCCGGCGCCGACAGCGGCCTGCCGGCGCGCCTCATCGTGCGTGGTCGCGCCAATCTGCTGGAAAATGTCACCGCCCACGCCGAGATCGAGCTGCTCAGGCATCTGTTCGAGGACATGGAGACGCAGGACGGGCTGATCCAGCTGCTCGACCTCGCCGAGGAAGGCTCCGGCGTGCGCATCTTCATCGGCTCGGAAAACAAGCTGTTTTCGCTGTCGGGTTCGTCGCTGGTCGTTGCGCCCTATCGCGACAAGGACGCCCGCGTCATCGGCGCGCTCGGCGTCATCGGCCCGACCCGGCTGAACTACGCCCGCATCGTGCCGATGGTCGACTATACGGCGCAGCTGATATCGCGCATGCTACGCTGAGGTGTATTGGTATTCAGGTGAGGTCGGCCTGACCTGAATCTCAACACAGCTCATGGCAAGGCTGCGCAAGGAGAAAAACAATGGCTTTCGAAGAGATCAAGGCGCAGATCAGCCTGTTGCTCGAAGAGATGGTCAACCAGCCGGAGGATCAGCATGAGGTGCAGGAACAGCTGCGCGAGAAGCTGAGGGAAATGCGGGCCATGGGCCTGCCGCTGCCGGCCGACCTGGTTGAGCTGGAAAAGCGCCTCGACGACGATTTCTACGCCGCCGGGAGCTGATCTCCCGATACCATTTCCGCGCGCTCAACGTTGAGGCGGAACGACTGTCGGGCCGGCTCGTTCAAACGCTTCGAAGCCAAGCCTTGAGGTCAGCATGATCCGATATGCCGGTCTGACGGCCATTTCCGTCGCCTTGTTTTTCGCCACGGCGGCATTTGCCCAGCAGGCGGATCAGCCGTTGCTGAAAGGTGAAGCCGCCTTTGGCGACTGGAGGGACGACAGGCCGGGCGTGCGGCGCCTGATCCGGCCTGAGGATCTGCCGGCGCCCTTCGTTACCGAATCCGCATCCAATGGCGCCGGTCTGGCAGACCGGCCGGAAGGCGCCAAGCCGATACTGCCGTCGGGCTTTTCGGCCGAGATGATCGCATCGGGCATCGCCAGCCCGCGCGTCGTGCGCGTCGCGCCCAATGGCGATCTGTTCGTCGCCGACAGCAGGGCCAACCAGATCCGCGTCTATCGCCTCACGCAGGGCAGCGCCAAGCCTGCCGAGGAAGCGATCTTCGCCAACGGCCTCACCCAGCCCTACGGCATCGCCTTCTATCCGCCAGGCAACAGTCCGCAATGGGTCTATGTCGCCAACAGCAACAGCGTCGTTCGCTTTGCCTATCGCGACGGCGACCTCAAGGCTTCCGGCCAGCCGGAAACCGTCGTCGCCAACATTCCTTCGAGCCACCACTGGACCCGCGACATCGCCTTCTCGCCGGATGGCAAGACGCTCTATCTCTCGGTCGGTTCCGGTTCGAATGTCGCCGAGGGCATGGGCAAGCGACCGAAGGGCGGCCTGGACGCCTGGGCGAAGTCGATGCCGCTGGGCGCTGCCTGGGGCGCCGAGGATGGTCGCGCCGATGTGCTGGCCTTCGACCCCGAAGGCAAGAATGGCCGCATCGTCGCAACCGGCCTGCGCAATTGTTCGGGCATGACGGTGCAGCCGGCCACCGGCGCGCTGTGGTGCGTTGTCAACGAGCGTGACGCGCTTGGCGACAATGTGCCGTTCGAATATGCAACCACGGTGAAGGACGGCGCCTTCTATGGCTGGCCCTGGTACTATATCGGCAACAATGAGGATCCGCGCCACAAGGGCGAGCGCCTCGACCTCGCCGGCAAGGCGACCATTCCCGACGTGCTGATGCAGGCCCATTCGGCGCCGCTCAACATTGCATTCTATACCGGCGGGAATTTTCCGCCCGACTATCAGGGCGATGCCTTCGTCGCCTTGCATGGCTCGTGGAACCGCGGCATCCGCACCGGCTACAAGGTGGTCAGGTTGCGGTTCAAGGACGGCAAGCCGACCGGCGAGTATGAGGATTTCATCACCGGCTTCGTCATCTCCGACGACGAGGTCTGGGGCCGCCCGGTCGGCGTGGCGGTGGCGAAGGATGGCGCGCTGATCCTGACCGAGGATGGCAGCGGCACCATCTGGCGCATCACCTATGGTGGGACCTGACCCACTGGTGCAATCGAATCCTGCCTTGAGGGAATTCACCCTCCCCCGGCTTTGCGCTAAAGCTGTCGCATGACCCTTACCGGATTCCTCGCCTACAGCGCCGCTCTCGGCATCGCCGCCGCCATTCCCGGCCCCGGCGTCACAGCACTTGTGGCGCGGGCGCTCGGCTCAGGCTTCCGCTCGTCGTTGGCCATGTCGTTCGGGCTGATGCTTGGCGACCTCACCTATCTCACCGCCGTGGTGCTCGGCCTCGCCTTTGTCGCCCAGACTTTTGGCATGGTCTTCCTGGCCATCAAATGGCTCGGCGTCGCCTATCTCGCCTTCCTCGGCTGGCGCTTCTGGACCAGCGGCATCACACCCGAAACGGTCGAGGCGAAAAAGGGCAAGGGCGGACTGCTGTCCAGCTTCATCGCCGGCCTCACCGTCACGCTCGGCAATCCGAAGACGATGATCTTCTATCTCGCCATCACGCCGACCATCGTCGACCTGAAGACCATCACGCTCGTCGACTACGGCATCCTGGTCGCGCTCACCGTCGTCGTGTTGCTGGTGGTGCTCGTGCCCTATCTCGCATTGGCGGCCAAGGCGCGCTGGTTCCTGAAGTCGCCGCGCGCGCTGAAAGCGCTGAACCGCACCGCCGCCGGCTTCATGGTTGGCGCCGCCGCAGCGATTGCCGCCCGCCAATAGGCGCGTTTCGGCCAAGCCATTCCAGAATCGGCTCGTTTCAGGAAACCGTTTTCCGATGCCGGGGTGCTTTAAGCACAGGCTCCACTCGGATATTTCCGGTCGACAGCTTATCGTGCCGGCCATACCCTGACGCTTGAAGTCCACTTGCCTGAAATCCTGGGAGCGAAACCAATGAACAAGCCCGTCACCTCAGCGCGCGTGCCTGGCCGCGGCCGCATCTACAACTCGATCACCGAGACGATTGGCGACACACCGCTGGTGCGGCTCGACAAGTTCGCCAGGGAAAAGGGCGTCGTCGCCAATCTTCTGGCCAAGCTCGAATTCTTCAACCCCATCGCCTCGGTCAAGGACCGCATCGGCGTGGCAATGATCGAAGCGCTCGAGGCATCGGGCAGGATCACGCCCGGCAAGACCACGCTGGTCGAGCCGACCTCTGGCAACACCGGCATCGCGCTGGCCTTCGCGGCCGCCGCCAAGGGCTACAAGCTGATCCTGACCATGCCGGAGACCATGTCGGTCGAGCGTCGCAAGATGCTGGCGCTGCTCGGCGCTGAACTGGTGCTGACCGAAGGCCCGAAAGGCATGAAGGGCGCCATCGCCAAGGCCGACGAGCTGGCCGCGACGCTGCCCGACGCCGTCATTCCGCAGCAATTCGAAAATCCCGCCAATCCGGAAATCCACCGCACCACGACCGCCGAGGAAATCTGGAACGACACCCATGGCGAGGTCGACATTTTCGTCGCCGGCATCGGCACCGGTGGCACCATCACCGGCGTCGGCCAGGTGCTGAAGAAGCGCAAACCTTCGGTCCATGTCGTCGCCGTCGAGCCGGAAGCGTCGCCGGTGCTGTCCGGCGGCCAGCCCGGCCCGCACAAAATCCAGGGTATCGGCGCCGGCTTCGCGCCAAAAATCCTCGACACCACCATCTATGACGAGATCGTCAGGGTCTCGAACGAGGATTCGGTCGCCAATGCCCGCCTCGTCGCCCGCCTCGAAGGCGTGCCGGTCGGCATCTCGTCGGGCGCGGCCTTGCAGGCAGCCATCATCGTCGGCTCGCGACCGGAGAACAAGGGCAAAAACCTGGTGGTGATCATCCCATCCTTCGCCGAACGCTATCTGTCGACGATTTTGTTTGAAGGGCTTGGCTCGTAGGTTTCGCTGGACCGCCGAAAAAACCCTCCGTGGCCGCTGCCGCTCGCTTGAGCGGGACGCGGCTTGCGTGTCCAATGGCCGCCGGCCTGCTTTGCGCAGGCCGGCGGAGGATTTCATGTACAAGCTCTACACGCGCCCCAACAGCGGCGGCTTCGTCGTCGAGGCAGCCCTTGCGCTGGCCGGAGTGCCGTTCGACCAGATCGACGTCCCGAAGCCGCCGGACCCGACCTTTCTCGACATCAGCCCGTTGAACCAGGTTCCGGTGCTGACCTTGCCGGACGGCAACTCGATCACCGAGTCGGCGGCCATGTGCATCCTGCTTGCCGAGCGTCACCCGGAAGCGGGTCTGGCGCCGGCAATCGCATCGCCTGCCCGCGCCGATTTCCTGCGCTGGATGACCTTCATGTCGTCGGTCATTTACCCGGCTGCCCTGAGGTTCTTCTACGCGCATCGCTACACGGCCGATCCCGGCGGCCTGGAAGCCGTCAAGCTGGCGGCGGTCGCCGAGATGGATCGCGGCTTTGCCATTCTCGACACTGCCCTCGAAAACCGCGACTGGCTGGTCGGCGACCGGCTCTCGCTGGCCGATATCTATCTCGTCATGCTGATTGCCTGGCATCCCGAGGTCGAAAAAGTTCGAACCGCCTGGCCGAACATCGAACGGCTGTGGGCCGGGTTGCGCGAGCATCCGGTGATGCGGAAGCTGAACACCTCGCATGACATGTGGCCGGCCTGAACAAATTGCCTGCAGCGAAGCGCCGCCTCCCGGCGCTCAATTCTTCAGCGCCGCACGCTTTCCTTGCAGGAACCGGCGCACCGCCGGGTCGCGTTCGAGGCCGATCGCCCGGTCATAGGCCTCGCTGGCCTGCGGTATGTTGCCGAGCCTGGCCAGCAGACCGGCGCGGGCCGCCCAATAGGGCTGGTAGTCGTCAAGCCGCTCGTCGTCACCCAGCACGTAAAGCGCCGCCAGCCCCGCCGCCGCACCTTCGGTCTCGGCAATCGCCACCGCGCGGTTGATCGACACCACGGGCGAACCGGCAATCATCGACAAGGCATCATAAAGCTCGAGGATCGCCACCCAGTCGGTCCTGCCGGTCAGCCGTCGTGTCGTGTGGGCGGATTGCAGGGCCGCCTCAAGCTGGTAGCGGCCGATGACGCCTTTGCCGGCGGCGCGCCTGAGCAAAGCCTCCGCTTCGTCGATTAGGGCATCATCCCACAGCGCAAGATCCTGCTCGGCCAGTGGCACATAGTCGCCCGCTGTGTTGCGCCGCGCCGCACGCCGCGCTTCGGCAAACAGCATCAGCGCCAGCAGCCCAAGAGCTTCGGGTTCGTCCGGCATCAGCGACGCGACCAGCCGGCCGAGCCAGATGCCTTCGGTGGCGAGGTTGCGCCCTCTCGTTTCTGTGCCGGCAGGGTCTGACCAGCCTTCGGCAAAGGCGGCGTAGATCGCCTCCAGCACCGTGTCCAGCCGCTCGCCGAGCTCTTCCCGCTCCGGCACGCGGAACGGAATGCCGGTCTCGCGGATACGTGACTTGGCGCGCACCAGGCGCTGGCTCATCGTCGCCGGCGACACCAGGAAAGCCGAAGCGATCGTTGCCGCGTCGAAGCCCAGAACGGTCTGCAGGATCAGCGGCGCCCGCACGCCGGCCTCGATCGCCGGATGGGCGCAGGCAAACATCAGCCGCAGCCGCTCGTCAGGCAGGTCCTCGTCGATCATGCGCGCCTCCATTTCCTCGGCGATCAGCTTGAGGTGGTCGCGCCCGGCCTCGCTGGTCAGCCGGCGTCTGACGGCGTCGACGCTGCGCCGCCGCGCCACCGCCAGCAGCCACGCCTCAGGCTTTTCGGGCACGCCGGTTTGCGGCCAGCGTTCAAGGGCTGCGGCAAACGCATCGGCCAGCGCGTCTTCGGCGCCAGCCACGTCGCGCGTGCGCGCGGCGAGATAGGCAACCAGCTTGCCGTAGCTCTGCCGGGCAGCCGCTTCCGCAGCCGCCCGTGCAATGTCTGGTCTACCGGCTGTCACGCAGTGTATGCTGGCATGTATTCTGCCATCGGCCAGATCGGCCGCACTTCCATCGTGCCGGTGCCGGCACCCGGACAGCGCGCCGCCCACGAGATCGCCGCGTCCATGTCTGGCGCCTCGATCAAATAATAGCCGCCGAGCTGCTCCTTGGTGTCGGCATAGGGGCCGTCAATCACATTGGTCTTGCCGCCGGCCACCCGCACGGTGGTTGCTATCTTCGTCGGTTTCAACCGCTCCCCGGCCAGGAACACGCCGGCCTTCTTCATCGCTTCGGTATAGGCGCCATAGGCGGCGCTCATCTGGACGGCCGCCTCCTTGGGTGCGGCTGCCATTGCGGCTTCGTTGGAATAGATAAGAAGCAGATACTGCATGGTCATCTCCCGTGGTTACAGGGCCGCATCGGTGCGGGCCGAACGTATGTCGCGCGGCCTCGCCCGATTTCGACAGGCGCTGGAAAAAACTTTCGGCCCTGGCGGCGTATTGCGCAAGGACGCAAGCTTTGCCGACGCTAATTGCCTAGCGCCACAGTCTCCTGGGGCTGGCTTGATCCTTGCGAGCCGGCCGGCTCCAGCCAGCCACGGTAGCGCACGATCATGCCGGTGAGCGGGTGCGAAATCTCGACATGGAAACGGAAGCGGCCGTCTTCCACGGTCTCGAAGGACGTCGAGCGCGGGCAAAACCACATAGGCAGCGGCAGGCCCAAAAAGCTCCAGCGGCGCAGCACGAGTGACAGCCGCCCTTCCTCGGTCACTAGCGCCATAGCGAAACTCAGCGGCCCAAAACGTTCGCACAGCAGCCGCTGTGACCGGCCACGGCCTTCGAATTGGCGGCTTGAAAAACTGTGCTCACCGAAGGTCCGCGTCCAGGTTTCCTCGCTCTTGTCAGCTTCGAAATCGACCCGGACCGCAATGTCGGCGCTCGCCTTGGGAAAGCCGACCAGCCAGCCTGCTAGCCGGCTAAGGATACTATCTCCCCGCTCGACGCTGGCGCGTCCTTGCGCCGCAATGGCGTGGTCATGCATGGCGCGGATCTCTCTTGGCAGGCTTTGCCAGGCGTCGCCGAGCAAGGCGGCATAGAGCGGCTTTTCCTTGTCGGCAGTATCGTCCCTGAAGCCGGTGTAAATCGTCTTGCTGGCAAACAGCGCCGTGTAATCCTCGAGTTCCAGGTCGCGCACGGCCGCCCGCGCGCCTGACGCCGGTCTGTGCCCGTCTAGCGCCTTGCGTACCAGCGCCTCGACCGCCATCGCCGGGATCAGCGGCCCGTCATCGCCTTCCGCCAGCAGATGCCAGGACCGTTTGACCGTGGCGCCCGACTGGTCCGCCCCTTCCACAGCGACGAACATGCCGCCGCGATGCTCACCCCAGCGCAGCCGGTTCGTCGCCCAGTGCATGAGCGGGGCGAGCGGCGACAGCGAGCGGACCAGTCCAGCGCGTACCAGCCATGCCAGCGCGATCAAGGCGCGGTGCAGCAGCTCGGGAACCGGTCCGGCCCCCATCCAGATGGTTTTCGCCTGTGGCCAGAGGTCGGTCAGCGCCCGCAGGTCCGGCACGTCGACCAGCGAAAACAGCGTGTTGTGCAGCGGCAGACGGCCCGGCGGCGCGATGGTCGTGCGCATCTGTTCGGTTAGCGGATGGCCTTGGCGCGTCTGGCCCTCCCGCGTCAGCTGGACCGGCTGCCCGGCATAACCCGCAATGGCGCGGATGACGTTTTCGCCGACGCCGGCATAAGGCGACGGCGCGATGCCGCCGCGAAGGCTGTCGATGCGCGTCATCTCAGAGGACAGGCGGCGCACCACCGCTGCCGTCAGCACCGGAAAACTGGAAACGCCGGACAGCACGAACAGGCCAGCCACTTTCGCCGCCACGTCGAAGGCGGAAACGCCGGCGACGAAATCCGAACCGTCGGCGAGGTCGAGATAGTTTGCGCCCTGGCCGATACAAGCCTTGATAAGCCGGTAGCGGCCCTCGCCATAGGCCTGGAACGGGCCGCTTGCATCGACGACGATGTCGGGGCGTAGCGACGCCAGTTGCGCATTGAGATCGCCATTGCGATCGAACTGGGTGGAAACGAGTTGAGCGACGGCACGGGCTCGGCTCTTGCAAAAGGCCTCGGCCCTGGCGAGCGAGCGGCCGGCGACCATCAGGATCAGGCGCGGCTCGTTTTCCAGCAATTCGACGATGCGGCCGCCAAAGATGCCATAGCCGCCGACGACAAGGACCCTCATCGCAGCTCACCCGGGGCTCGCATCCTAGCCAAGCAACCGTCCCCTCAGCTCGGCCGACGGAATGTCGCAACTGTCCTTCCGGCCGAACAGCGCATAGCGGTTCCTGGCGATGCGATTGTAAAGCCAGTCGCGAATCGGGCGCGGCAGCAGGAGCAAGACTCTTGCTGCCCGCCACGGCCAGCCCAGTTCGGCCATCACGGCAACAAGACTCTCGAGGCGCATGAAGGCAGCACCGTCGATGAGGACCAGGTTGGTCTCGTAGCTGTCGGTGCGCAGCCCGTATTTTCGAAACAGCGCCTCGCCGAAGGGTGACTGCGCCGTGGCGAAGCAGAAGCGGTTTTTGCGGTCGAGCCTCACCACCGTGCGCACGAAGCCGGAGCACAAAACGCAGACGCCGTCGAAGACGATCAACGGCTGGCTGGCATCGAAGACTTCGGAGGGATGGTCGATGGTCACGTGCAACCCGGCAGCTGATGTCCTGGGACACTAAGCCTGCCGGCGGCGGCGTTAAAGCCTCGGCGTTGTCGCACGTCGTCTGTCGGCGAGCACAGGGCGCTCGGCACGATAGGTGGTTGCGCGGTGGTTTGCGCCCGGCCTGCAGATCCGGCTGTTATGACGGGTCTCGAAGGTCATGATCAGTGCGCGCTGACGCCGAGCGAGTTGCCGCGACGTGCACAGGCCGGGCCTGGGCCGCGCATGTAATAGCGCTCGGGCCGATAGCTCGGCGCGACGAATTCGCGGATGGCGGCGGCATAGCCAGCGATGTGATGCCAGAAGTTCATTTTCTTTGGTCCCTGTCCCGATTTCGGATGTCCCTTCCGAATTACGGGCATCATAGCGTCGATGCGTGAATAGTCGGTGAACACGATGTTAATCTCTGGTCGAAAAGGCCCTGGTTCGTGGCCGGAATGCGGCTGATTCGGGGTCTTTCGGTGCAGTTCGTCGGCATTTCGCCCAATGTGACTTTTGCATCACATATGTTTCGCCTGAATGTCGCTTGGGCGCGGTTCTGTTTCAATAATCGCCGAAGCCACGAAATTTCCGTGCGCGGCGCCCACAAGCGCCTTGGCCCTGCCAGATGTGCGGCCGGAACCGGAAGGGGCTTTGCCCGTTCTCGGTTGAACCGCATCGCGCAGGGAGTTTGTCATGGCGCCTCGTCCAGCCTGGAAGGGCTATCTGAAGCTGTCGCTGGTCACCTGCGCCGTCGAACTGACCAACGTCGTCACCCATACCGAAAAGGTCTCGTTCCGGGTGCTCAACCGCAAGACCGGCAACACCGTCAAACGCATCTATGTCGATGGCGAGACCGGCAAGCCGCTGGGCGATGGCGACGAGATCAAGGGCTATGAGGTCAGCGACGGCGATTTCGTCCATATCGAGGAGGACGAGATCGAGGCGGTGCAGATCGAATCCTCGCACACGATGAGCCTCGACGGCTTCGTCGACAAAGCCTCGATTCAGCAGATCTATCTCGACACGCCCTATTATGTCGCGCCGGCCGACAAGGTGTCGGAGGAAGCCTTTGCCGTCATTCGCGATGCCATGGCGGGCAAGAAGATGGCGGGGCTCGCCCGCATTGTGCTCTACAGCCGCGAGCGCCCTGTGGTCATCGAGCCGCTGGGCAAGGGCATGGTGCTGACCACGCTGCGCTACGACAACACCGTGCGCCAGCCTGATACCGTCTTCGGCGACATCAAAGTGGTGAAGACCGATCAGGAGATGACCGATCTCGCCGAGCTCATCATCGACAAGAAGAAAGCCACGTTCGACCCGTCGAAATTCGACGACAAATACGAGGACGCCCTGCTTGAACTGATCCGCGCCAAGAAAGCCGGCAAGAAGGCGCCGGCGGCGCAGGCCGCGCCAAAACCCTCCAACGTCGTCAATCTGTTCGATGCGCTGAAGCAGAGCCTGTCTTCGGATGGCGGTTCATCAAAGGCTTCCTCGTCGGCAAAGGTCAGGTCGCCGGCGAAAGGTGCGAAGCCGAAAGCCGCCGCCGCCAAGCGTAAATCGGCCTGAGGATCGGGAGATGGCCGGCCTCGAACAGTATCATTCCAAGCGCGATTTCAAGAAGACCGCCGAGCCGGCCGGCAAGGTCTCGCGCAGCGGCAAGGGTAAGGCCGGCGGCATCTTCGTCATCCACAAGCATGACGCGACAAGGCTGCACTACGATCTTCGCCTTGAGCATGACGGCGTGCTGTGGAGTTGGGCGGTCACGCGCGGCCCGAGCCTCGACCCGCACGAGAAGCGGCTGGCCGTGCATGTCGAGGACCATCCGATCGACTATGCGCCGTTCGAAGGAACCATCCCCAAGGGTGAGTATGGCGGCGGCACGGTCATCGTCTGGGACGAAGGCACCTGGACGCCCGAGATCGATCCGGCCAAGGCAATGCAGAAAGGCCATATCAGCTTCGAGCTGCACGGCCACAAGCTCCACGGCCTCTGGCATCTGGTGCGACTGAAGCCGCGCGCAGGCGAGAAGCGCGACAACTGGCTGTTGATTAAGTCCGACGATGCCGCCGCCCGCCCCGGCGAAGACATCCTCGAGGAAGCCCCGAAATCGGTGAAGTCGAGCCTGACGATCGAGGAGGTCGGCGCAGGCAAGACCGCCAAGGGCAAGACGCCGAAAGTCTGGCATTCCAACAAGCCGGCCGCCGGCCAGGCGAAGGCTGGTGCGGCAAAGCGGCTCGACTTCATCGAGCCGCAGCTTGCCACGCTGGAAAGAGATGCGCCGGCCGGCAAGGACTGGCTGCACGAGGTGAAATTCGACGGCTACCGCATGCAGGCGCAGCTTGCCGGCACTGAGGTGCGACTGCTGACGCGCACCGGCCTCGACTGGACGGAGAAATTCGGCGGCGAGATCGTTGCGGAGCTCGGGCGCCTGAAATGCACCGATGCCATCATCGATGGCGAGATCGTCGTGCTCGCCGACAGCGGCGTCTCGTCGTTCTCCTTGCTGCAGCAGGACCTTTCTGCGAACCGGACCAACCGCTTCATCTACTATGTCTTCGACCTGATGCGTCTCAACGGCCAAGATCTGCGCGGCGAACCGCTGGTCGAGCGCAAACAGGCGCTGCAGGACCTGCTCGGCAAACAGTCGGACGATTCGGCGCTGCGTTTCAGCGACCATTTTGCTGAGCCCGGCAAGATCATGCTGCAGCACGCCTGCCGCATGGGGCTGGAAGGCATCGTCTCCAAGCGCGCCGACGCGCCCTATCGCAGCGGCCGTGGCCCGGCCTGGGTCAAGTCGAAATGCACGGCGCGACAGGAATTCGTCATCGGCGGTTATTTGCCGTCGGAAAAGACCGGCCGCGGCCTGCGCTCGCTGCTGGTCGGCTATTTTGAGGCTGGCAAGCTGCACTATGCCGGCCGCGTCGGCACCGGATTTTCCGCCAGGATGGCTACCGGCCTGAAGAAAAAGCTCGACGCTTTGAAAGCGGACGCATCGCCCTTCGCGGCGGCCGTGCCGAAGGGCAAGGGACTGGTCTGGGTCAAGCCCGCGCTGGTCGGCGAAGTGGAGTTTCGCAGCTGGACCTCCGACCGTATAATACGCCACGCATCGTTCCAGGGATTGCGCGAAGACAAGCCGGCGGAGGAAGTCGTGCAGGAAAAACCGAAAGCATCGACAGCCGGGAGCAAGGCAAAGCCGACCCCGACGAAATCAACCGGGACGGCGCAAACCGTCGTCAAGCTCTCCCATCCGGACAAGCTTTTGTGGCCCGAGGAAAAGATCTCGAAGCAGGACCTGCTCGAGCACTACGCGCTGGTCTGGCCGCGCATGCAGCAATTCGTCGTCAACCGGCCGCTCAGCTTGGTGCGGGCGCCGGACGGCATTGGCGGCCCGCGCTTCTTCCAGAAGCACGCTTCGGCCGGCATGCACGAGAAAATCGCCAGGATGAAGGACCCGACGGATGGCGAGGAGATCTTGTTCATCCGCGACTTCGACGGCCTTGCCGCTCTGGTCCAGAACGGCGTCGTCGAGGTCCACATCTGGGGCTGCACCATCGAGGAGCTGGAAAAGCCCGACCAGATCGTCTTCGATCTTGACCCCGACGAAGGCGTCGACGCCAAGGCGGTACGTGATGCAGCGCTCGACATCCGCGCGAGGCTCGATGATTTGTCGATGCCCAACCTGGTCAAGACATCGGGCGGCAAGGGCTACCATGTCGTCGTGCCGCTGAAACCGTCGGCCGATTGGGAAGAAGTAAAGACCTTCGCCCATGATTTCGCCCGCGCGCTGGAGCAGGCGGCACCGGACCGCTACACGGCGACGCTGTCGAAGAAGGCGCGCACCGGAAAGATCTTCGTCGACTATCTGCGCAACGGTCGCGGTTCGACCACGGTCGCGCCCTATTCGTCGCGTGCCAAGAAGGGCGCCACCGTGTCGATGCCGGTGACATGGGCGGAAATCGAAGCCGGGCTGGCGCCGAACGCCTTTCCAATCGGCGACAAGACGACGCTGAAGCAGCTGGCCAAGGCCGATCCGTGGGCGGACTTCTTCAAGCTGGGGAAGGTGTTGAAGCGGAGCTGAGCACCATGACTTCGTCATCCTATGGTCTGCGCCGCGTCGCTTCGCTCCTTGCTCCGCCCGTGGATGACGAAGTTCGGTTCACCCCAGAAACACCTTCTCGAATGCCTGCTTGCCCACCGGCGAGAACACCACGGCGCGGCTGTCCTTCTCGCGCCGCGCCCATTTTTCCGAGATGATCTTGTCGAGGATGGCGGCGCCCAGCGTGCCGGCCAGATGCGAGCGCCGCACGCTCCAGTCGAGGCAGGCGCGGCACACCGGCCGCCTTGGCTTGGTGTAGACGTCGATGCCGATGGCGGCGAAATGCGAAGCGGCCGCCGGACCGAGCCGGATCTCCTTGTCCTCGCGCAGCAGGATGTGTTTGTCGACGAGGCGGTCCAGCATTGCCACCGCTTGTTCGCCGGCAAGATGATCGTAGCAGACCCGCGCCACGCGCATTGCCGCGTCGCGCGGTCCTGGCCGCACACGCTGCGGCCCGACCGAAGCGGCAACGCCGGTGATGGCCTCGATCATGCCCGCCACTTGCGGGCCGGCAAGGCCGTAATAGCGATGCCGTCCCTGGCTTGCAACCGTCAGCAGCCCGCCCTCCAGCAGTTTGCCCAGATGCGAGCTGGCGGTGGGCAGTGACACGCCGGCCTCCATCGCCAGTTCGCTCGCCGTGAGCGCCGTGCCACCCATCAGCGCATTCAACATGTTTGCCCGCGCCGGATCGCCGACCAGGCTGGCGATGCGGGCTATGTCGGGTCCTTCACGCATAGTTCGTTCCTCATCGAAGCATTCTTGTCAGATAACCACTATTCTGGCCTGAGATCAAGGAGACGACGATGACCACAACAGCCGCTTCGACCTCCGCACCTGTCGCCCGCCTGCCGTTCCCGTTCTTCGCCTTGCACCGGCTGCGCTTGCGGCTTCTGGCCCGCTGGTACGACCGCCATCGGCAGCGTCTCGACCTCGCCGAGATCGACGATCATTTGTTGCGCGACCTTGGTTTGACGCCTGAAGACGTCCGCCGCGAATGCGCGAAATCCTTCTGGCAGACATGACCAGCAAGGGAATTGCCTAGCACATCGATCCACACAACGTTTCGATCCGGCTCGAACTGTCCGCGCAAGAAATATCCAACCGTCAAGGAGACAAAAATGGCCATCACCTGTTTCATCCGCTACGAGATCGACCCGTTCGGCAAGGCGGCGTTCGAGGAGTATGCCCGCAACTGGGGCCAGGCCATCCCGCGCTGCGGCGCCGATCTGATCGGCTACTACGCGCCGCATGAGGGTTCGGCCACCACCGCCTATGCGATGTACAACATCGACAGCCTTGCCGCCTACGAAGCCTACCGCGCCCGGCTCGCCGCCGATCCGGCCGGCAAGTCCAACTACGAGTTCGCCAGGCGGGAGAAATTCATTCTGAAGGAGGATCGCATCTTCCTGAAGCACGTGTCCGGGCCGCACGCGCCGCTGGTGAAGATATGATCGCGGTCATCTTCGAGGTCGAGCCGGCGGCAGGCAAGCGCGATGCCTATCTCGGCATCGCCGCGCAGCTGCGCCCGCTGCTCGACGGCATCGACGGCTTTGTCTCGATCGAACGCTTCCAGAGCCTGGCCGACCCGAACCGCGTCCTCTCGCTATCGTTCTGGCGCGACGAGGAAGCGGTAAAAGCCTGGCGCAACACCAAGGAGCACCGGCAGGCGCAGCAGGCCGGCCGCGGCGGCATCTTTGCCGGCTACCGACTGCGCATCGCGCATGTCGTGCGCGATTATGGGCTGACGGAAAGGGCCGAGGCGCCGGCGGATAGTCGGGCGGTGAATGGGTGAGGCTGACGATGTGCAGCGGTATTCATAACCGTCGACCATCGCGCCGCCCCTCATTGTCCTGCCGGACATTTCTCCCCGTATAGTGACGGGGAGAAAGACGCTGATGCCGTTGGTTTCGCTAACTACAGCGTTGCAGAAAGGGCGCCGGCATTGCGGCCAGCCCCCTTCTCCCCGTTTACGGGGAGAAGATGCCGGCAGGCGGATGAGGGGCGGCGCCGACTTTTGCGTTTACCTAAGCATTCCCGATCAGCACGCCGGCCGCAAACACCAGGGCGCCACCCAGCACCACCTGGAAGGCGGCGCGCAGGAACGGCGTCTGCATGTAGCGGTTCTGCACGAAGGCGATCGTCCACAGTTCGAAGAACACCACCACCGCTGCCACCGCCGTCGCTGTCCAGAATTGCGGGATGAGATAGGGCAGTGCGTGGCCTAGGCCGCCCAGCGTCGTCATGATGCCGACTGTCAGCCCGCGCTTCAGCGGCGAACCGCGGCCCGACAGTTTGCCGTCGTCGGACGCGACTTCGGTGAAGCCCATCGAGATGCCGGCGCCGATCGAGGCGGCGAGACCGACCAGAAGCGTCTGCCAGGTATCGTGCGTGGCGAAGGCGGCGGCGAAGATCGGCGCCAGCGTCGACACCGAGCCGTCCATCAGCCCGGCCAGCCCCGGCTGCACATAGGTCAGGATGAACTGGCGCTGCTCGGCCGCCGCCTCCTCATCCTTCACTGCGCCCGGCACATGCTGCTGTTCGAGCTGGTGTGCCGAGCTCTCATGGCCCTGTTCGGCCGCCGCCAGATCGCCGAGCAGCTTTCTGGTCGAGGCATCGGTGGTGCGCTTGGCCGCCTCGACGTAGAACAGATAGGCTTGCCGCTCCATCGCCTCGGCCTGCTGGCGCACATGCTCGATGCCGAGCGGGCGGACCAGCCAGTCCGCCTTGCGTTCGTAATAGCCCTTCACATGATCGCGGCGGATCAGCGGAATGCGCTCGCCGAAACGCTTGCGGAAAAGCTCGATCAGCGCGTCGCGATGGCCGTCCTCTTCCTCCGCCATCGCCTCGAACACTTTGGCCGATTGCGGAAAGTCTTCCGCCAGCCCGTCGGCATAGGCGCGATAGATGCGCCCGTCATCTTCCTCGGACGAGATGGCGAGCGCCAGGATCTCCTGTTCCGAGAGCGATTCGAAGGAACGGCGGCCAAAGCCGAAAACACGCGAAAGCATGACAAATTCACCCTAGTTTAGAATTATTCTAAACTAGGGTTTGGAGTACTCTGGGTCAACCGAGCGCGTCGCTCGGCGGTCAAAATTATTTGAACCGGAAATCCGGCGGGTGCCTCTTCGTTATCGGTGAATGTTCGCCTATATAACTGAACCTAAGCCAAGACAGAGGAATTCGCAGATGACGGCAAAACCGCACACCGATGCATTTGACCCGAAACCCGTTCTCGATCTCATCGCCAGCATCGAGGCCGATCTGCAGCGGCTGAAGGGCCTGGTCGAACAGCAGGTCGAAAAATTCGACCCCGCCAACCCGCACAACAAGGCGCCCGACGGCAAGCTGACCGAGGAGGGCGTCGAGTGCTGCTACCGCATGTTCGACGAGGGCAAGTCGCGCTATTCGGTGGCCCAGCAGATGAAGATCTCCTTCGCCGCCGCGACGCATCGGTTCAACACCTGGCGCAAGATGGGTGGGGCCAAAAGGCAGAGGGCGCTACTGGGCTAGGATTGAGCAGATAGGCCCGGCGGACGGCAACTGCCGATGTCGGCGCCGCCCCTCATTGCCCTGCCGGGCATTTCTCCCCGTAAACGGGGAGAAAGAAGCCGGCCGCAACGCCACCGCCCTTCTTGCAACGTTGCTGATTGGCGAAACCGCCGGCAATAGCGTCCTTCTCCCCGTTCACGGGGAGAAGATGGCGGCAGCCAGATGAGGGGCAGCGCTGCCTACGCATCATGACCTTCCAAACTTTGTATCGGTCACATTTTTTCGTTGGCATCGTGCAGCCCTTTACGTGCAGCATGGGCGATCTCATTTCCGCAGGACCTCGCCATGACCACCCCTCCCGGCATCGCCGACATCCGCAGCGCTGCGGCAAAACTCTCCGGCCTGATCGTCGAAACGCCGCTGATCGAATCGGCGGAGCTGAACAAGCGCTTCGGCGCCCGCATCCTGTTCAAGCCCGAGACTTTGCAGCGCACCGGGTCGTTCAAGTTCCGCGGCGCCTATAACAAATTGTCGTCGCTGAGCGAGGAAGAGCGCCGCCGCGGGGTCGTTGCATTCTCCTCGGGCAACCACGCGCAAGGCGTTGCCGCTTCCGCCGCCATGTTCGGCGTCAAGGCGGTCATCGCCATGCCGGCCGACGCGCCGGCAATGAAGATCGGCAATGTCCGCAAAATGGGCGCCGAGGTGGTGCCGTTCGACCGCTTTCGCGATGACCGCATGACCGTGGTTCGGCCTTACATGGACAAAGGCATGGTGCTGGTGCCGCCCTTCGACGATCCGGCCATCATCGCCGGCCAGGGCACGATCGGCCTTGAGCTGATGGCTCAAGCCAAAGCGCTCGGCGTCAGCCTCGACGCGGTTCTCATCCCGTGCGGTGGCGGTGGCCTGAGCAGCGGCATTTCCGTCGCGGTCAAGGATGCTTCGCCTGACACCGCCGTCTGGGCGGTGGAGCCCGAGCATTTCGACGACACCCGCCGCTCGCTCATCAAGGGCGAAAGGGTCTCGAACGAACCCGGCCACAGCTCGATCTGCGACGCGATCCTCACCGCCGAGCCCGGTGCCATCACCTTCGCGATCAACCGCAGGAATCTCGCCGGCGCCATTGCCGTCTCCGACAAGGCGACGGCACAGGCGATGCGCGATGCCATGGCGTATCTCAAGCTGGTGGTCGAGCCCGGCGGCTGCGTCGCGCTGGCAGCGCTGTCGTCAGGCGAGATCGATCTATCAGGCAAATGCGTCGCCGTGGTGCTGTCCGGCGGCAATGTCGATTTCGGCACCTATGCGGAGATCATGGCGGCGGCGTAGCGCTCAGTCGAGCGTCCGCCTGAACCGCACCAGCGCCACCCCGGCAAACAGCGCCACGAACACGACCAGCCAGCCGATCTCCGTCGCCACCGCCGGCAGTTCGGCGCCTTTCAGCATCACCGCGCGGATGATGCGCAAGAAATGCGTCAGCGGCAGGATCTCGCCGAACATCTGCGCCCAGCCGGGCATGCCGCGATAGGGGAACATGAAGCCTGACAGCATGATCGACGGGAGGAAGAAGAAGAAGGTCAGCTGCAGCGCCTGCATCTGCGTGCGGGCGATGGTCGAGATCGTGTAGCCGAGCAGCACCAGCGCCAGCACGAAGATCAGCACGGCGGTGAGCAGTAGCGACATCGACCCGGTGAAGGGAATGGCGAACAGAAGCTTCGCCGCCGCCAGCACCACCACCACCTGCACCGCGCCGACCGCCAGATAGGGCAGCACCTTGCCCATCATGATCTCCAGCGGGCTGGACGGCATTGCCAACAGGTTCTCCATCGTGCCGCGCTCGGTCTCGCGGGTCAGCGCGATCGAGGTCATCATCACCATCGTCATCTGCAGGATGACGCCGAGCAGACCGGGAACGATGTTGTATTGCGAGATGCCTTCCGGATTGTAGCGCCGGTGCACCACCACTTCGAGCTGGCCCCTGGCTGCCTCGGTCGCCGCCTCCTGCGTGCCGCGTGCCCTCAACAGCGCCTGGTTGGCGACGGTGCCGAGCGTCGAGATGGCGCCGCTGGCCACCGCCGGATCGGTGGCGTCGGCCTCGATCAGGATCTGCGGGCTGTCGCCGCGCTCGACCCGGCGGGCAAAGTCGGCGGGGATGGTGACGACGAAGGCGACATCGCCACGCGACATCAGGAACTCGGCTTGCGCGGCACTTTGCGCGACATAGTCGAAGCGGTAGTAGCCGGTAGTCTGCAGCGCCGACACCATGGCCCGGGTGTACGGGTCGCTGCTCGTCGCCACCAGTGCCGCCGGCAGGCTCTTCGGATCATTGTTGATGGCATAGCCGAACAGCACCAATTGCATCAGCGGCACGCCCAGCATCATGGCAAAGGTGATGCGGTCGCGCCGCATCTGGATGAACTCCTTGATCAGCAGCGCGCCGAGCCGGGCGAAGGAAAACACGCTGTTCATGCCATATTGTCCCTGGAGCCGGACATGAACTGGATGAACACGTCTTCCAGGCTGGTCTCGCCCGGCGTCACCGTCACCCCCTTGTGCTCCTTCTCGACATCGGCGAGCGCTGCTTGCAGCTTCTTCCTGTCGGAGCCGACGACATGCAGCGTCGCGCCGAACGGCGCCACCTGGTCGACGCCGGGCCGGCCACTGAGTGCTGCAGCAACCTGGTCGAGGCGCGGGCCTTGCACGACAAAGGTCGTCAGCCCGGCATTTTTCACCACCTCCTCGACCGTGCCGGTGGCCAGCATCTTGCCATAGGAGATGTAGCTGATGCGGTGGCAGCGCTCAGCCTCGTCCATGTAGTGGGTGGAGACCAGCACGGTCAGCCCGCCACTGGCGAGGCGATGGATCTCGTCCCAGAATTCGCGCCGCGCTTTAGGGTCGACGCCCGCCGTCGGCTCGTCGAGCAACAATAATTTCGGCTTGTGCATGATGCAGGCGGCCAGCGCCAGCCGCTGCTTCCAGCCGCCGGACAGCGTGCCGGCCAGCTGGTCTTTGCGCGAGGTGAGCCCGAGGTCCTCAAGCGTCTTCGCCACATGCTCGGCAACCGGCTTCAGCTGATAGAGCCGCGCCACGAATTCGAGGTTCTCGCCGATCGTCAGATCCTCGTAGAACGAGAATTTCTGCGTCATGTAGCCGACTTCGCGTTTGATCCGCAGGCTGTCGGTGCGGATGTTGAAACCCAACACCGTGCCTTCGCCCTCATCCGGCGTCAGCAGGCCGCACATGATGCGGATGGTCGTCGTCTTGCCCGAACCGTTCGGGCCGAGGAAGCCGACGATCTCGCCTTCGGCCACCGTCATCGTCACATGGTCGACGACGGTCTTGTCGCCAAAGCGCTTGACCAGGCCATGGACGTCGATGGCGTTCATTTTGCCTCGTCCACCAGATCGACGTCGACGATCTGGCCCGGCTGCAAGGCGCTGGCGTCACGCTCCGGCCGTGCCTCGACTAGGTAGACCAGCTTCTGCCGGTTCTCGAGCGAATAGATCACCGGTGGCGTGAACTCCGGGTCCGGCGACACATAGCTGACGCGTGCCTTCACCTCAGGGCCGCAGCCGTCGCAATGAACGCCGAGCAGCGTGCCGACCTTTACCGACGAAAACGCGCTTTCCGGTATGTAGACGCTGAGCTTCACCGCGCCGTCCGGCAGTATCGAAATGACCGGCGCTGTCGGCCCGGCGGTGTCGCCCGGATTGCGGATGACGTCGTTGACGCGGCCGGGCGAGGGCGCCGTCAGCACGCGCTTCGACAGTCGCCACTCAGCCTGCTCCAGCGTCGCCTGCGCCTGCTTGACCTGGTTGTCGGCAGCCTTGATCGTCTCCGGTCGTGCCGGCAGGCCGCCGACGGCGAGATTGGCCTCGGCCTGGCCGACCTGTGCATTGGCGGTCTCCAGCGTGGCGGTCGCCGTATCGAAATCGGCCTGCGTGCCGGTGCCGCGCTTGAACAGGTCGCTGGCGCGGTCGTATCTGCGCTTGGCGTCGGTGGCTTGGGCGCGGGCCATGTCGACTTCCGCCTTGAGCACCGCGATCTCTTCCGGCCGCTTGCCAACCTGCAAATCGGCGAGCTGCGCCTGCGCCTGGGCAAGGCCCGCCTCGGCCAGCGCAACGGCAATCTTCGCGTCGGCGCTTTCCAGCGTCACAACCGGCGTGCCTGATACGACGCGGTCGCCGCGCTTGACCGTGACGGTCTCGACCTGCGCCACCTCGATCGGCGCCAGCAGCACATAGTCGCCCTCGACATAGCCGACGGCCAGCGGCGCGGCCGGCGCGCAGGCGCCGAACAGCTGCGCGGCGAGCGGCAGCGAACACAGAAAGCTCATGGTCTTTGACCCTTCCTTGCAGCCAGTATCGCGCCGAGATTGCTCGACGTGGCCGCCACCACCTTGGCCGCCTCGGCGGCACCGATGTCGTGCCAGCC
Organism: Mesorhizobium sp. P2_E10; assembly: GCF_056404235.1. Lineage (NCBI taxonomy): Bacteria > Pseudomonadati > Pseudomonadota > Alphaproteobacteria > Hyphomicrobiales > Phyllobacteriaceae > Mesorhizobium > Mesorhizobium sp. P2_E10. The sequence goes on from NZ_JBFUEK010000001.1 coordinate 85,190, forward strand.
CATGCGCCGCATCACCGCCTCGCGGCCGATGCGGAAATAGATGACCTGGCCGATCAGCGTGAACACGGTGAGCCTTGTGGCCTCGCTTTCGGCCGCCTCGCCGGTCGCCTGCTCCCAAATCAGACAGAGCCGGCGATGCGTCGGCTCGAACACGCCGTCATAGATGCGATCGAGTGCCGCGGTCGGATGCGATAACTCACGAAGTACAAACTGTACGATCTCGCCAGCCTGCGGGCTCGCCACGATAAAGGTGACCATCCGCTCCAGGGCGGCGAAGAGTTGCGCCCGCGCCGCTTCCGGGTCGCCGGCGGTCGCTGCCTGCGGGCTGCCCATCGCCTGGCCGGCAATGGTCTGGATGGTGTCGACGATGTAGTCGGCCGCTGCTGCGCGAAGCCCTTCCTTGCCGCCGAAATGGTAGGCGATCGAGCCAATATTGGCTTTCGCCTCGGCCGCAATCTCGCGCGTCGAGGTGCCGTCAAAACCCTGCCGCCCGAACAATTTCAGCGCCGCCTGCACCAGCGCCGCGCGTGTCGTGTCCGCGGCTGATGGCGGCGCCTTGCGGCGTGGACTCCCGGCGTTCGGCGTCTTGCTCATGATCCGACTTTAATCAATCGATTGATTAAAGTCAATATCCCCACGACTCTGGCTTGCCATGTCCGGTCGCACACGCTTTAGTGCGCGGCCATGGGCAAGGAAGTCGAACGCAAATTCCTGGTCTCCAGTGCGGAATGGCTGGAACTGGCCGAGGCGGATATCCGCATTCGCCAGTTCTATCTTGCCGCAGCACCGGGCCGCACCGTGCGCGTGCGCATCAGCGATAGTGCTTCTGCGATGCTGACGCTCAAGTTCGGCAGCACGGCCCGCGAACGCGACGAATTCGAGTATCCAATCCCTCTGGCCGAGGCGCAGGAGATGCTGGCCTTCGCCATCGGGCGTGTCATCGAGAAGACACGTCACCATGTTAGGCACCGCGGCTATCTCTACGAAGTCGATGTTTTCGGCGGCATGCTGGCTGGGTTGGTGGTCGCCGAACTGGAGACGCCGGAGGACGTGCCGGACGAAATGCTGCCTGCCTGGCTCGGCCGCGAAGTCACCGGTGAGTCGAGATTTTACAACGCGTCGCTCGCCCTTGGGGGGATTCCGGAGATCGCCGCATGAGTTTTCGTATCGATCCACGCCTGCCGCTGACCGGCGAGGTCAGGCGCATCCTTGCCGAAGAGATCGGCAAGGCGCTCATTCATCTGGACGTCGCGCGCAGCCGGCCGGAACAGGCACTGCACAAATGCCGCAAGAGGCTGAAGAGCGCGCGCGCCTTGCTGCGCCTGGTCCGTTCCGGAGACGAAACGTTCTGCGATGCTGAAAATCATTGCTACCGCGAGGTGGCGACCTTGCTTGCCGGTCCGCGCGAGGCGACCGCGCTGGTCGAGACGATCGACCGGCTGGCAGCGAGCTTCCCCGAACACAGCACCGGTGGCGGCCTCGATGCCGTGCGCGACACCCTCGTCGCGCGCCAGAACGAGATGCATGGCGGCGCCGGTCTTGGCGCTGCGATAGGGGCAGCGATCGCCGCTTGCGAGGAGGGCCTCGCGCGGGTCGAAAAGCTTGCTTTGCCCGACCAGCCGGAACAGGCCGCCGACGTGCTTGCCGAAGGCGCCCGCATCGCCTTGCGCCGTGCCAGAAAGGCGCTGGACAAGGCCGGATCGCGCGGCGAAGCCGATGACTTCCACGATCTGCGCAAAGCCGCCAAGACCCACAGCATGCATCTGTCGCTGCTCGGCAGGCTATGGCCGACGCCGATCAAGACCCGGCGCAAGGCGGTCGACGAACTTGGCGAACGGCTGGGCGAACTGCACGATGTCTTTGTGATGCGCGCGCTGCTCGAAGCCGATGACCAGCCTCTCGGCGAGCCGCAGGACACCAAGCTTCTCGGCAAGCTGCTTAAGCGCTCGGAAAAAAGCCTGAAGAAGACCTGCCTCGCCGAAGCCGCCGAGCTGTTCGGCGACAGCCCCCGGCGCTCGACACGGAAGCTCGCCCGCAAGGTGCGCGACGATCTGGCCGGGGCGGCGGCTCAGGAAGAAGCTGGCCTGCCCATCGCCGGCTGATGATGGCCCAGACCGCCGGTCTGTGGTAATCGCCATCTACGATGACTGCGCCCGCCGAAACGCTTCTCGACCGCCTTGGCCGCTGGCTTGCCGGCCGGCTGCAGGATGAATCCTCCGGCTATGAGCCCTACACGCCGTCCGACGCCGAGACGTTGCGCCGAACCCTTGAGCCCGGCGACATCCTGCTCATCGAGGGCAACCAGAAGATCTCGGCGGCAATCAAATATTTGACGCAGTCGACATGGTCGCATGCGGCCTTCTATGTCGGCGACGCCCTGGCCGAACCCGAGGACGGATCGGAGCGGCGGCGCCTGATCGAGGTCACGCTCGGCGAAGGTTGCGTCGCCGTGCCACTGTCGCGCTACCGGACCTATAACACGCGCATCTGCCGGGCGAGCGGCCTGGCGCCGGAAGACCGCGACAAGGTGGTCGCCTTCATGATCGGCAAGCTCGGCCTGAAATATGATCTCAAGAACATCTTTGACATGTTGCGTTTTTTCCTGCCGACGCCGCCGGTCCCCGTGCGCTGGCGCCGCCGCATGCTGGCTTTTGGCTCCGGCGACCCGACGCGCGCCATCTGCTCAACGCTGATCGCCGAAGCCTATGGCCAGATCCGCTATCCGATCCTGCCCGAGATCACTCGCGCCCCCGGCCGCGCCTCGGCGCAGTCGACCTACATGCGCAAGGAAATCCTGCACATCCGCCACCACTCGCTCTACACGCCGCGCGACTTCGACCTCTCGCCCTTCTTCCGCATCGTCAAGCCGACGCTGGAATATGGCTTCGACTACCGGGCGGTGACATGGGACGACAAGGCAAGCTCAGACGCTGCAGCCGCAAAGGCTGGCGCAATCTCCTCAGACACGTGATGGCTTTTTCGGGCTGGGTCCGGACATGTCCCATCGGCCCGGCCTAGCGCTATCCGGCTGAGGTGCAGGCGTTTCACATCGCATACATCACGCCGAAACCGCAATAGCGCCCTGGTTTTCGGCTCTGTGTTCGACCCAGACATGGACCGGTTCGTCCCGGCCGCGGATGCTCACCGGTCCATGATCGCGCGCATTCAACTGTGTCGTAGGCGATTCCGTTTTCGCGGCCTCAATCAGTCGTGACCCAAAGCAAATATTCGCCTGAAGCTCACGGCAAAGCGACTGCAAACGGCTGGCGACGTTGACGGTGTCGCCCACCACCGCGAAAGACAGATTGCGCTCGCTGCCGACCGCGCCGACGACGACTGCGCCATATTGTGCACCGATCCGAACGTCGAGCGGCGGGTATCCCCTGGACACCCGCTGTACATTCCAGTCTTCGAGAGCGGCGACCATCGCTTCAGCGCACTGGATGGCCCGAGTCGCATCGTCATGGCTGGCTTGCGGAACCCCGAATGTCGCCATGATGCAATCGCCGATATAGTTATCGACGGTGCCATGGTGGTCGAAAACGACCTGCTCCATGCGACGGTGGAACTGACGCAGAAGTTCGAACACTGCTTCGGCCGGATGATCCTCGGAATAGTGTGTGAAGCCGACGATGTCGGCGAACAGCACCGCGATATCCTGCCGGCGTACCGGGCCGAAGGGCTCGTCATCCGAGGCGAGCTGGTCGACGACATTGGGCGAAAAGTGCCGGGCGAGATTGGCGCGGGCGCGCTCTGCCTTGACATAGTCTTCCGACAGATGTCGGGAACGAGAGACGACCAGCGCCATGATCGCGCCGATAATCAGCACGACCAACACGTTGGTCGCCTGCGCGAATGTATCGACGAAATTGGGGTTGAGATAGAGGTTCAGTCGCTCTGTCACCGGCAGCGAATAGAGGTTCGTCGCCGGAATGACGGTTCCCGCATGAAAAATCACCCATCCCACCCCGATCGACCACGTCAAGGCCGCGAGCGCGCCGAGATAGAGCGCCAATCGTGTCGAAAGGGTCAGCGCGCCAAGGCATACGAAAATCAGCAGGAATTTGAAGCTGCCCTCGCGCAGTTGCATCGCTGCCGGCGCGACCTCCAAGGAAAACGGGTTGGGCGTTACCAGCAGAACGGTCAACAGAATGATGTCCAGCGTACCGACGAGGTAACCGATCCACCATGGCGCCGCGCGTCGGCGCGCAAAGAGAAACTGGATCAGGCCGACGAGCTGGAACAGCACGAGGCCCGCCAGCACGTAGAGCAGCGAGGCATCCCACCGGCTGATCAATGAAAAGAAGCAGGAGATCACGGCAAGCGATGTCGTACGCGCCCAGAACTGCAATGCAGCACCCTGGCGTTCTGCGCGATCCCGCAAATTTTTCAGGCGCGAATAGCGGCGAAGTTCAAGTGTTGGCTCGGTCGGCATAGGATCACTTCGATTTCACGGGGACGTGTCACGTATTCGGCAAACCGCTCTCTACAGTCTGGCAAATCAGTGCGCGAACTCTATCATGAATGTGGCTTCATTTTTGAAGAGCGCTACGCGGTCGGCATCGCTGGCCGCATGGCTGGTCCGGGCGGCAAGCTGGCGGCGAAAATGGTGGCAGTCAGCGCCGCCGGAGTGGTGCGCGACAAGCTCAGCCGCCAGATGCAATCCTGCTCGGGATGATTGGCCGTGTCAGGCCGGCAGCGGCCGCCGTCCCTTTGCGGTCACAGCGGGCCGCGCGCCGGCATCCCTGGGGTGCGGCCCGATCGGCATGATCGCCTCAAACGGCGTCGCGCCGAACGCAAACGTCCATTTGTAGCCGGTGAGCCCGTCTTCGGGCGTCGTGTGCTGGTCGTGATGAGCAAGCAGCTTGGCGCGCTCCGCCAGCTCCTCCGCCTCGCGCCGCACCATCTCAGCCGTCTCCGGCCGCATCCGCCTGGAGAAGCTGACGAAGGTCGCTTCCTTCTCGATATGGGTGATGGCCCAGCCGATGAAGTTCTTGTTGGTCATCTCGAACAGTGGCCGCAGCGGCCCCTCGAAATTCCACTGGATCGGCGTTTCGACCAGCAGCCTTGCCGTGAGACCCCGGCTGAGCGCCACTAGGCCGAGTTCCTCGAGATCGCGCAGATAGAGGAACATCGAGGCTTCGCTCAGGCCGTGCGAGCGCATGATGCCTTCGGGCGTGAATTTTTCCGACAGCATGACGAAGACGAACAGCAGCGCCGACCGGCCAGCGAGCTTGAGCTCGATGTCCGGTGCCACGCGGTTGACCGGCCCTGGCCCCCGGCTCATCGAGCCGAGCACGTTTTCCAGGTCGACGCCGGCTGCCGAGCAGATCTCCATCAGCCGGTCGAGCTTGCAGTTGCGTTCGTGAAAAATGCGCTTCACCGTCGGCTCGGAAACGCCCATGCGCTCGGCCAGCACACGATAGGTGACACCCTTCGCCTTCAGCGTCCGCTTCAGCGCCTCGAAGATCAGGCCATTCATGAGATGCACCTCTTTTGTGCAATTTCGTATCGGTATTCGATGCTAGCGGCAATCGCCCTTCCGCAAAAGTATCGAAAGGCCTAGCTCTGCGCCTTCACCGAAGGAGACCCAGTCATGAAAACCCTCATCATTTCCACAGTCCTCGCCGTCGCCGCCATGGCGATCATGCCCGCCGCCCAGGCCGGCGAAATCTGGCGCGCGACAGGCTTCGAACAGCCGGAATCGGCACTGTTCGATGCCGCCAACAAGCGCATCATCGTCTCCAGCATCGTTGGCAATGCCGGCGAAGCCGACGGCAACGGCTATCTCTCGGTGTTGTCGCTGGACGGCAAGGTAACCACCCAGCACTGGACCGATGGCATGGACGCGCCCAAGGGCATGGCGATTTCGGGCGGAAAACTCTATGTCGCCGACATCACCAAGGTTCGCGTCGTCGATCTCGCCAGCGGCAAGCTGGTTTCGACCATCGATGTGCCGAATGCCGTCTTCCTCAACGACATGACAGCGGACGCTTCCGGCAAGGTCTATGTCACCGACATGCTGGCCGACGCGATCTACCGCATCGACGGCGACAGACCGGACCTGTTCGTCAAGGACGCGGCTCTTGCGTCGCCCAACGGCGTCTTCGCCGATGGCAACAGGTTGATCGTCGCCTCCTGGGGCAAGGGCATCAAGGCTGACTTCAGCACGGCCGAGCCGGGCGGCCTGCTGGCGGTCGACCTCGCCAGCAAGGCAATTTCGCCATTGCCCGGCGCGCAGAACTTCGCCGACCTCGATGGTGTCGTCGCTATTGGCGACACCATCTACGCCACCGCCTACATGACCGGCACGCTCTACCGCTACAAGCAAGGTGGCGCACCCGAGGCAGTCGCGACCTTCAAGCCGGGCAGCGCCGACATCGGCACCGACGGCAAGTCGATGATCTATGTGCCGCTGATGAATGAAGGCGAGGTTGCGGCGCTCACGCTCGAGTGAGCGCCAATGCCTCGATCAGCCGTGACGCGGCGCTAACCCCGCCGCGCCGCGTCGATCGCTGCGACGTCGATCTTTTTCATCTCCATCATCGCATCAAACGCGCGCTTGGCTTCGTCGCCGCCGGCCGCCATCGCCTCGGTGAGCGTGCGCGGCGTGATTTGCCAGGACACGCCCCATCTGTCCTTGCACCAGCCGCAGGCGCTCTCCTCGCCGCCATTGCCGACGATGGCATTCCAGTAGCGGTCGGTCTCCTCCTGGTCATCGGTGGCGATCTGGAACGAGATGCCTCGGTCTGCTTGAACACCGAACCGCCATTGAGGCCGATGCAGGGAATGCCGGCAACCGTGAATTCGACCGTCAACACGTCGCCCTTCTTGCCGGAGGGAAAGTCGCTCGGTGCACGGTGGACGGCGCCGACCGCGCTGTCGGGAAAGGTCTTGGCGTAGAAGCGGGCCGCAGCCTCCGCCTCTTTGTCGTACCAGACGCAAATCGTATTCTTCGGCATTGCGCGCTCCTCTCGCTTAGAGCCAAAATTGCATCCCCTTCCGCTCTTGCGAAGTAGGTCGCCGATCGCCTTTCTCAACCCGGGAGAAAAGGGCGATCTGCGAAAGGACTTTGCTGGCGCACCGGCGGTTCAGTCACTAGATGATACCGACTCCAACGCCAACGCGGTTCCCTCATGAAGAAAATCGGCTTTCTGTCATTCGGACATTGGACGCCTTCGTCCCAGTCGCAGACACGCTCTGCAGCCGATACGCTGCTGCAATCCATCGACCTCGCGGTCGCCGCCGAAGAACTTGGCGCCGACGGTGCCTATTTCCGCGTGCATCACTTCGCCCGCCAGCTCAGCTCGCCGTTTCCGCTGCTGGCCGCGATCGGCGCCAAGACCAGCCGCATCGAGATCGGCACCGCCGTGATCGATATGCGCTATGAGAACCCGCTCTACATGGCCGAGGACGCCGGTGCGGCCGATCTGATCGCCGGCGGGCGCCTCCAGCTCGGCATCAGCCGCGGATCGCCCGAACAGGTCATCGACGGCTGGCGCTACTTTGGCTTTGCGCCGGCGGAGGGCGAGAGCGACGCCGACATGGCCCGGCGTCATACAGACGTGTTCCTCGATATTCTCCAAGGCAAGGGCTTTGCCCAGCCCAACCCGCGTCCGATGTTTCCGAACCCGCCCGGGCTGCTGCGTCTCGAGCCGCATTCGGAAGGGCTGCGCGAGCGGATCTGGTGGGGTGCCGCCACCAACGCGACGGCGCAATGGGCGGCGAAGCGGGGGATGAACCTGCAGAGTTCGACCCTGAAGTTCGACGAAAGCGGAAAGCCGTTCCACATCCAGCAGGCAGAGCAGATCCGCCTGTATCGCGCCGCCTGGAAGGAGGCCGGACATGCACGCGAGCCGCGCGTTTCGGTCAGCCGCAGTATCTTTGCGCTGGTCGACGATCGCGACCGCGCCTATTTCGGCCGCAGCGACAGCCAGGATCATTTTGGTTACATCGAGCCCGAGAAACTCGCCGTCTTCGGACGCAGCTATGCCGCCGAGCCGGACGTGCTCATCGAGCAGCTGAAGGGCGACGAGGCGATCGCGGAAGCCGACACGCTGCTGCTCACCGTGCCGAACCAGCTCGGCGTCGACTACAACGCGCATGTCATCGAGGCGATCCTGACCCATGTCGCTCCGGCGTTGGGGTGGCGGTGAGCCTATCTCGTGAACGCCGGCCACACGGATCATCCGCCGCTTGCTCGCGCGGAGCTGCCGACTGACACGGCCGCTCTCGCCCGCCATCTCATCGGCAAGGTCGTGGTGCGGGCATTGCCCGAAGGGATCCTCAGTGGCCGCATTGTCGAGACCGAGGCCTATGTCGTCGGCGATGCCGCAGGGCATGGCTACCGGGGAATGACTGCGCGCAACCGTTCGCTGTTTCTCGAGCGCGGCCACGCCTATGTCTATCTCGCCTACGGCATCTCCTTCATGCTGAATGTTTCCAGCGAGATGCAAGGGATAGGAACCGGCGTGCTGGTCAGGGCACTTGAGCCGCTCGAAGGTATCGACATCATGCGGCGTAATCGCGGCGTCGAACGCCTGCGCGACCTCGCGCGCGGACCAGGACGGCTCGCCCAGGCGTTGCGGATCGATCGTTCGCTCGACGGGCTCGATCTGTGCCGGCAAGGCCCGCTATGGCTTGCAAGCGATGACCAACAACCCGGCGACATCGGGCAGGGCATCAGGATCGGCATTTCGAAAGATGCGGATCGCCCGCTGCGATTTTATCTCAGGGGCAGCCCCTTCGTTAGCGGTCCGAGATCGCTCAACAGATAAGGGCGCTATCGCCACTCGACATTGGCCCTCCACATCGCCGGGGCTGCCATCTGGTCCTGCTCTTTGCTCTGGGATACTCGGCAGCACATGAGTGCAGCCGTGAAGACATCCAGCCTGACCGGCGCCGTTTCCCCGATGATCCCGATGCTCGTCTGCGCGCTGGCAATCTGCCTGCTGTCCGGCATGGATGCGGCGATGAAGACGCTGGTTATTGCCGTCGGCGTCTACAACACGGTGCTGCGGCGCAGCCTGGTCGCAACCGTCGTCGCCGGCGCTGTCTGGTCGGCGGGGCCGCGCTCACGGCCAACCCTTGCGGTGCTGAGGCTGCATGCGCTGCGCGCCGCGATTGTCGGCATCGTTCTCCTTTGTTTCTTTTGGGGACTCGCCAGGCTGCCGCTGGCGGAGGCGATCGGGCTCAGCTTCGTCGCGCCCCTGTTCGCCCTCTTTCTCGCAGCACTTTTGCTGGGCGAACGAATCCGGCCGCAGGCGATCTGGGCATCGCTGGCCGGTATCGCCGGCGTCGCCATCATACTGGGCGGCCAGTTCGGCCGCGCCAGCTACTCGCAGGATGCCCTGCTCGGCACGGTGGCGGTGCTCGTCTCGACGGTGTTCTACGGCTACAATCTGATCCTCTCCCGGCAACAGGCGCTGCTGGCCAAGCCGATCGAGATCATGCTGTTCCAGAACCTTTGCGTTGCAATCTTCGTCGGCCTCGCAGCACCTTGGTTCGCCGTCGCTTTGCCGACCAATCTATGGCTTCCCCTGGCCGGGGTGACGGTGCTGTCGCTCAGCGGCCAATTCCTGATGAGCTGGTCCTACGCCCGCGCCGAAGCGCAATATCTGATCCCGACCGAATACTCGGCCTTCATCTGGGCGATCGCGCTTGGCTGGTTCTTCTTCGACGAGGCGCTGGCCTGGACGACGCTGGCCGGAGCCTGCCTGATCGTCGCCGGCTGCCTGATCGCCGCGCGCGCCAACCCGAAACTTGCCGAGCCGATCGAGGCGGCCGTTTGAGCGGGCATGTCTTCCCACCCGAAAGGCTCTACCGCACGCGATTGGGCAACGGGCTTTGAGCTGCTCAAGAGGATAGTCGTATCCCGAAGCACCCGAGCCACCGAGGTGTCGTCCGCGTCGGCGATCATATGGCATGGTGGTAGCATTGGCGTAGCGCTGCTCGATAGGGATGCAGCATTCTGCCCCGCGGGAGTCCATGCGGACTCAGTTCGGCGTGCCGCCCTTGAGGTAGTCGATCTCGGGCGTGGCGGTGTACAGTCGCCGCATGTTTCGGACCTTGTTCAGAGGCAATACCACAATGGCTTGCCCGTCGAAGATAATGGCGAATCCCGAGGTCATTCTCAGAATCCGCCCACTGATCACCCCCTTGTCAGTCTCGACCTCCGTTGTCGCAGCCGACATGTTGGAGATGGTACGAAGACTATCAGCGGCGCCGCAAGAAAAAGGGACGTAAATCAATGAGAAGGCGAGCCAAACCAGGCCTACGGTTCGCGTCCTGAATATCAGATTGGCAATGGCCGCAAGGCCGGCGAGCGGCAGATAGGCGAAGGCAAGATGCCCCCCGGTCGATTGGTGAGGTCCCTCATAGAAGTACCAGGACCCAGCGAGGCCGATCGCGATCAGCCCGATAGAGGTCACTATCGTGCGCATTTGGCGCTTTGGCGCATCGGCAATGAAGCGGGCAATGAGCAGCGCTAGCCACGCCGCGACCGACATCGGGAGCAGTGCGATCGATGCTCCGATCAAGAGGTCTTGCACGGTAAGCACGGAGATGAGGCTCCACTCAACCGGCGCAAAGAAACCGAGATTGTAGAGCGTCGCGCCGACCATCGCAGTGACCGACAGGCCGGTAGCGATCTCGGTCAGACTCCGCTGCTCGAGCGACAGATGCTGGCGAAGCGCCGCTATTTCAATCATCGCGCCTGCTCCACGCCGAATAGTCATTGGCGTTCAGCAGATGGCGTCGGGAGAGTTTGGCAAACATGGCGATGTTCCTCGAGTTGCGATTGCACGAACTCGATAGACCTGTCGCCTGAACTAGACTTGAATGAAGGGGCTAAGCCGTCATCGGACGGGATGCCGGAGGAAGTTGCTGGCGCAACGAACTTGGAGCGAGCCCATACATCCTAAGGGTCGTTCGGCTCAGATGGGCAGAATCCGCGAAGTTCGTCGCATGAGCCGCATCGGTCCAGGATGTTCCCCCGAAGCCGAGTTCGAGCGCACAATTGAGCCTTGTCCAAAGAAGATAGGCTCGAAACGAGATGCCTGTTTGCTCGACGAAAAGGTGTCTGAAGCGCCCTGCGGAGAGCCCAACATGATGGGCCACCGCTTCGAGGGTGAGCTGCTCTCCCAATTTTGCGGCAATAAAGGCGGTGGCACGAATAATCCGCTGATCGACCAGGCTTGCTGGAACACCTCCGCAAAGAGCGTAAAGCGTCTCCAGCGCGATATCCTCGAGCTCTTCGTCGAGGTTACCATTGTCGAACGCAGAACGAAGAGCCTTGGCGTGTGGCGCTATGTCGGCTGGGGGGAGGCCCAAGATATGGTCGCCTCCAAAGCGGGCCAAAAGGGCACGGCCCAGCGCAGACTCGGGCTCGCAGAAGAGGTTGGCAGCCATCTTGCCGGGTGCCTGGAACGAGTGCGCAAGGTCGGGCGGAATGAAAGCCGCGCCGTACGATACCCAGGCTGCCGTGTCACCCGTTCGGAACTGCACGCGATCGGACAGACCCACGCTGACCTGAATGGCATGGTGGGAGTGAAGCTCAATCGGGCCAACTGCCTGCCCAATCCAAAGGCTTCCGCCAGACCAGAAAATGATCCTGCCAATGCCTGAAATCTGCATGCGGCTTTTATGCCATAGATCTCGCAAAGATTGGAGACGGTTGACGTTCGGGCCCTTGTCGTCATGGCGTCAGTGACATTCAGCTAGTCGGCAATGGCTGGCCCGTGTCACCAACTAGAGGTCATAGATGTGAGTTCGCCCAGGTCAGGCGAACGGAAGGTTCGGACCGCGAAATCCCACGGCGAAGAAAACAAGGTAGGGTGTCGGGAGCGAAGCCGGTCGTTCGTCCTTTGGATGCCCATCAACACAACTGGACACCTGACCAAACCCCGGAGTTCCAATGACCCCAACCATCACAGCTTTTGAGCGCTCACCCGACCGCGGCAGGGGGCTGTCACGTGACATGCGTGTTCGCTGGGCGCTCGAAGAAGTGGGCCAACCCTACGACGTCCGGCTTGTTTCGTTCAGCGAGATGAAGGAGCCGGCGCATCGCGCACTGCATCCTTTCGGGCAGATACCGACCTATGAAGAAGGCGATCTGGCTTTGTTTGAGTCCGGCGCCATCGTGTTCCATATCGCGCAGCGCCATGCGGGCCTGCTGCCGGACGATCCGAATGCCCGGGCGCGCGCGATCACCTGGATGTTTGCCGCGCTCAGTACGATCGAGCCGCCGATCCTGGAACGGACGATGCCCATGATCGTGGAGCGCGACAAGCCCTGGTACGCCGAGCGCATGCCTATGCTCGACGGACGCGTCCGTCAGCGGCTGGACGACCTTTCCACCCGGCTTGGCAATGCCGACTGGCTCGAGGGAGCGTTCAGCGCCGGCGACCTGCTGATGGTGACGGTGCTACTTAGATTGCGCACATCAGGCATATTGGAGGACTATCCGACCCTCTCCGCCTATATCGCCCGCGGCGAAGCGCGGCCGGCCTACAAGCGTGCCTTCGAGGCTCAACTGGCGGTATTCACCGCCGCCTCGACCGGCTGAGGTGGCATGCTGTTTATGGATATTTCGTCTGGTTTGCGATCGCGTCCTGGAGGCTTGTATCGCCCTGCAACTCCTTTGGCAGAGGCAGACTGGAACATTGCAAATGCACCTCGCGGGAAAACAGCTTTCGTTGCTTCTGCTGATGTTCCTTGATGGCTGCCACGAGCCCCAATGAGTACGGGCCAAGCACGACGCCGAAGCCCCACCCCGGATGCTCCTTTTCGCGCGCCTCATAGGTCGAGGCCGCCATGCGCGCTTGCTGGCATTCCGGCGACAGCCATTTGGGGTCCTGCTGCGAAAGCGACGCTTCATAGTCGACTGGAGAGGTCACGCATCCAGCCAATGTCGCGGCCAACGTGACCAACACTGCAAGTCTCATCACGAGCCTTCCTGAAGATTGTGGAGAGCACACAGAACTCTTTGCCCATGGGAGATGGCTGCGATGAGGCAGCCAGGGACACGGGTTATCCCCATCAATTGGTTTTCACAACGCAGAACTGGAGAACCCCGAATGACTGTTTCTGACCCGAAACGGTCATTTTTGTGGAAAAGTGATGGCGCCTCGGCATGGCCGCTCTGAGTCTTTTGACTTGTCATTTCGGCCAAGTTCATTAATTGCGCCATATCAGTTGATCGGCCAGCGTGGCATCCGGAAGCATATAACCAAGGATTGAGAGATTTGGTCGATCTCAACACCCACATTGCGCATGCTGCGCGGGACCGGAATTCCCCGCGAGTCGTCGCGGTCCTTACAACACGGAACGAAGAACGGTTCGTCGCCGGATGTCTCGAGAACCTCTTTCGGCAAGGCGTACAGGTCTACATCTGCGACAATCATTCGACGGACCGAACGCTTGAGATTGCCCAGCGCTACCGCGGGGTCGGATTGATAGGTTTCGAAAGCATCCCGCACAACGGCTGGTATTGCTGGGAACAGCTTCTTCGTCGCAAAGAGGAACTGTTTCAGTCGCTCGAAGCTGACTGGTTCATGCATCTTGACGCTGACGAGATCCACCTTCCGCCGCCTTCGTACTCATCGCTGGTCTCCGCCATCGCGGCAGCCGACGCACTCGGCTTCAATGCGATCGAGTCTTCCGAGTTCACGTTCATTCCTACTCGGGAAGCCCCTGATCACGACAATCCCAATTATCAACACACACTGCGTACCTATTACCCGTTCCGGCCGAGCTCCCCGCACTGCGTGCGTGCGTACAAGAAACAGGACGGCCCCATGGAGATTGCGTGGTCAGGCGGCCATCGCGTACGCTTCGAGGGTCCGGTGAGGCTCTCCCCCGAGCGTTTTCGCATGAAGCACTATTTGTTCCTGAGCGCAGAGCACGCCGCGCGCAAGTATGCTGGCCGCCGGTACCTGAGTGAGGAGGTCGATGGTCTTGCTTGGCACGGATGGCGACCCCGCTTGCGACCAGGAGATATCCAACTGCCGGACAATACCCAGGTGCGCACCTCGGCGACGGACGACGACCTGGACGAGACCAAGCCATGGTCGGCGCACTGGCTTGAGCGGTACGCCTCGTGAGCGATGTACACCTCCCCCGCATCCTGGCGATCGCGGACCGACCCGGCTGGGCGATCGATAGAAAGACGCAAAATCTCCGGCGCGTGCTGGAAGGAAGGTTCGAGATCGTCGAACGATTCCAGCATGATGTGACTGAGTCCGACGTGAACGTGGCGGACATCGTGCTCATCTTCTATTGGTTCCAACTCGCGAAGCTGCCCCTGTCGGAATCGGTCCTCGCCCGGCGGTCTGACAGGCTGCTCATCGGGATCTGCAGCCACAGAGAGCTGGAGGGCGAGTTCCGCGAGCCCGGGCTCGCTGCCCTGCACCGGCTGGCGCGCGCTGTCTTTGTCAACAATCGGAAGCTCGAGCACGAATACAGTCCTCTACTGGGTGTTCCGGTCCACTACACGCCCAATGGAGTCGACACGACATTCTTTTGCCCCCCGCCAGAGCCGCAACCCTATTCTGGCGAGCTCCGCGTCGGATGGGCGGGAAGTCTCGACAACCATGGTCCGGCACATCGCGGCTTCCACGACGTCATCGAGCCCGCCGTCGCTGCCGTGCCGGGCGTGCGACTACTGACTGCGATTCGGGAGCAACACTGGCGCAACCATGACGAAATGCTCGACTTCTATCGGAATCTCGACGTTTATGTCTGCGCCAGTCGCAGCGAAGGCACTCCCAATCCTTGCTTGGAGGCGGCGGCGTGCGGTGTCCCCTTGGTGACGACCCGTGTGGGAAACATGCCCGAGCTGATTCGGGATGGCGACAACGGGCTGTTCTTCGATGGAACTGCGGAAGGGCTTGCGAACAAGCTCGCCCTGTTGCGGGACACGCCATCGCTCGGGCCGCGGATGGCCGTCCGCATGCTCGAGACGATCCGAGAATGGGATTGGGGCGTGCTGGCGGAGAACTACGCGCACTTGTTTTCCTCGTTGCTTAATGAAGGCGGAGGGGAGGCTTCAGATGTGCCCAGCCAAACCCGATCTTTGTAGCGCCATTCGAGATTTCCCGGACCCTTTGCTCTTCCATACCTCGCTGAGCAAGGATGACGAGGCGGCGCTGCGCAGGGCAATCTTAAGGGTGCCGTTCGCTATTCCGATGGTGGCGACGAACATTGTTCCCACACAGACGCGCGTCATTCAGAGGTGTTGACGGGCGGGGGTTTGGAGACACGTTTTTCGCCTCCCAGCTCAATGGGCACCGTTCGCAGCGAATGGCCGCCACCGTCAAAAGCTGACGTTCAACCGGCGGATAACATTCTACTGACAAAATGACCCCCGCCCGGCAAATCCTGCCTGCTTACTCCGTCTCCAGCTTCCCGTTCAACTGCGCACGGGCATCCCCGATCGAAGCGGCATACGTCACCAGCGGGCGCTTAACGCCGTGGTTGATCAGCGTGCGCCGTATCTGCGGCGAGGCGCCCGAGATGATGAAGCGCACGCCGGCGCGCTTTGCCTTGTGGGCGGCCCCCTCAATGACATTGGCGGCCGTCGAATCGAAGAATGGCACGGCCGAGCAGTCGAGGATGAAGTTCTTGCGCTGGTCGGCGATACGGTCGAGCACGGTGCCGACCGTGGAGGCAGCGCCGAAGAAGAAGGCGCCCGAGATGCGGTAGACCACGGTCTCGGCGTCGGTCGCCTCGCTGGAATCATAGACGCTGGCGCTGTCCGCGACATCGTCCTGCGTCAGCGACTGGTCGGCTTCGACCGCGATCGACTTGGCCATACGGTCGATGAACAGGATCGAGCCCAGCGCGAAGCCGACGACAATGCCTTCGGTCAGGTCGCGGAAGACGACGATCAGGAAGGTCGTCATCAGCACCAGCGCGTCGCCGCGCGAGGCGCGCAGCAGCGTGGCGAAAGCCTGTTTTTCGAACATGTTCCAGCAGACCACCGCCAGCACCCCGGCAAGGGCGGCAAGCGGGATGTAGCGGGCCAGGGGTGCAGCCACCAGCATGAAGACGAGCAGGAACAGCGAATGCAGCATGCCCGAAACCGGCCCATGCGCGCCGGCCCGCACATTGGTGGCGGTACGGGCGATGGTGCCGGTGGTGCAGATGCCGCCGAACAGGGCGGACGCGATGTTGGCAAAACCTTGCGCCACCAGTTCGCAGTTGGAGCGGTGTCGGCGTCCGGTCATGCCGTCGGCGACCACGGCCGAGAGCAGCGATTCGATGGCGCCGAGCAGCGCGAAGGAGATAGCGTCCGGCAGCACGGCGACAATTTTGTCGAGGCTGAACGCCGGCAGCGCCGGCAACGGCAGGCTGCGCGGAATGCCGCCATAGCGCGTGCCGATCGTCTCCGCCGGCAGCGCCAGCAGCGCCACCACCAGCGAGGCCAGCCCGACGGCGATCAGCATGCCCGGCCAGCCGGGTCGCCAGCGCTTCACCCCGACGATGGTGGCGATGGTCAGCACCGCGACGAACGTTGCCGCGAGATTGATCGTGCCCGCGGCGTCGCCGATCGCCATCAGCTTCGGCACCAGCGGTCCCGGCTCCTTGCCCGCCAGTTTCAGCCCGAACAGTTCGACGATCTGGCCGGAAAAGATGATGATCGAGATGCCGGCGGTGAAGCCCACCGTCACCGGATAGGGAATGAACTTGATGTAGGTGCCAAGCCGTAGATAGCCGATCCCGAGCAGGAAGACGCCGGACATCATCGTTGCCAGCAGCAGCCCGTCGACGCCTTCGCGCTGTACCGTCGCCGCCACCAGCACGATGAAGGCGCCGGCCGGGCCGCCGATCTGGAAGCGGCTGCCGCCGAGCGCCGAGATGATGAAGCCACCGACGATGGCGGTGAACAGGCCGCGCTCCGGCGTCACCCCCGAAGCGATCGCGATCGCCATCGACAGCGGCAGCGCGACGATGGCGACGGTCAGTCCGGCCATGAAGTCGGCCTTGAATTGCGGCAGGTGATAACCCTCGCGCCAGACCGTCACCAGCTTGGGCGTGAACAGTTCGGAAAATGTCGGCTTTGCCGACTTCGGGGCCGACTTCTGGGCCTGGTGCTGGCTTGCCTGATGGGCCTGGTCCATGAACGTGCCTTCCGCTCCGTGAAGGCGGCGGGATCGTCGGCAGCAAATGTCGGCGGTCGCGTCGCGACTTATCTGTGCCGACCCGGTTGCGGGAGGTTACCGCGGCGCGGCCGGCTTGAGGCGCACGCCCCGGCCACCGCGCTCGCTGGCCTGGTTCTCGCCGATCAGTTCCACCCCGGCCTCGTCGAGGGCCTGGATGACCTTCATCAGCGTATCGACCACGCCCCTGACCACGCCATCGCTCGCTTCCATGCGCTGGATGGTCGGAAGCGAAACCCCGGCGCGCTCGGCGAGCGTCTTCTGATCGATGCCGGCCAGCGCCCTCGCGGCGCGCATCTGCGCGGCAGTAATCATCGGCCAAAACTCCCGTCTGAGTCTGCGGGATCAACGTATAATACAATCATGATGATGTTTCAACCATCAGTATGCATATATGAAACATGGGCTTTGCTCTTATCGGCGCGATGGTGGCGAGTATGACATCCATGCTAGCCTACCGCATTGTCGTCGTTTGCAGAAAATCGACGGCGATCCCGTTTCATCGACAAACATTGAGGGGATAAGCCGTTGAAAATCTTGAAGGCTTTGATGACATCAGCATGCTTGCTGTCGACGGTTTTCCTGCTGGCGGGCTGCGGCCACGTGATCAACAGGATGATCTGACGCAGCACTTGCGGGTACGATTTGGTTCAGACCCGGACTCGCGCGGCGTCAACCGCCGTCGGGCTGTCCGCGCCATCGCTGCCAAGCCCGCGCCGTCAGCCAGCACAGCATCGCCCAGGTGAAGCCGGCACACCAGCCGGCCAGCACGTCCGACGGCCAGTGGACACCGAGATAGATACGGCTGATGCCGACCAGCAGCGTCGTCAGCACCGCCAGGCCAAGCACATAGATCTTCGTCGTTCGTCCCGGCAGGAAGCGCGCCGCCAGCGCGCCGAGCGTCAGGTAGGTTACCGCCGACAGCATGGCGTGGCCGCTCGGAAAGGACAGCGACGTCTCGTCGACGAGATGCGAGACGAGCTCGGGACGCGGCCGGTCGATGCCGGCTTTCAGCAGGCTGGACAGCGCTTGGCCACCCGCCACCGCCACGAAGATCAGCAGCGCTGTCGCCGGCCGGCGGATCAGCAGCAGATAGACGATCACCGCGGTTACGATTAGCACCAGCACGCTGGAGCTGCCGAGGCTGGTGATGTCGCGCATCGCGCCCTCCAGCCAGGGCGGACCGATAGGGAGTCCCGGTTGACCCGGCTGACGGAAAGCGAGCAGGATTTCGGTGTCGAAAGCGTGCGGCGTGGTGGCGCGCGCCACCTCCATCAGCTCCTCGAACCCCCACAGCCCGCCGGCGATGACCAGCCCGGCCAGCAGCACCGGGAATTCGATCCAGTTGAGCAGAGCATTCGCGGCGGTTTTCATCGGCAATTCGCCCCGTTACATCCGCCCCTGCAGATAGGGCCCGAGCGTGATCAGCGCCACGGCGGCGATCGCCAGCACGATGCCAACCGCCTGCAGCGCGTTGACGCGCTCGCCGAAGAACACCAGCGCCACCACATTGACCGACACCAGCTGGATCACCGCCGACAGGCTGAACGACACCGACATGCCGAATTCGCGGATCAGCCGCAGCATGATCAGATTGCCGAGCGAATAGAGCGCCAGCGTCAGCACGATCTTGCCCAGGCTTGGCGCCAGCCCCCATTGCTTCGCCGCCGTCGCGGCCAGCAGAAAAATCACCGTCGAAAAGCCGAGCTGCAGCAATCCCGAAAAACTCAATTTCTGCTCCTTGACCATGGCCTTTGTCGCGGGTGTCGCAATCCTTGTTCCCGAACCGCTGGTCGCGGTCAAGCGGGAGCGATCAAGGACAGGAAATCGGGTCGGATTGGCCGGCTGTCGTTGCCATGACAAAGCAGGGCGGAGGCAGGATCGCGGCCCGGGACGATCGGTCGGCAAGAATCCGCAATCCTCCCTTTCGCGTTGAAACCATTCAAGCCTCGGGAAAGATTGGCAATTTAAACGTGGCGCCCTAGGTCAGTATC
The DNA here is from genome assembly GCF_056404235.1 of Mesorhizobium sp. P2_E10. NCBI lineage: Bacteria > Pseudomonadati > Pseudomonadota > Alphaproteobacteria > Hyphomicrobiales > Phyllobacteriaceae > Mesorhizobium > Mesorhizobium sp. P2_E10. The sequence goes on from NZ_JBFUEK010000001.1 coordinate 104,343, forward strand.
AGGAGACCGCCATGACAAAATCCGTTTATGACCGTGGCCTGCTCAAACCTGCCGACATCGCCCGGCTGCAGCGCGTGTTCGATGAAGCCTGCAAGCGGCGCGAAGCGCATCCCGATTCGGCCGACGCGCGGGAACTCGCGCTCACCTTGCTTGCCCTGCACAATGCCGGCATGGTCGAAGAGGAGATGCTGATGGAAGCCGTCGGTTTCCGGCGGCTCGAACCGAAATCGGCCTGAGACCGGCGCGACGGTTTGCGCCTATCCGGCGCGCTGAACGACGGCCACATGCATCGGGCTGCGCAAGCTGAAGCCGATGGACTCGTACAGGCTTATGGCAGCGGCGTTCGTGGCATAGGCGTGAAGATACGGAACCTCACCGCGCGCCACGATCTGATTGGCCACAAACACGGACAGCAGCCGGCCGAGGCCGCCGCCGCGAAACTCCGGGTGCGAGCACACGCCGCTGAGTTCGGTATAGCCGGGCTGCTTCATGCGCTCGCCGGCCATCGCCGCCAGCCTGCCGTCGACCTTTATGCCCCAGAAGTCACCGAGGCTGAGAGCCCTGAGCGTGAACGGGCCGGGCTTGGTCAGCGAGGCCAAAGCGAGCATCTCGGCCGCGTCGTCCTGAGTCAGCTGCTGCACCCGCTCGTCCGACACGGCCTGCAAGGGCACCTCGAGAACCATCTGCACGCCGGAGGCGGTCGAGATCGCGGCCAGTTCAGCGGGAAGCGCAATGGCGTCCGCCTGCAGCAGGATGACACTCTCGCCCGAGGCAACAAGCGCTTGAAGCGCCTGTAGGCTCTCCGTGTCGTCAGCGGCGCTGGCTGCGAAGGGAACGATCGACGAGGGATAGCGCCTGGCGAGGGCGCCACCTTGCGCGAAAGCCTGATGGCGTGTCTCCAGCGCGCTCCAGACAGGGCGATCGAGCACGTGCCTCATAGCGCTTTTCCCACACGGCGATCGAGCGGAGCCGCAGCCAAGCCATCCTCGATGGCGGCCAGCTGATCGAGAAGCGGCCCTGAAAGATCCCTGCACAAATCGGCGACGGCGTTCTCGATGCGCGGCCACACATCGCGCTTGCCAGTATCGACCAGGCGCTGCCCCTTCTTCGTCAGCGAGACGATCCTGCGCCGCTGGTCACCGTCCGACTGAATCACTTCGACCAGCTCCAGCTCAGACAGCAGTGACACGCTCCGCGTCACGCCCGGCTGCGTGATCCCGAGCGACTGCGCCAGTTCGCCGACGGGCAGCGGCCCAAGCCTGTCGAGCGCGGCCAGCAGTGGGTACTGGCTCGACTGCACCGGAACCTCCAGGCGATCGAGCAGACGCTGCGTATCCGCCTGCAATTGCTCGCCGATGCGCTTCAGCCGGCTGCCCAGGGCGAGGTAGCCAAGAGATCGAATGATGTCTTCCATTGTCAGCTCGCTCATAATAAATCAATAACATGTTATATAACAAGGCAAGGAAGAGAATCAAGACCTCCCCGTTAGGAGGCCGGCGCCTCTCAGCTTCGTCATCCCAGGGCGGAGCAGCCGCGTAGCGGCGTCGCGAAGACCCTGGGATCCATGCCGCGACCTTGGCCCACGGGCGCAGCGGAGCAGAATTCTGCACCGCCTTGTAGCTCAGAAGTCGCGGCATGGATCCTCGGGTCTGCGCCGCGTCGCTGCGCTCCTTGCTCCGCCCGTAGATGACGAAGCTGAGAGGCTCCAGCCAATCGCCAAGGCTAAGTGCGCTGCGGTTTTCCCCCAGAAGGGGTCTACGAACCCCTGGCAATCTGCCTCGCAATCTCGCGGGCCTGCAGGCCGGCGCTGTGGAAGTAGCTGGTCAGGCTCGGCCGCATGCCGATGAACCACAGGCCGGGCTGGCCGCTCGGCGTGCCGCCATTGGCTTTCGGCACGCCTTTTTGGTCGAGCACACCGAGATCGCCGACCATGGTTTCGAGCCCGGTGCGGTAGCCGGTCCCCGCGATCACCACGTCCGGCTCGATGATCGTGCCGTCACTCAGCCGGACAGCCGCGCCATCGAAGCTCGCCACCGGCGCCGCCACTGTGATACGGCCGGCCTTGAGCGCGGCGACGGCGCCGTCATCGACGGCAATGGCGATCTGCTCGGCGCCGAGCCGGCTGGCGCCGCCCCTTGGCGCCGGCGGCAGGCCGAAGCGCGAGAGATCGCCGAAGACCAGCCGCTGCGTCGCCGAGATCATCCTGTCGACGATGGGCGTCGGCAGCTGCGCCATGAAGCCGGCGAAGCGGTGCACGGCGACGCTGCCGATCCGCTTCGGCAGCAGCGACGGGCCGTGCCTCGCCGACAGCCAGACATGTTTGGTGTCGACGCCTGAGAGATGGTTGAGCACGTCGAAGCCGGAATTTCCGGCCCCGATCACCAGCACGCTTTTGCCCGAATAGTCTTCCGCCGTGCCGAAATCGGCGGCGTGGATGAGTTTGCCCCGGAAAGCTGCAGCCCCCGGCCAGTCCGGCATCCAAGGCAGGCGGTCGCGGCCGGTGGCGACGATCACATGGGCGGCGCTGCGCGGACCCGCGCTGGTGTGCACCAGCCAGCCTTGGCCATCGCGCGCGATGCGGTCGACCGCCACGCCAAACTCGACCGCAAGGCCGCGCTCGCGGGCAAAGTCCTCGAGATGGTTGACGATGACATCCTTGTGCGGGAAGGCGCCGGTGCGCGGCGGATAGGAAAGCCCCGGCAGCGCCGACAGCGCCCGGTGCGTGTTCAGATGCAGCCGCTCGTGCCGCCGCCGCCACGGCTCGGCGAGCCGCATCTCTTTCTCCAGCACCACGGCAGGCACGCCGAGCCTGCCCAGCGCGTCGGCCGCAGCCAGCCCGGCCGCGCCGGCGCCGATGACGATCACTGGTCCATCCGGCACCGCTTCGTTTGTCGTTGCCGCCATTCCGCCGAGATTCCCTTCCAGGTGCGCCGCAGGGCGCCGAGTGCGTCCTATATGGCACTTGCGCGATATGATCGATAATCAGGTCGCGTCAATACGACTGATTCGAGGCCGTGGGCTGGCCTCCATACCCCAAGGCACGCGAAAGCTCGACCATGCCCTCGTTGCGCATCTATTTCGACAGACTTCTTGAAGGCGCCGCGCCCAGGGTTGCGCGCCAGGAGCTGAGCCATGTCGAGCGCCTGGCACTGGTCCGCCGGCATGGTGATTTCTCGCTCGCCTATTCGACCGCCGTGCAGCAAAAATTGTCCTATTTCGGCGATGCCGATGGCTACATCGCCTTCGGCACCAAGATGAAGCACCACTTCGCTCTCGGCGATCCGGTGGCGCATCCAGCCGACCGACCCGACTACATCAAGCGTTTTGTCGAAGCCGCCGGTGACCCCTGGTTCGTGCAGATCGGCGCGGAAACCGCCCGCGTGCTCGCAGGGCTAGGCTATCAGGTCAATCGCTTCGGCATCGACTCCAGGCTCGTCCTGCCCGATCACGATTTTTCCGGAAAGCGCAACGAAACCGTCCGCTACTCCGAACGCTGGCTGTCGAAAAAGGGCTTTTCCTTTGCCGAGGACAAGCGGACCATTTTCCTCGATGAGATCGCCCGGCTTTCCGAGAATTGGCGCGGCGACCGCATCGTCAAGCGCTGGGAGATGGGCTTTCTCAACCGCCCTTTCGCCGATCATCTTGGCGTCGACATGCGCCGCTTCATCCTGCACGGTCCGCAGGGCGAGCTTGTCGCTTTGCTCGACTTCGATCCGCTATTTCGCGACGGCAAGGTCATCGGCTACACCACCGCCTTCAAGCGCAAGCATATCGATGCCTCGCCGCATGCCGAAATCGGCCTGACCAAATTCGCCGTCGACCGTTTTCGCGAAGAGGGCATCTCGGTCGTCACGCTTGGCCTGTCGCCGATGGTCGACATCGAGCCGAGCGGATTTGTCGAAAGCGATTTCTGGCGCAATGCCTTCCGGCGCGCCTATGATTCGCCCTGGGTCAACCGCCGCAGGTTCAACCTGCAGGGACAGGCCGCCTTCAAGCGCCGCTACCACGGCGTCGAGGAGCCGGTCTACATCGCCTTCCGCAAGGGGACCTATGTCGAGATGCTGGGGCTGCTGCGGCTGGTCAAGGCCATCTGAGGTCAGTTCCGCAGCCGATAACCGGTCCTGAAGATCCAGGCGACGATGGTGATGCAGACCAGCAGGAAGACGACGGTCATGCCGAGGCTGATGCCGACAGAGACGTCGGACTTGCCGTAGAAGCTCCAGCGGAACCCGCTGATCAGATAGACGACCGGGTTGAACAGCGTCACCGTGCGCCAGATGCCGGGCAGCATGTTGATCGAATAAAAACTGCCGCCAAGGAAGGTCAGCGGCGTGATGATCAACAGCGGCACCAGCTGCAATTGCTCGAAGCTTTTCGCCCAGATGCCGATGATGAAGCCGAACAGACTGAAGGTCACCGCCGTCAAGACAAGGAAGGCGAGCATCCAGAACGGATGCAGGATGGTGAGCGGCACGAACAGCGACGCCGTCGCCAGGATGATCAGCCCAAGCACGATCGACTTGGTCGCCGCACCGCCGACATAGGCGATGACGATCTCGAGGTAGGAGACAGGCGCCGACAGCAGCTCGTAGATCGAGCCGACGAATTTCGGGAAATAGATGGCGAAGGAGGCGTTGGAGATCGACTGCGTCAGCAGCGACAGCATGATCAGCCCCGGCACGATGAAGGCGCCGTAGCTGATGCCGTCGATCTCGGTGATGCGCGACCCGATGGCCGAGCCGAAGACGACGAAATAGAGCGATGTCGAAATGACCGGCGAAATGACGCTCTGCAGCAGGGTACGCCCCGTGCGCGCCATTTCCGTCCGATAGATTGCCCATACCGCACGCAGGTTCATGGCTCTTGCCTCAAGAGATTGACGAAGATCTCCTCCAGCGAGCTGTTTTGCGTGTCGAGATCGCGAAACTGGATACCTGATGCCTCGAGGTCGCGGATCAGCGAGGCGACGCCCGGCCGCTCGGCCTGGTCGTCATAAGTGTAGGTCAGTTTTCCGCCGTCGGGCGACAGCTCCAGCGCATAGCGCGACAAGGCCTCCGGGACGGTGGCGAGCGGGCGGCGCAGTTCCAGCATCAGCTGCTTGCGGCCGAGCTTGCGCATCAATTCGGCCTTGTCCTCGACCAGGATGATCTCGCCGCGGTTGATGACGCCGACGCGGTCGGCCATCGCTTCGGCCTCTTCGATATAGTGCGTCGTCAGGATGATGGTGACGCCGTCCTCGCGCAGCCGCCGCACCATCTCCCACATGTCCTGGCGCAATTCGACGTCGACGCCGGCCGTCGGTTCGTCAAGAAACAGCACGCGCGGCTCGTGCGACAGCGCCTTGGCGATCATCAGCCGCCGCTTCATGCCGCCCGACAGCGTGATCGCCTTGGCGTCCTTCTTGTCCCATAGCGACAGGTCGCGCAGCACCTTCTCGACGAAGGCATGGTTAGCCGGCTTGCCGAACAGGCCGCGGCTGTAGTTGACCGTTGCCCACACGCTCTCGAAAGCGTCGATGGTCAGTTCCTGCGGAACCAGCCCGATCAGGCTGCGCGCGGCGCGATAGTCCTTGCCGATGTCATGGCCGTCCACCGTGACGGTGCCGGACGAGCGGTTGACGATGCCGCAGACGATCGAGATCAGCGTCGTCTTGCCGGCGCCGTTCGGCCCGAGCAGTGCAAAGATCTCGCCGCGCTCGATGTCGAGGTTGATCTCCTTGAGTGCCTTGAAGCCGGTGGCATAGGTCTTGGTGACCCCGGAAATGGAAATGATCGATGGCATGGCTGAAATACGGCTGCTTCAAAGGTGTGGGGATTATTATTGCGTTGAATGTCGGTGCGCGCGGCGGGAAGTCAATGCCGCTCCTGACAAATGGAGACAAACGTTGCGCCCATGCCGCTTGTCCGGGTGCTGACGCTTTCGGCCAAAGTGCTGCGACAACGCGCCCCGCGTGACGCCACGCCGCTTTGACCGGACCGCGCTTCGCGCCTATTCTCAAGGGATAAGCAGCAGCCGGAGCCCGCCATGGACCCGCTCATCCTGTCGCGCATCCAGTTCGGCGCGAACATCTCGTTCCACATCCTGTTTCCGACGATCACCATTGCGCTTGGCTGGGTGCTCTTGTTCTTCAAGCTGCGCTATAACGCGACAGGCGATTCCGCCTGGATGCGCGCCTATTTCACCTGGGTAAAAGTGTTCGCGCTGTCCTTTGCCATGGGTGTCGTCACTGGCGTCACCATGAGCTTCCAGTTCGGCACCAACTGGCCGGGCTACATGCAGACCGTCGGCAACATCGCCGGGCCGCTGCTCGCCTACGAGATCCTCACCGCCTTCTTCCTCGAAGCGGCCTTCCTCGGCATCATGCTGTTCGGCTTCCGCCGCGTCTCCAACCGTGTCCACACGTTGGCCACCGTGCTGGTCGCCGGCGGCACCACAGTCTCCGCCTTCTGGATCATCGCACTGAACTCCTGGATGCAGACGCCGGCCGGCTTCGAGATGCGTGACGGCGTCGCACATGCCGTCGACTGGTGGGCGATCGTCTTCAACCCGTCCATGCCCTACCGCCTCGTCCATATGCTGCTCGCCTCCGGCCTGACGGTGTCCTTCCTGATCGCCGGCCTGTCGGCGCTGCGCTATCTCACTGGCGACCGTTCGGAATCGATGTGGAAGGCGCTGCGCACTGGCGTCTTCACCGCCACCATCCTGATCCCCATCCAGATCTTCGCCGGTGACCAGCATGGGCTCAACACGCTGGAGCATCAGCCACAGAAGATCGCCGCCATGGAGGCCAACTGGAACACCGGCCCCAACGTGCCGCTGGTGCTGTTCGCGCTTCCCGACGAGGCCACGAAAGAGAACAAATTCGAGATCGCCATCCCCGACGGCGCCAGCCTTGTGCTCAGGCACTCGACCAGCGGCGTCGTGCCGGGGCTGAACGACTATCCCGGTCTCCATCCGCCGGTCTTCCCGGTGTTCTGGGGCTTTCGCATCATGGTCGGCACCGGCATTCTGATGCTCATCGTCTCCTGGTCGGCCGCCTTCTTCCTCAAGCGCCGCCACAGCCTGCCCAAGCCGCTGGCCATGCTGATGGTGCCCATGGCGCTGTCCGGCTGGCTGGCGACGCTGGCCGGCTGGTACACCACCGAGATCGGCCGCCAGCCCTGGCTGGTCACCGGGGTGCTGAAGACCGCCGACGCCGTCGGCCCGGTCGCCGGCAGCCATGTCGCCTTCACGCTTGCCGTCTATCTCATCCTCTACGTGCTGCTGCTGATCGCCTATCTCGGCGTGCTGGTGCACCTGGCGCTGAAGGCGGCCAAGGACGGCGACAACTCGCCACTGCCGGGTGTCAGAAGCGCAGCCTTGTCGCAGCCAGCGGCTGGTGAGTGAGGAGAAAAAGATGACAATCGACTGGCCAACCGCGCTCCCCCTCATCTTCGCCGGGCTGATGGGCCTCGCCATCCTGATCTACGTCATCCTCGACGGTTTTGACCTCGGCATAGGCATTCTCTTTGCCGCCGCCGAGGACGCCGAGCAGGATACGATGATCGCCGCCATCGGCCCGTTCTGGGATGCCAACGAGACCTGGCTGGTGCTGGCTGTCGGCCTGCTGCTGGTCGCCTTCCCGATGGCGCATGGCACCATCCTCACCGCGCTTTACATTCCGGTCTTCGTGCTGCTGGTGGGCTTGATCCTGCGTGGCGTCGCGTTCGATTTTCGCGCCAAGGTGCCGGCCGGCAAGAAGCAGCGCTGGAATCGCATCTTCTTCCTGGGTTCGATCATCGCCTCGCTGGCGCAGGGCTATATGCTCGGCGTCTATGTGCTTGGCCTCGATGTCGGCCTTGGCGGCATGGCCTTTGGCGCGCTGGTGGCGTTCTGCCTCGCCGCCGCCTACTGCGCGATGGGCGCCGCCTGGCTGATCTACAAGACCGAGGGCGAGTTGCAGAAGAAGGCAGTGCTGTGGCTGCGCACGGCGCTGGTGCTGGCCGCACTCGGCATGGCCGCAGTGTCGCTGGCGACGCCCTTCGCCAGCCCGCGCATCTTCGCCAAATGGTTCGTCTGGCCGCAAATGCTCTATCTGTCGCCGCTGCCGATCTTCTCGGCCCTGCTGTTCGCCTGGCTTTGGCGCCAGACTTTTCATCTGCCCAAGCCCGACGACCGCCATGCGCTGACGCCGTTCCTGACGCTGGCCGCCATTTTTACGCTCGGCTTTGCCGGCCTGGCCTGGTCGTTCTACCCGTTCGTGGTGCCGGACAAACTGACCATCTGGCAGGCTGCCTCGGCCCCCGAAAGCCTCGCCATCATCCTCGCCGGCACGGTCGTCGTGCTGCCGGTCATCATCTTCTATTCGTTCTACGCCTACCGGGTGTTCGGGGGGAAGGCGACGGATTTGACGTATGATTGAGGGGCGTAATCTCCCCCCTTGAGGGGGAGATGGCCGCAGAGCGGCCAGAGGGGGTCGCCGCGCGTGGGGCGCCAACCTTCTTCTGCCGCAGGAGGTCGAGCCCGGTCGGACCGACCCCCTCTGTCGCCTTCGGCGACATCTCCCCCTCGAGGGGGGAGATTACCAGCACTCAGCTCTTGTTCGCCGCCAGCACCAACACCGGCTTGTCGCTGTACAGCGCCGGGAACAGCGCCTTCAAATTCGCCACCTTGGGCAGGTCGTTGTAGACGATGTAGGGGTAGGTCGGGTTCAGCGTCAGAAAGTCCTGGTGATAGTCCTCGGCGGGGTAGAAGGTCTTGCCGGTCTCCAGCGTGGTGACGATCGGCTTGGCGAACACCTTGGCCTGGTCGAGCTGGGCGATGTAGCTCTGCGCGATCTTCTTTTGCGCGTCGCTTTCGGCAAAGATCGTCGAGCGGTACTGGGTGCCGCTGTCGGGGCCCTGATAGTTCAATTGCGTCGGGTTGTGCGCCACCGAGAAATACACCTGCAGCAGCTGGCCGTAGGTGACCTTGGACGGCTCGTAGGTGATCTCGACGGATTCGGCGTGGCCGGTGCGGCCGCTGCCGACGGTCTCGTAGACGGCGGTGTCCTTGTCGCCGCCAGTATAGCCCGAGACCGCCTTGGTCACGCCCTTGACGTGCTGGAACACGCCTTGCACGCCCCAGAAGCAGCCGCCGGCGAAGATCGCCTTCTCGGTGCCGCTGGCCGCCTTCTCGTCCACCGCCGGCGGCGGGATCACCACCGCGTCCTCGGCCGAGACGGCCGGGCTCTGCCAGAAGGCCGCACCCGCCGCCGCCAGGATGAGGGCGGCGAGCGCGCCCTTGGCGAAGCACGGCGTTCTCGTCTTTGCAATGCCGGTCATGTCTGATCTCCCAAGTTGGAGTTTGATTGTACGATATATAGGTACGTCGCCGTTTCACATTGCTGTGCGCATCTGGCGCAGCGCATCGCCGACAGAAGGGACCGTCCCTGACCTGGACCGGGAACGGCCATGGCCAGGGGCGGCCGGAAGCGAACCGAGCCTATTTGGCCGGAGCCATGGCGTCGGTCGCTCCCATCGCGGGTTTCATCGCATCCGTTGCCGGCTTCATCGCATCGGTGGCCATCGGGTCGACCGGCTTCATGGCATTGGTCGCCATCGGATCGACAGGCTTCATCGCATCCGTGGCGGGTTTCATGGCATCGGTCGCCGGCTTCATGGCGTCCGTTGCCGGCTTCATGGCGTCGGTGGCCATGGCTGGCTTCATGGCATCTTCAGCGCGGGCGATGCCGCCGGCAAACAGCGCCGTCGAGCACAGCGCCAGGGCCAGAGCCGGCAGCGTCAGGCGAGAAAGATTGGTCATGGAAGTCTCCTTGGGTTGGTGGCGCGCGGATGCGGCCGACAGTGCGGCGCCGCTCATGCGGCGTTGCGCAAATCTTGGAAATTAGTTGGTGGCGGCGGCCAGGATCGGTCCGCCGCCCGGCGTCTGCACCAGCACCGCGGTGCTGAGCCCACCAGACGCCGCCGGCAGCGGCAGCGACGTGGCATCGCCGCTCCAGCTGCCGATTCTTTGCAGCGCATGCACGACATTGGCGTGCGGCAGCGTGCGCCCGGTGTTTTCGCCGCGCGCCACCGGCACCTCGACGACGCCGTCCTTGTAGCGAACCAGCCAGACATCCGCCTTGCCGCCGGGCACTGAGCCGGCGCCGATGTTTATTCTCCCGCCATCAAGCGACAGCGACGGTCCCTCGGTGCGGCCGCTGCTGGAAATCAGCCGCTCGATTTCGCCAGGTGCCGCACCCACCGCATCGGCATCGCCATTGACCACCACTTGCGGCGTGAACGGGCCGGAGCGGCCGAGCGCCGGCTCGTAGCTGACCTGGCGCTGGGTGAATTCCTGTTTGCCAAACGTGTCCTTCCAGCCGAGATAGTCCCAGTAGGTAACGTTGAACGACAGCGCCAGCACGTTCGGCTGGTCCTTGACCTTGATCAGATTGGCATTGGCCGGCGGGCAGGACGAGCAGCCCTGGCTGGTGAACAATTCAACCACGGTCAGCGGCTGGGCAGCCGCAGCACCCGTAGCAGTAAGCGCCATCAGGGCAGCCAGCAGCGCGCTGCGCTTGTTGTTCGATCCGGACATTGGGGGTCTCCTGCGGCGGGGTTCATCTCCCACTTCGCCGCCGGCAGAGGCTTCGTTACATCGTTCACTGGTTTGTGATTGCGGCGCCGACGCTTCTTCCCTTCGCCCCTTGTGGGAGAAGGTGGATCGGCGCGTAGCGCCGAGACGGATGAGGGGTGTTCGACGGAGTGCTGTCGCTACCAAGCTGGAGCACCCCTCATCCGTCGCCTGCGGCGACACCTTCTCCCACAAGGGGAGAAGGGAAAGAGGAGCCATTACCGCCACGGCTGCAAGTTCACATCGCGTACATAGGCGATGATCGTGTCGCAAACCGAGTTCAAGTCTTTCAGGACATCGTCATTCCAGAAGCGCAACACGCGAAAGCCTCTCGCCTTTAGCTCAGCTCCGCGGGCCTGGTCTGAATCTGAGTCCGCATGCTGGCTGCCATCGATCTCGATGATCAAGCCAGCTTCGAGGCAGACGAAATCGGCGACGTATTTACCGACAGGCACCTGGCGCCGGAATTTGATCTGGTCGAGCCTGCGGTCGCGCAGTTCACTCCATAGCTTGCCTTCTGCCTCCGTCATCTCGCGCCTGAGCACACGGGCAAAGCTGCGTTTGGCGGGAGGGACGGGTTGATGCGGCATGGTGTGTTAGACTAACCAGCCGCCTCATTCCTTCCAACACCCCTCATCCGTCTCGGCGCTGCGCGCCGATCCACCTTCTCCCACAAGGGGAGAAGGCAAGAGGCGTCGGCACCCCGCACCGCTTGCCCCTCAACCCTGCCCCTGCTAAAGCGCGCGACATGAGCACGCCCCTCGACCACATCCGCAATTTCTCCATCGTCGCCCATATCGACCATGGCAAATCCACGCTTGCCGACCGGCTGATCCAGTCCACCGGCGGGCTGGAGCTGCGCGACATGAAGGAGCAGGTGCTGGACTCGATGGACATCGAGCGCGAGCGCGGCATCACCATCAAGGCGCAGACCGTGCGGCTGAAATACCGCGCCAACAATGGCGAGGATTATATCCTCAATTTGATCGACACCCCCGGCCATGTCGACTTCGCCTATGAAGTGTCGCGGTCGCTCGCCGCCTGCGAGGGTTCGCTGCTGGTCGTCGACGCCTCTCAAGGGGTCGAGGCGCAGACGCTGGCCAATGTCTACCAGGCCATCGACAACAACCACGAGATCGTCGTGGTGCTGAACAAGGTCGACCTGCCGGCCGCCGAGCCGGAGCGCATCCGCGAGCAGGTCGAGGAGGTGATCGGCATCGACGCTTCCAATGCCGTGCTGATCTCGGCCAAAACAGGCCTCGGCATTCCCGATGTGCTCGAAGCCATCGTCAACCAATTGCCGCCGCCGCGCGAAGGCGATGCCACCGCGCCGCTCAAGGCCATGCTGGTCGACTCCTGGTACGACGCCTATCTCGGCGTCATCGTCCTGGTCCGCGTCATCGACGGCGTTTTGAAGAAGGGCCAGACCATCCGCATGATGGGCACCGGCGCCAAGCACCTGGTCGAGCGCACCGGCGTCTTCACGCCCGCCCGCATCAATGTCGACGAGCTCGGCCCCGGCGAGTTCGGCTTCTTCACCGGCTCGATCAAGGAAGTTGCCGACACCCGCGTCGGCGACACCATCACCGAGGACAAGCGCCAGACATCAAAGGCGCTGCCCGGTTTCAAGCCGGCGCAGCCGGTGGTGTTCTGCGGCCTGTTCCCGGTCGACGCCGCCGATTTCGAGGATCTGCGCGCCGCAGTCGGCAAGCTGCGCCTCAACGACGCCAGCTTCTCCTATGAAATGGAAACCAGTGCTGCGCTCGGCTTTGGCTATCGCTGCGGCTTCCTTGGCCTGCTGCATCTGGAAATCATCCAGGAGCGGCTGGAGCGCGAGTTCAACCTCGACCTCATCGCCACCGCGCCCAGCGTCGTCTACCGGCTGCTGCTCACCGACGGCTCGATGAAGGAACTGCACAACCCCGCCGACATGCCCGACGTGGTCAAGATATCAGCCATCGAGGAGCCGTGGATCCGCGCCACCATCCTGACGCCCGACGACTATCTCGGCGGTATCCTGAAACTCTGCCAGGACCGGCGCGGCGTCCAGGCCGACCTGTCCTATGTCGGCAAGCGTGCCATGCTGACCTACGATCTTCCGCTGAACGAAGTGGTGTTCGACTTCTATGATCGCCTAAAATCGATCTCCAAGGGCTACGCCTCTTTCGACTATCATCTGACCGACTACAAGGAAGGCGACCTGGTGAAGATGTCGATCCTGGTCAATGAGGAGCCGGTCGACGCGCTGTCCATGCTGGTCCACCGCACGGCGGCGGAAAAGCGCGGCCGCCAGATGTGCGAGAAGCTGAAGGAGCTGATCCCGAACCATCTGTTCAAGATCCCGATCCAGGCCGCTATCGGCGGCAAGGTCATCGCCCGCGAAACCATCTCGGCGCTGCGCAAGGATGTCACTGCCAAATGCTACGGCGGCGACGTGAGCCGCAAGCGCAAGCTGCTCGACAAGCAGAAAGAGGGCAAGAAGCGGATGCGCCAGTTCGGCAAGGTGGATATCCCGCAGGAGGCGTTTATCCAGGCGCTTAAGATGGGGGATTGAGAAGCCGGTTGGCGCGCAGAGCGCGCCAAGCCATCGATCCGGTGGATCGATGGCAGGCTTCGAAAGCGGGGGAGCTGCCGGAGGCAGCGGGCCCCCCGCCAGCGCGGCGCTGAAGCTGCACGGTGGATATTATTCGCCGGGCGGCGGCGCGGGGTGGTCTTCAGGCCCCGGCGGGGGCTCGCCCAAATCCTCGGCAATCATCGATGTTTGCGAAGATTAGCCGACCTAGCCCACCGTCTCATTCCGTCCAGCACCCCTCATCCGTCTCGGCGCTGCGCGCCGATCCACCTTCCCCCACAAGGGGGGAAGGCAAGAAGCGCCGGCGCCCTCCTTATCGCGCCGCTTGGAGAACCTCCCATCCTGGACTATCCTTGAGCCCGACTTGGGGGAGGTTTCGATGCGCTCCACTTCAGACACCGTCGCCGCGATCGGCCTCGCCATTGGTGGCGCTTTTGGCCTTGCCGGCACCTTCGTGGCCAGCGCGGAACTGCGCGAAACGCTGTGGACGATCGACGGCGTGGCCCTCGTGGTGGCAACCGCGCTGTTGACCATGAAGTATCAGCGGCTGGGCAATGACGGCGTCGCCGCCGGGTTCCTGACCTTCGTCGCTGGCGAGAGCCTGCTTCTGGCCGGCAATGCGGCAGGCCTCGAGGCCAGCGTTCCCTCCTATGTCGGCGGCATCTCGCTGTGGGCGGCGGCCCTGGTCCTGATCAGCGCGCCAAAAACTTTCGCTCTGTGGATTCGTCTCACCGGCCTCATTGCCGCCCTTCTGTTTGCCGTGACGGTCAGCAAAATCCTCTGGGGCGCTCCCTTGCTTCCGACCTCGTCGCCCTTGCCCGCGGCCGGCTATCCGTTCCTGGTGCTGACCTTCATCGGCTGGATCTGGACCTTGCTGAAGTCCGAGAGGTGAGTGAGCCCTCGCGCCATGTCCGCGCCGCTCGAAATCCACAACAGCCCCACCGGGAAGATCTTTCCCGCGATCGGGCCGTTTCTGATTGCAGCGATCTTCGGTTTCTTCGCGCTCATGGGGCTTGCGTCAGGCGCGCCGGGCCGTGGGGTGCTTTTGGTGGCGGTGCTGGCGCTTGGCTGCCTGGGATTTGGTCTGGTCATCGCGCGCGGCGCGTTCGACACCAGCGTCCAGGTGGTGTTCGATGCCGAAGGCTTTCGCGACCGGCGCGGCGGCGACGTGCTGGTGCCCTGGGAGAATGTGCGCAGCGTACGCCTCACCTCCGGCAAGGGCTCGGCGATGATCAGCTTCGAGCTAGCCGAGCCGCCTCCTGACGCCATCAGATACGCGCCGGCCAATATGCTTGGCCGCTTGCTGCCCTTCGGCAAGAACATCGTCCACATGGAGGTCTCCTCGCTCGACATGTCAGGTCCCGACATGATCGCGGCGATCAAGCGGCTGGCGCCGCATGTGGCGGTGAATGGCTAGGTCTTCCCTTCCCCACAAGGGGGGAAGGCAAGAAGCGCCGGCGCCTCCTCATCGCGCGCCGCTTGGAGAACCTCCCAACCTGAACTATCCTTGCGCCCGGCTTGGGGGAGGTCTCGATGCGCTCCACTCTGGATATTGTCGCCGCGATCGGCCTCGCCATTGGCGGCGCTTTTGGCCTTGCCGGCACTTTTGTGGCCAGCCCGGAACTGCGTGAAACGCTGTGGGCGATCGACGGCGTGGCGCTGGTGGTGGCGGCTGCCCTGTTGACGATGAAGTATCAACGGCTGGGCAATGATTGCGTCGCCGCCGGGTTCCTGACCTTCGTCGCCGGCGAGAGCCTGCTCCTGGCCGGCAATGCGGCAGGCCTCGAGGCCAGCGTTCCCTCCTATGTCGGCGGCATTTCGCTGTGGGCGGCGGCCCTTGTCCTGATCAGCGCGCCAAAAACCTTCGCTCTGTGGATGCGGCTCACCGGCCTCGTTGCCGCCTTTCTGTTTGCCGTGTCGGTGGGCATAATCCTCTGGGGCGCTCCCTTGCTACCGACCTCCTCGCCCTTGCCCGCCGCCGGCTATCCGTTCCTGGTGCTGACCTTTATCGGCTGGATCTGGACCCTATTGAAGGCTGAACGGTGAGCGCATGTCCGCCCCCGTCGAACTCCGCAACAGTCCCACCGGCAGGATGTCTTCCGCCTTCGGGGCGCTTTTGTTCGCGGCGATCTTCGGCTTCTACACGCTCAAGGGGCTGGTCACCGGCGCCGATGGCGGGCGGGTGCTGCTGGTGGCGATGCTGGCGCTTGGCTTCCTCGGCTTCGGCTATTTCCTCGCGCGCGGCGCCTTCGACACTTCGGTCAAGGTCGTGCTCGACGAAAAGGGCTTTCGCGACCGTCGCCTCGGCGACGTGCTGGTGCCCTGGGACAAGGTGCAGAGCGTGCGCCTCACCTCCGGCAAGGGGTCGGGGATGGTCAATTTCGAACTGACCGAGGCGCCGCCCGACGAAATCAAATTCGCGCTGGCCAACGCGCTCAACCTGATGCTGCCCTTCGGCCAGAACACCGTGCACATGGAGGTCTCCTCGCTCGACATGAGCGGCGCCGACATCATTGCCGCGATCCAGCGACTGGCGCCGCATGTGGAGGTGACGCGCTAATCTCCCCCCTCGAGGGGGTTGAGGAGTGGTCCGCGTAGCGGACGGAAAGCCAACTGCTTGGCTTTCCAAACGACGAACGCCCGGAGCGACAGCGAAGGGCCGGGTCCGCCAAGTCAGAGGGGGGCGGTCCGACCGGGCTCGGCCTGCTGCTGCAGAAGAAGGTCGGCGCTCCACGCGCAGCGACCCCCTCTGTCGCCTACGGCGACATCTCCCCCTCGAGGGGGGAGATTACCCGCTCGACCGCCTCCGCCGATATCAAACTTTGACCGTCGCGCCCGCTCTCCGCCCATGCTCTAGTCTCCCCACCTCCGAGACCGCCATCATGATTCGCCTCACCCTCGCCGCCCTTCTCCTCACCACCTCCGCCCACGCCGCCGACATGGCCTTCTTCGTGAAGAACCTGCGGCAGCAATCGGTGGCGGTCGAGCTGTTCAGCCGTGACCGCAAGACGGTGTGGCCGGGCGACGACCAGGTGTTCATGATCGAGCCGAATTCGCAGAAATCGGTGCCGATCTCCTGCAATCCGGGCGAAAACATCTGCTACGGCGCCTGGGTCAACGGCGATGACAGCGTCTCCGCCGGCGTCGGCCCGGACAATGATCAGCCGTGCGACAATTGCTGCTTCATCTGCGTGGAGAAGACGACGGAGACGATCGATCTGGTGCCGTAGCGCGCGGCGCCAATCTCCCCCCTCGAGGGGGAGATGTCGCCGGAGGCGACAGAGGGGTCGCTTCGCGTGGAGCGCCAACCTCCATCTGCCGCAGCAGGCCGAGCCCGGTCGGACCGACCCCCTCTGGCCTGCCGGCTTTCGTCGTTCGGAAAGCCAAGCAGTTGGCTTTCCGTCCGCTACGCGGACCACA
The DNA here is from genome assembly GCF_056404235.1 of Mesorhizobium sp. P2_E10. Lineage (NCBI taxonomy): Bacteria > Pseudomonadati > Pseudomonadota > Alphaproteobacteria > Hyphomicrobiales > Phyllobacteriaceae > Mesorhizobium > Mesorhizobium sp. P2_E10. The sequence goes on from NZ_JBFUEK010000001.1 coordinate 120,931, forward strand.
CCTCAACCCCCTCAAGGAGGGAGATTCCGCGCTCGGCTGCCTTCGCCAATCACCCCGGGATTATCCCAATTCCCCTTCCGCCCTCCCGCACATCATGTAATGATTCCCCCAGCGGCCGGGGGCCGATTCTCATCCAGGGGGTTTCATGTCTTTCACATCCAAGCGCCGCATCGTCGTCGCACTCTCGCTTGCCGCGCTGTTTGCGCCGGCCGCACACGCCGCCGACATCACCTTCGCCATCAAGAACAGCCATCCCAACGCCATGCGCGTCGAGCTCTACAGCCAGGACCGCGACTATGTCTGGCCGGGCGACGGCAAGGATTTCTATCTCGACGACGGCGAGACCAAGCAGATCCCGCTGTCCTGCGACGAGGGCGAGTCGATCTGCTACGGCGCCTGGGTCGACGGCGACGAGGAAACCTATTGGGGCGTCGGCCCCGGCAACAAGGAAAAGTGCGACGACTGCTGCTACACCTGCAATGGCGGCGAGACCGAGGAAATCGAACTGACGCCGTGAGGCGGAGCCCCTTCCTTCTCCCCCTGTGGGAGAAGGTGGATCGGCGCACAGCGCCGAGACGGATGAGGGGTGCTGGACGGGAATGAGGCGTTGGTGTCCTCTGGAACACCCCTCATCCGTCGCCTTCGGCGACACCTTCTCCCACAAGGGGAGAAGGAAGAAACAGGAGCTCACCCATGGCAGTGGTTCAAAGCGACAAGATCGACGTCGGCTTTTCCGGCAAACGCTGCATCCATTCGCGCAACTGCGTGCTGGGCAATCCGCATGTCTTCGTGCCCAACGCGCCCGGCGAGTGGATCCACCCCGATGCGGCCAGCGTCGAAAAGGTGGTGGCCATCGCCGAAAGCTGCCCTTCCGGCGCCATCACCTATGTCCGCAAGGATGGCGGGCCGCAGGAAAGGCCGCCAGTGGTCAACACCGTGCGGCTCCGCGAAAACGGCCCGCTCGCCGTGCATGCCGAGATCGTGCTCAACGGCGAGACCTTCTACCGCGCCACGCTCTGCCGCTGCGGCGCCTCGCAAAACAAGCCATTCTGCGACAACAGCCATATCAAGGCCGGCTTCGCCGCCACCGGCGAGCCGCCGCTGAAGGACACGCCGGCGCTGGAGGCGAGGGACGGCCCGCTCACCATCACGCCGACGACCAACGGCTCGCTCAAGCTCGAAGGCAATGTCGAAATCGTCACCGGCACCGGCCACACCATCGACCGCACACGCCGGGTTTTCCTCTGCCGCTGCGGCCACTCGGCCAACAAGCCGTTTTGTGACAATTCGCATAAAAAGATCGGCTTCGTGGCATGAAAGGCCGTGCGCCAGCGTTAGTGTAGGATGAGGGTCTAGCGCTCAGGAGGAAATCCATCATGCGCACCATGCTCGTTCTTGCACTGCTTGCCTTTGCCATGCCCGCCTACGCCGCCAATCATGCGGTCCAGATCAAGGGCATGAAATTCAGCCCGTCGAAAATCTCGGCCGCCGTCGGCGACACAATCACCTTCACCAATGCCGACTCCATGACGCACACCGCCACCGCGCTCGACGGCTCCTTCGACACCGGCCATCTCGCCACCGGCAAGAGCGCGAAGGTCAAGATAGCAGCCGCCGGCGCCCACCCGTTCCATTGCGCGATCCACAGCTCGATGAAGGGCACGGTCACGGCGAAATAACGTGGTCTCTTCCGCTGAGGCCGAAGCTGCCAATCTCCCCCTCGTGGGGGAGATGTCCGGCAGGACAGAGGGGGGCGCCATAGAGCGCCGACCTCCCCAACCACCGAGCATCGAAATGCCCCACACGCCATTGCCACCAAAACATCGCGCAAACGCCAGATCGATGCGCAAGGTCATGACCGATGCCGAACTGAAGCGCTGGAACGAGCTTCGGGCGCACCGGTTGATGGGGCTTGGCTTCCGGCGGCAATTTCCGATCGCCGGCTACATTGTCGACTTCGCCTGTCGGACAAGAAACTCGTCGTTGAGGTCGACGGCTCCCAGCATGCGGAAGCCGTCGCCGGCGATGAAGCAAGGACAGGGCGTCTGGAACAGGATGGCTGGACCGTTCTGCGCTTCTGGAACGACGACGTCCTCCGCGACATCGACAATGTCTGCCAGCATATCGTGATTGCTGCTGGGGTCGGTGAGGCGCCTTAGGTCGTGGCAAAGTGGGCGATCCTTCGCGCCCCCCTCTGGCCTGCCGGCCATCTTCCCCACAAGGGGGGAGATCGAACTCCTCCCTTGGCCCATCTCTCCCGCCTTTATCCCCAGGCCGCTATCGGCTAAGGGCGGGGACGCAAAATCTCCGGACCCGCCTTTATGACCGCCAAGACCAAACCCCTTCCCCTGTTCCTCGGCATCGACACCGGCGGCACCTACACCGATGCGGTGCTGTGGTCGGAAGCCGAGGGGCCGCACGGCAAGGTGCTGGCCAAGGCCAAGGCGCTGACCACGCGGCATGATCTCGCCGTCGGCATCTCCGGCGCGGTCGATGCGGTGCTGCAGAAGGCCGGCACCGACCCGGCCGCGATAAAACTGGTGTCCATGTCGACGACGCTCGCCACCAACGCGCTGGTCGAGGGCCAGGGCGGGCGCGTCGCGCTGGTGATGATCGGCTTTGCCGAAGGCGACCTTGCCCGCGACGGGCTGAAGGCGGCGCTCGGCACCGACCCGGTGATTTTTTGCCCAGGCGGCCATGACGTCCACGGCAATGCGGCCACGCTCGATCTGTCCGGGCTGGAGGCCGCCCTGCCGGAACTCGGCGCCTCGGTGTCGGGCTTTGCCGTCTGCGCCTATTTTGCCACCCGCAATCCGGCGCATGAGCTCGCTGCCCGCGACCTGATCCGCGAAAAGACCGGCCTGCCGGTCACCGCCAGCCACGAGCTGTCGGCTAAGCTCGGCGGCCCGCGCCGGGCGCTGACGACGCTGCTCAACGCCAGGCTGATCTCCATGATCGACCGGCTGGTGGCGGCGACCGAAGGATTTTTGGACGCCCGCAAGATCGTCGCGCCCCTGATGGTGGTGCGCGGCGACGGCGCGCTGGTCTCGGCGGCCTTTGCCCGCCAACGGCCGATCGAGACCATTCTGTCGGGTCCGGCCGCCAGCCTCGTCGGCGCCCGCCACATGACCGGGCTGGACAATGCCGTGGTCTCCGACATTGGCGGCACCACCACCGACGTTGCCGTGCTCGATGGCGGTCGCCCGCGGCTCGATCCGGAAGGCGCCACCGTCGGTGGCTTCCGCACCATGGTCGAGGCGGTGGCCATGCGCACATTTGGCCTCGGCGGCGATTCCGAAGTGGCGCTGGAGGATGGCGCGCTCAACCCAAAAATCCTGCTCGGCCCGCGCCGCCTGGTGCCGCTGGCGCTGGCCGGCATGGTGCATGGCGCGGCGGTGACGTCGGAGCTTGAACGCCAGCTGCGCGCGCCAAACCCCGGCCGCATGGATGGCCGCCTGGCGGTGCGCACCGGCGTGCCGGACCGGCTGGCGGCGGGTCTTACCGGCGCCGAGGCAAAACTCTACGAGCTGATCGGCGCCGTGCCGCTCGCCGTCGACAAATTGCTGATCTCCAACGCCCAGAACGCGACGCTCAACCGGCTTGTGTCGCGTGGGCTGGTGCATGTCGCCGGCTTCACGCCATCGGATGCCGCCCATGTGCTGGGCAAGCAGGCCAACTGGGACCCGGTCGCGGCGCGCCTCGGCGCCGAGCTGTTCGCCCGCAAGCGTGACGGCCGCGGGCAATCCATTGCCGCTTCGCCGGAGGCCATTTCCGAGCGGGTGCTGGTGACGCTGACGCGCTGGTCGGCGGAGGTCATTCTCGAAACCGCCTTTGCCGAGGATGGGCTGGATGGCGCGGCGACCGTCGCGCACGCACTGGTGCAGCGCGCCGTCGATTCGCATCCCGGCATTGCTCGCCTCAGCGTCGCGCTCGACCGTCCGGTCATCGGCCTCGGCGCCTCGGCGCCGCTGCATTATGCCGGCCTCGCCGAACTGGTCGGCAATGACTGCGTGGTGCCCGAAGACACCGATGTCGCCAACGCGCTCGGCGCCGTCGTCGGCCAGGTCAGGGTGTCGGCCGAGGCGCGGGTCAGCCAGCCCAAGGAGGGGCTATTCCGTGTCGCCTCCGGTGAAACCGTGCGCGATTTCACCGACGAGGGGAAAGCGATCGCAGCGGCTGAGGCCGATGTCCGCGCCATCGTCGCCCGACGGGCCAAGGATGCCGGCACCGACAGCGCTGAAATTGAAATCGCGACTGAATTCAAGGTCTCGACGGTCGAAGCCCAGCGCATGTTCATCGAGGCGCATGTGGTGGCGGTGGCGTCGGGAAGGCCGAGGATTGCGGTTTAGGCGCCTCTTCCTTCTCCCCGTTTCACGGGGAGAAGGTGCCCGAAGGGCGGATGAGGGGCAGCGCCAGCCAATGCGGTTTCGCGGTACCGCGCATCCAACAAACGCCGCGCCGCCCCTCATCTGGCTGCCGCCATCTTCTCCCCGTAAACGGGGCGAAGGACGCTGTCGCCACCGCCTTCGCCAACCGCCCAAAATCCCCACCTTCACCCTAAGCTGAATTGACCCTTCATCCCTGACATGCCAAAGGCCGCAAAGCCTTTCATCTGGAGAAGCCCTGATGACCGATCGCATCGAGATCGCCGGATTGCAGATTGCCCGCGCGCTTCATGACTTTGTCGTCAACGAAGCGCTGCCCGGCACCGGCATTGCGGCCGACGCTTTCTGGAGCGGTTTCTCGTCCATCGTCCATGATCTCGCCCCGAAGAACCGGGCGCTGCTCGCCAAACGCGATGCCATCCAGGAACAGATCGACCGCTGGTACCGCGACAATGGCGCGCCGGTCGACATGGAGGTCTACAAGAGCTTCCTCCGGGAGATCGGCTATCTCGTCCCCGAAGGGCCAGCCTTCTCCGTCTCGACCGACAATGTCGACCCGGAAATCGCTGTCGTCGCCGGGCCGCAGCTGGTGGTGCCGGTGATGAACGCGCGCTATGCGCTGAATGCCGCCAATGCGCGCTGGGGTTCGCTCTATGATGCGCTCTACGGCACCGATGCCATTGCCGAGAGCGGCGGCGCCGAAAAGGGCAAGGGCTTCAACCCGGCGCGCGGCGCCAAGGTCGTCGCCTGGGCCAAGAATTTTCTCGACGAGTCGGTGCCGCTCACTTTGGGCAAATGGGCCGGCGTCAACGGGCTTACCGTCTTGGGCGCCACCTTGCGGCTCGGCTCCGGTGCCGGCGGCACCACGCTGGCCGATCCCAAACAGTTTGCCGGCTATCGCGGCGATGCCGAAAACCCTGAAGCCGTCCTGCTGGTCAAGAACGGCCTGCACATCGAAATATCAATCGACCGCGCCAACCAGATCGGCCGCACCGATCCGGCAGGCATCGCCGATGTCGTGCTGGAATCGGCGCTCACCACCATCCAGGACTGCGAGGATTCGGTCGCCGCGGTGGATGCCGACGACAAGGTCGTCGTCTACCGCAACTGGCTCGGCCTGATGAAGGGCGACCTGGCCGAAGAGATCACCAAGGCGGGCAAGACTTTTACCCGCAAACTCAATCCCGACCGGTCCTACACCGCGCCCAATGGCGGCCAGCTGACCTTGCCCGGCCGCTCGCTGATGCTGGTCAGGAATGTCGGCCACCTCATGACCAATCCGGCGATCACAGACCGCGACGGCAACGAGGTGCCGGAAGGCATCATGGATGCGGCGATGACGGCGCTGATCGCGCTGCACGATGTCGGTCCGAACGGCCGCCGCAAGAACTCCCGCGCCGGCTCGATGTATGTGGTGAAGCCCAAGATGCACGGGCCGGAAGAGGTCGCCTTCGCCGTCGAGATTTTCGATCGCGTCGAGGCGCTGCTCGGCATGGCCAAGAACACCATCAAGATGGGCATTATGGACGAGGAGCGGCGCACCACCGTCAACCTCAAGGAGGCGATCCGCGCGGCACAAGACCGCGTCGTGTTCATCAACACCGGGTTTCTCGACCGCACCGGCGACGAGATCCACACCTCGATGGAAGCCGGCCCGATGCTGCGCAAGGGCGACATGAAGCAGGCCGCCTGGATCTCCGCCTACGAGGCCTGGAATGTCGACACCGGGCTCGAATGCGGGCTGGCCGGCCACGCCCAGATCGGCAAGGGCATGTGGGCGATGCCCGATCTGATGGCGGCGATGCTGGAACAGAAGATCGCCCATCCCAAGGCCGGCGCCAACACTGCCTGGGTGCCATCGCCGACGGCGGCGACACTGCACGCCACGCACTACCACAAGGTCGATGTCCATGCCGTGCAGGCGGCGCTGAAGAGCCGGCCCAAGGCCAAGCTCGACGACATCCTGTCGGTGCCGGTGGTGGTGCGTCCGAACTGGACGCCCGACGAGATCCAGCGCGAGCTCGACAACAACGCGCAAGGCATTCTGGGCTATGTCGTGCGCTGGATCGAGGAAGGCGTCGGCTGCTCGAAAGTGCCAGACATCAACGATGTCGGCCTGATGGAGGATCGCGCCACGCTGCGTATTTCCTCGCAGCACATCGCCAACTGGCTGCGCCACGCTGTCTGCTCGCGCATCCAGGTGATGGATTCGCTGCAGCGCATGGCGGCCATCGTCGACCGCCAGAATGTCGGCGATCCGCACTACCGCCCGATGGCGCCCGACTTCGACAACTCCGTCGCCTTCCAGGCCGCCTGCGACCTGGTGTTCAAGGGCAGCGTCCAGCCCAACGGCTACACCGAACCGGTGCTGCATAAGCGGCGGCTGGAGCTGAAGGCGCGCGAGCCATAAAGGGTTAGGCACGGAACGCGCTTCGCATCCCTGAACACCTACACCGACATCGTTCTAAATTAAAACCTTATCTCGCCGGCTGATAGCATTCGCCTCAGTATGTCCTCACGTCTCGTCGAGCACTTGGATAGTTCAACGGCATCGCGCTTTATGAGAGGGTCGGTAAGTTTCCGATCCACAGCTTGAAGCTCAATCTGAAGTGTGTACCAAGTAACGAGACGGACATTCTCGAGCTCCTTTTCAGCCTCACGCCAGTCACCTCGGATGAGGGCAGCGCGTGCCCGAAGCTCACACGCATCATCTAAGCGGCCTGCTCCCTCAGCTAACGCGCAAGCAGATGAAAGATTAGAGGCGTCGCCCATCATTAGCTCAATAGAACATCGCAAAGTTAAGATCGGATGCTTATTCACTTTGGGTGCATTCAAAGCCCGGTCCACCATCCGGAGCGCGGCTGAGTAATCGCCTTTCTTAATTAGCCGAGTGGCCTCAAACACGAATAAGTCGCCGTGGTCGTCTCCGACCTCCCTCAATCTCGCCTCCAGACGATCCGCTTCTGCATGATTACGTGTGGCGCGAAGTGCCCGTATTTTTAAGACTAAAAAGCCGGAGTCCTTAAACAGCTCTTGTTCGCTAAGATAGTTCAGGGTTTCAAGCGCGTCGGAAGCGTGTCCAGCGCGCATTTGAATACGTGCCAACATTCTGATTACACGGCGTCGAAACTTTTTGCGGGAGAGCGCACTCCGCAATTCTCTTATCGCCCCAAGGTCGTCGCCTTCCCTGTGGTACTTAGCGCTCCCTCGAATGAGATGAACTGAAGCAAACCCACGCTTCTCCATTTCGATCGCAAGCGGCTCAGGGTCTTGGCCTATCCGCACGAGGGCATCTGCCCCATAAAATAAAATTGACTCCAATAGATCGGCGCTCGCGGACAGTGATAGAGAGATAGGCGCGAGTTGAGCTGCGATGCGCATGTTTCGCTCAAGTTCGGCCCGATTATCCGAACCTCTGCCACGTAGATAGTGTCGCTCAACGACGCCATATAGTGTTGAAGGGGTAAGCGCGAGTTTCAAAAGCGGGGGAAGTTCGCCTTCCGAACCGGTAATTGTCAAAAGGATCGACTCGATCTGTTCCGGCAGTATGTCGTCCCGTCCTAAAAGGCTTTGTACATTTCTAACCAGTCGCTCTTTTACCGTCTTCGGCAATATCTCGGGTTGGCGTAGCAACGTGACGCTGCCACGCGATTAACGATAAATGTATCATTTTCGGAACGATCCAGAAGCGAATAGTCGGTCAATTCCCAAAGGATCTCAATCAATTCTTGCACATTGGAAAAATCCAAGACGTCTGCAATCGTCGAGGTGTCGATCTGCGGATACCAGCATATAATTGTAGGATTATTCGATGCGCTTCGCTCAAAAAGCCAGGAGAAAGAAGGTCTTCTAAAACCTTATCTTTAAACGAATATATAAGTGATCGGTTGGTCAATATGGTATCGATAGAGCGGCCCTGATTTACCAAATAAGCGACCTGATGCGCCGTCTCTGGATGGCCACCAACCAAAGTAGCCAAGCGGTCTATTAGGACGGGGTTATACAGTTCGGCCGAGATGAGTTTGGAAAGAATAAAATTGATCGAGATGTCATCTAGGGGGCGTATCTGGACACCTATTACGTTCCTAAAAGCCATCAAACTTTCGGGCCGTGGACGGCGTCCAGAGATAAGAGCTAGAAGTCCCCCGCTCTCTCGCTGATCAAGAAGTTTTAGAAGTGCTGCACACCACAACGCGACGTTGCCGTTGCCATCGAGAAGTCCCCAGCGCATCTGGATCACAATAGGAAGTTTCAGCGCCATCCAATGGCTAAGGCACGATAATATGAGTTCTGCCTGTTGATCGGGAGATGTCGGAAAATGATCTCGAAGATCCGCAATCCTAGCCAAGGAGAGGCCATTCGAGAGGTCGGCCATTACCGCTAGATATAGGTCAACAGCTTCGGCCGAATCAGATAGATCGAAATGCACAATATTTCTTCGTAACGCCGGATAGTGACCCTTCAAGAGATTTCTTGTAAAGCTACGCCGGCCAAGGCCGGTAAATCCGCTTACAAACATCGCGTTTACAGGGCGTCCAGATTTCGCTATCCGACTATTTATATCGATTATAGTTCTGCGCTCTTCATCCTCCCGACCATAGTAGTATTCAGGTGAGATTAACTCCTTGGAGTGTAAAAAATCTCCCGCAAGCCGTCTGATTTCTCTGCCAACGTCCGCGACAGTATATTCCTTAGGTATCGCAAAATATTGTTGCATCCAGGAGGGTGCGTCTCGAAAAGACGCACCTTGAATTGGCCAAACAAGTACCTGCAGGTCCTTGTCTCGGATCTTTTTATGTCTTGCGCAATCAGCCTCAAAGAATGAAAAACAATTCTCTGGTACGCCGGGAGATATAACGAATACAAAGACAGCGGCCTCTTCAACGGCTGTCTGCATCTCGCTTAAGTTATTGTTACCTGCATTCATAGAGCGAACGTCGAGGAATGCTCGCGAGCGGTCAAGAACTCTGTGAAGTTCTTGTACTATCGGCGCGTCACCCGACCAATGCGATAGGAACACAAGACCTTGACCGACCATCTCTTCCCTCGACGCATTTGACTGATGATGTCGCGTAAGTGCACGATTCGACTGCTGTAGAAGTAATATGCGACAGCCTTGGAGTCTACGCCGCCTGCGCGACCCGCTCCGACATCATGCGGTAGGAAATCGCCTCGGCCAGATGGATGCGGCCGACGGTCTCGCTGGCTTCGAGGTCGGCCAGCGTGCGCGCGACCTTCAGCACCCGGTGATAGGCACGCGCCGAAAAGCCGAGTTTCTCGCTGGCATCTTTCAGCAGCGACAGCCCAGCGGCATCCGGCATGGCGATCTCCTCGATGACGGAAGGCGAGCAATGCGCGTTGGTGGTGGCGAGGGTAGCGCCCAGCCGCTCGAAACGCTCGCGCTGGATGGTGCGGGCGCGGGCGACGCGCAGCGCCACGGCAGCACTCTTCTCCGCCCGGTCCGGCCGGATCAGATCGCTGGCCGAGACCGCCGGCACCTCGATGCGGAGATCGATGCGGTCGAGCAGCGGGCCGGAAATGCGCGCCTGGTAGTCGGTGCGGCAGCGCTCGCCGCGCAGGCAGCGATAGCCGGGCTCGCCGGCCATGCCGCAGCGGCACGGGTTCATCGCCGCCACCAGCTGGATGCGCGCCGGATAGGTGACGCGGTGGTTGGCGCGCGCGATCATGCAGTCGCCGGTCTCCAGCGGCTGGCGCAGCGCATCAAGCGTCTGCGGCGTGAATTCGGGAAACTCGTCGAGAAACAGCACGCCGTGATGCGCGAGCGACACCTCGCCCGGCCGTGCCCTGAGGCCACCGCCGACCATCGCCGCCATCGAGGCCGAATGGTGCGGGGCGCGGAACGGCCGCCGGTCGGTCAGCTTGCCCTCGCCGAGTTCTCCTGCCACCGAGGCGATCATCGAGACTTCCAAAAGCTCCTTCGGCGCCAGCGGCGGCAGGATCGACGGCAGCCGCTGCGCCAGCATCGATTTGCCCGAGCCTGGAGGGCCGACCATCAGCAGGTTGTGGCCGCCGGCCGCCGCCACTTCCAGGGCTCGCTTGGCGGTCTCCTGGCCCTTGATGTCGGAGAGGTCGGGCAGGTCGCGCGCCGAGGCATGGATGCCGGCCTCCGGTCGCGACAGCACCTGCGTGCCGCGAAAATGATTGGCGATCGCGATCAGGCTGCCCGGCGCCAGAATGTCGAAATCCTTGCCCGCCCAGGCCGCTTCCGGTCCGCAGCCGAACGGGCAGATCAGGCCTTTCCCCTCGGCATTGGCGCCGATCGCCGCCGGCAGCGCGCCGGCCACCGTGGCAATGGTGCCGTCGAGCGACAATTCGCCAAGCACGACATAGCCGGCCAGCATGTCGCCTGGAATGGCGCCAAGTGCGGCCATCAGGCCGAGCGCGATGGGGAGGTCGTAGTGGCTGCCTTCCTTGGGCAGGTCGGCCGGCGCCAGATTGACCGTCACCTTCTTCGACGGCATCGACAGGCCCGACGCATGGAGTGCCGCCTGCACCCGCTCGCGGCTTTCGGCCACTGCCTTGTCGGCCAGGCCGACGATATGCATGTTGACCTTGCCCGGCGCGATCATCACCTGGACATCGACCGGCACGGCCTCGATGCCCTGGAAAGCCACCGTGCGAACCCGCGCCACCATCTTTGCTCTGCCCCCGGACCTGACTCGCTCTAAGCCAGTGCAATCAGGCCGTGAGCGACGTCAGACAAGACAAGCACAGATTTCTGAATTGATCAAGAACATTACAGGAACATAGGGTCGCTGTCGCCTCCCGACGAATGTCACGGCAGTGCGCAGAACTCCATAGAACTGTCCCCGTCCGAGACGGAATTAACCACATGGAGAAAGGCGAAGGGGTTTGTCACCGATCCGGCCCGCATACCATGTTATGTTGGAATCGGGGGACATCCGCAGAGCGTCCAGGCGCAAAGGCGAGGAAGACAAGGATGCCGACCTTAAGCAATGGCAGTGAACTCACCGTATGGAAAGAACCCGACAATCCCAATCCAAGCCCTAACGCGGTCCTTTTCAGCATTGCGGAAACCGACGGCGATGTCATCGGACCGATAGGGGCAAAGCCGGATTTCCCGTTCGGTGGGATCGATCTGGCTTCGGTCGATGTCTTCGAAGGCTTCTTTACCATCACCAGCTTCACCCATGAGGGCAGGACCGAGACCTGGACGACGGTGGAAACGCAGGTCTTCGACAATGAAGGCAATTTCATCCGCACCGTGTCCGACCAGGCGGCCTTCCTGTCGGCCCGGATCGTCTCGGTCAACGCCGCCAACCCAGACACAATCACGGTGACATGGATCGGGGCGAACGACTATTTCGGCGGCGAAAACACGCAGTACGGCCTGCATCGGATCATCCTGGAAGACGGTACGCTTCAGCCCGACACCTTCGTCAATCATGCGCCCACGGCCGCCAATCTGAATGTGTCGGTTTCGCAGGGGCAATTTCTCGACGACGTCAAATTCAGCGTGGCCGATGCCGACTACGATCTCTTGAGCTTTGTCGTCCTGGACGGACCGGATCACGGCAGTTTTGAGCAGAGCACGCGTTTCGACGGCAACTACTACCCGTTTCACCAAGGTCACGTCGGCACCAGCCTGCATTATCACACAGACTTTCTGAGCGGAAATCTGTTCGACTACACGCCCGAGGCCGGCTTCGTCGGCACCGACAGCTTTACGGTCTACGCCACGGACGGCCAGGGCAACAGCAATGTGGCGACGATCACGATCACGGTCACACCACCGGCCGAATCCATCACGCTGACCGACGCCACGAACATCGTGAGCTATGGAAACTACGATCGTGCGGTGATCATCGACGGGCTGGGTGGTGGCGACCGCATCACCGGCACCTCGTTCAACGATACACTCGACGGTGGTGCCGGCCACGACCAGCTGTTCGGCGGTGCCGGCGCCGACACGATCATCGGCGGCGCTGGGACCGACTGGCTGAAGGGCGACGCCGGCAATGACGAGATCAGCGGCGGTGCGGGCACCGACGGCATTCGCGGTGACGCGGGCGACGATTTCCTCGATGGCGGCGCCGGCTCCGACGACCTGCGGGGCGGCGCTGGCGACGACATCCTCAATGGCGGTGTCGGCCGCGACCGGCTGGCCGGCGACGCCGGCAGGGATGTCTTCGTGTTCGACGCGCTTGGACCGGCGAATTACGACAGCATCGCCGACTTCAATGCGCAAGATGATGTGTTCCGGCTGGACAGCTCCGTATTCGTCGGGCTGTCGGCCGGCCCGCTTTTCGGCGCGGTCTTCGCGATAGGCAAGACGGCCATCGATGACAGCGACCACATCATTTACGACGACGCGACAGGCGATCTGCTGTTCGACGTGGACGGGGCGGGCGGCGCGGCGGCCGTCAAGTTCGCCGCCGTAAGTCCGGGCACATGGCTTACCGCGGACGATTTCTTCGTGATCTAGACGCTGTGGGGCGGCAATGCAGCGCCCTGCGCCGGCCATTCTCCGGCAGCTTAAGCGCCGCCTAATGTATGGAAACGTGCGGTGTCCGTTTGAAGAACCAACCGTGATTTCACAAAAGACGGCTACGCCTTTTGGTGGCTGATCTACCACAATCGCCTAGCGCCCTCGCACCTCGAAGGCCACGCGCCGAACTGAGGCGTCAGAGCCAAGGAGTCGATATCGCTATTTTAGCAATCGCTTATAGATTGGCTCCAAACGTGATATGAATCCGGCCGCGGTTCCGACAATCGCAGCGTCAGGCTCCGCGTCAAGCGTAGGGAGGATGACATGGCCGAAGGTGCAATGAACGTCACGAAACTGGCATCCAAGTCTCACAACAACCCGGATGAAGTTCGCTCGCCCAACAAGACACGCGTCGAAGTGGTGCGGCTTCCCGGCTTTACACTCGGGCGGCTCAACATGGAGCCAGGATGGAAATGGTCCGAATGTGTAAAGCCGGTCGTCAAGACGGACAGCTGTCAGGTCTCGCATGTCGGCTACGTCGTGTCCGGAACCATCACCGTCAAGATGAATGACGGCACCCAGAAAACGTTCGAGCAGGGCACGTCCTATACAATTCCGCCCGGCCACGACGCCTGGGTGGAAGGCAAAGAGCGGTTCGTGTGCATCGAAGTCATGAGCGCCGAGCAGTACGCCAAACCGGCTTAGGGTCCTATTTTCTCCGTTTGTCCTCGACCGCGTCCCAGAACAGGCTGGCGATATCGGCGCCGCCAAAACGCCTGACCTCGCGCACGCCCGTCGGCGAGGTCACGTTGATCTCGGTCATGTAGTCGCCGATGACGTCGATGCCGACCAGGATAAAACCGCGCGCCTTCAGCGACGGGCCGATGCGGGCGCAGATTTCGCGTTCGCGCGCCGTCAGCTCGGTTTTCTCCGCGCGGCCGCCGACATGCATGTTGGAGCGCGAATCGTGCTCGGCCGGCACCCGGTTGATGGCGCCCACCGGCTCGCCGTCGATCAGGATGATACGCTTGTCGCCCTTGCGCACGTCCTTGAGATAACGTTGCACGATATAGGGCTCGCGGAACATCTGGCCGAACATTTCGAGCAGCGAGGCGAGGTTGCGGTCGGCCTCGTGCAGATGGAAGATACCGGCGCCGCCATTGCCGTAGAGCGGCTTGACGATGATGTCGCCGAATTCCTTGCGAAAGGCCGCGACTTCCAGCGGATCCTTCGTGATCACCGTCTCCGGCATCAGGTCCGGGAATTCGGTGACGAAGATCTTTTCCGGGCTGTTGCGCACCCAGGCCGGGTCGTTGACCACCAGCGTCTTCGGGTGAATGCGCTCGAGAATATGCGTCGTGGTGATGTAGTTCATGTCGAAGGGCGGATCCTGGCGCAGCAGGATGACGTCCATTTCGGCGAGATCCGTGCGCACCTTGTCGCCCAGTGAAAAATGGTTGCCCTTCTCGTCGCGCACCTGCATTTCCTCGATGCGCGCGAACACCTTGCCGTCGCGCATCGACAGCCGGTCCGGCGTGTAGTGGAAGAGCTGATGGCCGCGCCGCTGCGCGTCCAGCGACAGCGCAAACGAGGTGTCGCCGGCGATCGAAACGGTGGAGATATGGTCCATCTGGACGGCGATCTTCAACTTCATGGCAGGTCTCCGGCAGCGCGATGGGCGGCTGTCTTGCCTGTACAGCCTCGCCGTGCGTCTGCCAATCGCCACATTTTGAAGATTGGCATCAGCGCGCCGCAACCGGCCAGTTGAAGACAAGGCGAGGCTGCGCGTCATCGTTTTCTTAAGCCTTGCCGTGCAAGGGTAAGCGCCGAATTGCCCGCCGGAGATGCGTCCGCGCAGGGCCCTCGATGGAACAACGACCATGAACGCCGTCACCGCCATCCGCGCCGCCTCGGCCAGGGAACTCGAACTCACCATCCTCATGCCGTGCCTCAACGAGGCCGAGACGCTCGCCGTCTGCATCGGCAAGGCGAAGGCCTTTCTCGACAAATCAGGGATTTCGGGCGAGGTGCTGATCGCCGACAATGGCAGCAGCGACGGATCGCAGGACATCGCCACCGCGATCGGCGCCCGTGTCGTGCCGGTGCCCCAGAAGGGCTATGGCGCGGCCCTGCTCGGCGGCATAGTCGCCGCCAAGGGTCGCTTCATCATCATGGGCGATGCCGACGACAGCTATGATTTCGGCGCGCTGGAAGCCTTCGTGGCGCGGCTGCGCGACGGCGCCGACCTGGTCATGGGCAACCGCTTCCAGGGCGGCATCGAGCCCGGCGCCATGCCGCCGTTGCACCGCTATCTCGGCAATCCGGTGCTGAGCTTTGTCGGCCGTCTGTTCTTCCGCATCAAGACCGGCGATTTCCATTGCGGCCTGCGCGGCTTCAATGCCGAAAGCATCCGCAAGCTCGACCTGCAGACGACAGGCATGGAATTCGCCTCGGAGATGGTGGTGCGCGGCGCGCTGGCCGGCCTGCGCATCGAGGAGGTGCCGACCACGCTGAAGCCCGACGGCCGCAGTCGGCCGCCGCATCTCAGGACCTGGCGCGACGGCTGGCGGCATCTGAAGTTCCTGCTGGTCTACAATCCGCGCTGGATGTTCTTCATCCCGGGCGCGGTGCTCGGCGGCCTTGGCCTCCTGTTTGCGGCACTGCTGGTGTTCGGGCCGCTGCGGGTGATCGACAATCTGTCGCTCGACCTCAACACCTTCGTCGCCGCCTGTTTCATGGTCGTCACCGGCGTCCAGCTCATCACCTTCGGCGCCATTTCGCGCTATTATGCCGAGATCACCGGCATTCTGCCGCCAAGCCACCGTTCCGGCTGGCTGGCCAGAACCATCAGCACCGACCGTCTGGCCGCCAATGCCGGCATCTGCTTTGCCGGCGGCGCGCTGTTCTTCTTCTATGCCGTGGCGCGCTGGGCGCATCTCGGCTTCGGCCCACTCAACGATTCCGAGATACCGCGCATCGTCGTGCTCGGCCTCAGCCTGATCGTCATTTCGTTCCAGGCCTTCTTCTCGGCGTTCCTGCTTGGCGTCCTGGAAATACCGGTCAAGCGGCTGAAAGCCGGCCAGTCTGGTGAATTGCCAGCCGATGGTCAGCCGGCGCGCGAAGCATGAACGAAGCGCTGCCAGCCTTTGTGCAGACGCGCCTGTTCCGGTTTGTGACCGTCGGCGTCGCGGCCGCATTGCTGCTGTTCACTCTGTCGTGGCTGCTGGTTTCGCTGGGCCTTTCGCCTTTCGTCGGCAGTCTCATCGCCTATGCGATCGCCTTCGTTGTTGCCTATGGCGCACAGCGCGGCTGGACCTTCGGCGGCCAGCACGATCACGCCCGCGCCATGCCGCGCTATCTTGCGCTGCAGGTCGGATGCGCGCTGTTTTCGGGCCTGGTGTCGCATGTCGCGGTCGCGCGTTTCGGCATGTCGCCGCTTGCCATGTCGGCGCTGACGACAGTCGCGGCCAGCACGGTGAGCTACGTTCTGTCGTCGCTCTGGGTGTTTCCGGTGCGCGATTAGAGCCTGATCCCGAAGCCGGTTTTCGGAAAGATCATGCTCAAACACGGTGATTTTTGCGACCGGCTTTACACTTTGTGAAGCGACCACCGCTAGCCTGCGCCGATCAACACAGGCCGAAAGCCCATCCCCATGACCATTGCCCGCACCGCGATGCTTTCCAAAGGGGATGCGCGCGCCTGGCGAACCGACCTCATGCTGGCGCTGCTCGCCACGCTGGTGGCATTGGCCATCAACGCCTTTGCCGGCTTCCCCGAACTGAGCAATGCCGGCGGCGATAATGACAGCCTGCTGCGCATGGTCGAGGTGCGCGACATGCTGGCCGGCCAGGGCTGGTTCGATCTGCATCAATACAGGATGGGGCTTGAAGGCGGCTTCGTCATGCACTGGTCGCGGCTGGTCGATGCGCCGATCGCCACCATCATCCTTGCCGTGTCGGCTCTGACCGGCAGCATGGCAGTCGCCGAAAACGTCGTGCAAGTGTTGTGGCCGGCGCTGCTCTTCTGTGTGGCGGTGTTTTACACCGCCCGCGCCGCCCGCAGCTTCGCCGGTGAAGGTGCCATGCTGCCTGCTATCGTCATCGGCGCCGCGGCGCTGCATTTCATCGGCGTCTTTTCGCCGGGCGCGCTCGATCATCACAATGTCCAGCTGACGCTGACCATGGCCAGCCTGAGCTTGCTGCTCGAGGCACCCGCACGGCGGTGGGCGGCACTGTTTTCGGGCCTGTGCGCGGCGCTGACGCTGGCCGTCGGCATGGAGACCGCTCCCTATGTCGCCACCATCGGCGCCTGCATGGCGATATTGTTTGTCGTCGACCTAGGCGGCGAATGGCGGATCGCCCGGGATTTCGGCATCGGCCTTGCCGGCGTCTCGGCGCTGGTGTTCGTCACCACCATTGCGCCATCGGCCTGGGGCCAGGCGCAATGCGATGCCTTCTCGACCGTGCAGTTCGTCGTCGCGGCATTCGCCGGAACCGGCCTTGCGACCATCGTTTCGGTCGAGGCGGCCAGCCGCACGCATCGTCGTCGGCTGATCTCGCTCGGCCTGCTTGCCGTAGTGTTGGCCGCTGTCGTGGCGGCACTGTTCCCGCAATGCCTGGCAGCTCCCTATGCGAACCTCGATCCGCGCCTCAAGGAATTGTGGCTCGACCACATCGACGAGGCGCAGTCGCTGTACAAACTCGTCGTCTATGATCCGGCTCGGGTGGTGGCGCGCTATGTCACGCCGCTGCTGGCGATCGCCCTGATGGCGCTTCGGCTCCGGCGCGGACCCTGGCGGCGGCAGGACAGCCTCGTCGGCACGCTGCTTGTTGTGGCGTTCATCGTTAGCGCCTGGCAGGTGCGCGGTTCGAGCTTCTCCCTCGCCTTTGCCGTCATCCCGCTGTCGGCATGGGTCGCCACATGGCGCGAACGCGCCAGAACCAGCCCCTCGCGAAGCGTTTCGCTGCGCATGGCCGCTGTCTGGCTGGCGTCGGTGAATGTTGTCTGGGTCGGCGCGGCGGCGGCGACGTCGGTAGCCTTCGAGGGCAGCACGGTGGCGGCCAAGGACGGCACCACCGATACCGCCTGCGAGAGCAAGGCATCCTTTGCACCACTTGCCAGGCAACCCGACACCACCGTGCTCGCCGTTTCCAACCTTGGCTCGCCGATCCTGGCCTATTCCGGCCATCGCGTCTTCGCCGGACCCTATCATCGCAACATCGCCGGCGACCTGCTTGCGCTCGATGCCTTCCTGGGATCGGCCGCTGACGCGAGGACAATCGTGGCGGCGCACCATGTCGGCCTGGTGGCGCTGTGCCGCGGCAGCCCGGAAAGCGAGCTTCTCGCCGCCAGGGCGCCGCAAGGTTTTCTCGCCGGGCTGATGCACGACAATGTGCCGGAATGGCTCGAGCCGGTAATGGAGACCAAGGGAGCCCCCGTCGAACTCTATCGTGTCCGGCAAGGTGCCTGAGGCATCCGTCCCTGAAAAGGGGCGGACATTTCATGCCATAGGCGGCCCTTTTCGACGAAAAAATCGATTTCGCGATACGTTTCCTAAAGGGTTTGCTGCCAGTCTGGATATAAATTCCGATATTCAAAACAGGGACACCGATGCAAACGACGTTTGGCACCGGGCAGGCAAGCAGGGAAAGCTCGGATCAGGCCTTCACGGATCCGTTGACCGGACTTGGCAATCACCGCCGCTTCTTCGACAAGGTCGACCGGCTGATCAGCGATCGGTCCGAGGACCCGGCGCCGTTCACCGTCGGCATTCTCGATCTTGATGGCTTCAAGCCGATCAACGACCTGTTCGGACACAAAGCCGGCGACGATATCCTGATCCAGGTGGCGATGCGGCTGCGCGCCTCGATGGACAGCTATTCCACCGTCTGTCGCATCGGCGCCGACGAATTCGCCTTCCTTTATCCGATGGTGTTCTCAGAAGACGCCGCGGCTGAAAAGTCGCGCATGCTGATCGAGATCCTTTCGGCGCCCTATGATGTCGGCGAACGCACCGCCAGGCTTTCGGCCTCGGTTGGCTGCTCGCTGTTCTATTCGGGCGACGAAACCACGGAAATTCTGGTCAACAAGGCCGAAACGGCTCTCTATCATGCCAAGCGTTCGGGCCGCGGCCGGGTTGTCGTCTACACCCGCGAGATGGAGGAAGCCGCCAAGCGCGTCACCCGCATCGAGCAGGCGCTGCGCCGCGCCGTCTCCGCCGGCGAGGTCGAGCCGCATTTTCAGCCCATCGTCGATTTGAACACCCGCCGCACCATCGGCTTCGAGACGCTGGCGCGCTGGACCGATCGCGACCTCGGCTCGGTGCCGCCGACGGTCTTCATCCCCATCGCCGAGGAGCGCGGCATCATCGGCCCGCTGTCGCAGCTGGTGCTGCGCAAGGCGACCGAAGCCGCGCGCAGCTGGCCGAAGGACCTGTTCCTGTCCTTCAACCTGTCGCCCTCGCAGCTCGTCGACCAGAACACCGGCCTGCACATATTGGCCATCCTCGACCGCAGCGGTTTCGACCCCCGCCGGCTGGAGATCGAGATCACCGAGACCGGCCTGATGAACGACCCGGCCTCGGCCGAGAAGATCGTCGAGGATCTGCGCCGCGTCGGCATCCGCGTCTCGCTCGACGATTTCGGCACCGGCCAGTCCTCGCTCGGGCGGTTGCGCGAATTCCATTTCGACAAGCTCAAGATCGACCGCGCCTTCGTCTCCTCCATTCTCGACGACCGTCCGTCCGAACACATCATCCGCGCTATTCTCGCAATGTGCGAGGGGCTCGGCATGGACGTCGTCGCCGAAGGCATCGAACAGGAAGCGCAGGCCGACCGCCTCGTCCAGTTCGGCTGCGCCGGTGGCCAGGGCTATCTGTTCGGCAGGCCGGCCGATGCCGACGCCACGCTCGGCTACCTCCGCGATTCCTATCGCGGCGCCTCGCACGCCAAGGCAGTCTGACCGGCGAGCTCGACGCCGTCAGCATTCGCACCGCATACCCGGTGCGGCGCATTGTCGTTTTGTCTGACATATGCCCGCAAATCCGACGTTTCGCCCTTGCCCACACGACGTGTCTGGCTAGGATGCGCGCCGATCAGGCTGGGAGAGAACAGATATGATGCCATCGGCGGATTTTGCCGACCTTAGGGGAGCCTCGGTGCTGATCACCGGTGGCGGCTCCGGCATTGGCGCGGCGTTGACCGAAGGCTTCGTTCGCCAGGGCGCGAAAGTCGCCTTCATCGACATCGCCGATGGCCCGAGCACGGCACTTGCCGATCGCGTCGAAAAGGACACCGGCTTTCGGCCGCTCTACTTCAAGACCGATCTGCGCGACGTCGAGGCGCTGCGCGCTTCAGCCGCCAGCGCTGCCGCGGCGCATGGCGATGTTACCGTGCTCGTCAACAATGCCGCGTGGGACGAACGCCACGCCGTCGAAGACGTGACGGTCGAGTTCTGGGACAACAACCAAGCCATCAATCTCAGGCCGCATTTCTTCACCGCGCAAGCGGTGGCGCCAGGCATGAGGCGGGCCGGCGGCGGCTCGATCATCAACTTCACCTCGACATCCTACCTGATCAATCACCCCGACATGCCGGCCTACACCGCCGCCAAGGCCGGTATCCTTGGCCTCACCAAGGGCCTCGCCGGCAAGCTTGGCGTGGACGGCATTCGCGTCAACGCCATCGCACCTGGCTGGGTCATCACTGAGCGTCAGAAGGAGCTCTGGGTGACCGAACAGGCGCTCGCCGCCCATGTTGCCAAGCAGTGCATCAAGCAGGTGATGCTGCCCGAAGACATCGTCGGAACGGTGCTGTTCCTGGCGTCGGATGCCTCGCGCATGCTGACCGCGCAGATGCTGATCGTAGATGGAGGCTTCCTGTGAGCCAGGTTCCGGCAAGCAAGGTGCCTGCTGTCGCCGCCGTCGACTGGGGCACCACCCGCATGCGGGTCTGGCTGGTCGACGCCGCCGGAAAGGTTCTTGCCGAACGCCGCGGCGATGACGGGCTGATCACCGCGCAGCAGAAGGGCTTTTCGACAATTCTCGAAGGCCATCTGGCGGCCCTGGGTGCGCCCGAAGCGCTGCCCGTCATCATCTGCGGCATGGCCGGCTCCCGCCAGGGCTGGCTCGAGGCGCCCTACGTCACCGTGCCGTCGCCGCTCAATGCCATCCTTGCCGGCGCCGCCAAAGTTCCCGGTCAGCATCGCGACATCCGCATCGTGCCGGGGCTCGCCCAGCGCCAGATCGACGCGCCGGATGTCATGCGCGGCGAGGAAACCCAGCTTGCCGGCGCTGGTTTGCCGGCAAAGGGTCGCCAGCTCGTCTGCATGCCGGGCACGCATTCGAAATGGGTGCTGGTCGAGGACGGCACGGTCGCCGGTTTCGGCACCTGGCCGACCGGCGAACTGTTTTCGGTGCTGGCCGCGCATTCGATCCTGCGTCATTCGCTGGGCGAGCAGCCGAAGCCGGTCACATCGGACAATCCGTTTTTCCAGGACTGGTGCCGCAAGGCGCTGGCCGAGGGTGGCGATGTCACGTCCAAACTGTTTTCCATCCGCGCCGCCGGCCTGCTGCAGGATCTGAAGCCTGACGATGCCGCGGCCTGTCTCTCCGGCCTGCTGATCGGCGGCGAGATCGCCTCGGCAAACCGCCGCTATGGCGCAAATGCCGCGCCCGTCGTGCTGATTGCTTCCGGTGCACTGGGTACGCTTTATACTGAGGCTCTTGGCCTGGCCGGGCTTGCGGTCAGGGCCGTCGACGCGGACGAGGCGGTGCGTGCCGGCCTGATCGAAGCCGCGCGTGAAAATGGCATGATCGGCCGAACTTGACTGATCGACAAGGTATGATCGCCAGCAACGGAGTTATCGCATGAACCGGACCGCACCTTTCCCAAAGCTCAGGCGTGGTCTGGTCGCCATCCTGCGCGGCCTCAAGCCGGAGGAGGCGGTGGCGGTTGGCCGGGCGCTGTTCGAAGCCGGCATCGAAGCCATCGAAGTGCCGCTCAATTCGCCGCAGCCGTTTGCGTCGATCGCCAGCATCGTCGCAGCGCTTCCCAAGACGGCGCTGGTCGGCGCGGGGACCGTGCTGACGCCGGACGATGTCGACGGCTTGCACGAGGCCGGCGGCAGGCTGCTGGTCAGCCCCAACATAGATGCCGAAGTCATGGGCCGTGCCATGCAGCATGGCATGGTGACGATGCCCGGCGTGTTCACGCCGACCGAAGCCTTCCACGCGATCCGGCTCGGCGCCTCGGCGCTGAAATTCTTTCCAGCAAGCGTCCTGGGCGCGGCGGGAATTTCGGCGATGCGCGCGGTGCTGCCGGTTGAGACGCTGGTCGGCGCCGTCGGCGGCGTTTCGGAAAAAGACTTTGCCGGCTACAAAGCGGCCGGCGTCAGCGTCTTCGGTCTTGGCTCCAGCCTGTTCAAGCCGGGCATGAGCGTTGACGACGTAACGATGCGGGCGCAGGCCGCCGTGGCCGCCTGGGATGCAGCGTTCGGAGGTGCGTCATGAGTGGTGAGATCGTTTCCGTTTTTTGCGATCACGTCTGCCATCTTGGCGAGGGGCCAAGCTACGACCCCGCCACCGATACGCTCTTCTGGTTCGACATCGTCAACAGTCAGCTTCTGGAAAAGCCCTTTTCCGGTGGTGCGCTGAAGGTCCATGAACTTGGCCAGATGGCCAGCGCCATCGCCATCATCGACGACCATTGCCAGCTGATCGTCACCGAGACCGGCCTGCACGTGCGCGACGTGGCGACCGGCAAGCTGACGCTGCACACCGCCATCGAGGCCGACAATCCGCTCACCCGCTCCAATGATTCCC
Source organism: Mesorhizobium sp. P2_E10 (assembly GCF_056404235.1). NCBI lineage: Bacteria > Pseudomonadati > Pseudomonadota > Alphaproteobacteria > Hyphomicrobiales > Phyllobacteriaceae > Mesorhizobium > Mesorhizobium sp. P2_E10. Next base: position 143,606 of record NZ_JBFUEK010000001.1, read on the forward strand.
GCGTCCACCCTTGCGGGGCATTCTGGGTCGGCACGATGGGCAAGGGCGAGGAGAAAGGTGCGGGCTCGATCTACTGGTTCTTCAAGGGCGAAGTGCGCAAGCTGTTTGGCGACATCACCGTGTCGAACTCGATCTGCTTTACCGGGGATGGCGCCATCGCCTATTACACAGACACCTCGACCGGGCTGCTGATGCGCGTCGCCTGCAATCCGGCGACAGGCCTGCCGGCCGACGAGCCGAAAGTGTTCGTCGACCATCGCGCTTCCAAGGGGTATATCGACGGCTCGGTGCTCGACCGCGACGGCGTGCTGTGGAACGCCGTCTGGGGCGGCAAGGTCATCGAAGCCTATGGCCCCGACGGCAAGCTGCTGCGCTCGGTCGCCATGCCGGTGACGCAGCCGTCCTGCCCCGCCTTCGTCGGCGCCAAGGCCAACCGGCTGGCGGTGACCTCGGCCTGGAAGGGCAAGGACGACAAGCAACGCAAGCTAGACCCGCAGGGCGGCATGACCTTCCTGCTCGATATCGACGTCAATGGCCGCTTCGAGCCGCGTGTCCTGATCGCCTGACACGAGCGAGCGGCGCTCCTCATCCATGCGGATGCTGTCACGCAACCGTCCGGCGCGGTCGGTTTAGCGAAAGCCGATTGTATCAGCCGTGCAATGGTAGCCATATACATCGCCGGGAGGTTCCATGTCGCGCCGCAAGCCGAAGCTGATCCTCGTCTACGAGCCGGAAAAAGCCTGCTTCAGCAGGCTGGTCGCCGACGGCCACGCGCCGGAGCGCGCCGCCGAGATCGCCTCCTATCTGGCACAGTCGACCGATCTAGCGTCTGAGTTCGATGCGCTTGCCGCTGCCTGCCAGAAGCGCGGCCTGTCCTTCGCGGCGGTGGCGCTCGACGATGCCGCGAAGGCACTCGCCGACGCGGATCCGAAGAGCACGCTGGTCTGGACCTTGACCGACGGTGTCGCCTATTTCCGTGGTGGCGCAGCCCCTGCTTTGGCAAGGCTGAACGGCTTGAAAACCATCGGCGCCGACGATGCGCTGTTTGCGCTCTGCCAGGACAAGTTTCGCTCCGGCGCCGTGCTCGGCGCGTTCGGCCTGCCGGCGCCGCCGGCTGGCCTCGCCCGCGACGGCCACTGGCTGTCCGAGCCGCCGGCCTCTTCTGCCGGCTGGTTCGTCAAGCCGAACCGGCTCGGTGCCAAGATCGGCATCTGGCCGGATTCGCGCTGCGATAGTCTCGTCCACGCGCTGGAGCTTAGCCGGCGTGTGTTCGCCGCCTATCGCGACGATGTCGTCGTCCAGCCCTATGTCGCCGGCCGCAATGTGCGTGCGAGTTTCCTCGGCCTGAAGCCGGACACCGGCGCCGAGGCGCTCGGCATTGTCTTTGTCGATTCAGGCGCCGATTTCCAGACCATGGCCGACAGCCTGGCGCTATACGGCGACACCGGCGAGGCGGCCAAAGCGGCAGGACACTACACTGAGCCGGTGCTGCTGCCGGTCGCCGACACCCAGCCGGCCGCAGCCGCAACAATCCGCCGCATTGCCGAGAGGCTGATCAGCGGGCTTGGCCTGCGTGACGTGTTTTCCATCGATCTCAGGGTCGAGGCGGACGATCGTGTCCATCTCATCGAGTTCGAGGTCTGTCCCGGCCTGCCCTGCTTCGATTTCCGCGCCTATTGCCGCTCGCAATGGGGGATGAGCCTTGCCGATGCGATGGCCGAGACCGCCGCGAACCGGTTCAGACCATGATCCCGAAAAGTGGGAGCCGGTTTTCAGAACAGATCATGGTCAAACAAAAGGGCGCTAAACCCCCTCGACCAGCACGATTTCGCCGTCGGCCACCTTCTGGCGGATGGCGGCGGCGCGCTGATATTCCGGCGAGTGGTAGCAATCATGCGCCGCGGCAAGCGACGGAAACTCGATGATGACGTTGCGGGCGCGGCCGGCGCCTTCGGCAAATTCGTAGGTTCCGCCGCGCGCCAGGAATTTCAGGTCGAAGCGGTCGAAAGCCAGCTTGGCGGCGGCTACATATTCCTTGTAGCCTTCAGCATCGCGCACTTCGACGCGGGCAATCCAGTATCCCTTGGGCATTTCTTTTCTCCGAGAATTGTTCCTGGGCGTTATGCCGAGCGCATCTCATCAAGAATGGCTTCCGCCGCGGCGCGCCGGTCGCTTGCCGCGACGATCGGGCGGGCGACGACGAGGTGGCTGGAGCCGTTGCGGATCGCTTGCGCCGGCGTCACCACGCGCTTCTGGTCGCCATGGTCGCTGCCCTTGGGCCGGATGCCCGGCGTCACCACCGCCATGTTCGGCCCAACGATGCGGCGCACCGCTTCCGCTTCCTCGGCCGAGCAGACGATGCCGCCCATGCCGGCATGCAGTGCCTGTTCCGAGCGCCGCAGCACCAGCGTGTGCGGGTCATACTCATAGCCGACATCGATCATGTCCTGTTCGTCCATCGAGGTCAGCACACTGACGGCAAGCAGGCAAAGCTCGCTGCCCCTGGCGGCTTCCACCGCCGCCCGCATCGCCTTGGGATAGGCGTGGATGGTCAGCATGCTGACGCCCATCTTGACGATGTTTTCGACGCCCTTGGCCACCGTGTGGTCGATGTCGAGCAGCTTCATGTCGAGGAAGACTTTTGTGCCGCCGCTGGCCAATTCCCTGGCAAAGTCCAAGCCGCCGGCGAAGGCGAGCTGATAGCCGATCTTGTAGAAGGAGACGACGCCTTCGAGCTCACGCACCGCTTCCTCGGCCTGCTTCAGCGTCGGCACGTCGAGGCCGACGATCAGCCTGTCCCGCATCGTCTCTTGCGCGTGGATCATGTCTCGATCCGGGTCGACAGCATACGCGAGGTTTCGATCAGCGTGCGGCATAGATGCTCCATCGATTTATGCAGTCTTTCGTCCCTGAAATTGCCGCCCTCGTCGAAGGCGTCGCCGCCCTCCGGCACCGAGCACTCCGGCGTCACCACCACCATTTGGCAGCGCACCAGCACCGCGCGCAGATGGTTGATGCAGCGTATCCCGGCGAAATGTCCATTGGAAGACGAACAGAGGCCGGCGACCTTGCCGGCAAGCGGCCGGAGCGAGCGGCCGCCATCCTTGCGCACCCGGCTTGCCCAGTCGATGCTGTTCTTGAGCAGCGGCGGGATGGAGCCGTTATATTCGGGGGTGGCGATCAGCAGCCCGTCATGGGCAGCGATCAGCCGGGCGAGTTTGACGGCGTTGTCGGGGACGCCTCTTTCCTTTTCCAGGTCCTCGTCGAGGATCGGCAGCGGATAGTCGGCGAGCGAGATGCGGGTCACCTCGGCGCCCTGCATGGCCAGCTCCTTCTGCGCCACATCGGCGGTCCTGCCGCTGAAGGCGCCGGTGCGGATCGAGCCGGCGAAGACGAGGATTTTCGGGGTCACTGCCATTGGCATCCGGAGGAAGCGGACTGCTTCGGGGTGTGTTGAGATTCAGGTCAGGCCGAGTCGAAAATGGTGGGTTCCGAGAACCGGAGCGGAGCGTACTTGAAGTACGTGAGCACCGGAAGCGCAGGAAGCTGCCATTTGCAGGCCGGCCTCACCTGAATATCGGCATACCCTAATGCGCCTTGCGGCGGTAGATCCATAGCTGTGTGGGCGGGATGTTGCGGATGACGAAGTGGAAATGCTCGACCGTGTAGTCGCCGCGACCGGGCGGGATCGGCGACAGCGGACCGTAGGTCAGCTGCACGATCGGCCGTCCCTCAGGGATGCGGTCGAGCAGGCTTTCGATATAGGCGATGCGCTGTGCCACCGGGAAGTTGAGCAACGGCACGCCCGACACCACCGAATCGAAGACCATCTCGCTCTTGTCGCCGAGCGTGGCGTTGAGATTGAAGGCGTCGCCCTCGATCACATGGACACCCGGGTAGATGCGGCGCAGATGGCGGACGAAGTCGGTGGAATATTCGACCGCGTAGAGATTTTCAGGCTTCACTCCGAGCGCAAGGATGGCGCGGGTGATGACACCGGTTCCGGGGCCGACTTCGAGCACCGGCAGGCCGGACTTGGGATTGACGATCGAGGCCATCTTGCGGGCGGTGATGGAGCTGGTCGGGACGATCGATCCCACCGTCTTCGGCTTGTCGATCCAGCCCTTGAAGAACTTCAGCTCGTCGTCGAACTTTTCCGCCAGTGCTTTCCGCAATCCCGGACCACGTGCCATGCAAGTTCTCCTCAGCGCTCCCCGAAGCTACTTAGCAGCTACGAGGTTCAAGGCAAGGCGAAAGCCCGGGATAAGATGTTGATGACGTTTGGGAAGCCGCTCGCCATGCATGTCGCCCAAAAGCGTGCAAGGCCGTCAATGCTCGCCGAAGGACTCGAAAAAATCCTTCATGCGGGCGAAAAAGCCGCTCGACTGGGGCGAATTGTCTTGTGACGACAGCTGCTCGAACTCTTCCAGCAATTCGCGCTGGCGGCGCGACAGGCTTTGCGGCGTCTCGACCGCGGTCTGGATATAGAGGTCGCCGACATTGGGCTGGCGCAGCACCGGCATACCCTTGCCCTTGAGGCGGAACTGGCGGCCGTTCTGGGTGCCTTCCGGCACCTTCACCTTGGTCTGGGTGCCGTCCAGCGTCGCCACCTCGAACGAGCCGCCAAGGGCTGCCGTCGTCATCGAGATCGGCACCTTGCAGTAGAGATCGGCGCCGTCGCGCTGGAAGAATTCGTGTGGCTTGACCGCCAGGAAAATATAGAGATCGCCCGACGGGCCACCGCGTAGACCGGCCTCGCCTTCATTGGCAAGCCGGATGCGAGTGCCGTCCTCGATACCGGCCGGAATATTGACCGACAGCGAGCGCTCCTCGATGACGCGGCCTTGGCCAGCGCATTTCGGGCACGGATCCTTGATCGTCTGGCCGCGGCCCTGGCACTGCGGGCAGGTGCGCTCGATCGAGAAGAAACCTTGCGTGGCCCGCACCTTGCCGTGGCCGTTGCACATCGCGCAGGTGACGGGCTGGGTGCCCGGCTTGGCGCCGCTGCCGGAGCATTCCGTGCAAGAGATCGAGGCCGGCACGCGGATCTGCGCGGTCTTGCCGGAAAACGCTTCCTCCAGCGAGATTTCCATATTGTAGCGCAGATCGGCGCCGCGCTCGCGGCCGCCCGAGGAGCGGCGCTGGCGCCCGCCCATCATGTCGCCGAAAATGTCCTCGAAGATATCGGCGAAGCCACCGCCGCCAAAGCCTTGCGCGCCGCCATTCATGCCGCCCTGCTCGAAGGCGGCGTGGCCGAAACGGTCATAGGCCGCGCGCTTCTGCGGGTCCTTCAGCGTCTCGTAGGCTTCGTTGATTTCCTTGAACTTGTGCTCGCAGGAATGATCGCCGGGGTTGCGGTCAGGATGGAACTGCATGGCGAGCTTGCGGAAAGCGCTCTTGAGCTCCTTCTCGTCGGCGCCCTTTTGCACGCCCAGCGTTTCGTAGAAATCAGCTTTCATCTTTTCCCGCAGTCCGGATGCTCAACGTCTTGAAGCTTTGTGCGTCGCTTGCCGGCACGTTGTGTCGATTTAGGTGCGATGGGGCCGGGATGCCAGTGTCGACGCCGGTTTGTCCGTGTTTTTTCGGCCAGGCTCGCACTTTTTTGGCCAAGGGTTGCAAAAAAGCCCGGCTTTGCGCCGGGCTTTTCGCTTATTCTGCCGTCAGACGGTCAGGCCGACTTCTTCTTGTCGTCGTCCTCGTCGATTTCCTCGAAATCGGCATCGACCACGTCAGAGTCCTTGGCGGCGTCCGCCTTGGCATCGGCTTCCGCGGCTTCCTTCTGCGAAGCTTCGTACATGGCCTGGCCAAGCTTCATCGAAGCTTCGGCGAGCACCTGGCTCTTGGCCTCGATGTCGGCCGCGTCGTCGCCCTCGGCAGCCGTCTTCAGGGCCGCGATCGCATCGGAAATCGCCGTGCGCTCGGCTTCCGAGACCTTGTCGCCATATTCCTTCAGCGACTTCTCGGACGAATGCACCAGCGCTTCGGCCTGGTTGCGGGCCTCGACCACGGCACGCCGCTTCTTGTCGCTCTCGGCATTGGCCTCGGCGTCCTTGACCATCTTCTCGATGTCGGCGTCCGAAAGGCCACCCGAGGCCTGGATGCGGATCTGGTGCTCCTTGCCGGTGCCCTTGTCCTTGGCCGAGACGTTGACGATGCCGTTGGCGTCGATGTCGAAAGTGACCTCGATCTGCGGCACACCACGCGGCGCCGGCGGAATGCCGACCAGGTCGAACTGGCCAAGCGCCTTGTTGTCGGCGGCCATTTCACGCTCGCCCTGGAAGACGCGGATGGTCACCGCCGACTGGCTGTCTTCGGCCGTCGAGAACACCTGGCTCTTCTTGGTCGGGATCGTCGTGTTGCGTTCGATCAGGCGGGTGAACACGCCACCCAGCGTCTCGATGCCGAGCGACAGCGGTGTCACGTCGAGCAGCAGAACGTCCTTGACGTCGCCCTGCAGCACGCCGGCCTGGATGGCAGCGCCCAGCGCGACGACCTCATCGGGGTTGACGCCCTTGTGCGGCTCCTTGCCGAAGAACTGCTTCACGATCTCCTGGATCTTGGGCATGCGGGTCATGCCGCCGACCAGGACCACTTCGTCGATCTCGCCAGCCTTCAGGCCGGCATCCTTGAGCGCCGCCTTGCAAGGGTCGATGGTGCGCTGGACGAGGTCGTCGACCAACTGCTCGAACTTGGCGCGCGTGAGCTTCAGCGTCAGGTGCTTCGGGCCGGTCGCGTCGGCGGTGATGAAGGGCAGGTTGATTTCGGTCTGCGTCGTCGACGACAGCTCGATCTTGGCCTTTTCAGCCGCCTCTTTCAGACGCTGCAGGGCCAGCTTGTCGTTCTTCAGGTCGATGCCCTGTTCCTTCTTGAACTCGGCCGCCAGATATTCGACCAGGCGCATGTCGAAATCCTCGCCGCCGAGGAAGGTGTCGCCGTTGGTCGACTTGACCTCGAACACGCCGTCGCCGATTTCGAGCACCGAAATGTCGAACGTGCCGCCGCCAAGGTCATAGACGGCAATGGTCTTGCCTTCCTTCTTGTCGAGGCCGTAGGCAAGCGCTGCCGCGGTCGGCTCGTTGATGATGCGGAGCACTTCCAGACCGGCGATCTTGCCGGCATCCTTGGTCGCCTGGCGCTGGGCGTCGTTGAAATAGGCCGGAACGGTGATGACCGCCTTCTCGACCTTCTCGCCGAGATAGGCTTCGGCCGTTTCCTTCATCTTCTGCAGGATCATCGCCGAGATCTGGCTGGGCGACTGCTTCTTGCCGCCGGCCTCGACCCAGGCATCGCCATTGTCGCCCTTGACGATCTTGTAGGGGACAAGCTTCTTGTCCTTCTCCGTCACCGGATCGTCATAGCGGCGGCCGATCAGGCGCTTGACCGCGAAGATGGTGTTTTCAGGATTGGTGACCGCCTGACGCTTGGCCGGCTGGCCGACGAGGCGCTCGCCGTCGCCCGAGATGGCGACAATGGAAGGGGTCGTGCGCGCGCCTTCCGCATTCTCGATAACCTTCGGCTCCTTGCCATCCATGATGGCGATACAGGAGTTGGTGGTTCCCAGATCGATACCGATTACTTTTGCCATTTTTCTAGTCTCTCCGCTAAGCAGGCTCTCAGGACCCGTTACAGGCGTTCCGACGAAAGCCCCTGTTCACAAGAAATTCCGCTCCGGCAACCGGCATTCCAGCACCGAACGGCTTGGCGCGTATATAAGAACAGGCTGCTCGACGCGCAAGCATTCTGCGCAAGGCGTCCACCGCCTTGCCGGTCGGTAGGGAACGGACCAATTGTCACGCGCCGGATCAGAACCTGAACGCTTTTGAACAAAGCGTGTGCAATTCAGGAAAAATAGCCTTTCCGGCCGCGATCACCAGCGTCCCGTCCCGCAGCACGGTCTTCGGGTCGGGTTTCACGATCCTGCCGCCAGCTTCTTCCACCAGAAGCATGCCGGCCAGGCAGTCCCAGGCGTTCATGTGTTCCTCGACATAGCCAAGCAGCCGGCCGGCGGCGACATAGGCCAGCATCAGGGCGCCTGATGCATTGCGAAAGAAGACGCCGCCTTCCGCCAGGATGAGGCGGATCAGCACGGCGACGTTTTCGTTCGCCGCCCGGTTCGAAAACCCGGTTCCGACCGAGCCTTCCCTAAGGTTGGCAGCAGTGCTGGTCTTGATCGGCTTGCCGTTGATGAAGGCGCCACCGCCGCGCCGGCCATGAAAGGTCTCGCCGGTCGATGGCTCGTGGATGACGCCAACAACACTCTCCCCGTCCCTGGCGCAGGCGATCACCACGCACCAGGCCGGAATGCCGCGGACGAAATTCGCGGTGCCGTCGATAGGGTCGATCACCCAGACATATCCGGTCGCCCCGGCCACCGAGGCATGTTCCTCGCCGACGATGCCGTCTTGCGGATAGTCGGCGGCGATAGCCGCGCGGATGAACAACTCCACCTCGCGGTCGCCATCCGAGACCAGGTCCTGATGGCCCTTGCTCTCGATGGTCAGATTGTCGAGATCGCGGAAGTATTTCAGCCCGAGTTCGCCGGCGCCGCGCGCCAGATCGATGGCAAAATGCACGCGCTGGTCGAGATCATGGGTCACGGGAGGGCTCTTGGCTGAGGAAGGCGCCTGCCCTTAGCAGACGCACATGTCAGGCAAAAGCTTGACGGGTCACTCACGCGGCTTGCGACAGCGATTTGTGCGCCTCGGCTAGGATCTCGAACGACCGCACCCTTGCCGCATGATCGTACATCTGCGCGGTGACCATCAATTCGTCGGCGCCGGTGCGGCGAATGAAGGCGTCGACACCTTGCCGGACCGTTTCCGGCGAGCCGACGACGGCGCAGGACAGCGCCTGGCTCAGCATTGTCTTGGCCATCGGCTCCAAGGTCTGGTCATAACCCTCGACAGGAGGCGGCAAGCGGCCGGGCCGTCCGGTGCGCAGATTGACGAAGGCCTGCTGCAGCGAGGTAAACAGCAGCCGTGCCTCGGCGTCGGTGGGGGCGGCAAAGACGTTGAGGCCGAGCATGACATAAGGTTTGTCGAGCTGTTCCGACGGCTGGAAGCGCGAGCGATAGATCTCCAGCGCGTGGTCGAGTTCGGCCGGCGCGAAATGCGAGGCAAACGCGTAGGGCAGGCCGAGCATGGCGGCGAGCTGCGCGCCATAGAGGCTGGAACCGAGGATCCACACTGGCACCTGCTGGCCTTCGCCAGGCACGGCGCGAATGCGCTGGCCTTCCTCGGCCGGCTGGAAATAGCCCATCAGCTCGACGACATCCTGCGGGAAATTGTCTGAGGCCTCAAGGTTGCGGCGCAAGGCGCGTGCCGTGCCCATATCAGTACCGGGTGCGCGGCCGAGCCCGAGGTCGATCCGGCCGGGGTGCAGTGCCGCCAGCGTGCCGAACTGCTCGGCAATGACCAGCGGCGCATGGTTGGGCAGCATGATGCCGCCGGCGCCGACGCGGATCGTCTTGGTGCCGCCGGCGACATGGGCGATGACGACCGCGGTGGCCGCACTGGCGATGCCCGGCATGTTGTGATGCTCGGCCAGCCAATAGCGCTTGTAGCCGAGTCGCTCGGCATGGCGGGCAAGGTCGAGCGAATTGGCCAGCGACTGCGAAGCATTGCTGCCTTCGATGATCGGCGACAGGTCGAGAACGGACAGAGCGGTCATGGTCAGCTTCCTACGATATTCTTCTGCCGCACCTTGGCCTCGAAGGCGGCACGGTCGGGAATGGTGATGTCGAGCACGCCTTCCAGCACGTCGGCGAGCTCGGTGGCTGTCGCTATCTCGCGCTGCTCGGTGCGGCCTCCCTGATGATGGATCGACAACCTGTTGTTGCGCAGCGCGTAGCGCCGGTCCGGCAAGGCGCGGGCGGCAATGACGGAATAGAGGAAATGCGAGGTCGGGTGGGTCGACACGAAATGGTTGGCGACCGCATAGTCGATCTCGTAGGCCTCCTGCATGTCGAAGCGGTGGAGTGTGCGCCAGTCGCCGCCGAGATTGGCTTGCATGCGGAAGTGGTCGCCGGTTTCAACGATGCGGAAACTTTCATGCGGGGTCGTTTGTTCGAGACCGGGCTCGAGCAGCAGCGGCGCCGTCAGCGTCAGGCCACCAAAGCCGACATCGGCGATGTAGGTTCGGCCGTCGAGTTCTACACGCAACAGCATATGGCTGCGCGCGGTGATGGCGTTTTCTGCCTGGCCCCACAGAACCCGCGCGGCAAGGCCGCTGACGGCAAAGCCCAGCGCCTTCAGCGCCTGCATGAGGAGCAGATTGTGCTCGAAGCAGTAGCCGCCGCGATCCCGGGCGACAATCTTGTCCTGCAGCGAGGCAAGATCGAGGCGAACGGGAGTGCCCAGCAGCGTATCGAGATTTTCAAACGCGATCGCTTGCGGGTGCTTGAGATGCAATGCCTTCAGCGTTTTGAGCGAAGCTTCCCTCGCACCGCTGTAGCCGATGCGGGCGAAATAGGCATCGAGATCGAATGAGGCATCGGTCATGGAAAGGAAGTCCGGCTTGACCGGCTCGATATAGGCACTCCGATCGGAAGCCGCAAACTGTGCGCCGATCTATGCCGACGCCTTGTCAACAGTCTCGACGGGTTCTTCCTCGACGACAACGGTCTGTTGCGCGGCGAGAAAATTGCCGACATGGCTGAGGCCGTCGAAATGATCGCAGAACACCTTGATGACGACCAGCAGCGGCACCGCCATCAGCGCGCCGACGAAACCCCACAGCCAGGACCAGAAAGCGATGGCGATGAAGATCGCCACCGCGTTGATCTCGAGCCGGCGGCCAACCACCATCGGCGTCACGAACTGGCCTTCGACGATGTCGCACAAAAGCACGAAGGCCGGCGCCAGCAGCGCATACGAGATGCTATCGAAGCTGATCAGCGCGATAACGCTGACCAGCAGGATGGTCATGAACGCCCCGACATAGGGCAGGAAGTTGAGCAGTGCCGCCGCTGCGCCCCAGACCAGCGGGTTGGGCACGCCGAGCCCCCACAGGCCGAGCGCGATCACCGTGCCGAGGCCGGCGTTGATGAGGGCGACGGTGAGCAGATAGTGCGAGATTTCGCTCTCGACGTCGTAGACGACGCGCAATGCCCGCTTCTTTTCGCTGAGGCTGGCAAATGACTGGATTATCTTTTCATAAAACATCGTGCCTGACGCCAGCAGGAACAGCGACAGCACGAAGATGATGGTCAGGCTGGTTCCCGCGGACAGTATGTTGCCGGCGGCCTGCGACAGGATACCGGACTGCGACACCACGACCTTCTGTATGCCGGGCTCCTGGCCGGTGTTGGTCAGCCCTTCCAACTCATGCGAGATCTGCATGATCTTTTCGAAAGGGCGACGCAATTGCGCCAGGCGCTCGGTCAATTGCTGACCGATCGACGAGCTGTTGTTGACGAGGTCGATGACCGGGCCGCTGAGCAGGTAGCCGGCGCTGGCAAACAGGCAGACCGACAACAGCACCAGCAGCGTCGCCGACACCACATCGGGCACGCCATGCTTGCGCAAATAGCGCACGATCGGCGTCAACGTCAGCGTCAGCAGGAAGGCGAGGATGACCGGCATGAAGAAGGCGCGGGCGAAATACAGCGCATAGATCGCCATCAGGATGAAGATGCCGATGAGCAGCGAGCGCATCAGCCGTGTGTCCGCGCGCGCCTCGACGCGCGGATCCGGGCTTTCGGCTGCGCCCAAAGCGACGGGTTCGACTTTCATTCTGGTTCCCTCGATCGCGCACCGCAATTGGTGCAGCCGATCGGCGAAAACGCCGGTGCAGCCTCAAAGTTCCTTTAGCCGGCAGCGACAAGGCTCGTGTGGGCCTTGTCCAGGAAGCCTCTACCTGGATCAGGCGACCGATGCCGTGATGGCAGGAACGGCTTTCGCCGTTTCCTTGCGCACGATCGGCGCCACTTTGGTGCCGTAGAGTTCGATCGCCTTCATGATCTTGGCGTGCGGCATGGTGCCGATCGCCATCTGCAGCAGGAAGCGGTCATTGTTGAAGATCCGGTGCTGGGCGACGATCTTCTCGGCCACCTGCTCGGGATTGCCGACGAACAAGGCACCACTTGGACCTCGCGCGTGGTCGAAATGCGCCCGCGATGTCGGACCCCAGCCACGTTCGCGGCCGATGCGGTTCATCACTTCGGCCTGCGGTCCGTAGAAATCGTCGGCCGCCTGCTCAGTGGTCTCGGCAATGAAGCCGTGCACGTTGATGCTGGTGGCGAGATTGGTGGGATCGGTGCCGGCCCGTTTGGCGGCGTCGCGGTAGATATCGAACAGCGGCGCGAACCGCGCCGGCTCGCCGCCGATGATGGCCAGCGCCAGCGGCAGGCCGAGCACGCCCGCGCGTGCCGCAGATTGCGGCGTGCCGCCAATGGCGATCCAGATCGGCAATTTGTCCTGGAACGGGCGCGGATAGACGCCGCGATCGTTGATTGCTGCCCGCAGATTGCCGGACCAGCTCACCTTGACGCTGTCGCGAATGGCGAGCAGCAGGTCGAGCTTTTCGGCAAACAGCTCGTCATAGTCTTCCAGATTGTAGCCGAACAGCGGGAAGGATTCGATGAACGAGCCGCGCCCGGCCATGATCTCGGCCCGCCCGCCCGACAACAGGTCGAGCGTCGCAAACTGCTGAAACACGCGCACCGGATCGTCGGACGACAGCACGGTGACGGCGCTGGTCAGCTTGATGCGTTTGGTGCGTTCGGCGGCAGCCGCCAGTGCCACCACAGGCGCCGAAGCGGCATAGTCGGGGCGGTGATGCTCGCCGAGGCCAAAGACATCGAGCCCGACCTGATCGGCCAACTCGATCTCCTCGATCAGATTGCGCAATCGCTGATGCGGGCCGATGGCGCCGGGGCCCGGTTCGGGGCTGACGTCGGCAAAGGTATAGAGACCGAGTTCCATGAAAGTGTCATCCAATGTTTTGATTGTTGCGCTAGACGTAGCGATGCGCCCGCCCCGCCGCCAGAGGGGCGGACGGTGAACAGTGCATGTCGGTTTCGCCTCGAAAAGGCGTCTCCCGGCTGCAACAGCCAGGAATTTCATGGCTGCCATGCCGTTTTGGCGCTTGAACTCTCGGTTTTCGCGCGTATGTAAGCGTCGCGAATTGACTTCAGGGAAGTGGACTTGGCTATTTACAGGGAAAAAGACGTTTTCGAGCGGCGCAACGCCGCAAACGAGGCAAAGAAGGCGCTTCTGGAGCGCTTCAAGTCAAAGCCGGCGGCAGACGATCCAGCGGTGCTGGCGCGACAGGCCGAACGCAAGGCGATCCTCGAGGCCCGCGAAATCCGCGAGGCTGAAAAGGCCCGGCTGAAGCAGGAAAAGCTGGCACGCGAGGCGGTCGAGAAGGCCGAACGCGAGGCAGCAGCCGAAGCGGCGCGTATCGCCGCCGAAGAAGCGGCACAGGCGGAAGCAAAGATCCGGGAAGCCGACGAGAACGAGCGTATTGCTCGCCTGCTCGCCGACGAGGCCGAACGCAAGGCCAAGCGCGACGCGCGTTATGCGGCGCGCAAGCAGCGTACCGGCAGGACGCCTCCGGGCTTCTCCGCCCGCTAGCCTCAAGGCTACGAAGCATCTGCTTCGAGATCAGGGTCGCTTTTGAGCCGCCCTGAATGTGTTTGTCTGTCTGTATGGTCAGGCCGCCAGCTTCAGCCCCATGATGCCGCAGACGATCAGTGCGATGCAGCCGAGCCGGATCGCGGTCGCCGGCTCGCCCAGCAACCAGATGCCGAGCAGCGCCGTGCCGACGGTGCCTATGCCGGTCCACACCGCATAGGCCGTGCCGACCGGCAGCGTCTTCAGCGCCAGGCCGAGCAAGGTCAGGCTGACGATCATCGAGACGACCGTCAGCACGGTCGGCAGCGGCTTCGAGAATCCGTCGGTGTATTTGAGGCCGATCGCCCAGCCGATCTCGAACAGGCCGGCAAAGAAAAGAAGTATCCACGACATCGGAGCGCTCCATCAGGGCATCGGACCGAAAACTGGGTTCCGGTTTCGGAGGATCCGATGCCCAATCAAAGAATGGCGGGTCGTCCCGGCCGTTTTCAGGGAAAGCGCGAAGTCGTCTTCGTCGGGCTGGATATAGAAGCTTGCCAGCGCCCAATCAATGACAGCACCGGCGGCATCTGGTACCGCCGGTTAAAACCTTACCGAAGCCGATCGGCCGGGCCTAACGCTCCTTGAGCTTCATCGCCTTGACCGGCGGTGCCTTCAGGGCCGGAGCCGCGGCGGGCTTCTTGGCGTCCTTCTTCGGCTTGCGGGCTTCCTTGCCTGCCTTCATCGCACCTTTAGCCATGATTCGTTCCTCCGATTGCGAGAAGGCAAGTGAAACAAGAGAAACGCCTGACTGCAAGAGGTTAGCCTCCTGTCGCCGCCGCCAGCCGGCCGCTTTCAACCGGTTTCTAATTTGCTCGTAAACCATGTCGGTCCGTGTCATGGTTGTCTTCGCACTGCAGCATCGGCCCGTGCCTTCGCCGGGTGATGATCAGGCAGGCCGGTCAGGACAAAGATGCGAATCCACATCGGCTGCGAGATGAGCTTCGATTTTCCGCAGGAAACGCCGCTGATCGCGATGCTCAACGTCCACTACAGCAGAGCATCCGATCTCGAGCGTCCGGACTTCCTGACCTCCAATCCGCCGGTGCCGATCCAGAGCTACCGCGACAGTTTCGGCAATTGGTGCAACCGTTTTGTCGCCCCGCCCGGCCGTTTCACCTTCGGCACCGATGCGGTGATCCGCGACCCCGGCACGTTCGAGATGGGCGACCTGATGGCCTGGCAGCACGAGGTGCGCGACCTGCCGTCGGATACGCTTTTGTTCCTGCTGCCCAGCCGCTTCTGCGAGAGCGACCTTTTGGCCAGCGAAGCCTGGCGCCTGTTCGGCCACACGCCGCTCGGTATTGCGCGCGTCCAGGCGGTCTGCGATTTCGTCCACAACCACATCGTCTTCAGCTACGGCAATGCGCGACCGACCCGCACCGCCGCCGAAGCCTATCGCGAGCAAAGCGGCGTCTGCCGCGATTTCGCGCATCTTGCCGTCACCTTCTGCCGCGCGCTCAACATCCCGACGCGCTATTGCACCGGCTACATCAGCGACATAGGCACGCCAAAACCGTGGTCGAGCATGGATTTCGCCGCCTGGATGGAGGTCTATCTCGGCGGTCGCTGGCATGCCTTCGACCCGCGCAACAACGCGCCGCGCATCGGCCGCGTCCTGATCGCCTCCGGCCGCGATGCCGCCGATGTGCCGCTGACCCATATTTTCGGTCCGGGCCTGCTCACCGGCTTCAAGGTGTGGACCGACGAAATCGTCGAGTAGGTGCCGTCCCTGAACGGCAGGCCAGGTCGCGCCTTGTGAGGCTGTGGAGCTTGGGCGGCTGCTCCGCTAAGTTTCCCTGACATCAACCAGGACAGCACACCATGGCGGCGCATGGCGGGTCGAAAAAGGTCATCTACGCGGCGCTCGCCGGCAATCTCGCCATCGCGCTGACCAAGTTCGCCGCCGCCTTCTTCACCGGCAGTTCGGCGATGCTGTCGGAAGGCGTGCACTCGCTGGTCGACACCGGCAATGGCGGCCTGCTGCTCTACGGCATGCACCGCGCCGCGCGTCCGCCGGACCGCACGCATCCGCTCGGTCACGGTCGCGAGCTCTACTTCTGGAGTTTCATCGTTGCACTGCTGGTCTTCGCGCTCGGCGCCGGCGTGTCGTTCTACGAAGGCGTGATCCACATGCTGGCGCCAGAACCAGTCGCCAATGCCACGGTGAACTACATCGTGCTTGGCCTGTCCTTCCTGTTCGAAGGCAGTTCCTGGTGGGTGGCGCTGAAGGAGTTCCGCAAGCAGAAGGGCAGGCAAGGCTGGCTGCGCGCCGTGCAATCGAGCAAGGACCCCAGCGTCTACACCGTGCTGTTCGAGGACAGCGCCGCCCTTCTCGGCCTGATCGTCGCCTTTGCCGGCATACTGGCGGCGGAGCTGCTGGAGATGCCGCAACTCGACGGCGCGGCCTCGATCGGCATCGCGCTGATCCTCGGCGCCACCGCGATCTTCCTGGCGCGTGAAAGCAAGAGCCTGCTGCTGGGCGAACCGGCGTCGCCCGAGGTGCAGAAACAGGTCCTGGCCATTGCCCAGCAGGACCCGGCGGTGCAGCGCGCGAACGGCGTGCTGACGCTGCATATGGGTCCACAGGAGATCGTCGCCGGCCTGAGCATCGAGTTCGAGGATCATCTGGCGGCGCCCGAGATCGAGGCCTGCGT
Organism: Mesorhizobium sp. P2_E10; assembly: GCF_056404235.1. NCBI lineage: Bacteria > Pseudomonadati > Pseudomonadota > Alphaproteobacteria > Hyphomicrobiales > Phyllobacteriaceae > Mesorhizobium > Mesorhizobium sp. P2_E10. The sequence goes on from NZ_JBFUEK010000001.1 coordinate 159,876, forward strand.
CGAGCGCATCGAGGCGCGGCTGAAAAAGGAAATGCCAGAGATCACGCGGCTGTTCGTCAAGCCGCAGACGACTGGAACCTGGGAGCGGCGGCGCAAGGCGGTCGAGGCAGCGTCCGGAGAGGCACTGGACTAGCCGCCAGCCATTGCTTGGCGACCCCGCCACGCTAAGATTACGGGACGGATTTCGGGAGGAAACCAGGATGAAAATCGCCGGCGGTTGCCATTGCGGCGCCATCACCTACGAGGCGGAGGTCGATCCGGAAAAGACCTCTATCTGTCATTGCACGGATTGCCAGCAACTGACCGGCACGGCGTTTCGCGTCACCGTTCCCGCGCCTGAGAGCCAGTACCGGATTACCAAGGGTACGCCCAAGGTCTATATCAAGACGGGATCGAGCGGCGCCAAGCGCGCGCAGGGCTTTTGCGGCGACTGCGGTTCGCATCTCTACGCGACGTCAGTTGGCGATGGCCCGAAGGTCTATGGAATCAGAGCGGGGACCGCGCGGCAGCGCGAGGATCTGGTCCCGACACAACAGAAGTGGCACCGGTCGGCGCTGCACTGGCTTCCGGAATTCGAGGGGATCAGCGTCGTGGAGGAGCAGTAGCCCCGCGCGACACCTTCTCAGTCGTCGCCTTCGACGACCCGCAGCCTCAACTGGCCGGTCTTGGAATCGGCAACGCGCGTTTCGGCTTTCGCTACCGCCGGGCGTGCAATCTCGACCGTGCCGGCATCACCTTCGCCAGGCTGCACGCCGAACTCCAGCGCCTCGATCTTCTGGCCGCGCTTGGTCACCTTCGACGTCGACACCAGAATGTCGTCGATGTCCTTGGCCGACTGGGTGAAATGCGTCTGCAGCCGGCGCACCCGCTCGTCAACGCGCGCGACATCCTCCATCAGCCGGATCACCTCGCCCTGGATCAGATGCGCCTGCTCGCGCATGCGGGCGTCCTTGAGGATCGCCTGGATGACCTGGATCGACAGCATCAAAAGCGACGGCGAAACGATGATGACGCGGGCGCGGTGCGCCTTCTGGACAAGCGCATCGAAATTCTCGTGGATTTCGGCGAACACCGATTCCGACGGCACGAACATGAAGGCGGTGTCCTGCGTCTCGCCCTGGATCAGGTATTTTTCCGAGATATCGCGGACATGGATCTCGATGTCACGGCGGAAGGCTTGCGCGGCCACCTTCTGCAGGTCTGCACCGTCGGCGGCGCGGATGGCGTTCCAGGCCTCCAGCGGAAATTTGGCGTCGATGGCGAGCGACGGCGCGCCGTTCGGCATCCTCACCAGGCAGTCGGGCCGGCTGCCATTCGACAACGTCGCCTGAAACTCGTAGGCGCCCATCGGCAGGCCGTCCGCGACGATCGCCTCCATGCGCGACTGGCCGAATGCGCCGCGCGTCTGCTTATTGGACAGGATCGCCTGCAATTGCACGACCTGGCCGGCGAGCGACTGGATGTTGCCTTGCGCGGTATCGATCACCGCCAGCCGCTCCTGCAGTTTGGCCAGGCTCTCATGCGTCGATTTCGTCTGCTCGGTCATGGTCTGGCCGAGGCGGCCGGTCATGGCGTCGAGGCGCTGGCCGATCGACTGCGTCAGCTCGGCCTGCCGTGCCCCGAACACGTCGGCGATGGCGCCCATGCGGCCTTGCATTTCGGCCTGGCTTTGCAGGATGCCAGCCATCCGCGCCTCGGCGTCACGGGCATGGTCGGCCGCTTCCGCGGCGGCTACGGTCCGCGCCGTGGCCGACCGCCACAGCGCAACGACCAGTGCCAGAAATAGGCCTAGAAACAGCATCGCCCCGAACGCCAGCGCGTGGCCGAGCGTGATCGTCGTGGCGCCGAGCCGGGCAACAGGCTCGGAAAGGATTGATGTCAGATCATTCATTTGGGCAGCATAGATGATTCGGCCCGCCGGCACAGATCAAAACGTGAACGACGCCGCAAGCGCCCCGGTTGACGCTTTTCGCGCGAGGTCTTAGGTGAGAAAGTATGTCGATCAAGCCGCTTATCATCCTTCCCGATCCTGTCCTGCGCCAGCTTTCCAAGCCGGTCGAGCGTGTCGACGGCGCCTTGCGCAAACTGGCCGGCGACATGCTGGACACCATGTATGACGCGCCCGGCATCGGCCTGGCGGCAATCCAGATCGGCGAACCGCTGCGCATGCTGGTGATCGACCTTGCCAAGGAAGACGAGACACCGGCGCCGCATGTCTTCATCAATCCCGAAATCCTCGAAAGCGCCGACCAGCGCTCGGTCTACGAGGAAGGCTGCCTGTCGATCCCGGACTATTATGCCGAGGTCGAGCGTCCCGCGGCCGTGCGGGTGAAATATCTCGACCGCGACGGCAAGTCGCAGGAGCTCGAAGCCGAAGGGCTGATGGCGACCTGCCTGCAGCATGAGATCGACCACCTCAACGGCGTGCTGTTCATCGACCACATCTCGAAGCTGAAGCGCGACATGGTGGTTAAGAAGTTCAAGAAGCTCGCCAGGGACAAGGTGCCAGGCAAGCTGGTGGGATAGGGGTCGAAAAATGCCCCTTCGCGTCATCTTCATGGGCACGCCTGAGTTCTCCGTGCCGACGCTGCGGGCAATCGCCGAGGCCGGGCACGAGATCGTTGCCGTCTACACGCAGCCGCCGCGCGCTGCCGGCCGCCGCGGGCTCGAGCTGACGCCGTCGCCGGTGCAACGCGAGGCGGAACGGCTTGATATCGAGGTGCGGACGCCGGTGTCGCTGAAAGGCGAAGCTGAGCAGCAGGCCTTCAGCGCCTTGCAGGCCGATGTCGCCGTGGTCGTCGCCTATGGATTGCTGTTGCCCAAGGCCATTCTCGACGCGCCACGGCTCGCTTGCCTGAACGGCCACGCGTCGCTGTTGCCGCGCTGGCGGGGTGCCGCCCCCATCCAGCGGGCCATCATGGCTGGCGACAGCGAGACCGGCATGATGGTGATGCGAATGGAAGCGGGTCTGGACACCGGTCCGGTGGCAATGGTTGAAAAGTGCGCCATCGACTCCGATATGACGGCCGGCGAGCTGCACGACAGTTTGATGAGCATTGGCGCCGCGCTGATGGTAGAAGCGCTGGCGCAGTTGGGGACAAATTGTCTGACATTTACCCTACAGGCGACTGTGGGGGTGACCTACGCCCGAAAAATAGATAAATCGGAGACGCGCATAGACTGGACGCGGCCTGCGGGCGAAGTCCACAATCACATTCGCGGCCTGTCGCCTTTTCCCGGCGCTTGGTGCGAAACTGAAATTGGTGGCCGCACAGAGCGGCTGAAACTGCTTCGCTCGACGCTTTCGGATGGCCTGTCGCTTTCTGAGGATTTGGGCGAGTCGGGAGGAATTCTCGATGACCGGCTGACGATCGCCTGCGGGTCAGGCGCCATCAGGCTGGTCGAAGTTCAACGCGCGGGCGGAAGGCCCGTTGCCGTGCAGGAGTTTCTGCGCGGAGCCAAGCTCGAAAAAGGAATGAAATTCTCATGAGCATGATGTCGATACGCGCGGCGATGCCGCGGGATCGCGAGGCGATCCGCCTCGTCGAGGAACATGCATTCGGCCAGCAGGCGGAGGCCGGGCTGGTCGACGCGCTGGTCACCGGCGGCGATGCCGTCGTCGAACTGGTGGCGGAAGAAGACGGCCAGGTGGTCGGCCACATCCTGTTTTCCAGGCTGTTCGTCCAGAACGGGGGCAAGCAGTTTGCAGCCGTGGCGCTGGCGCCTTTGGCGGTCGAGCCGTCTTTCCATGGCTCGGGCATTGGCGGCGCGCTGATCCGCGAGGCGCATATCCGCCTCAAGGACGCCGGCGAGACGCTGGCCGTGGTGCTCGGCGACCCCGCCTACTACGGCCGCTTCGGCTACACCCATGCGCGCGCCGAAAAGTTCGACAGCGAGTACCAGGGCGAAGCGCTGCAGGCATTGACCTGGGGCGAGGCGCCCGAGGCCGGCAAGCTGGTCTACGCCTCGGCCTTCAGCTCCGCTCTCGCCGCCTAGGCGAGAGCAATCGCAGGGCATGCCGCGTTTTCGCCTCGACGTCGAATATGATGGCAGCCTTTTTGCCGGCTGGCAGCGCCAGGCCGACCAGCCCACGGTGCAGCAGGCGATAGAGCAGGCCATCGAGAGCTTCTGCGGCGAGCAGGTCTCGTTGCGCGGCGCCGGCCGCACCGATGCCGGCGTCCACGCCACCGGCCAGGTGGCGCATGTCGACCTTGCCAAGGCGTGGCCGAACGACAAGGTGCGCGACGCCCTCAACGCCCATCTGCAAATGGCCGGCGCCCGCATCGCCATCCTTAAGGCAGCCGCCGTACCCGATGGTTTCGACGCGCGCTTCTCGGCCATCGGCCGTCACTACCTCTACCGCATCGTCAATCGCCGCGCGCCGGCCGCGCTCGACAAGGGCAAGGTGTGGTGGGTACCGAAGCGCCTCGACGCCGCTGCCATGCATGAAGCGGCAAAGGTGCTGCTCGGACGGCATGATTTCACCACCTTCCGTTCGACCCAGTGCCAGGCCGACAGCCCGATCCGCACACTCGATCGCCTGGATGTCAGCCGGGTCGACGACGTGATCGAAGTCAGGGCCTCGGCGCGCTCGTTCCTGCACAATCAGGTGCGCTCGATGGTCGGCTCGCTGAAACGCGTCGGCGAAGGCGGCTGGACGATTGCCGATCTCAAGGCTGCGCTCGACGCGCACGACCGCGCCGCCTGCGGCCAGGTGGCGCCGCCGGATGGGCTTTTCCTCATCGACGTCGACTACTCGGAGACGCCCTGAGAACGCGGCTGGAAATGCCGATCAGGGGGCACCACCCTCGGCAAGATCATCCTGCCAATTGGCCCCACCGTAGAAGATGCGCAAAATCACGACGCGGTCGGCGTCGAGGATGAAGGCAACGGTTACGCGGCGTTCAAACCCGATGACGCGAAGCTCCGGCCGCACATCGTCGCGGCGTGTTCCACGCTCGGAGCTGTATTCGAGACGTTCACAGAATGCCCGGATACGCCCGTCATAGCGGTCGGCCGTGGTGGCGCTGCTGGCTTCGGCTATGAAATCGTAAATCCGGTCGAGATCGCCGGCTGCCTCTGGCGAATAAACGACAACTCGGCGCTTCACGCATTCCTCTGCAAGCGCGCTGCGTGGCGCTTGCGTGCCCGTTCGGCCATTTCCTCTGGCGAAATACCCCTCCCAGGATCCGCCTTCCAGGCGTCATAGGTTGGTGCGACTTCCTCGCGCAGCCAACGCTCCACCGCGGCATCACGTTCTTGCAGGGCGCGAAGCCCGGCGCGGATGACTTCGCTGCTGGTTGCATAAGTGCCCGACTGAACGAGCTGGTCGATAAAAGCCGCTTGCTCTGCCGGCAGGCTGAAGGTGCGTTTTTCAGTTGCGGACATTGTTTCTTCCTATGAAGGATTGGTATGATATTATCATACCGACTCCGAAACCGCACCAGGAATCGGACAGGATCCGCGGGGCGCGGCTTGCTTCAGGTCCCGGTCCCGCCGCGCTCGAAGCGCACCTCGCTGCTTGCGGCCAGGTGGCGCCGCCGGATGGGCTTTTTCTCATCGGTGTCGATTATCCGGAGACGGACACATCCGGCATGGAAATGCCGAGCAGCATCTGAAGCGCGTAGGACACAAGCTGTGATGCGACAAACATGCCCAAAAAGACGGCGCTGCCAACTGCCGCGCCTTTGCCGATGACCGCATTGGTCATCCGCCAGATCAGCACCTGCGAGAACACAAACAGCGCCAGCATCATCAGCAGGACGAACTGATCGGTGAAGGGCACAAAGAGGCTGAGCAACGCTGACGGCAGCGACACCCAGGCAGCAATTGCCATCGCCCAATTGTAGGCGACGACATAATGGACGAAGCGCCCGCCAAGGCCGACGCGTGGCGCGACCAGGGCAAGCCCGACAAGCGGCAGCACCCAGCCGCCGATCTCGACAGTCGCAAGACGGGTGAGCATGCCGAAGCGACCCGCGATGGCCTCGGGATCAGCGATCACATTGGCAATGCCTACCCAGCCGACGATCAGCGCCGGCGCCGCCACGACGAGGGCGAAAAAGGAATTCCAGAAACCGTCCGCCGAAAGGTCGAGCAGCCGCAATCCGTCGACCTTGCCGAGCATCAGCCGCCAGGCACCAGTGAGAGATGCGTAGGTTTCGTCCGCCGAAAGCATCTACGCCCCGCCCCGCTCGAACCAGTCTTCGATGAAGCGCAGGTAGATCTGCGTCAGCGTCTCGAGGTCGGCAAGCGCGACGCGTTCGTCGACCATGTGCATGGTCTTGCCGACCAGCCCGAACTCGACCACCGGGCAATAATCCTTGATGAAACGCGCGTCCGAGGTGCCGCCGGAAGTGGACAGCGCCGGGTCCTTGCCGACCGCCGACTTGATCGAGCCCCGCAGCGTGTCGATGAGCTTGTCGTCGCGCGTCAGGAAGACATGGCTCGGCCGGTCGCGCCAGACAAGCTCATAGTCGAGCGGCGTCTTGGCCGTCCGGTACTTCTTGCGCCTGGACGCCTGGTCGAGGCGGTTGTGGATTTCCGCCTGCACGGTCTCGGCGGTCCATGTGTCGTTGAAGCGGATGTTGAAGGTGGCCGTCGCCTTCGCCGCGATCACATTGGTGGCCGGATTGCCGACATCGATCGAGGTCACCTCCAGATTGGTCGGCTGGAAGTCTTTTGTCCCCTTGTCGAAGACCGGGTGCAGCAAGGCGTCGACCAGGCTCATCAGCCCGCGCACCGGGTTGTCGGCAAGCTGCGGATAGGCGACGTGGCCCTGGTGGCCATTGACGGTGATGCTGCCGGACAACGAGCCGCGGCGGCCGATCTTGATCATGTCGCCGAGCGCGTCCGGGTTGGTCGGCTCGCCGACGATCGCGGCATCCCATTTCTCGCCCTTGCCAGCCGCCCAATCGAGCAGCTTGACCGTACCGTTGATGGCTGGGCCTTCCTCGTCGCCGGTGATCAGCAGCGAGACCGAGCCCTTGGGGCCGCCCTTTTGCTCGACATGGCGCGCCACCGCGGCAATGAAACAGGCGATGCCGCCCTTCATGTCGACGGCGCCGCGGCCGAACATCTCGCCCTTGGCGATCTCGGCGGCAAAGGGCGGGTGAGTCCAGGAGGCTTCGTCGCCGACCGGCACCACATCGGTGTGGCCGGCAAACATCAGATGCGGGCCGTTGCCGGAGCGCCGTGCGTAGAGGTTTTCGATGTCCGGCGTGCCATCTTCGGAAAACACCGGCCGCTCGACGGAAAAGCCAAGCGGCTTCAGCATGGTCTCCAGCGCGCTCAACGCACCGCCCTCGGCGGGAGTTACGGAAGCGCAGCGGATGAGGGCGGCGAGGTTTGCGGCGGGGTCGGTCGGCAGCGTCATGGGCAAAGCGATAGTCGAAAGCGAAAGGCCTGTCACGGCCAGACATGAAGACCGGCCATGCCGCCGACATTATGGTTTTCATGTCGTATAGTTGAGGCCACAGCAGGAATATCGGATGTCCAACGGGACCAAAACAATCGCCATTGCCGGCGCCGGCAGCATCGGTTGCTACGTTGGTGGGTGCCTGACGCTGGCTGGCCGGCCGGTGATTCTGCTGGCGCGGCCGCGCATCGACGCGGCTTTGCGGCAAGGCGGATTGCGCATCACCGACCTCGACGGCCGCGACCGCTTGATCGAGCCGAACGGGATTTCGGTGACAGCCGATCCGGTGGCCGCCTTGCGCAACGCCGATTTGATCCTGGTGACGGTCAAGAGCGGCGCGACGCAAGAGATGGCCGCGCTGATTGCCGCCCATGCCGGCCCGGACGCGGTGGTGGTCAGCCTGCAGAACGGCGTCGACAATGCCGGCATTTTGCGGGCCGGGCTTGGCCAGCGGCTTGTGCTTGCCGGCATGGTGCCGTTCAACGTCGTCCAGTCACCCGACGGGTATTTGCCGTTGCGCGTGCACCGCGCCAGCGAGGGCAAGGTGGTCATCGAGGCGGGCATATCAGGCCTTGCCGAGCGCCTCGATGTCGAGGGGCTTGAAGTCGAAACGCATGCCGACATGACGGCGGTGCTGTGGGGCAAGCTGCTGATGAACCTGAACAACGCGCTTGCCGCACTTTCCGGCCTGCCGCTGGCGACGGAACTTGCCGATCGCCGCTGGCGGCTGATCCTGGCCGGCCAGATCGACGAGGCGCTGGCGGCCATGAAGGCGCTGGGCATCAAGCCGGCGCGCATCGCCGGCCTGCGGCCCGCACTGCTGCCAAAGGTGCTCAGGCTGCCGGACTGGCTGTTCAAGCGTCTGGCGCGGCGCATGCTTGCCATCGACCCGCAAGCGCGCTCGTCAATGTGGGACGATCTGCAGCGCGGCCGGCCGACCGAGATCGGCGAATTGCAGGGGGCGGCGCTGCGCCTTGCCGAAAAAGCAGGTACGCAAGCGCCGCTGCTGACCAGCGTTACCGCTTTGGTGCGCGCGGCGGAGGCGGCACAGCTTGGCTCGCCGGGCCTGAGGCCTGAGCAGGTTTCGCCGCCGGATGGCTCTCGATCAGCGTGATCTTCTGCCAGATCTTGCGCGACAGGTTGGAGCTCAAATTCTCGATGTCGTTGACCCCGTCGATGACCACGTCGTCATTGACCGACTGCGCGAACAGCGCGGCGATCTTGCCGGTGATCGACAGCATTTCGGAGCAATAGTCGAGGTAGCGCGCCAAGTCGGCGGCGTTGGTGATGCGGGCCGGTGAGTGGGCGGTTGGCTTGAAATTGGCCGAAAGCGTCGCCGGATCCTTGGTCAGCTGATGCATGTCGATGACATGGATCAGCGAGCGCAGGCCGTGCAGCTGGCGAAACACCTGCTTGCGCTTGATGCGCTCCTCGGTGCGGATCAACGCCAGGAAGCCGAGCACGGCCAGGATCATCATGTTGATCGTGGCTTCGATGCCCTGCACCGACTGCACCGCATCGTCGGCCTGGGAGATGTGAATGAGCGGCAGGATGGTGCCGACGAACAGGAAGATCAGGGCACCGGCGACCACGGCCGCGACGATGATGCCGCGCAGCCACCAGATCGGCGCTTCGAGCGCCTTCGCCGCCTTGGTCAGGTCGCGCGACAGCGACACCAGTTCGGCGGCGACGCCACGCAGGCCGGCATCGGGAAAACGCTCGGCGACGCGGCTTTCCAGCCGCTCGGCGGTGTCGATGATCAGTTTCGGATCAAGCGTGCGGTAGCGCATGACAAGAGGTCCGATCGACGCTCATGGTTCACCCGGCGCATTGGTGCGTTTGCCGTAGCGGTTGGGCCCAGGATCGCTCCTAAAGCACGCCAGGATGATGAGAAGAATGGGGCCAATGACAAGGGAGATCAACGCATAGTAGGTCGGCTTGCCGAAATCATGGAAGCGCTTTGCGGTCACGGCGAAGCTCGACCAGGTCGAAATCAGCAGCACGGACCAGAACACAACCGCCCAGATCTGACTGTTAGGGGTGCCAGGCTCCAGTCTGGCGAACTGGTAGAGCGGGAAAAACTGGGCGACCAGCAGCAGCAGACCCGCCAGCACGTATGCGCTCGGGCTGACGCGGCCCGAGAGGCTGAAGAAGAGCCAGGGAAGTTGCGGCTTGTCGGTCAATCGCGCAGCAATTCGTTGATCGAGGTCTTGGACCGCGTCTTGGCGTCGACGCGCTTGACGATGACGGCGCAATAGAGGCCTGGGCCTGGCTCGTTGTTTGGAAAAGCCTTGCCTGGCATCGAGCCGGCGACGACGACGGAATTCGGCGGCACTTCGCCATAGAAGACCTCGCCGGTGGCGCGGTCGACGATCTTGGTCGATTGGCCGATGAAGACGCCCATGCCGAGCACCGAGCCTTCGCGTACGATGCAGCCTTCGACCACTTCGGAGCGCGCACCGATAAAGCAATTGTCCTCGATGATGGTCGGGCCGGCCTGCATCGGCTCCAGTACGCCGCCAATGCCGACGCCGCCCGACAGATGCACGTTCTTGCCGATCTGGGCGCAGGAGCCGACCGAGGCCCATGTGTCGACCATAGTGCCTGAATCGACATAGGCGCCGACATTGACGAAGGACGGCATCAGCACGGCGCCCGGCGCGACATAGGCGGAACGGCGCACGATCGAAGACGGCACGGCGCGAAAGCCTGCCTTCTCGAAATCGACCGCGCTCCAGCCGTCGAACTTCGACGGCACCTTGTCCCACCACACGGCTTCGCCGGGACCACCCTTGATAATTTCCATCGGGTTGAGCCGGAAGGACAAAAGCACGGCCTTCTTCAGCCACTGGTTGACGTGCCAGTTGCCGTCGGCCTGGCGCTCGGCGACGCGCACGGCCCCGTGGTCGAGCAGGTCGAGCGCCGCATGAATGGCGTCGCGCGTCTCGCCGCGGGTTGCGGTCGAAATCGTATCGCGCTCCTCGAAGGCCTTCTCGATGGTCTTTTCGAGGCTCGCCAGATCGGGCTTCGACATGAATTCGCTCCATTACCAAGCTGTTAAGGGGCAGCGCCTTAACCTGTTTTGAAAGTCGCGCGGGCCTTGGGCATGCTTCGTCTGCGCAGGTCTTTGCATGTAGCAGGTTCTTGTCGCAAAACCGCAGGACACTTTTGCGGAACCTGCTTATGTGAAGGCATGGGGAGGGTCAATCGCGGCTGCGTCACGGGACGGCGCAAGTGAATTATTTGGACGGGTAAACTGATATGACACCTATGGAAAAGGCGGGATGGACGCCGCTGCCGCATTCGGACGAGGATCTGGAGCGGTCGAAAAGCGTACCCGACACGCCGCAGACGCGCGCCGAAACCTATCGTCTGGCCTGGAACGATCCGGAATTCATGACGCGGCGCGAATTGCGTGCGGTGCGGCTGCAGCTCGAACTCTTGAAGCCAGAGATGATCCTCGCCGAACGCGGCATCCGCTCGACGGTGATCCTGTTCGGCGGCGCGCGCATTCCAGAACCGGGCGGCGAAGCCTGGGCGGCCAAGAACGAGACGCAGAAGAAGAATCTCGAGGAAAACAGCAAATATTACGAGGAGGCGCGCAAATTCGCCCGCCTCTGCTCGCAGCAGTCGGCCGCCTCCTACTACCGCGAATTCGTCGTGGTGACCGGCGGCGGGCCGGGCGTCATGGAAGCCGGCAACCGCGGCGCCGACGATGTCGGCGCCCCGTCGATCGGCCTCAACATCGTGCTGCCGCACGAGCAGGCGCCGAACGCCTATGTGACGCCGGAACTGTGTTTCAACTTCCACTATTTCGCCATCCGCAAGATGCATTTCGTCATGCGCGCCAAGGCCGTGGCGGTATTCCCCGGTGGCTTCGGCACCATGGACGAATTCTTCGAGACACTGACCCTGATCCAGACCGGCCGCATGGAGCGCGTTCCGGTGATCCTGTTCGGCAAGTCGTTCTGGAAGAGGGCGATCGATCTCGATTTCCTCGCCGAGCAAGGCACGATTACGCCCGGCGACCAGGACATCATCGATTTCGTGGACACCGCCGACGAAGCCTGGGGGATCATCAGGCGCTTCTACAAGTTAGGGGAGTAGGGTTAGGAACTGGGGAATTGAAGAATTGAAGAATTGAGGAAAAAGCGGGTTCGGATCGTTCCTCCGGTTCCCCAGTTCATCAATTCCTCAGTTCTTCAATTCCTCTACCCCCTCCACAATCGCCGTGAGAAACGTCGCGAGGTCGTCGGTGACGAAATCCACGTCGTCCTCATTGGCCGGATCGCGTTCCCAGATTTCCGCGAAGGTCGGCTCGAAATTGCGCGGCACGATGAGCACCGTGGTCATGCCGAGTGATTTGGGCACGGCCAGATTGCGGGCCAGATCCTCGAACATCACCGCATTGTGGCCGGTGACGGCGTGCAGTTCGGCGAATTTCTCATAGGTCTGCCGCGACGGCTTCGGCGTCAGCCCGGCGGCGACGATGTCGAAGATGTCGTCGAAATGCTCGAGAATGCCGAGCTGGCGCGCGGTGCGTTCGGCATGCCGGCGGTCGCCATTGGTGAAGATGAACTTGCGGCCTGGAAGCTGGCGGATCGCGGTGCCGAGCACGGGATCGGGCACCAGCCATGAATAATCGATGTCGTGGACCTTCTCGAGAAAGTCGTCGGGGTCGATGCCATGGCGCGTCATCAGCCCGTTCAGCGTCGTGCCGTATTCCTGGTAGAGCTCCTTCTGCAGCTTGCGCGCCTCGTCGCGCGGCAGCGTCAGCAGCTCGCCGACATAGGCGGTCATCTTGACGTCGATCTGCGAAAACAGGTTCGAGTGATGCGGATAGAGCGTGTTGTCGAGGTCGAACACCCAGTCGGTGACGTGGGCGAAGCGGGCGGGATCAGGGAGCGTGGTCATACCCGTCTTATGGCACGAAACGATTTCCCTGACAGGGGGATTTATCCACAACTTATACGCGTCGAACGTGACGAAAGTGGTGCCAAGATTCAAATTTTAGGCATCGCCGAAAGGTGACCTTCAGGGCTTGCTGGCACAGAGACGGTTCAGTGGGAGCCAGCGATGAACCGCATATTTCTAAAGTCCGCCACCGTCGCTTTCGCCTCAGTTGCAACCTCGCTTCTGTTGACGCTGATCATCGTTCCCGCGATGGGATTCCCGATCAGCCGCACCATCTGGTTGAGCTCGACGGTCTGTCCGCTGGCCCTCGCCTGGCTCGCCACCGCCAGCACCTTCTGGCAGAGCGACAGGTTGAAAAGCGCGCATCGCGAACTCGCTCGCGCCCACGCTCAACTCGCCGCTGCCCACCGGCGGCTGTCGGAAAAGGCGAGCCGCGACGACATGACCGGCATGCTCAATCGCGAGAGCTTCTTTGCCGCGCTCGACGGCTCCCGGCGCAAATCCGACCGCGGTGCGCTGCTGATCATCGATGCCGACCATTTCAAGGCGATCAACGACAGTTTCGGCCACCTGACCGGCGATGACGCGCTGCTTTTGATCGCCAACGCCATCGAACGCGGCGTGCGCAGCGGCGACGTGCTCGGCCGCATCGGCGGCGAGGAATTCGGCGCCTTCCTGGTCGGCGCCACCGAACAGGAAGCCAAACGCGTCGCCGAGCGCATCCGCCGCGAAGTCGAACTGATTCGCTTTCGTCCGGTTGACGAGCGAACGGTTCCGCTGACTGTCAGCATTGGCGGCGTCACCTGCGCAGAAGACGTCAATGTGTCGGACCTGATGCGTGCCGCCGACCGGCGGCTCTACGAGGCCAAGCATCGCGGCCGCAATCTATCGATCCTCGACCGGGACATTTCCGAAGCCGCCTGAAGTCCCGCTTAAGCCCGCCGCGCTTGTTAGGCAATTGCTAACCTTGTTCTCACTCAACCATGCCGTTTACCCGCCTGAAATCAGGTTCCGGCTAGGTTGGCACGAGATTGGCATCTCCCGGGGCTCGTGTGCCGTTCAGAGAACGCCATGCGGGATCGAAGTTCCATCGAGAGACGTGTCATGAGTTTCTTCGTCAAGAGAATATCACGCCGCACGATCGTCCAGGCGCTGATGGCACTGCCGGCGCTGTCGCTGCTGCGCCGCCTGCCCGATACCGACCCCCCTTTCGTCGACCCAAATGAGATCGTCGAGGTCAATGGCTGGATCCTGAAGCGGAGCGATCTGGCATGATCTTCGACAGCTACGAGGCGTTCAAAGCCGCGAACTTTGCCGCCAAGGTTTGCATCCTCGGCTCGGGACCTGCCGGCACCACAATCGCCAGGAAACTTGGCGCCGCCGGCATTCCGGTTGTCGTGCTGGAGGCGGGCTCGCGGGAATTCAGCGACGATTCGCAGGATTTCTACCGCGGCACCACGGTCGGCGATCCCTATTTCGATCTCGACATCACCCGGCTGCGCTTCATGGGCGGCAGCTCGAACCATTGGGCGGGATGGTGCCGCGTGCTGGACAAGCAGGACTTCGAGCCCAAGGCCTGGGCGCCCGATACCGGCTGGCCGATCAGCCGCGCCGATATCGAGCCCTATCTGCCGGAAGTGCACGATATTCTGGAACTGCCGGCTTTCCAGCCGGATGTGCCAATTTCGGACGACATTCGTTGGGTGCAGCTGATCAAGAGCCCGGCGGTGCGCTTTGGCGAAAAATTCGCCGACGAGCTCGACAAGAGCAAGAACATCGCCGTCGTGCTCAACACCTATGCCACCGAGCTTGCCGGTGACGGCAAAAGGGTGACCGGGGCCAAACTCTGGTCGAACGGCCAGGATGCCGGTTCGTTCACTGCCGAATATTTCATCGCCTGCACCGGCGGGTTGGAGAATTCACGGCTGCTTTTGTGGTCGAACCAGCGCTCGAACGGCGGTGTGGTGCCGAATGCGACGGCGCTCGGCCGCTACTGGATGGAGCACCCGACCTTCGAGGGTGGCAATGCCATCCTGGCCGACTATGGCGAGTTCCAGGTGGATGCCGTCAACGAGGCTTTCTTCTCGCCGACGCTTGCCGCGATGGAGCGCCTGCAGATCATGAATTTCGGTATCCGGCTGATCGAAACGCCCTATGCCGGCGTCAAGGGTCTGATCGCCGACCTCGCCTGCACGGCGCCCGACGCGGCCGAATGGGTCGCCTACCAGCTCAGCCAGAACCTGCGCTGCGCCGCCCAGCTCTATGTCGCTTGGGAACAGGCGCCGCTGGCCTCGAACCAGATCGAACTGTCGAAGACCGACGTCGACCACGCCGGTGTGCCGCGCATCGAACTGCATTGGAAGAAATCGGAGCTGGAACGCCGCACCATCCTTGAGGGACTGCGGCTGTTCGGCACGACATTGGTGCAGAAGGATCTCGGCCGGGTGCGCATCGCCGACTGGCTCACCAAAGGCGAGGACTATCCGACCAATGAGGAACTGGCCGGCCACCATCACATGGGCGGCACCCGCATGGGCACCGACGTGGCCAAGAGCGTCGTCGACGCCAACTCCAAGGTGCACGGCATGGAGAACCTCTATGTCGGCGGCTCCTCGGTGTTCTGCACCTCGGGCGAGTGCAATCCAACGACGACCATCACCGCCCTGGCCTGCCGGCTCGGCGATCATCTCAGCAAAATCATCGCGGTGTGACGCAGGTCATCACCCGTCTGACCGCCAAAAAGCCGGCGGCGCCGGCAGCAGTGATTGCTGCCGGCACCGCCCTGGCGCGCCTTTGGGTGGATTCTGATCTGACCTAGAGCATGATCCCGAAACCGGTTTTCGGGAACACAGGGCCTCATCCCGGGTCCATCGGGATGGGACAGCCTCTAAAGACCGTAGACGGCGATACGCACCAGCACGGCGGCGGCAGCCAGCGATACCAGCAGGATGCCGAGGCCGATGGGGGAACCCCAGCCGTACCATTCCATCGCCAGCTTGGCGTATTTGAACTCTTCCTCGTGGGAGAGGGGCGCACGCTGTTGGATCAAGCTCATTTTTCACTCCTTGTTTGCGGTTGGGCCCTTGCTATGTCCGGGTCGCCGCCGCATATTGTTATTACGGTCTAAATGTTAGACAGATTGATAGTTAGATGATCGAACTAAATTCGTCAAGCGAAAATCGCAACGAAATGACCACGGCTATCGGCCTGGCCATCATGCAATGGCAGGACGCGACGCAGGCCTATGACGAAGCCGTGGGGGTGAGGCTCGGGCTGAACATGGCGGAACGCCATTGCATCGGGCTGCTCTATGGCGGCCCGCAATCGGCTGGTGCGATCGCCACGGCAACCGGGCTGACGCCGGCCGCGGTGACGGCGCTGATCGACAGGCTGGAGGCGCGCGGCCTGCTCACGCGCACGCGCAGTCTGGAGGACAGACGCAAGGTGGTGATCGAGGCAACCGAGGCGACGCGAGACCTGTCGGCGCGCTACTACGGCGCCATTGCGCGGGAAGGCGAAAAAGTCATCGCCACCTTCAGCGATGCTGAGCTCGCCACCATATCGCGTTTCGTCACCACGGCCCTCGACCTGCAGCGCGACCAGCTGGCGCGGCTGAAGGCCGAGACCGACTGACCCTTTACACAGTGGCCGGGTCGAGCGCCGGCTGGCCTTTGCGGCGGCCGACGATGTCAGCCATGTCGGCGGTCTGGAAGGCGTCGCGCAGCACGTCGAAGGACGGCAGCACGAAATAGGCACGCTGGAACTTGTCGATCTCGTAGCTGGTGCGCATCACCGTTTCGAGGTCGAAGGGAACGTGGTGGGCATCCTTGCTGGCGACGGCGAACTGCAATTCGGTGAAGGACGACATCAGCCCGGCGCCGAACGCCTTCAGGGGCTGACCAGGCTCCTGCATCAGCCCGTATTCGGCGGTGTACCAGTAGAGGCGGGTGATCATCTCGTCGCCGCCCAGCGCGATCACGTTCTCGGCCTTCTGCCCATACATCTGCATGAAATCGGCAAACACCGGCTGCGTCAGGATCGGCACGTGGCCGAAGAAGTCATGGAACATGTCCGGCTCGACAATGTAGTCGAGCTCCTGTTCGGTGCGCAGCCAGTTGGTGACCGGGAAGCGGCGGTTGGCGAGATGGTCGAAGAAAGGGGCGGCGGGAATAAGCCCCGGCACGGCGACGATTTCCCAGCCGGTGAGCTTGCGCAGTTTTTCGCTGACCGCGCCGAAATCCGGGATCTTGTCGAGCAGGCCAAGGGCGGCAACGCCGTCGAGATAGGAATGGTGCGCCAGTTGCTGCGTCAGCTTCGTCTGGCGGTCGCAAAGCGTGCGCCACACCGCCTGTTCGCTGGCAGAGTAGTCGTAGCCTTGCGCCACGGTGAAATCGGCACGGCAGACCGAATAGTCGCCGCGCAGGCCCTGTGCCGCGCAATCGCGGGCGTAGTCGGCAACACTCATCGTCATGGCTGTTCTCCTCGCAAATCATCAATGGCGAATTCTGCCGCAACGCTAACCTGACTTGCCGAGGCAAATCGGTTTTGATGATGGCTCAAACGGGATATTCGAGATAATATTCACTCAACACGCGCCACTGGAGAGTGAAAATGCCTCAGTTTGACGAGTTCGAGATCAAGATGCTCGACATCCTGCAGCGCGATGGACGCAAGTCGGTGTCCGAACTCGCCCAGGAAATCGGCCTGTCGACTACACCTTGCGCGCGGCGTTTTGAGGCGCTTCAGGACACAGGCATCATCAAGGGATTTGCCGCCGTGCTCAGCCGCCGCGCCGTCGGACTGATGGTCGAGGTGTTCATCGAGGTGCGACTCACCAGCCACAGCGACGGCTCGCCCGAAGCATTCATCGCCGCCGTGCAGCGCATGGACGAAGTATCCTCGTGCTGGACGATGACCGGCGACCACGATTTCCTGCTGCATGTGATGGTGCCATCGGTCGACGAGCTCAACGCCTTCGTCATGCACCGGCTGATGCGGCTCGACGGCGTGCGCGACGTCCACACACAACTCGTGCTGCAGAACATCAAGGGGCCGGGCCACGTGCCGCTCGGGCATCTCAGGCGCTAGGCATTTCTGCCGAAAAGCTGCACACAAACTGCTGAACAGAGCCCAATTCCAAGTTTGAATCGCCGGCTACGACCTGCGGACCGCCATTGCGAAGGGTCCGTCATGAACATCGTGCTGATCAATCCGCCGCACACCGCCATCGGTAGCCGCGTGCCCGACGACCACCTGCCGCCGCTCGGCCTGCTGGCGCTGGGCGGCCCGCTGATCGATGCCGGCCATGCCGTGCGCCTCGTCGATGCCGAATTCGGGCCGATGCCGCTCGCCATGCTTGTTCGTGATGCCCTGAGCGATCATCCGGATTGCATCCTGATCGGCCACTCTGGTTCGACCTCGGCGCATCCGACTGCCTTGGAGATCGCACAGATGATCAAGGCGTGCGAACCGGCAACGATGGTCATCTATGGCGGCGTGTTCCCGACCTATCACTGGCGCGACATTCTCTCCGCCACGGATGTCTTCGATTTCATCGTCCGCGGCGAAGGCGAGGCAACCATCGTCGCTCTGGTCGAGGCGCTGGCGAGACATCGGCCGCTGGCGGAAGTCGCCGGCATCGCCTTTCGCGACGATTTGCGCCGTCCCTTCGCCACGCGGCCGGCCGGCACCATCGCTGCTCTTGATGACTATCGCGTCGGCTGGGAGCTGATCGATCATAGACGCTACAGCTATTGGGGCGGCAAGCGCGCCGTGGTCATGCAGTTTTCGCGCGGCTGCCCGCATCTGTGCAATTATTGCGGCCAGCGCGGTTTCTGGACCCGCTGGCGCCATCGCGACCCCGTGAAATTCGCCAAGGAGATCGCCTGGCTGCACCGCGAGCATGGTGTCGAGCTGATCAATCTCGCCGACGAGAACCCGACCGTTTCGAAGAAGGCCTGGCGCGCCTTTCTCGATGCGTTGATCGCCGAGAACGTGCCGGTGCTGATCGTCGGCTCCACCCGCGCCGACGATATCGTGCGCGATGCCGACATCCTGCACCTCTACCGCAAGGCCGGTGTCATCCGCTGGCTGCTCGGCATGGAGAACACCGACGAGCAAACGCTGCAATTGATCCGCAAGGGGGGCAGCACCTCATCCGACCGCGAGGCGATAAGGCTGCTGCGCCTGCACGGGATCCTGTCGATGGCGACCTGGGTGGCCGGCTTCGAGGACGAAGGCTTTCGCGATCTGTGGCGCGGCTTTCGCCAGCTCCTCGCCTATGACCCCGACCAGCTCCAGGCGCTCTATGTCGCGCCGCATCGCTGGACGCCGTTCTTCCGCATCGCCAGGGACCGCAAGGTGATTCAGCAGGACGCCCGCCTGTGGGACTACAAGCACCAGGTGCTGCAGATGACGCGGCTGAAACCGTGGATGCTGTTCTTCAGCGTCAAGCTGATCGAAGTGGCGGTGCAGTCGCGGCCGAAGGCGCTGGCGCGCATCCTGTTCCATAGGGATCCGGAGCAGCGCCACTCGATGCGCTGGTACACGCAAATGGGCCGCCGCGTCTGGTTCCGCGAGGTCTGGGGTTTTCTCGCGCGCGACCGCAGGGTGAAAGACGGCCCGACGCTGGCCGAATTCTGGGGCGCGCCGCAGGACGCGGAAGAGGAATCGATGGTGTTCGCGCGCCCGGCCCGCAAGCCGGCCGCGCCCGCTATCGGAATTTCGCCGAGCGCCTGAGGGCGCTATCGGCCTTCGTTGCTCAGGGCACGATCAGCGTGCCGGCGCCATGCTCGGTGAACAGCTCGAGCAGCACTGCATGCGGCGTCTTGCCGTTGAGGATGACGACGCCTTCGACGCCGCGCTCGATCGCCTCGATGCAGGTTTCGACCTTGGGGATCATGCCACCGGTCACCGTGCCGTCCTTGATCAGCGCCTTGGCCTCGGCCACGGTCAATTCGTCGATCAGCTTCTTGTTCTTGTCGAGCACGCCGGGCACGTCGGTCAGGAACAACAGGCGCGTCGCCTGGCATGCGCCGGCAATGGCGCCGGCAAAGGTGTCTGCGTTGATGTTGTAGGTGTGGCCATCGCGACCGGGCGCCACCGGCGCCAGCACCGGGATCATTTCCGAGCGCGCCAAGAGGTCGAGCAGCGTGCGGTCGACCTCGACCGGCTCGCCGACGAAGCCGAGATCGAGCACCCGCTCGATGTTGGAGTCCGGGTCGATCATGGTCTTGCGCGCCTTTTCGGCAAAAACCATGTTGCCGTCCTTGCCGCACAGGCCGATCGCCCATTCGCCCTCGGCGTTGATCAGCGCCACGATCTCCTTGTTGATCGAGCCGGCCAGCACCATCTCGACGATCTCGACCGTCTTCTGGTCGGTGACGCGCAGGCCGCCCTCGAACTTCGATTCGATGCCCATCTTGGCCAGCATGGCGCCAATCTGCGGCCCGCCGCCATGCACGACGATCGGATTGACGCCCGACTGTTTGAGCAACGCGATGTCGCGGGCAAAAGCCTTGCCGAGCTCGATGTCGCCCATGGCGTGGCCGCCATACTTCACCACCACCGTCTTGTTCTCGTAGCGCTGCATGTAGGGCAGCGCGCGCGAAAGCAGCGCGGCCTGCATTTCGGCGGTGGCGGTGATCTCCGTCATCGGTATGTTCCCGGATTGCTGGAAAGGACGGCGGCGTCTTAGCGGGAATTGGGGCAAGCCGCAAACGGCTTTGCTGTCACAAATTGATGAAGCCAGCCCTATCGCGTCATTCGACCAGATCCGGCCTCAAGTTCGGGATCACGGTTTAGGCCGGTACCTTGAACAGCGCCCGCCGCGCCAACCACTCCGAAATCTTTTCCATCTGCGCGGCCAGCGACAAAAGCGTCTCTTCATCGCCTGGCCGGCCGACGGCCTGGATACCGAGCGGCAGGCCGGCATCGGTGACATGCACAGGCAGCGCGATCGACGGCTGGCCGGTGACGTTCTGGATCGCCGGCCAGTGGGTGAACCACAGGCTCTTGTCCATCAACTGCCCGAACAATGGCTTGAGTTTCAAGAGCCGGGTCAGGTGCAGTTTGTCGAGCACGTTTTCGATGAGCTCGTCGGCCCCTTTCGGATCCATGGCGCCGCAGGCGAGTGGCGGGTGCGCAATGATTGGCATCAGCACGGCGTCATACCGGGCGGTCTCGGCGATCAGCCGGCGCGATGTCGCATTGAGCCGCTGCAGGCCGGCATAGATGTCGCCGGCCGAGACGATCTCGCCGAAGCGCGCAATGATGCGCGTGGCGCGTTCGATGTCGCCCAGGACGGAGCGGCCGACGCGCAAGGCCTCGCCGCGCATCGTGCCGGCCACCGCCGAGGCGACCGACCTGGCAAAATCGGCCATGAAATCGCGATCGATATAGGGCAGGTCGATCTCCTCGATCGTGTGGCCGCCTTCACGCGACAACGCCACGGCGATGTCCAACGCCTTCAGCGTCTCCTCCGATATCGGCAGGCCAAGCGGCGATCCTCGGTAGACGGCGAGCTTGAGCTTGCCTGGATCGCGCCCTGCCGCGGCGACGAAACTGCCTTTCGGCAATGGTGCGGCATAGGGCGCCAGCGGATCGGGGCCGTGCGTCAGGTCGAGCAGCAGGGCCGTATCGCGGACCGAACGGGTGACGGCATGATCAACGACCATGCCGTACCAGGCTTCGCTGATCAGCGGCGTCTGCGGCACGCGGCCGCGTGAGGTCTTCAGGCCGACCAGCCCGCTACAGGCGGACGGCACCCTGATCGAGCCGCCGCCATCCGCGGCATGCGCCGCCGGCACCACGCCGGCAGCAACGAGGGCGGCTGCGCCACCGGAAGAACCGCCGCTGGTATGGGCCGTGTTCCATGGATTGCGGGTGATGCCGAAAGCTGCGGATTCGGTCATCAGCCTCAGCCCTTGTTCGGGCGAGGTGCTGGTGGCGATCGGAACGAGGCCGGCGGCGAGGTAGCGCTCGGTCATCACCGAGTTGAAATCGGCGGTGAAAGCCGGAATGCGGCTGCCGGAATGCGTCGGCACGCCCTTGATGGCGATGCCGAGATCCTTCAGTGCAAACGGCACGCCGGCAAGCGGCAGCTTGCGGTCGATGGCTTTGGCGCGCGTCCGTGCCGCGTCGTAGAGCGTCTCGGCGATGGCGTTGATGTCGGGACGGGTGGCCTCGGCGCGCGCAATCGCGGCGTCGACAAGCTCCTGTGGCGAGATCTCTGCCTTGTGCACGAGAGCGGCGAGGCCGGTTGCATCTTGCTCCCAAAGAACCCGTTCAACCGACATGTCTGAAGTCCTCCGCCTATGGGAAGGCTAGCGGCCGGCGATTTCTTTGGCAATCGATGCGGTCGAATACTGGCGGGCCTGAGGCAACAGCGGTTTACGTGGACAATAACGTTTCCACCGTTGCAAATACATGGCAATCGCCTAATTTATCGGCATGACGCCGCAGGACATCTCCACCCTGATTGTCCGGACTTCGATGAAGGATCGGGCCGCGTTCGATCTGCTCTACCGGCAGACCAGTGCGAAACTTTTCGGTGTCTGCCTTCGTGTATTGCATGACCGGGGAGATGCGGAAGAAGCGCTGCAAGAGGTCTTCGTCAAAGTATGGACGAAGGCAGACCGTTTCGCTGTTTCCGATCTGAGTCCGATCTCCTGGCTGGTGGCAATCGCGCGCAATCACGCGATCGATCGCATCAGGGCGAGGCGCAAGCCTGCCGCCGATATCGATGCCGCGCTCGACGTGGCCGATCCGGCTCCGGGACCTGAGGCTATGGTTGTGGCGGGTGGTGAATCCGAACGCATCTATCAATGTCTCGATGAGTTGGAACAGGACCGGGCAGCGGCTGTCCGGGGCGCCTATCTCAATGGCGAAAGTTATGCCGAATTGGCGGAGCGCCACAGCGTTCCGTTGAACACGATGCGGACCTGGCTACGGCGCAGTCTGCTGAAACTTAGAGAATGTCTGGAAAGATGACGCTGGCACAAGACAACGGACCGGAACGTGGAGGCGACGACCTGCTCGCCGCCGAATACGTTCTCGGCGTGCTGGCAGCGGACGAACGCCAGATTGCCTCCAGCCGTATCGACGTGGAAACCGGCTTTGCCCGTCTTGTTGACGGCTGGGAAGTGCACTTTTCGCCGCTGGCGTCCGCCTATCCGGAAGTAGCGCCTCCGGCGACCGTCAAGGTCGCGGTCGACCGCCGGCTGTTCTCGTCCACCGCAACAAGCTCCACCACGACCACGCAATCCAGCGCCGGCCTCTGGGCTAGCCTTGCCTTCTGGCGCGGCCTTGCCACCGCGGCTGTCGCGGCGCTGGCGATCTACATTGCCGTGCCCTACATCAACCCGCCGGTCGAGCAGCCGCAGACGCGCCTCGTCGCCTCGCTGGGCGCGGAAGGCAGCGACGTCAAATATCTGGTCGTCTACGACGCCGCCCATCACGATGTCGGCCTGTCCCATGTCTCCGGCGAACGCGCCGCCGGCAAGGACTTCGAGCTGTGGATGATCGAAGGCAAGAACAACCCGGTCTCGATGGGTGTCATCCCGGCCGGAACGACCACGCACCTGACCATCACGCCGGCCGTGCAGGAAAAACTTGCGCAAGGCGCCGTGCTGGCAGTCAGCGTCGAGCCCACCGGCGGTTCTCCGACCGGTCAGCCAACCGGACCGGTGGTCGCGGCGGGCGATCTGAAGAGCATCTGACAGGCTCCCGGCGTCAGTTTTCCGCAAAAAGTATATAATGGATCACTGCCTGGTCGTACGCATATGCAAAAAAGCATATGAGTCGGCAAAGCCAATGCAGAAAAATCTGCGCACAGACATGCAAAAAATAAAAAATCTCCTGATTTGATGAAACTAACGCATTTCTATTCCGTAACTCCCTCGCGTCCCAAATATGGGAAACGATAACCCCGAGGAGTTCAAAATCATGCGTAAATTCGCCACCCTTTTGCTTGCCGGTACGATCGCTGTTTCTGCACTTGCTACCGCCGCCTATGCCGAAAATCCAATGGTCGGCGGCGCCGCCATGTTTGCCACCAAGAACATCGTCGAGAATGCCGTCAATTCGAAGGATCACACGACGCTGGTCGCCGCCGTCCAGGCGGCCGGCCTGGTCGAGACGCTGCAGAGCGCCGGTCCGTTCACCGTCTTCGCACCGACCAACGAGGCTTTTGCAGCCCTTCCGGCCGGCACCGTCGAGACGCTGCTCAAGCCTGAGAACAAGGACAAGCTCACCAAGATCCTGACCTGCCACGTCATTGGCGCCAAGGCGCTGGGCGCGGACGTCGCCGCGATGGCCAAGGCCGACGGCGGCACGCACAAGGTCAAGACCGTTGGTGGCTGCGAGCTGTCGCTCAAGGCTGACGGCGGCAAGGTTACCGTGACCGACGAGAACGGCAACGTCGCCAATGTGACGATCGCCGATGTCGAGCAGTCGAACGGCGTCATCCACGTCATCGACAAGGTTCTTCTGCCGAAGATGTAACAAAAGCTTCGCCGCCAGCGAAGCTATGGCCAAGGCTCCAAGTAGATTGCGCGGCTACCGTCCCCTCGTGACCCGCGCAATCGACAAGCGTACACTCCGCACCGTCCGCCCTAAGCGTGGAGCCGTTGCGGAGTGTCCGTTTTCAGGGGGCATGATCCCGAAAGGTGGAAGCCGGTTTTCGGAAAAGATCATGCCCAAACAAAGAGCTCTGATCGTCACCGGGTTTTGATTTCCTTGTGACGGTTGAATTTGGCAAAGGACAGCAGGAGGAATGGTCATGAACCGTCGCGACTTTCTTTGGAGCGGTGCCGCCGCCGTGGCATTGCTGGCGGGCACGGCAACCATGCTGCGCATGGGCGGAGCGCAGGACGCGCGGGCAGCGGAAAAATTTGAAGTCACCAAAACCGACGCCGAGTGGCACGCCATCCTGTCGGATGAAGCCTTCAATGTGCTGCGCAAGGAAGGCACCGAATATCCAGGCACCAGCCCGCTGCTCAACGAGCATCGCAAGGGCATTTTTGCTTGCGCCGGCTGCGACCTGCCGGTCTATCCCTCGGAGACCAAGTTCGACTCGGGCACCGGCTGGCCGAGCTTCTGGCAGGAGATCGCCAATGGCATCGGCAAGACCACGGACCGGTCGCTCGGCATGACCCGCACCGAGGTCCATTGCCGCCGTTGCGGTGGCCATCTCGGCCATGTCTTCGACGATGGTCCCGCCCCGACCGGTCTGCGCCATTGCATCAACGGCGTCGCCTTGACCTTCAAGCCGGCGGCGGCCTGACGGCGCCGGTCAACGCCCGCCGATCCGCGCCAGAGCCCGGCGGTTCCGCGGCGGCTGGGCCGTGAACTCATAAATGCGGAATGACCCGAGATGGGGCGGACGACGGCCTGTCTGCTTCCGGCGATCGAAGTGACACGCCGCCATCCAGCGGCACTATTTCAGAGGCAAAAAGAGTTCAAGGATCACTTCGCGTAGCGGCCCCTCGGGGAAGTAGGACAGATGCCGTTGGCAATAGATCGGAAAATCGCGTGCTTCCTCGCCGCTGGCCGGAAGCCATTCACGATAAAGGAATAGCGCGGCGGGCTCGAGATTGTTGGTATTGCCGGGATAGCGCAGCACCGCGCAGCGTCCGCCGGGGATCACGCCGGCCTTCATCTGCGCGTCATTCGCCTCGATCGGCTGGTCGGTCCCGGCACACAGGTCCATGCTGTAGTCGGCCGCGATCGCCGGCTCCCTTTCGGAACGGAAGACGTTGAAGGTTGGGCTTGTCTCGGGCGACAGGCCGGCGGCCTTGCGCCAGGCGATGAAGCGCTGGATGGTGTCCTGGAGCGTCGCCCGGTCGCCGCGATGCTCCATGATCGCCACCGGCGTCGGCGGCACTTCGCGGATCGTCACATCGTCGGGTTCGAAGATTATCTGCATGAGCTTGTTCCTTGCTTTGTCGAGAGGCCCGAAGGCCATAAGCCACGACCCCCAGTCGGGAGACTTCCGGAACGACGAAGGCGATTGCCCGAACCGTTGTCGAAAGGCGCGGGCGAAGGCATCCGGTGCGTCGTAACCGGCATCCATCGCTATGTCGGTGACGCTTTGGGCGTCGCTCTCGGCAAGCCTGTACGAAGCGCGCTTCATGCGGGCAAGCTGGACATAGCGATGCACGGACACCCCGAAGGTTGACGTGAACTGCCGGTGGAAATGGTATTTCGAGAACGCCGCGACGCCGCTCAACGCTTCCAGGCCCAGATCGTCGTCCAGGTGCTGGTCTATGTGATCCAGCACCCGCTGCATTCGGGCATGGTAGTTTTCAAGTGCCGCCTTCATCGTCTCTTGCTCCGTGGCGACACCAGCTACGCCCTTCCGGATATGCCGCGCTCGACCGATCTTGCGATTTGGCATGGATCAACAGGTGCCTGCCAGCAACGGCATACAGGCGAGCCCGATCTACGGTTGAACGGCGGAATACGCCTGCATCCCTTGGTCGGTTGTGGATGGTCGGCTTGACAAAACATGACCCCGGAAATCGTTTCCAATTTCCGGGGTCATGCGCGAGGGCGCCAGGGGGGTTCCGGCGCGTCTCAATGGCCTCCGCCGCCACCGCCGGCTGCGACAGGTTTGCGGATCACCATGGTGAACAGTCCCAGCGTCGCAAACAGCACCGTCAGCATGAAGAACACATCCATGAAGGACAGCAGCGCTGCCTGCTGGTGGACCATGGCGGACAGCTTGGAGATCGCAGCACTGGTGGCGTCGAGGCCGGCAGTCTGCTCGAAGTTGAGCGTCATGTTCTGCAGCTTCTGCTGTGCCGCCGCACTGCCCCATTCCACATGCTCGGCCAGCCTTGCGTAGTGGAAGGCATTGCGGTCGATCAGCACGGTGTTGATGACGGCAAGGCCGACGGCGCCGCCGAGGTTTCGGGTCAGGTTGAACAGGCCGGACGCGTTCTTCAGCCGGTCGGGCGGCAATGTGCCCAGCGCGATGTTGTTAATCGGCACCATGCACAGCATCATCGAACAGCCGCGCAGGATCTGCGGGATCAGCAGCTCATAGAAATCCCAGTCGGCGGTGAGATGTGTCATCCACCAGGTGCCCGTGGCAAAGCCGAAGAAGCCGATCATCATCATCAGCCGCGGGTCGATCTTGCCCGACAGGATGCCCGAAATCGGCGCGGTGAAGAACATCGCCAGGCCGCTGACGAACAGCGCCTCGCCGATCATCATCGAATCGTAGCCGCGGATGCGTCCGAGGAACACCGGGTAGAGATAGGTCAGGCCATAGAGGCCGATGCCGATGACGAAGGAGAACAGCGAGCCGAAGGCGAAATTGACATTGCTGAACGCCCTCAGGTCGACGATCGGCTCCTCGGCAGTGAACACACGCCAGAAGAACAGCACCCCGCCAACGGTCATGATGATGGCGCAGATCAGCACCGCCTGGTCCTGCAGCCAGTCATTGTTGGGACCTTCCTCGAGCACATATTCCATGCAGCCGAGGAAAGCTGCCATGCCGGCGAGGCCCCACCAGTCGAACTTGCTGAACAGCTTGAGGTTTGGCTTGTCGAAGTCGATCAGCGACCAGGCGGCCACCGTCACCATGATGCCGGGCACGACGTTGACCAGGAACAGCCAGTGCCAGGACATGGCATGGCTTATATAGCCGCCGACGGTCGGACCGATGGTCGGCGCCAGCGTCGCTACCAGGCCGATCATCGGCGACACCACGGCGCGGCGCGACGGCGGGAAGATGGTGAAGGCCGCGGCAAAGACGCTCGGGATCATGCCGCCGCCGATGAAGCCCTGGATGGCCCGGTAGACGATCATCTGGTCGATGTTGGTGGCGGTTGCGGCCAGCGCGCTCGCCGCCGTGAAGCCTGCCGCCGAAATCGTGAACAGCACGCGTGTCGACAGCATCCGGCTGAGGAAGCCCGACAGCGGAATCATGATCACCTCGGCGATCAGATAGGCGGTCTGCACCCACGGGATTTCGTCGGAACTGGCGCTCAGGCCGGCCTGGATCTCGGCCAGCGAGGCCGAGACGATCTGGATGTCGAGGATGGCCATGAACATGCCGAACACCATCGCCAGGAAGGCGATGACGCGCCGCGTCGAAATGGTGGTTGGCATGGCCGGCATTGCCGGCGCCGATCCTGCTGTCAGGGTTGCGGTCGCCATGACCCTAGCTCCCGGTTTGCGCTTACTTCGACGCCGAAGGTGCCGTACGGCTGTCGACGGCGACGACGACGCTCAAGCCCGCGCGCAGCCTGCCGGTCTTCAGCACGTCAGCCGGAACGTCGATGCGAACCGGAACGCGTTGCACGACCTTGGTGAAGTTGCCGGTGGCGTTTTCAGGCGGCAGCATCGAGAACACCGCACCCGAAGCCGGCGCCAGCGACGACACGGTGCCCTCGAAATCCTGGCCGTCGGTCGCATCGACCGAAATCCTGACCTTCTCGCCGGGCACCAGGCGGGCAAGCTGCGTCTCCTTGAAATTGGCGACGATATAGAGCTTGTCCATGGGCACGATGACGGCGAGCTTCTGTCCGGGGCTGATCAGGTCGCCCTGCTCGACCGAGCGGTTGCCGACGACGCCGTCATAAGGCGCCTTGAGCACGGTGAAGGAGAGGTCGCGCACGGCCTTGTCCCGGCTCAGCTGAAGCGAGGCCAGCGTGCTTGCCGATTCCGCGCGCTGCGCCTGCAGCACGCCGATATTGGCCTGTGCCGCGGCGATCTGCGCGTCGGCGCCGACAAGGGCTGCATTGGCCTGATCGACCGCGGTCTGGGCATCGTCCAGCTGCGCCTGCGTGCCGACATGGGTCTTCAGCAATTGCGCGGCGCGCGACTGCGCACGGGCGGCGTTGTCGGCCGCGGCCTGGTCGGCGGTCTTCTGCGCCTGCGCCTGGCTGAACGAGGCGCGCGCGGCTTCAGTCTGGGCATCGATGCGGTCGAGCGTCTTGCTCAAGGTGGCGATCTGCGCCTCGGCCTGGGCAACGGCTATTCTGTAGTCGCCGTCATCGACGACCAACAGCGGGTCGCCGGCCTTGACCTGCTGGTTCTCGATCACCTTGACCTGATCGACATAACCGGAAATCTTGGGCGAAATGAACGCCATGTCGGCCTGGACATAGGCATCGTCGGTCGAGATCATGAAGCGGCCGTCGGTCCAGTAATTGTAGCCGTACCAGACGCCGGCGCTGAGCAGGCCAGCTGCGATGATCGGCAGCAGAAAGGAGCGCACAGAACGCTTCTTCTTGGCCGGCGCTTCGACGGGCGTGGCGGCTGCGGGCTGGACGGGCACTTCCGGCGCTTCGGTCGCGGGGGCGACCTTGGCGTTGGGAAAGGGACGGACTTCGGCGGTGACAGGCGCGTTCGAGGACATGGTATCTCTCAGCAGGTCTAATATGAGGAAAATCTGTTATACTGAACCGTTCGGTTCGATGCGGACATTGACTTAGCGCGGAAACAGGCCCATATCAAGGGCAATCGAACCGATCGGTTCGAATTATTTTGCGAGGTGTGACTTTTATGGCCGAAATATTACCCGATGCCGGCGAGGAGCAGTGCGATGTGCTGGACAGCCTGCGTCGCGGCCGCCCGGCAGCAGGACAGGATCCGCTCAAACGCAGCCAGATCATCGACGGCGCCCGTCGTGTCTTTATCGACAAGGGCTTCGAAGCGGCGTCGATGAACGACATCACCCGCGAGGCCGGTGTCTCCAAGGGCACGATCTATGTCTACTTCGCCAACAAGGAAGAGCTGTTCGAGGCGCTGATCGAGGAAGAGCGCGGCACCATCTTCAAGAACATGTACGATGTGCTGGACCGCGCCGACGACCTGCGCGAGACGCTGGTGAAGTTCGGCAAGGTGCTGTCCATCAAGATCACCTCGGCCAAGGTCATCCAGGCGCAGCGCACGGTGATCGGCGCGTCCGACAGGATACCGGACATGGGCGCGCGGTTTTACGAACGCGGCCCCAAGCGCGGCCATGACAAGTTCGTGGTCTTTCTTAATGCCGCCATAGAGCGCGGCCTGCTCAAGATCGACGATGTCGACCTTGCCGCCTATCAGTTCACCGATCTGTGCCTGGCCGGCCTTTTTCGCCAGTGCATCTTCGCCTACCGCACGGAAGCCCCGGGGGAGGATGAAATCGACAGCGTCGTCAGGTCAGGCGTCGGCATGTTCCTGAAGGCTTACGGCACCGAGGCTCTTGCTTCGGAAGAAAGCCACCAGAGGATTGCCCTGGAGGCAAAGCGTTAGAGCCTGACCCACTCCGATGCATCGGAGTGGCGCTCAACTGCTTGGGCATGGCCCTAGCCGCCATTGGCCGCGAGCACGATCGCGGCCTTCAATTCCTCAAGGCCCTCGCTCTTTTCCGACGAAGTGGCGAGCACAAACGGAAACGCCGCCGGCCGCTTCTTGATTTTCAAAAGCGTCTCTTCGATCAGTCGCGGCACGCCGGCCGCCTTGATCTTGTCGGTCTTGGTCAGCACGATCTGATAGGACACCGCCGCCTTGTCGAGTAGCGACAGCACCTCGTCGTCCTTGGCCTTGATGCCATGGCGGGCGTCGATCAGCACATAAACGCGCTTCAGCGTGACCCGGCCCTTGAGATAGTCGAAGACCAGCTTGGTCCACTCGTCGACTTTCTCCTTGGGCGCGGTGGCATAGCCGTAGCCCGGCATGTCGACCAGCGCCATCGGCGGCAGGTCGGCGCCTTCGCCCGAAAATCCATCCGGCACGAAATAGTTGAGCTCTTGCGTGCGCCCCGGCGTGTTGGAGGTGCGCGCCAGCCCTTTCTGATTGACCAGCGCGTTGATCAGCGACGACTTGCCGACATTCGAGCGCCCGGCAAAGGCGATCTCCGGCGGCCCTTCCGGCGGCAGGAACTTCATCGCCGGCACGCCGCGGATGAAGATCCAGGCCCGGGTAAACAGTTCGGTGCCAATCACAGTCTTGTTCAACGCGTTCAAACCGCTGCCTCCAGAAGGGAAATGTCGGCGCCACGAATGGCATTGAGGTTGCGGCTGACCTTTTCCACCGGCCAGTCCCACCAGGCCACTGCCAAAAGCCGCCGGATCGTCCTGTCGTCGAAGCGCATCTTCACCACCTTGGCCGCATTGCCGGCGACGATCGCATAGGCCGGCACGTCATGCGTCACCACCGATTTTGCAGCTATGATGGCGCCGTCGCCGATTGTCACGCCGGGCAGGATAACCGCTTCCATGCCGATCCATACATCATTGCCGATCACCGTGTCGCCGCGCAATTCCTTCGACCACGTCTTCGGGTCGAAACCGTCCTCCCAGCCATGGCCGAAGATGTTGAACGGATAGGTCGAGAAACCGGACATTGCATGATTGGCGCCGTTCATGATGAAGCGCGCGCCCTCGGCGATGGCGCAGAACCTGCCGATGATCAGCCGGTCGCCGATGAATGGGTAATGATGCAGCACGCATCGCTCGGCGAATTTGTCTGGTCCATCGGGGTCGTCATAGTAGGTGTAGTCGCCGACCTCGATGTTCGGCGCCGTCACCAGGCCCTTCAGGAAACCGACGCGCATATGCATCGGGATCGGATGCTTGATGTTGGGGTTGGGTCCGATCATGGTCTGGCTCCGTCAAATCCGATAACAGGCAAGGTCAAAATAGCGCGATCCGCCCGGCGGCACCAACGGCCTGCGGAACGGATCAACCCTGGCTGTTCATCGATGGAGCGTTCCTGAAACGAAAGGGCGCTTATAGGGGCGCGCCGCGGCTGCGTCTACCGCGCCGTCGGCATTGTCCTGAAGCCGCACGAAATTGCCGAATGCCGGCCGGTTTCGCAGATAAACCGGGGTCCTGAGAAGGACCTTCAGGACCCCGGTCTGCCGCCACGGCCTCCCAAACACCGGCGCCTGTGCGCCGGAAGCCGTTATGGCAAGGGTATCTTGGCGTCGTCGCGAACACACCGCGGCAACGGCGCAGTTACGGCGCGTGGCAGGCCAAAGTTTCGCCGGCTGGGTCGCCGGGCAAAAAACTCCGAATGAACCGGGGGTCTCTTCGAAGCTAAAACCGGGGCCCTGCGAGGGACTGCAGGACCCCGGCCGTGCCGAGAGAGCTCCGAAACTTGGCCTCTCATGAGGTTGAAAAGGCAGGATCCCAGAAAGCCGACGGGACAGCTGCCTTTTCCATTGTCGGAACCGTTACTTCGGCAAGAGCACCTTGTTGACGACGTGGATGACGCCATTCGACTGGTTGACGTCGGCCACCGTAACCTTGGCGGTGTCGCCGGACTCGTCGACGATGTAGAGCGAACCGCCTTTGACTTCGGCGGTCAGCGTGTCGCCGCTCACCGTCTTCATCTCGTATTTGCCGCCCATCGCCTTGGCCTTGGTCATCATGTCCTTGGCGGAGATCTTACCGGCCACGACATGGGCGGTCAGGATCTTGGTGAGCTGGGCCTTGTTCTCGGGCTTGACCAGCGTGGCGACGGTGCCGGCGGGCAGCTTCTTGAAGGCGGAATCCGTCGGCGCGAATACGGTGAAGGGGCCGGCGCTCTCCAGCGTTTCGACCAGGCCGGCTGCCTTGACGGCCGCGACCAGGGTCTTGTGGATCGGCGAGTTGACGGCGTTTTCGACGATGTTCTTCGAGGTCAGCATCGCGGCGCCGCCGACGGCGGGGTTGGCGAGCGAATAGGCCGTCGTGGCAGCGAGGCCGGACAGCGCGAGACCAGCGGAAATGCAGAATGCCTTGAGGATGGACTTTGCCATTGGAGAACCCTTCTGATGCGACAATTGTTGATTCGATTGTCGGAGAGAGTTACGCGGCGGCGAAAGGATAGTTTCCGTCAGCGGAAGAAAAAATACAATAAAAACAAATAGTTATATGAACTGCGCCGGCCCACGGCCAGCGTCCCCGCGACGCAAGCCGCGAGGCTATAGGATCAAACGAAGCGGTCTCCGGATGGGGGCTGAGCGATTTCGAGCGCCCTGGAAAGTCAGAGGCAGTCACGCCGGCCGGGCGGCGCTAGTTTCGCGGCTCACGGGAACGTGATCGAGCGCTCGCCCCACAAAAAAGCCCCGGACGGACCGGGGCTTTTTTGATTTAGCGAGCGGGGCGCCGGCTATTCAGCCGGCGACGGTTTCTTCCGAAACAATGCCACCAGATTGTCCCACAATTCGATCTTGGCGCCCTGGCGCTTCATGATCACGCCCTGCTGCAGGATCGACAGCGAGTTGTTCCAGGCCCAGTAGATGACCAGGCCGGCCGGGAAGCTCGCCATCATGAAGGTGAAGATGATCGGCATCCAGGTGAAGATCGCGGCTTGCGTCGGATCTGGCGGCGTCGGGTTCATGCGCATCTGCAGGAACATGGTGACGCCCATGATCAGCGGCCACACGCCGATCATCAGCATATGCGGCAGGGTGATCGGA
Source organism: Mesorhizobium sp. P2_E10 (assembly GCF_056404235.1). Taxonomy (NCBI): domain Bacteria; kingdom Pseudomonadati; phylum Pseudomonadota; class Alphaproteobacteria; order Hyphomicrobiales; family Phyllobacteriaceae; genus Mesorhizobium; species Mesorhizobium sp. P2_E10. The sequence goes on from NZ_JBFUEK010000001.1 coordinate 192,611, forward strand.
ATCAGGCCGAACAAATTGAACAGCGAGGTCGGATCGGGTGCGGCCAGATCTTGGATCCAGCCGAAGAACGGCGCATGCCGCATCTCGATGGTGATGTAGAGCACCTTGTAGAGCGAGAAGAAGACCGGGATCTGCAGCGCCACCGGCCAGCAGCCGGCCAGCGGATTGATCTTCTCGGTCTTGTAGAGCTCCATCATCGCCTTTTGCTGCGCCATCTTGTCGTCCGCGTATTTCTCGCGGATCTCGAGCATTTTGGGCTGCACCTTCTTCATGTTCGCCATCGACGCGTAGGATTTGTTGGCGAGCGGGAAGAACAGGGCTTTGACGATGACGGTGGTGGCCAGAATGGCCAGGCCGAAATTGCCAAGCAATTTGTAGAGCGTGTCGATCAGCCAGAACATCGGCTTGGTGATGAAGTGGAACCAGCCCCAGTCGATCAGCAGGTCGAACCGCTTGATGTGACGGTCTTCCGCGTAGGCGTTGATCTTGCCGACTTCCTTGGCGCCGGCGAAGATTTCGCTCTCCACCGTCGCCGACTGGCCGGCGTCAATCGTGATCGGGTCGGTCAGGAAGTCGGACTGGTAACGATGACGGCCGTCTTCGAAATAGGCGTAGCGCGGCTGGAACGGCTGCTTCTCGGTCGGCACCAGCGTCACCGCCCAGTACTTGTCGGTGATGCCGAGCCAGCCATCGGTCGACTTGCCCGGCGTGAACTGCTTGTCCTTTTCGATGGACGCGTATTTGTGTTCCTGCAGGCCTTCCGTGCCGGTGAAGCCGATCAGGCCTTCGTGCAGGACATAGGTGCTGGCAACGGCCGGCTTGTCGAAACGGGTGACGCGACCGTAGTTGGACAGCGAGACCGAAGCCGCGCCCGAATTCTGCACCGTGTCGGAAACCGTGAACAGGTAGTTGTCGTCGACCGAAAAGGTGCGCTTGAAGGTCAGGCCCTTGTCGTTGGTGAACGTCAGCGTGACCGGCGTTGCCGGCGTCAGTGTCGCATTCCCGTCGACGGCCCACACAGTCTCGGGACCCGGAACTGCACCGGTCTTGTCGTTGCCGACAAAGCCGATCTCGGCATAATAGCCATTGGGCAGCGCCGCCGGGTTGAGCAGGCTGATCTCGGGCGAGTTCTTGTCGACTGTCTCGGTGTAGTGCTTGAGCCTGAGGTCATCGAGCCGCGCGCCGGTCAGGTTGATCGAACCTTCCAGGCTCGGCGTGTCGATCTTGACGCGCTTGCTGGTCGCCAGCGCCTGCTCGCGGCCGGCCGGCGTCACGGCGTCGGTGCCCGGCGCGTTGGGAATGGCGCCCGGCGCTGCGGGCGCTGTGGTATCGCCTGGATTGGCGGCCTCGGCGGCCTTCTTCTGCTCCGCCACCCGCTGCTCTTCGATGCGGGCCGCCTCGCGCTGCTGCTCGCCGCGCGGCAGCACGTAAAAATACTGCCACAGCCCCAGGATCAGCACCGACAGTGCGATGGTGATGAAGAAGTTCCGGTTGTTTTCCATCGAAAGCCCTTGGCCTATCGTGTTCCGCTGAGACGGCGGGAGAGTTCGGCCTTCAACTGGCCGAACGGAATGGTCAGCACGTCTTCGCGCCCGACGATGACATAGTCATTGCCAGGCGCCATGTCACTGGCCGCATGCGTGCGCACGGCCTCTCTCAGCCGCCGCCGGACGCGATTGCGCACGACCGCATTGCCGACCTTCTTGGTGACGGTATAGCCGACGCGCGGCGCGAGATCGTCGCCGCGGTCGAGAACCTCAACGAGAAAAAGCCGCCCGCGCCGCTTTTCACCGCGGCGGACGGCCAGAAATTCCGCGCGCTTCAGAAGCCGCTTGGGATGTGGTCCCACTGGCTTGCCGGTTGCGGGCAACGATCTCGTCTTCCGTTCAGGCGCTCAGCCGCTTGCGACCGCGGTTGCGGCGGGCTGCGACGACGCCGCGACCACCCTTGGTGGCCATGCGGGCACGGAAACCGTGCCGGCGCTTGCGGACGAGTTTAGACGGTTGGTAGGTACGCTTCATTTGTTTTAATACCGCGGGGTGCGGCCCTTCTTGATTCTGTCACTTTGTAACAGGAGCTTTGCCGGGCCGGTTTTGGCGCGATCGAAACCGCGCCGGGACGAATGGCCCGAGCGTGAGCGGCTTATAGAAAGAAGGCTTTTGCGAGTCAATCCAGCGCGAACCAGCAGTTCGTCGCAGCGCGAACTCGCAGTTCGTCGCGGCGCGAACGACCAGTTCGTCTCGGGGCGGTCGGGCGGATGGACGCGGTTTTTTGTGCCGCTGCCGCTTTCCGACGAAGGATGAAATTGGCAAAAAAGCCGTGATCGCCTAGTCTCGGGCGATCAAGTGATTGTGAAGACAGGTCTCGATGAGCGAAGTTTCACCCGTGGATGAGAGGACCGGCCCGGCCAACACCGCCGTCCGCACGGTGCCTTTGTCGCGCGGACTGTCGACGAAACTGCTGCTGCTCACCATCGTCTTCGTGCTTCTGGCCGAAATTCTCATTTTCCTGCCCTGGATTGCCAGCTACCGGCTGAGCTGGCTGAAGGAGCGGCTGAGCACCGCGGCGGCGGTGTCGATCGTGCTGGTGCAGGGCGAACCCAATTCGCTCTCCCGCGCCGCCCAGAACGACGTGCTGATGGCGATCGGCGCCAAGGCGATTGCCGTGCGCGACGGCGGCGTCTCGCGGCTTCTGGTGGTGGCCGAGATGCCGCCGCAGGTCGATGAACATATCGATATCGCCAGTGTCGGCATGATCAAGGGCATGACCGGCGCGCTCGACACGCTGTTTTTCGGCGGCAGGCGCATGCTGCGCGTATTCGGGCCGGTTGGCGAAAGCGACAAGGAATTCGAGCTGATCATGCCCGACCGCAGCCTGCGCGATGCCATGCTGGTCTATTCGCGCAACGTCGCCTTCGTCTCGCTGCTGATCTCACTGTTCACCGCCATGCTGGTCTATGCCGCGATAGACCTGATCATGATCGGCCCGATCCGCACCATGACGCGCTCGATGCTGGCCTTCTCCGAGGCGCCCGACGATCCCGGGCGCATCATTCGGCCCGCCGCCCGCGCCGACGAGATCGGCGTCGCCGAGCGCGAGCTGTCACTGATGCAGGAGCGGCTGCAGAAAATGCTGTCGGAGCAGAAGCATCTGGCCGACCTTGGCCTCGCCGTGTCCAAGATCAACCACGACATGCGCAACATCCTGGCCTCGGCGCAGCTGATGTCGGACCGCTTGCGCCAGGTCAAGGACCCGACCGTTCAGTCCTTCGCGCCGAAATTGCTGCGCGCGCTCGACCGTGCCGTCTCCTATTCGGAAGGCGTGCTGGCCTATGGCCGCACCCAGGAGCCGCCGCCGTCGCGCCGCCGCCTGCGGCTGCGCCAGCTGGTCGAAGACGTGCACGGTCTGCTCGACATTGAGGACGGCATCGAATTCGTCAACGCCGTCGACCTGACCTTCGAGGTCGACGCCGATTCCGACCAGCTGTTCCGGGTACTCACCAACCTTTGCCGCAACGCCGTGCAGGCGATGGCGGCGGACACCGAAAGCGCCCTGGTGCGGCGCCTGGCCGTGTCGGCTGTGCGTCTCGGCAGCGTCAGCCGCATCGCCGTCAGCGACACCGGCCCCGGCCTGCCGCCGAAAGCGCGCGAAAACCTGTTCGCGGCGTTTCGCGGTTCTGCCCGCAGCGGCGGCACCGGCCTTGGCCTGGCGATCGCCCATGAACTGATCCGCGCGCATGGCGGCACGATCGAGCTTGTCGAATCGATTGGCGGCAGCACCACCTTCGCCGTCACCATTCCCGACCAGCCGGTCCGGCTCGACCAGGCCCGCAACGGCCTGCGCCGCCCGGCCTGATCCCGCGCAATTTCCAGGAAAAAGCATCGGGCGGCCTCCGTCCGCGATTGCCAAGGGCAAAGAGCCGCAGCGCGCCGATAACAAAACTTTTGCCGGATCGGCTTGCTTTTCGGAAATTCAGTCGCTAGGGAACACGTCTTGTCGCGGCCGGTCGTCAGGACCGGTTTGCGGGGCTATGCCAAGCATGGCCTGTTGCGCGCCCGTAGCTCAGCTGGATAGAGCACCAGACTACGAATCTGGGGGTCAGGAGTTCGAATCTCTTCGGGCGCGCCATTCACCATTCACTGATTTGCCATGGGAAGCCTTCGAGCCCACATCAGTCGCAGTTGCCCAGTCCGTCTATTCTCGTCTGGTTCTTCGCTGGAGCGCCGCCTCAGCTCATACCAGACATTCGCACCACGCCGCGAAACGTCGCCTCGGTCATTCGCGCTCAGGATGATGCGGGCGTCGCCTCTGTTTGCGCACAATATACGAAAGAGACAAAAGCGGGCGGATCCGGCGGAAGGAAATCCTTCTGATGTTTCCATGCGAGACAGAGCGCGTATGTATCGAAGGGTTTCTGTTCTCGCCGTTCGTCGATACCGCCATTTACAAATGCAAGAGAAATAACATGCGCGATTGCATTCACAATTTGGGAGTCCGCTTTTGCAGCCGTTTGCGCTGTCGAAAACAGAGCGACAGCGATGATGAACCTGGTCCGTTTCATGTCGGCCTCCTGTCCAATCCAGTGCCGCGGGGATCGCTTGGATGCGGCGGGCGAATGGGCTAGGCTAGGGAGCGCGCCATGAGGGTGAAATGTCCCGAAAGGCTCCTGAAATTGACCCGAAATCTGCCGAAACGATCACGTTCGGCGGTTTTGTTTTCCTGACCAGAATCAACGAACTCCGAACGGTTGAAGGCAAGGCTGTCGATCTCCGCAGCCAGTCCGCCGAGGTGCTCTCCGTGCTCGCGGCGCGACCGGGCGAGATCGCGTCCAAGGATGCGCTGATGGAGGCGGTTTGGCCCGATACGTTCGTGACCGACGACAGCCTTACCCAATGCATTGCCGATATTCGCCGCGCATTGAGGGACGACGCGCATGCGATCGTGGAAACCCTCCCCAGGAGAGGTTACCGGCTGAATGCCGATCCATCGGACGCAGCGGACCCAAACGCCGCGGCCGTCATGGAACGAGCCAAGACACGGTTTTCGCAACGCAGGTTCATTCTTGCTGCGATCGTTCTCGTCGCGGCAGCGATCGGCGCATACTACGGCGCGGAAGCATGGCGAGCCGCCCCCGTTCGTTCGGGCGACATGCCCAGGATTGCGGTCCTTCCCTTCGACGACATGAGTGCCGGTGCGGACAAGGGATATCTCAGCGATGCCGTTGCCGAGGGGATCATCACCGCGCTGGCGCGGAGCAAGACTTATGCCGTCATCGCGCGGAACTCGAGCTTCAGGTACCGCGATAAACCCATCGACACCAGGCAGATTGGAGATGAACTCGGCGTCGACTACCTGCTCGAAGGCAGCCAGCAGAAGATCGGAGATCGGCTGAAAGTGTCCGCCCAGTTGCTGAATGCGCATGACGGATCACATGTCTGGGCCAACTCCTACAACCGGGAGATCGGCGATCTTTTCGTCGTCCAGGAGGAAATCATCCGCACGCTTGCGGATCGGGTCGGAGTAAGGATCGAGCGACCCTTGCCACAGAGCGATGCCGCGCAGGTCAGCGCGCTCAGCTATTACCTGACGGGGAGGGCCCTGATCGGAGAGGATATCACAGCCGAGGGGACCGAGCTGTTAAGGCAGTTCAGCCTCAAGGCGGTCGAAGCGGATCCGAACGCCCAGTTCGGCTATATCGGGCTGGCCTGGTCCGATCGCAATGACGCGGTATTCGGCTGGCACGCGCAGGAACACAACCGGGACGAGGCGTTGAAACTCGCGGCCGAATACGCCGACAAGGCCATCCTGCTCGCCCCTGATGACGCTGAAGCGCACGAGGTCCGCGCCAGCATCCACACCGAAGCCGGAGAGGTCGAGCAGGCCCTTGCCCAGTACGATCAGGCGATCGCCTTGAACCCCAGCGCCTCGCATATCCTCGTCATGAGTACGGACGTGCTGCTGTATGTTGGCCGCGCCGACGAAGCGATCGATCGGATCGAGCAGGCCAAGGGCATCGATCCCTTCCACCCTGACTTTTTTCACTGGCAGATGGGCTGGGCGCTCTGGGAAAAGAATGATTGTGGGGCGGCGCTGGCAGCGATGCGGAAAATGGCCAGAATCCCGAGCGGCGCACAGCGCATGCTTGCGGGGATCCACGCCTGCCTGGGAAACCAGCGAGAGGCAAAGGAAGCGCTTGCAGTTTTCCTCCAGAACACTCCTGGTGAATCCATCAGCAAAGAACGCAGGGAGTGGGACAAGATTTGGACCGCACCCGGAAGCCTCGATCGCTGGATCACGCAGATGCGGTTCGCCGGGTTGCCGGAGTGAACGGCTGTCCGTGCGCGGCCGCGACCTTGGCGAAGTCGCTTTAGATTGAATTCTCCTCAACTTTGTTCCTTTGACGCCAGACGGCGCATCTGCGCGAAGTCCGCAGCCGCGCCCGTGCCGAACCCGCCCGCTATGACAGCCGCACACCGCGCTCGCTCTCCATATGGCGTTTCCATCGGGTTCTCAGCTCGCCGAGACGACTGCCGTGATTCTCGTCAAGAAATTCGGCGGCGACGATGCGATCCGTCCTGAAGTTGCGAAACGCCTGGCGCAGCTCGCACCAGGCAGCCAGCAGGCGCACTGTCTCGGCATAGCCGATAATGACCGGCCAGATGACACGCTCGCTGTCTTGCGCCTCCTGGTTTCGATAGCGGATCCGTATCTTGCGCCCGTTGCGTATCCATAGACGGGTTTTCGCAATATCCAGGACGTCGGGGGCGAGCACCCTGGCCGGCGCCACCCCGGTGGCCGGCTCGGCGATGAACGGCCGCAGACGTTCTGGCACGACGGTGGCGATCTTGGCAATCAGGTCGCGCGCCGCGTGGGCCAGCACAGGGTCGCCCCGCTCGGCCACCCATTGCGCGCCAAGCATCGCGGCTTCGATCTCATCTGGTGTCAGCATCAGCGGCGGCATGTCGAAGTCGCTGTCGAGGACATAGCCCAGCCCGGCCTCGCCGCGGATCGGCACCCTTTGCCCGATCAGATCCGCCATGTCGCGGTAGACGCACCGCTTCGACACTTCCAGCTCTTCGGCCAGCATGCCGGCGGTAACCGGGCGGGTGGAGCGCCGCATGATCTGGATAATCTGAAACAGGCGGTCGGCTCGGCGCATCTCGGTCTCGCTGCTGACGGGAAGCTGTCAGCAGGACCCTGCCACAAGCCGCCCAGCGCCGCACCCCGCGGCGCAAAATCGGGAACACCACCCGCAGAAGGAGAACACCATGAATTTCCTCTCCGTGCGCATTATTACCAGCGATGTCAGCCGTCTGGTTGAATTCTACGAAGCCGTCACAGGGCTGTCGGCGACGCGCTATACGGACGATTTTGCCGAGTTGGCGACGCCGGTCTGTACCCTGGCGATAGGCAGCGAGCGCACCGTGGCCCTGTTCGGCGCCGGTTCCGCGCGCCCTGCCGCCAACCACAGCTGCATCATCGAGTTCCGTGTCGATGACGTCGACAAGGATTTTGCGAGACTGGGCAAGGTCGTCAGTGAATTTGTCCAGCAGCCGACAACCATGCCTTGGGGAAACCGCTCCTTGCTGTTTCGTGACCCCGACGGGAATCTGATCAATTTCTTCACGCCGGTCAGCGCCGAAGCGATCAAGAAGTTCAACGGCTAGAGATTTCCACTCACCCGTCGATGAAGCGAATATCCGCATCATCGACGCAATAGGGCGCGTAGCGGAAATCGCGGATCTGGACGACCTGCTCGTCCAGCCATTCGACCAGCATGAAGCCGCGGACGCCGTCATCCTTCGCCTGCGGGTCGCGGATCAGGATCGCCGGCCGGTCCTCGACGAAGCCGAGCGACAGCACCCAGTCGCTCACGCGGTCGTAATTGCCGAAATAGGTCGATGCCTGCGCCTTGCCATGCAGCCGCGTGCGGTTGACGACTTCGAGTTGGATATCCTCGGCGATCAGCGCCCGCACGGCGTCGAAATCGCGCGCATTGAACAGATCGACATAGTGGCGCAGGCGCCGCTCGTCGTCGGGATCGAGCCTGGGTACGGGTGCGTCGTCCGGCGCTGACGCCAGCACTCTCAGCTGCGCCCGTCCGCGATGCAGGGCCGCCTTGGTCGCGGCCAGCGTCGCGCCGGAGACGTCGCAGGTCTCGTGCAGGCTGAGGCCGAGCACGTCGACCAGGATCACGGCGCTGCGCTGTGCCAGCGAAAGCTGCATGAAGGAGCGCAGGCCAGTTGCCGCGGCGAGCCTGGCGTCGGCGCTGCCGGAGGGGTCCTCGATCGTCGTCATGTCGGCCTCGGTGATGCGCAACCTTTCCCGGTTGCGCCGGCGCAGATGATCCTGCGCGGCATTGTGGGCGATGCGAAACAGCCATTGCTCGGGGCGCTCGACGGCGGCGCTACCGTCGAGCGCCTGCAGCGCCTTCACAAGCGTCTCCTGGACGATGTCCTCGCCATCGATCACCGAGCCGGCCATGCGGGCGCAATAGCGATGCAATCTGGGCCGCAGCCCGGCCAGCATCGCTTCCAGGGCCGGCCGGTCGAGTTTTGCTGTGCTCATGGTTGGTCCCGCGCGGTTGATCCGAATTTCAACGTTCGCCAGCCAGCATACGGTAATTGCCGACGATCCTGGCGGGTGATCTGACAACCGGCGTCGACCGCCGCTCTACATGGTCCGCGCTGAAGGCCTTGAAGGCCGCCAGCCCGGTGATCGCGGAACTGTCCTTGTCCTGGCCGACGATGTGAATGAACTCGCCATTGTCCAGTTCGAGCACGAGATAGCCGACGGCTGGTGGCGCCGCCTCGGCCAGCGCCTCGAACACCTTGATCACCAGCGCGCGGTTCGCGTCCAGCTCGGCGTCCTTCACGCCGTAGCGAATGATTGTGTAGCCCATCGTCCGTCTCCTGCTTGGTTGGTTTGCTCAAAGGACGTTTCGCGGCGCCGGAAAGATTCTCGCACCCCTCAGAATCTTTTTGACCACCCGCATCGTCTTTCACCGGTGGGGGCTGCGCCGCGGCCATCAAACAGCAGGAGAGACTTGTCATGCACATCCAATTTGCCGAATTGCCGGTGTTCGACCAGAACCGCGCCAAGGCGTTCTACACCGATCACCTCGGCTGCCAGGTCATCGCCGACCAGCCGATGGGCGACGGTGGTTGGCGCTGGATCGAGCTGGCGTTTCCCCATGCGGTCACCAACCTGCATTTCGTCAGGCGGGCCGACGGTGCCCCAGGCGCGGAGCCGGTGCTGGTTCTGGTCGACGACAATGTCGCGGCAACGACCGCGTCCCTGAAAGCAGGCGGCGTCGAGATCGTCACCGAGCCGCAGGAAGCGCCGTGGCAGCCGGGCCGCACCGTCGCCGAGTTCCGCGACAGCGAGGGCAACCGCATGGTCCTCGCCAGCCGGTGAGCAGACCCGGCTGCTGAGCCGCACCGAATTTTCCGACCACTCAATTTCAAACCCAAGGAGAAACCGCCATGAACCCACAATCCCTGAGCCTGAAGCGCGCCACCCCAGAGGACATGACGGCATCGACGCTGAAAGTGCCGGGCGCCAGCCTCTATTATGAAACGAGGGGCACTGGACCGCTGCTGTTGGTCATCCCTGGCGGGCCGCAGGATGCCGGCGTGTTTGCCGATGTCGCGTGTTACCTTGCCGACCGCTACACGGTGGTCGCCTACGACCCGCGCGGCAATTCGCGCAGCACCTTCGACGGGCAGCCCGAAACACAGGATCTCGATGTCCATGGCGACGATGCCGCGCGGCTGATCGAGGCGCTGGGCGCCGGGCCGGCCTATGTCTTCGGCACCAGCGGCGGTGCCCAGATCGGGCTCAATCTCGCCGCCCGCCATCCTGGGCGTGTGCGTGTGCTGGTGGCGCACGAACCGCCGAGCATGATGCTGCTCGAAGACCCGTCACAGGCACTGGCCGGTATGCGCGACCTGCATGACACCTATCGCAGCCATGGCGTGGAGGCGGCGATGCAGAAATTCTTCAGCGACCACGGCCTGTCCGCAGGCCCGGAGCAGGAAGACGCCGGGCCGCAGGAAGCGCCGCCGCAATTCGCGCCGACGCCCGAAGAGGCCGAGACCTTTGCGCGTGTCAGCGGCAATTTCGAATACTGGCTGGCGCACGGCATCATGCCGCTGTCGCTCTACCGTCCCGACGTCGAGATGCTGCGCGGCACTCCTGTCGTGGTCGGCATTGGCGAAGAGTCCATCGGGCAGCCGATCGATGGCATGGGCAAGGCTTTGGCCGAGAAGCTCGGCACCGAGCGGGTCGCCTTTCCCGGCGACCATATGGGCTTTGCGCCGTATCCCGACCGGTTCGCGGAGACCTTGCACCGCGCGCTCAGCGCCATTTGAGAGAGCGAGAGCGTCCGCATGCGATGCGGGCGCGACTCACCCCACCGAAGCAGCCGCCGCCCTACCGGCGCTGCGGCCCGAAAAAATGCAGCCGCCAAGGAAGGTGCCTTCCAGTGCTGCATAGCCATGCACGCCGCCGCCGCCAAAGCCAGCGACCTCGCCGACCGCATACAGCCCCTCGACCGGCTGGCCGTCGGCATTGAGCACGCGGCTGTCGAGATCGGTCTGCAGGCCGCCCAGCGTCTTGCGGGTCAGGATGTTGAGCCTGACCGCGATCAGCGGGCCGTTCGCCGGGTCAAGCATCTTGTGCGGCTTGGCCGTGCGGATCAGCCGGTCGCCCAGATAGGCGCGCGCGCCACGCAGCGCGGTGATCTGCATGTCCTTGGAAAACGGATTGTCGAGCTGCCGGTCGCGGGCGCGGATTTCGCGCTCGACCTGGGCGAGCTCAAGCAGCGGCTCGCCGCCGGCCAGCGCATTCATGCGGGCAACGAGCGCCGGCAATTCGGCTTCAACGATGAAGTCTTCGCCCTTTTCCATGAACGCCTTGACCGGGCCGGGAATGCCCGACGTGGCGCGGCCAATCACTTGCCGCCAGCTCTTGCCGGTGAGATCGGGGTTCTGCTCGGAGCCCGACAGTGCGAACTCCTTCTGGATGATCTTTTTGGTCAGAATGAACCAGGAATAGTCAAAGCCCGTAGCCATGATGTGGCTGAGCGTGCCCAGCGTATCGAAGCCGGGATAGAGCGGCACCGGCAGGCGCTTGCCGCGCGCATCGAGCCACAGCGATGATGGGCCGGGCAGGATGCGGATCGCATGGTCGGTCCAGATCGGCGCCCAGTTCTTGATGCCCTCGACATAATGCCACATGCGGTCGCGGTTGATGATCGAACCGCCAGCCGCCTCTGATATCGCCAGCATGCGGCCGTCGACATGGTCGGGAACGCCGGTGATCATGTGTTTTGGCGGAGTGCCCAGCCGTTGCGGCCAGTTCTTGCGCACCAGCTCGTGACTGGCGCCGATGCCGCCGGAGGCGACGATCACCGCTTGCGCCTTCAACTCGAAATCGTCGGCGACGTCGCGCGAACTTTTTTGGCCGCGCTCGACAGAGCTCGGTTGCAAGATGTCGCCGCGCACGCCGGTGACGACAGCGCCCGTGCGGATCAATTCGTTGACCCGGTGGCGGAATTTGAAGTTGATCAACCCCTGCTTTTGCGCCTCGCGCACGCGCTGGACAAAAGGCTCGAGCACGCCGGGGCCGGTGCCCCACGTCACGTGAAAGCGCGGCACCGAATTGCCGTGGCCGATGGCATTGCCGCCGCCACGTTCGGCCCAGCCAACCACCGGAAAGAATTTCAGGCCGCGCTGCATCAGCCACGAGCGTTTCTCGCCGGCGGCAAAGCTGACATAGGCCTCGGCCCAACGGCGCGGCCAAAGATCCTCCGGCCGGTCGAAGGCGGCCGTGCCCAGCCAGTCCTCAAGCGCCAGGTCGTAGGAATCGCGAATGCGCATGCGCCGCTGTTCGGGCGAATCGACAAGGAAAATGCCGCCGAACGACCAGAAGGCCTGGCCGCCAAGCGACTGCTCCGGCTCCTGGTCGACGATGATGATTTTCTTACCGGCATCAGTCAGCTCGGCTGCCGCAACCAGCCCGGCGAGACCGGCGCCGACAATGATCACGTCCGCATCGTCAGCCATCTTTTGCTCCCCCCGGGCTTGATAAATGGTCAGATGGGTTCCCAGCCGTCCTTGCCGCCGGCGCGGAAAATGGCGTCGATGATCTTCTGGTTGAGCACGGATTCTTCCAGCGTGAACACACGCTCCTTGCCGCCCTGCGCCACCCGCGCAAAAGTCTCGACCTCCAGCCGGTATTGCTGCGTGCCGGGAAAGCGGAACACCTGCGCCTCGGTGTGGTTCTGGTTGTGCAGCTCGACCCGGTGATGGTCGTAGAGCCCGGCATTGAACGGCGAGAACACCTCGATGAACCCCTTCTCGCCGTGGAACACCATTACCTGGCGCGCCGCCATCTGCGTCGACAGATAGAACGACAGTTCGAAGTCGCCGAAATCGGCGCGGATCGAAGAATAGATGTCGGTGCCGAATTTTTTGTCGCGCTCGATCGTCGCCTGCACACGGCTAGGCTCCTTGCCGGTGGAAAAGCGTGTCGACACCGTCGGATAGACGCCGATGTCTGGCAGCGCGCCGCCGCCGAGATCGAGCTGGTTGCGCATGTTGTTGGGGTCGACATTGTAGTAGGAGAACGCTCCCTGCACATGGCGCAGCCGGCCGATGGCGCCGCTGGCGATGAGATCGCGCACCTTGATCCATTGCGGGTGGTAGATGACCATGAAGGCTTCGCAGACCAGCACTTTCTTGGCATCGCGCAGCTTGATCAGTGGTAAAATATCCTTGGCGTCGAGCGCGAGAGGCTTCTCGACCAGCACATGTTTGCCCGCCTCGATCGCCTTGGCCGTCCATTCGACATGCTGCGAGGTCGGCAACGGGATGTAGACGCCGTCGATTTCCTTGGAGGCCAGCAATTCCTCATAGGAACCGAAGGCATGGCGCGCGCCGAAACGGTCGCCCAGCGCCTTGGCTTTCGACAGGTCGCGGCTGGCGATCGCCGACAGCACGCCGTTCTCTGCATCGACGATTGCGGGCAGCAGCTGCTCGCGCCCGATCTTGGCCGTCGACAAAACACCCCATCGGAACATCACGCTTCTCCATCTCGATTACAGGCGACGAGGTTTGCCCGAAATCGATGGAAAAGCCAATTGAAGACTCAGCTCCGTTTTCCCGTCAGCGTCATGTCGAAATCGACGACATTCGAATAGATCGGTGTGCCGACATCCATGCCGTAGCGTGACCGCAGCACCTTGCCGGTGACGTGGAATTTGATCGTGCCGGCCTTGAGGCCGCCGAGCTCGGCGGTGAACTTTTCCGCAAAAGTCTTGCCGCGCGCCGTCAACCGGCCAGTGACCTGGGCTGTGGTGTCGCTGGTGCGTTTGACGCTGGTCGAGCGAAACTGGATTTCCGGACTGTTGGCCGCGTCGAACACCGCGTCGGAGCGCAGGAAGGCGTCGATGCGGCCCTGGCCGGTGCCGACGCTTTCGGGAAAGATGGTGAAGTTGACCTGGGAGCGCCCGACATCGCTGTTGTCGATGCGGATCGAGCCCTTGAAACGACCGAAGGCGCCGTTCAACCCCCCGCCACCAACCTTGCCGATGGAGAAGTGGATGCTGGAACTGCCCGGGTTGATCGTGTAGCTGCCGGCGGCGTCGCCGAGTTCAACAGCCGCGGAGACGGGCATGGCAAGGCAAGCGGCAACCGCCGCGTATCCGATGATGCGCGCATACATGGAGCTATCCTTTTTTGCAGGCAACGCTTTCGCGTCCTCACCCAACAAACGAATGAGCCGCCCGCTCTATTCCTGATCTGACGAAGGCGTGATCATGCGCGTGAGCACCGCGTCCTTCAGCCAGAAATGATGGCGCAGCGCAGCAGCGAGATGCAAGACGACAAGTCCGATGCCGGCATAGGCGAGATACCAGTGCGCCGACGTCCAGAAGCTTTCGCTCGCATCCGATTCAGCCAGCGGCAGGTTCGGCATCACGAACAGGTTGAACGGCATGCTGGGGATCTCCAGCATCGACACCGAGACCAGCGCCCAGCCGGACAACGGTAGAGCCAGTTGAAAGGCATACAGCACCAGATGCGCCAGCGGCGCTGTCCGGCGCTCCAGGGCGCCGACCGAGCGCGGCAGCACCGGCGCGGCATTGCCGAGCCGCCAGGCGATGCGCAGGACAACCAGGCCAAGCAACAGAAAGCCGAAGGATTTGTGCAGCTGGATCAGCTCGAAGGCGGTACGCTGGCTGGTCAGCCGCACCATGACGAAGCCGAGCGCGAACTGGCCGATGAAGATTATCGCGATCGCCCAATGAAGGACGATCGCTGCCCAGCCATAGCGGCTCGTGCTGTTGGTGATCAGTGCAGGCATGGACGGTGAACGAATGTAGGGGCGGGTTTCTTCCATTCTCCCCTCGTGGAAGGGTGGGCCTATCCGCTCACCTTGAAGAAATCGGCAAAGGCGCGCAGTGCCGGCCGCATCTGGCGGCGGCTTGGATAGTAGACGAAGAAACCGTCGAAGGACGGGCACCAGTCCTCCATCACACGGATGAGCCTGCCGTCGGCGAGCGGTGCGCGAACATAATCCTCGAACACGAAGGCGAGCCCGGCGCCATCGACCGCTGCCTGGGCGATCAGATGGTCCTCGTCGAGGATCAGTGGCCCTTGCGCAGCGAACTCGATCTCCTCGCCGTCCTTCTCGAACTCCCAGCGGTAGAGAATGCCGCTGGAGAAGCGGAAGCGGATGCAGCGGTGGTCGGCCAGATCGTGCGGATGCGATGGTTTGGGCATGGTCGCGAAATAGGACGGAGCGCCGACGACGGCGCCGCGAAGGTTGGGCCCTATGCGCACAGCGATCATGTCGCGCTGCAGGCTCTCGCCGAGCCGGACGCCGGCATCGAAACCGCCTTCGACGACATCGGTGAAGCGATCCTCGATGACGATTTCCAGCACGATGTCGGGGTAGGCCGCGGCGAAGGCGCCGAGCCGTGGGGTCAGCGCCAGGTGGGCTGCGGTGCGCGGCACGGTCAGCCGCAGATTGCCGGCCGGCCGGTCGCGCGCCTCGATCGCCGTCTCCAGCGCCAGATCGATCTCCGACAGCGCCGGCCGCAGGCGCTCCAGCAACTGCGCTCCTGCCTCGGTCGGCGCGACGCTGCGCGTGCTGCGCGCCAGCAGCCGCACGCCAAGCCGGCCCTCCAGGCTGGACACCGCATGGCTGACCGCCGACGGCGCTATCGCCAGTTCCTTGGCGGCGCCGCGAAAGCTGCCGCATTGGGCGACGGTCGCCAGCACGGCCAATTGCGAAAGATGCGCTCGTTTCATTGATCTATTTTCTAGAACAGGCCGTACAGATGAGAGCTGATTATCGAACATAGGGCAAGGCCCTATCTCTGTCGCATCGCAACAAGGAGACACGTGATGCAGACCCGCAAGCTAGGAACTGAACTGAGTGTCTATCCCGTCGGCCTCGGCTGCATGGGCATGAGCTTCGCCTATGGCGGTCAGGCAGAGGCCGACGCGATCGCCACCTTGCACCGCGCCGTCGATATCGGCGTCAATTTCTTCGATACGGCGGAAGTCTATGGCCCCTTCGAGAACGAAATCCTGCTTGGCAAGGCTCTGAAGCCGGTGCGCGACAAGGTAACCATCGCCACCAAGTTCGGCTTCAGGATTTTGGAAGAGGGCACGGGCATGCAGCGCATGGCCGGCGTCGACAGCCGTCCCGAGCACGTCAAGGCGGTGGCCGAGGCGTCGCTGAAGCGGCTGGGCACCGAGGTCATCGACCTCTACTACCAGCACCGCGTCGACCCTAACGTGCCGATCGAGGACACGGTCGGCGCCATGGCCGAGCTGGTGCGCGAGGGCAAGGTACGGGCGCTTGGCCTGTCGGAGGCCAGTGCCGCAACCATCCGCCGGGCGCATGCCGTGCATCCGATATCGGCCGTACAGAGCGAATACTCGCTGTGGAGCCGCGATCCGGAAGACGAGGTGTTTACTGTGTGCCGCGAACTCGGGATCGGCTTTGTTCCCTACAGCCCGCTCGGCCGTGGCCTGCTGACCGGCACCATCGCCAAACCCGAGGCCTTGAGCGACGACGATTGGCGCCGCACGCTGCCCCGCTTCCAGGCCGACGCCATGGCCGCCAATGCTGCTGTCATCGCCACGCTGGAGAAGATGGCGGCGCAAAAGGGCGTGACCACGGCACAGCTGGCGCTCGCCTGGGTGCTGCACCAGGGCGATTTCATCGTGCCGATCCCGGGTGCGAGAAAAATCCACCATCTGGAGCAGAACACGGCGGCAGCCGCGATCGAGTTGAGCGCGGCTGAGGTGGCGGCGATTGGCGATGCGCTGTCGCCGGATAAGGTGGTTGGCAAGCGCTACACCGAGGAGCTGTTGGCGCTGGTGAATGGGTGAGCGATGATCAACAGAGGAAGAGGCGCTTCGGCGCCCCTTTTTCGTATCTGGCAGCGCAGAGGGGGGTGTCTCGCGCCGACATTTCCTACCAAGGCACCACCGATATCTCCGGCCAGTTCTCTCTTGCCCTCGCCCCCTTCGCCTCATGCGTCTGCTGGTTGTCCATCACCCGGTTCGGCGTGATGCGAAACGAGAAGATATCGTCGAGCCCAAACGGCGCCACCAGCTCAAGCTGCCCATCGGTGTCGTAGCGAACGCCCACCGCGTGGGTCCTCGAGGCGAAGAAGCGGAGCGAGTGGCTGGAGCTGGTATAGCGGGGGCAGGATCGTCCGAATTTCTGCGGATACCACAAATGCACCCGCGCCTGGTTGCGCAGCTCGACCGGCAGCGGCAGCCCAGCAAAGACCGCAGCGGCGCGGGCAATCACACCGTCCTCAGCCTCGTATGACAGGTCGCTGTCATCGAAATAGAACAGGTCGACGTCCTTGATACCGTAACCCGACGGCTTTCCCGTCAGCTGGTTCCAGACGCTGTTGTAGAGCGCGCCGGAAACGATCAGCCAGTCCGGTAGATCGAGGCTCCTTGCCCGAACCAGCGCTTCATGGATCAGCTTATCTCTCGACACGATGTCGAGAAACGCCGCGCGTTGCGTTTCGAAAGGCAGGCCGGAATAGCGCAGATGGTCCATCGCCCTTTGGAGGACGATTCGCCATCTGCCGGCAATCCCTTACGTCCTCAGCACGCCGCCCGTCTGCTTGCCGACATTCTCGACGATGCGCTTGGCCAGCGCCTCGAAATCCTCGTCGGTCAGCGTCTTTTCGACCGGCTGGATCGACACTTCGATAGCGATCGATTTTTTGGCCGCGCCAAGCGAAGCGCCCTCGAAGACGTCGAAGACCGAGACGGCGGTGATGAGCTTCTTGTCGGCGGCCAATGCGGCGCGCACCAGCGTGCCGGC
This sequence comes from Mesorhizobium sp. P2_E10, assembly GCF_056404235.1. NCBI lineage: Bacteria > Pseudomonadati > Pseudomonadota > Alphaproteobacteria > Hyphomicrobiales > Phyllobacteriaceae > Mesorhizobium > Mesorhizobium sp. P2_E10. The sequence continues at coordinate 209,978 of NZ_JBFUEK010000001.1, forward strand.
CTCGACCGTCTTGTCGACGACGAAGGCAAAATCGCGCTTCACCGCCTGGAAAGCGGAGAGCTCCAGCTTAGGCTTGGTCTTCGTCGGCTTGGCCTTCGACTCCGGCACGGCGTCGACGAACACCTCGAAGCCGCACAGCGGTCCGGAGACATCGAGCCCCTCCAGCGTCTTCGGATGGAATTCGCCGAATGTGCCGAGCACCGTCTTCGGGCCGAGCTTGATCGTGCCGGAACGGCCGGGATGATACCAGGCCGGACCGCCGGCCTCGATCTGCAGCCGCTCGACCGGTGCGCCGCAGGCTTCCAGGGCCGCGATTGCATCGGCCTTGGCGTCGAACACGCCGACATTCTGGGAATTGCCGGCCCAATTGCGGCCGGAGCCGTCAAGCTTTGCGGTTCCGCGCCGCACGCCGGCGGCGACTCGCCGCTGCTGGTCGGCGCCGTCGCCTTCATAGGTGCCCGACACTTCGAACAGCGCCACATCGCCGATGCCCTTGTCGGCATTGCGCTGCGCAGCCGCCATCAGGCCCGGCAGCAGCGACGGCCGCATGTCGGACATGTCGGCGGCGATCGGATTGGCAAGCTTCAGCGCCGTCTGGCCACCGCCGAACAGCTCGGCATGCTTCGCCGGAATGAACGACCAGGTGACGGCTTCCATCATGCCGCGCACCGCAAGCGCGCGCTTGGCCGTACGGGTGCGGATCTGCAGCGTCGTCAGGATTTTGGAATTGACCGCGTCATGGGCACCGAGCGGCTGCGGCGCGATGTTGTCGACGCCATGGATGCGCATCACCTCTTCGACCAGATCGGCCTTCCCAGCGACATCCGGCCGCCAGGATGGCACGGCGACTTTGACGACATCGCCCGAACCTTTGGGCTTGAAGCCGAGGCGCGACAGGATGTCGAGGCTTTCTTCCTTCGGCACCTCGATGCCGGTCAGCCGCTTCACTTCCGACAGCGGGAAAGAGACGATCTTGGGGGTGTGGCCGGCATAGCCGGCCACTTCGATCTCCGTCGGCGTGCCGCCACAGAAATCAAGCACCAGCCTGGTCGCCAGCTCCACGCCCGGAACCATGAATTCAGGGTCGACGCCGCGCTCGAACCGGTAGCGCGCGTCGGTGATGATGCCGAGCGTGCGGCCTGTGCGGGCCGTGGCGATCGGGTCCCAAAGGGCCGATTCGATCAACACGTCGGTGGTGTTCTCGTCGCAGCCGGAATGTTCGCCGCCCATGATGCCGGCAATCGATTCGACGCCATTGTCGTCTGCTATGACGCACATTTCCGGCGTCAGCGTGTATTCACGACCGTCGAGAGCCTGCACCTTTTCACCGTCGCGCGCGCGGCGCACGACGAGATTGCCCGCGACCTTGCTGGCATCGAACACATGCAGCGGCCGGCCACGGTCGAACGTGACGTAGTTGGTGATGTCGACCAGCGCGCTGATTGGCCTCAAGCCAATGGCGATCAGCCGTTGCTGCAGCCATTTCGGCGACGGGCCGTTCTTGACGCCCTTGACCAGATTGAGCGCGAAGCCGGGGCAGAGCTCCGGCGCCTCGATCGTCACCTTGACCGGGCACATGCCGCTGCCGACATGGGGCATGATGGCGCCGCCGACGAGGCGGCCAAGCCCACTCGCCGCCAAATCCCTGGCAATGCCGTAGACGCTTGTCGCATCGGGCCGGTTCGGCGTCAGATTGATCTCGATCAGCGGATCGTCGAGATGCGCATAGGCGGCAAAGCTGGTGCCGACAGGCGCATCCGCAGGCAGATCGATGATGCCGTTGTGTTCGTCGGACAGTTCCAGCTCGCGCTCGGAGCACATCATGCCATGGCTTTCGACACCCCGGATCTTGCCGACCGTCAGCGTGACGTCGATGCCGGGAACATAGGTACCGGGCGCGGCGAAGGCGCCGATCAGGCCGGCGCGGGCGTTCGGTGCGCCGCAGACGACCTGCACCGGGGCCTTGCCGTCGCCGGTGTCGACGGTCAACACCCGCAGTCGGTCGGCATCTGGGTGCTGCACCGCCGTCAGCACTTTGGCGATGACGAAGGGCTTTAAGCCAGCTTTGTCGTCGACATGTTCGACTTCGAGGCCGATCGAGGTCAGCCGCTCGACGATCTCGTTGAGCGTTGCGTCGGTCTCAAGGTGATCCCTAAGCCAGGAGAGGGTGAATTTCATGGTTCTGTTCCGTGTGGTCTGGGCACGCTTGTCTTCAAATGGCGCGGCAAGTCGTCCGGCATATGCAGGAAGGGCAGCTGTTCGCTGACATAGGCATGCAGCGTCGGCGTGAAATCGGCCGGCGCGTCCATGGCGCCGAGCGCGAAATAGATGTGGTCCTCAAGCCGCTCGTCGACATAGGCGATCGGCGAACCGCAAATGCCGCAGAAGGAGCGCGTCACCGGCCCGTTCTCGAACATCTTCAGCGCCTTGCCGGTGAAGGCGACCTGTTCGGTCAGGAAGCCGACAAAGGCCGACACCGGCGCGCCGCTGGCCCGCCGGCAATCGCCGCAATGGCAATAGCTGACATGGTGCGGTTCGGCCGAGGCTTCGAACCGCACGGCGCCGCAACGACAGCCGCCGGTATGGGGCGCTGTCATGCCGAGAGGCCTCCGAACAGCGTCGGCATGTCGAGCGGACGGAAACCATAATGCGCCAGCCAGCGCACATCGGCGTCGAAGAACGCGCGCAGGTCCGGCATGCCGTATTTCAGCATGGCGATGCGGTCGATGCCCATGCCCCAGGCAAAGCCCTGATATTCGTCCGGGTCGAGCCCGCCAGCGCGCAGCACATTGGGATGCACCATGCCGCAACCGAGGATCTCCATCCAGTCGGAGCCTTCGCCGAAGCGCACCTCGCCCGGCCGCGAACGGTCGCACTGGATGTCGACCTCGAGGCTTGGCTCGGTGAACGGGAAGAAGGACGGCCTGAAGCGCATCTTGACCGAGGGTACCTCGAAGAACGCCTTGCAGAACTCTTCCAGCACCCACTTCATGTTGGCGACGTTAGCCGTCTTGTCGATCACCAGCCCCTCGACCTGATGGAACATCGGCGAGTGGGTGGCGTCCGAATCCTGCCGGTAGGTTTTGCCGGGGATGACGATGCGGATCGGCGGCTTCTGCGTTTCCATGGTGCGGATCTGCACCGGCGAGGTGTGGGTGCGCAAAAGCTTGCGCTCGCCCTTCTCGTCCGGCTGGAAGAAGAAGGTGTCGTGCATCTCGCGCGCCGGATGTCCCTCGGGGAAATTCAGCGCAGTGAAATTGTAATAGTCGGTCTCGACATCCGGACCTTCGGCGATGGCAAAGCCGAGATCGCCGAAGATCGCGGCGATCTCGTCGATGACCTGGCTGATCGGGTGGATACGGCCGCGCTCGGCCGGCGATTGCCGCACCGGCAGCGTCACATCGACCTTTTCCGCGGCAAGGCGGGCGGTGATCGCCACATCCTTCAGCTCGGCCCGGCGCAAGGTCAGCGCGTCGGTGACGCGGTTCTTGAGGCCGTTGATCGCCGGCCCCTTCAGCTGGCGCTCCTCGGCGCTCATAGCGCCCAGCGTCTTCAGCATTTCGGAGACGGAGCCCTTCTTGCCGAGGGCCGCGACGCGCACGGCTTCGATCGACGCCTCGTCGGCGGCCGAGGCGATGTCAGCCATCAGGGAATTTTCGAGCGTATCCAGGCCAGTGGTTGCGTCGTTCACGGTCAAACTCGCTACGTTGGAAGTCTGCTCAAAGTGAAAGTCACTTTTAAGTTGAAGTTCAGGCATCAGAGACAAAAGAACCCGCGCCAGCCGTGCCAGCGCGGGTTCCCCAAATCAGAATTTCGAATGCTTGGGAAGCGCTGGTCTTAAGCGACAGCGCTTTCAAAAGCGTTCGGCGTGGTGTTCTTCAGATATTCGAGCGCGACCTTGGCCTTGGCGACCAGGGCTGCGAAAGCCTGCGGCTCGTGGATGGCCATGTCCGACAGGATCTTGCGATCGATCTCGATGCCCGACTTGTTGAGGCCGTCGATGAAGCGGCCATAGGTCAGGCCATGCTCGTGCGTCGCGGCGTTGATGCGCTGGATCCACAGCGCGCGGAACGAGCGCTTGCGGTTCTTGCGGTCGCGATACGCGTACTGCATCGACTTTTCCACCGCCTGCTTGGCGATGCGGATGGTGTTCTTACGGCGGCCGTAGAAGCCTTTCGCGGCTTTCAGGACCTTCTTGTGCTTGGCGTGCGAGGTAACGCCTCTTTTTACGCGTGCCATGTCATGATCTCCTTAAAAGCAATTCCAGGTGCCTGGCGGCTTTCCGTTCGGAATTGCGTAAAACAAATGCGTGTCCGGACCGAATGCCTTAGAGGCCGTTCGGCAGAAAATTCTTGATGACCTTCTTGCCATCCGGTTCAGCCAGAACCATCGTGCCGCGGGCATTTCGAATGAACTTGTTGGAACGCTTGATCATGCCGTGACGCTTGCCGGCCGCAGCCGACAGGACTTTACCCGTACCTGTGATCTTGAACCGCTTCTTGGCGGCCGACTTGGTCTTCATCTTGGGCATTTTGCTACTCCGTTTATGTGCGCACGATCGCGCTTTTTGTTCGCTTCAGGCCGACCAAAGCCCGAAAAGCAAATGAAACCGCCACGGCATGCCCTGCCGGGCGGTTTTCTTGGAACGGCGGTCCTATACGTCAAAGCAGGCTGGCGCGCAACACCTCAAGGGATGCGACGCTCTGTCCGGACCCGAGCGTGGCCTAAGGGATGCGGAACAGCACCGGGAGAATCCCAGATTGCTGGGCGCCGTCGATGGTTTCGAAGACGGGCAGCGCCACCAGGAACACCAGCCCGTCCAGCAGCGTGGTCAACAGCAGGCGCGGCTTGAAGTTGCCGGTATCGCCTTCCTCGTAAAGCGACAAATTAGGGAAGAAGCGCGGCACTTTCGCCAGATAGGCCTTGTATGGCGCGCCGAGCGCCTCCTTGAGGAATTTCTCCTCGTGCCGGATGACGATGTGAAAGGCTCCCGCACAAAGCAACCCGAAGCCGATCGTGCCCGTGATCGAGCCGATCTGCGCGCCGACGCCGGCGGCAGCGACGCTCGAGAAGACATAGAGCGGGTTGCGGGTGATCGAATAGGGTCCGCCGGTCACCACCTCGGAGGATTTGCGCCCGCCGATATAGAGCGTCGACCACAAGCGTCCGATGACGCCGAGGAAGATCAAAAGCACGCCGAACATCTCGATGGTTTCGTGCACCGGGGTATCGGGCGGAAACGTCGACTGCCCGAACAGCAGCGCCGCGAACAGCACGACGACGAGAACGGCAAGCACCATCCTGCGCGTGTGCTGATAGTCGCCAGTCGCGTATTTGACCTCATTGACCATGTCGGAATCCGATCGTCGAAAAGCTTTGCCGGCGATCGCAGCATCTGGACAAGAAACAGGCGTCCCGCCGATCGCCGGGACGCCGTGGAATATCATCAAGGCGGATTTAGAGCGCCATCATCACGCTGAACTTATCGTGATCTAGCGAGGCGCCAGCACCATCATCATCTGGCGGCCTTCGAGCTTCGGTTCCGCTTCGACCTTGGCTATGGTCGCCACTTCTTCGCGGACCTTGTTCAGAAGCTGCATGCCGAGCTCCATATGCGCCATCTCGCGGCCACGGAAGCGCAAAGTCAGCTTGACCTTGTCGCCTTCCTCGAAGAAGCGCCGCACGGCCTTCATCTTGGTCTCGTAGTCGTGGCTGTCGATGTTCGGGCGCATCTTGATCTCTTTGATCTCGATGACCTTCTGGTTCTTGCGCGCCTCGGCCGCCTTCTTCTGGTTGGCGTATTTCAGCTTGCCGAGATCGAGGATTTTTGCGACGGGCGGCACCGCATTGGGCGATATCTCGACCAGATCGAGCCCGGCCTCTTCGGCGAGCAGCAATGCGTCGTTGATGGAGACATCGCCTCGGTTCTGGCCTTCGGCGTCGATGAGCTGGACCCGGGGAACCCGGATATCACGGTTTGAGCGCGGGCCATCCTTGGTGGGCGCCGCTGCTTTGAAAGGTCTGCGAATGGTCGTGGTCTCCTTGAGCCGTTTCGTTCAGGGTTCTTCAGTCAAATCGGTGAACGCGCCAATGTGGTGAGCGCGCGGGCGGAGTCAATAGCACAGCGCTGACAGGAAATCACCCTGCGTCCGCCACGTTCGGCTGCGCCAAGCGAAGAAACGCGCCAAGCACTTTTCGTTGAGCCTCCCACTGTGCCAAAAGACCGGCGCGCCAAGAGACCGGCGCGAAGGGAACAAGCCATGACCGCCACTGCCCCGGTTTTTCTGGACGTCGAAGGAACCGCTATCGCCGTCAGGCATAGGGCAGGCGCCGAGCCCGGCATCGTCTGGCTCGGCGGCTACAAATCCGACATCCTGGGTACGAAGGCGCAAACGCTGGCCGACTGGGCAGACCGGGAAGGCCGAGCCTTCCTGCGCCACGATTATTCCGGCCATGGCGAATCGGGCGGCGCCTTTGCCGACGGCACCATCTCGAAATGGCTGGCGCAAAGCCTCGCGGTCTTACGCCATTTCACGCAAGGCAAGCAGATCCTGGTTGGTTCCTCGATGGGCGCCTGGATTGCGCTGCGCATGGTGCAGGAATTGCGCAAGGCGGGCGAGGACCGCATCGCCGGCCTGGTGCTTTTGGCGCCGGCGCCGGATTTCACCGCCGAACTGGTCGAGCCGGCGTTGACCGAGGCACAGAAGCGCGACCTCGCGCAAAAGGGCTTCTTCGAGGAGCCGTCGGACTACTCCGCCGAGCCTTACATCTACACCCGCGCGCTGATCGAGGACGGCCGCAACAACCTGACAATGATCGGGCCGATCGACACCCACTGCCCTGTCCACATATTGCAAGGCCTGGCCGACGCGGATGTGCCGACAAGCCATGCGCTGAAGCTGGTCGGCCTGCTGCCCGCCGATGACGTGACGCTATCGCTTATTCCCGAGGGCGACCACCGCCTGTCGCGGTCACAGGATCTCGACATGCTGCTGCGAGCCGTGGGCGCCATGATCCAGCAGGCAGGGTAGAAATGCGCATTTCCATTCCCATTTCCGCCTTCGTCGCGGCGATTGTCGGTTTCGGCGGCACGCTGGCCATCGTCATTGCCGCGGCCAAGGCGGTCGGCGCGACGCAGGTCGAGACCGCAAGCTGGGTCACCACCATCTGCCTGGCGATGGCCATCGAGAGCCTTTGGCTGTCGTGGCGCACGAAAATGCCTGTCATCACCGCCTGGTCGACGCCGGGCCTGGCGCTGATTGCGGCATCGAGCGGCTTTTCGATGGGTGAGGCCGTCGCCGCCTTTGTCGTCACCGGCATCCTCTTGATCGCCACCGGACTGTTTCGGCCGCTGACGCAGCTGATTTCCAGGATACCGCCCTCCGTTGCCTCGGGCATGCTGGCCGGCATTGTCGTCACCTTCGCGCTGAATGCGGTCAAGACCGTTCCCGTCGATCCATGGCTGATCCTGCCGCTGATCGCCGCCTTCTTCGTCATCCGCCTGTTCAATCCGGCGCTGTCGGTGCTGGCAGTGCTGATCGGCGGTGGCCTCGCAGCTTTCCTTACCGGCCGCGTCGGCGGCCTGCCGACACCGGAGATATCGACGCTGACGCTGATTGCGCCCGATTTCACTGCCAAAGCGATCATCGGCCTGGCACTGCCGCTCTACCTCGTCACCATGGCCTCGCAGAACCTGTCCGGCCTCGCCGTGCTCAGGGCCGCCGGCTACCATCCCGAACCCGGCCCGCTGATCGGCGTCACCGGCCTGTTTTCGCTGCTGTCGGCGCCGTTTGGCGGCTCGACCACCAATCTGGCGGCGATCTCGGCGGCGATCTGCACCGGGCCGGACGTCCATCCGGACCCGGCCGAGCGCTGGAAGACCGGCCCGTTCTACGCGCTGGCCTACCTCGTCTTCGCGATGTTCGGCGCTTCGCTGGTGGCGATCTTCGCCGTCCTGCCGCAGAGCCTGATCGTGCTGGTCGCAGGCCTGGCATTGATGGCGTCGCTTGCCAACGCGCTGTCGATCGCGCTGAAGGAAGAGGGCGAGCGCATGGCCGCCACCGTCACCTTTGTCGTCACCGCGTCGGGGCTGACGCTGTTCGGCGTTGGTGCGGCGTTCTGGGGCCTGATCGCTGGTCTGGTCGTGCTTTTCCTGGAAATGCTCAAAAAGCGATAATCATTTCAGAGCCTTGTCCGGTTTTGGCCGGCATTGTCTTGAATCGCCGTTTTTCCCATCCCATTTCGAATCCACGCAGCCGTATCTGGCTGTCTCCAACTGAAGGATTGGGAGAAAATGAACACATCTGCATTGATCCGTCCGGCGTGGACGCCGGCGACCATCGCGATGATGGTGGTTGGCTTCATGGTGTTCTGGCCGCTCGGCTTCGCCATGCTTGCCTACATCATCTGGGGCGACCGGCTCGACGGCTTCAAGCGTGACGTCAACCGCGCCACCGACGGCGTCTTCGCCGGCTGCCGCCGCGGTTCCGACAAGGCCGCCCGCTGGGGCCACGGTTCGGCTCGTACCGGTAACGTCGCTTTCGACGACTGGCGCGAAAAGGAACTCGAGCGTCTCAATGAAGAGCGCAACAAGCTCGACGAGATGCTAACCCAGTTCGACGAATACGCCCGCGAATTGCGCCGCGCCAAGGACCAGGACGAGTTCGACCGCTTCATGGCCAACCGCAACAAGGCGACGGCTCCGACGACGACGACCGAACCGAGCAAGCCGGCCAAGCGCGGCAAGGGTTCGAACCTTCTCGACGACTGAGCCCCAGCGACAGGGCCCGGCATGCAAAAACGGCGTCGCGCAAGCGGCGCCGTTTCTTTTTTGTTCTGGTCGTTTTCCTCGAATCGCGTATCGTCTCGCTATGTCCTTCGGCTTCTTCCGCAACCTGACGAAACCCACGCCTTCCCCTGTTGAAGAGCGTGAGCATGTCGTCGCCGGCCGCTCATTGCCGCTCAAGATCGTCGAGAGCGACCGGGCGCGGCGGCTGACGCTGCGCATCGATTCCGGTGGCCGCGGCCTGCGCATCACCGTGCCGCCGGGCCTACGCCGCGGCGAGGTGGAAAAATTCCTGCATCGCCATCAGGACTGGCTGGAGCAGCGTCTGGCCAAGGTGCCAAACCGGCCGCAGGTGCGGCCCGGCATCAAGATACCGGTGCGCGGCGTGCCGCATCGCATCGTCCATGAACCGGCAAAACGCGGCACGGTCAGCCTGTCGCGCGACGAGCGCGGCCCGCTGCTGATCGTGCATGGCGACCGGATACATCTGCCGCGCCGCATCGCCGATTTCTTGAAGCGAGAGGCCAAGAAGGAAATCGAGAAGCTGGTGATCAAACACACCGAGGCGCTCGGCAAGCGCGCCAAGGCGATCCGTTACAAGGACACGTCCAGCCGCTGGGGGTCATGCACGTCCGAAGGCAATCTGTCCTTCTCCTGGCGCATCATGATGGCGCCGCAGCCGGTCATAAACTACCTCGTGGCGCATGAGGTGGCGCATCTCAAGGAGATGAACCACGGCCCGAAATTCTGGAAATTGTGTGAAAAACTCTGCCCCGACACCGACCGTTGCAAGGACTGGCTGAAGCGCAATGGCGGTGCGCTGCAGGCAATTGTGTTCGAGTAGGGGCCTCGCCAGTCGAAAGCGCTGGCCGCCGCCCCCCGCTCAATCATCATTCGCGGCGTTGAGATCCTCGGGCCGCAACCCTTCATCGCCATGGCGCGGCCACGGTAAGAAGTTCTTCTCGAAGGCATCACCGCCGAAATAGTCGAGCGCGCGATGCGCCTCGGCGCCGTTGAAGGCGGCCTTGTCCATCAGATGCGCGATGACCTCGCGGGCCTGGGCGATCTTTTGCCTGAGTTGATCAGCGGTTTCGTCTGCCATTGTTTTGCTCCCGCCTCTATCGCTGGAGGGAAAGGTAGCGCTTTCCGCCTCGGCGGCAAACAGGATGCTTTTTCTCGACTCTTTTGCGGTTTCGTGCCAATCCCCGCGCCATGGCGCTCGACATCAAGATATGCGGGTTGAAGACCGACGGGGCATTGGCCGCGGCTTTGGCCGGCGGCGCCAGCCATGTCGGCTTCATTTTCTTTGCCAAGAGCCCGCGCTATGTCGAACCGGCGGAAGCCGGGCGCTTGCGCCAGGCAGCAACGGGCATGGCCCAGGCGGTGGCCGTCACCGTCGATGCCAGCGACGCGTTCCTCGATGAGATCGTCGCGAAAATGCATCCCGACATGCTGCAGCTGCACGGCTCGGAAACGCCCGAGCGGGTGACGCAAGTCAAGGCCCGCTACAGCTTGCCGGTGATGAAGGCGCTGTCGGTCAGCGAGGCTGCCGATCTCGAGCGGATAAAGCCGTTTATCGGCGTTGCCGACCGCCTCCTCTTCGATGCAAAGCCGCCGAAAGGTTCGGAATTGCCGGGTGGCAACGGCATCGCCTTTGACTGGCATATTCTGGCCGGCCTTGACGCAAGCGTCGATTACATGCTTTCCGGTGGGCTCAACGCCGCCAACATCGGCGACGCCCTTCGGCTCGCCAATCCGCCCGGAATAGACATTTCCTCAGGCGTGGAAAGCGCGCCGGGCGTCAAGGATCCGGCGCTGATCGAACAGTTTTTCCGGGCCGTCAGGGCAGCACGCGACAACCGCGCCGCCTGACCGGGCCTCAAACCAAAGCATGTCCCGGAAAAGTGGGAACCGGTTTTCCGACAAGGACATGTTCAAACAAGATGCAGGAGATCGGCGATGGACCAGCCGGCGACACCCAATTCCTTCCGCACCGGACCCGACGAACAGGGCATGTTCGGCATCTTTGGCGGCCGTTTCGTCGCCGAGACGCTGATGCCGCTGATCCTCGACCTCGAGCGGAACTGGAACGAGGTCAAGAACGATCCGGATTTCAGGGCTGAACTCACTGACCTGTCGACCCACTATGCCGGGCGGCCGTCGAAACTGTATTTCGCAGAAGGCCTGACCAAACATCTCGGCGGCGCCAAGGTCTATTTCAAGCGCGAGGATCTGAACCATACCGGTTCGCACAAGATCAACAACTGCCTCGGCCAGATCCTGCTGGCCAAGCGCATGGGCAAGAAGCGCATCATCGCCGAGACCGGCGCCGGCCAGCACGGCGTGGCGTCGGCCACGGTGGCGGCGCGCTTCGGCTTTCCCTGCGTCGTCTATATGGGCGCCACCGACGTCGCCCGCCAAAGCCCGAATGTCTTCCGCATGAAGTTGCTCGGCGCCGAAGTGCGGCCGGTGACCGCCGGCCACGGCACGCTGAAGGACGCCATGAACGAGGCGCTTCGTGACTGGGTTACCAATGTCGAGGACACTTATTACCTGATCGGCACCGCCGCCGGCCCGCATCCCTATCCGGAACTGGTGCGCGACTTCCAGTCGGTCATTGGTTCGGAAGCCCGCGCGCAGATCATCGAGCAGGAAGGCCGGCTGCCGGACACCATCATCGCCTGTGTCGGCGGTGGCTCGAACGCCATCGGCATGTTCCATCCCTTCCTCGACGACAAGGAGGTCCGCATCATCGGCATCGAAGCTGGCGGCCGCGGCCTCGACGGCATCGAGCATTGCGCCTCGATGAATGCCGGCGCGCCGGGCGTGCTGCACGGCAACCGCACCTATCTGCTGCAGAATGCCGATGGTCAGATCATGGACGGCCACTCGATCTCGGCCGGCCTTGATTATCCCGGCGTCGGTCCGGAGCACTCGTGGCTGCGCGACAGTGGCCGCGTCGAATATGTGCCGATCCTCGACGACGAGGCGCTGGAGGCGTTCAAGCTGACGACGCGGGTCGAGGGCATCATTCCGGCGCTGGAATCCGCGCACGCCATTGCGCACGCGGTGAAAATCGTGCCCGCCATGGACAAAGACCAGATCGTCATCGTCAACCTGTCCGGCCGGGGCGACAAGGACGTGCATACGGTTGCCTCGATGCTGGGCATGGAGATCTGATCATGGTGACCCGCATCGACCGCCGCATGGCGAAACTGAAGACCGAAGGCCGCCCGGCGCTGGTCACCTATTTCATGGGCGGCGACCCCGACTACGACACCTCGCTGTCGATCATGAAGGCGCTGCCCGGCGCCGGCAGCGACATCATCGAGCTCGGCATGCCGTTTTCCGATCCGATGGCCGATGGCCCGGCGATCCAGGCGGCGGGCCTCAGGGCGCTGAAAGGCGGACAGACGCTGGTCAAGACGCTGAAGATGGCAGCGGACTTCCGCGCCGGTGACAATGAAACGCCGATCGTGCTGATGGGCTACTACAACCCGATCTACATCTACGGCGTCGACCGTTTTCTGAGGGACGCGATTGCCAGCGGCATTGACGGGCTGATCGTCGTCGACCTGCCGCCGGAGATGGATGAGGAACTGTGCATCCCGGCGCTCAAGGCCGGCATTAATTTCATCCGGCTGGCGACGCCGACCACCGACGACAAGCGCCTGCCCAAGGTGCTGCAGAACACATCCGGCTTTGTCTACTACGTGTCGATGACCGGCATTACCGGCTCGGCGCTGGCCGACACCGGCAAGGTGGCGGCGGCAGTCAAGCGCATCAAGGGCCATACCGACCTGCCGGTCTGCGTCGGCTTCGGCGTCAAGACCGCCGAGCAGGCCCGCGTCATCGGCGCCAATGCCGACGGCGTCGTCGTCGGCACCGCGATCGTCAATGCGGTCGCCAACGTGCTGGGGCCGAAGGGCGAAAAAACCGCCGACCCGGCCGAAGCGGTCGCCACGCTGGTTAGCGGCCTGGCGCAAGGCGTGCGCTCGGCCCGCCTTGCTGCCGCCGAATAGTTTTCCTACCTCTTCCTAACTCTTCGTCAGGACAGGAGCCGAAGCGATGAACTGGATCACCAATTACGTTCGCCCGAAGATCAATTCGATGCTCGGCCGGCGCACCGACATGCCCGAGAATCTCTGGATCAAGGATCCGGAGACCGGCGAGATGGTGTTCCACAAGGATCTGGAGCAGAATCAGTTCGTCATCCCGTCTTCCGGCCATCACATGAAGATTTCGGCCAAGGAGCGGCTGCGCTTCTTCCTCGACGATGGCAAATATGAGCAGCTCGAAAATCCCAAGGTCATGCAGGACCCGCTCAAGTTCCGCGACGAGAAGCGCTACACCGACCGGTTGAAGGACGCCAAGGCCAAGACCGGCCTCGAAGACGCCATCGTCAACGCGCTGGGCTCCGTCGAAGGCCTGCCGGTGGTGGTGACGGTGCAGGATTTCGCCTTCATGGGCGGTTCGCTCGGCATGGCCGCCGGTGATGCCATTGTGCATGGCTTCGAAGTCGCCTTGCAGCGCAAGCGGCCGCTGATCCTGTTTGCCGCCTCCGGCGGCGCCCGCATGCAGGAAGGCATCCTGTCGCTGATGCAATTGCCGAGAACCACCGTCGGTGTCGACCGGCTGAAGGAAGCCGGTCTGCCCTACATCGTCGTGCTGACCAACCCGACCACCGGCGGCGTCACCGCCTCCTATGCCATGCTCGGCGACGTCCATATTGCCGAGCCCGGCGCGCTGATCGGCTTTGCCGGCCCGCGCGTCATCGAGCAGACCATCCGCGAAAAACTGCCCGACGGCTTCCAGCGCTCCGAATATCTGATGGAGCACGGCATGGTCGACATGGTGGTGTCGCGGCTGGAGCTGCGCGGGACGATTTCCAGGCTCTTGAAAATGCTGCTCAAGCTGCCGGAAGAGCAAAAGCCACTGGAGCCGGAAATCCTGCAGCCGGCGCTGATTCCGCCGGAAGCCCGTCCGCAAGCCTGACGCGACATCGTTCGCCGCGAACCGCGATTGCGCGCGCTTTGTTGCGCGCTTAGGATTCCCTTATGACGACGCTTGCCGCCGACCGCGAAATCGAAAGCCTGATGGCGCTTCACCCGAAGGGCTTCGACCTTTCGCTTGGCCGCATATCGCGGCTGCTGGAACGGCTGGGCAATCCGCAGGACCAATTGCCGCCGGTCATCCACATCGCCGGCACCAACGGCAAGGGTTCCTGCGCCTCCTTTTCGCGCGCGTTGCTTGAAGCCTCCGGCTACCGCGTCCATGTCCACACCTCGCCACATCTGGTGAACTGGCATGAGCGCTACCGGCTGGCCGCCGATGGCGGCGGCAGGTTGGTCGAAGACAAGGTCTTTGCCGATGCCATCGCCCGCGTCGCCAAGGCCAATGGCGGCGAAAAAATCACGGTCTTCGAGATTTTGACCGCCGTCACGTTCCTGCTGTTTTCCGAGCATCCGGCCGACGTAGCGATCATCGAGGTCGGCCTCGGTGGCCGCCTTGACGCCACCAATGTCATCAGCGAACCGGCCGTCTCGGTAATCATGCCGGTCTCGCTCGACCATCAGGCCTATCTCGGCGATCGGGTCGAGGTGATCGCGGTCGAAAAGGCCGGCATCATCAAGCGCGGCTGTCCGGTGGTCATCGGCGCCCAGGAAAGCGAGCCGGCGCTTCAGGCCATCATCGAAACCGCCGAGCGGCTTGACTGTCCGTCCTTCGTCTATGGCCAGGATTTCCTCGCCTATGAGGAAAACGGTCGCATGGTCTATCAGGACGAAGACGGCTTGATGGACTTGCCGCCACCGCGCCTGCCGGGGCGCCACCAGTTCGCCAATGCGGCGGCGGCGATCGCCGCGGTCAAGGCGGCGGGTTTCGAGATCAGCCACCGCGCCGCCGAAAAGGCAATGACGAGCGTTGTCTGGCCGGGCCGAATGCAGAAATTGTCGCAAGGCAGGCTGGTGGATCTGGCGCCCAAGGGCGCCGACATCTGGCTCGACGGCGGTCACAATCCGGGCGCCGGCATCGTCGTTGCCGAAGCGCTGGCCGAGCAGGAGGAAAGGCACCCGCGGCCGCTGTTCCTGATCGCCGGCATGATCAACACCAAGGACCAGAGCGGCTATTTCAGCGCCTTCAAGGGCCTGGTCCGGCATGTCTACACGGTGCCGGTGAGCATGAGCGAGGCCGGCGTGCCGAATGACGAACTGGCGATCCGCGCCACGGAGGCCGGGCTGACCGCCGAACCGGTGAGTTCCGTCGCCAGCGCGCTGATGCTGCTGCGCGACACCTGGGACGGACCGCCGCCGCGCATCCTGATCGGCGGATCGCTCTATTTCGTCGGCGCGGTGCTGGCCGAAAACGGCACGCCGCCAACATGATCAAGGTAAAGCAGCTCGCTCACGTCTGCATCTTCGCGCACGACCTGGAAGCGACGCGAAGTTTCTATCGGGACGTGCTGGGCATGGACACAAAATTCAATTTCCTGCGCGACGGCACGGTTTTCGGCTTCTACCTCGATTGCGGCGGACGCAGCCACGTTGAGGTGTTCCAGAAGGACGGCACGAGCTTCAGCGAGCTCAACCAGATCAACCATTTCTGCCTTGAGGTGGAAGATATCGACGCGGCGATCGCCCATATCAAGTCGAAGGGCATCGACGTGACAGCCAAGAAGCATGCCTGCGACGACACCTTCCAGGCCTGGATCCGCGATCCCAACGGGGTGAAGATCGAGCTGTTCGAATACACCGCAAAAAGCGCGCAATTCGCCGGCGGCGACCGCATCGCCGACTGGTGATCGCGCCCGATGCGGTCTTGGTGGACTACTTCAGCTCGATCTCGATGAAGGCGTATTCGCCCTCATTGGCGCTGATGACGTCGTGCTCGACGCCCTCCTTGCGGAAATAGGGCGCGCCCTTCTTCATCTCGGCGAAGGAATCCCCGTCTTTGGTCAACAGCTTCACCTTGCCGTCCATCAGCGGCACCACGACATAGTCGTGGCCGTGGCGGTGCCAGCCGGTGTTGTCGCCCGGGGCGAAGCGATACTCGGTGACGATGACGCGCTCATTGTCGATGAAGACGGTGGCTTTGGCGGATCCGGTCATGTCGCTCTCCTGTTTTGCCAAAACAGAGGACATGGCGTGCGCGGGCGCGAGGGCCAGAGCGGCTCAGCGATGACGCCAACAAAAAGCCCGGCGCGAGGGCCGGGCTTGATGGTCGGAATCCTGGATGGATCAGGCGAGGTTGCCGTTGATCCAGTGCGACAGCGCGGTCTTCGGCGCGGCACCCACCTTCATGTCGGCCATTTCGCCGCCCTTGAAGATCATCAGCGTCGGAATCGAGCGCACGCCGAACTGGGCGGCAAGCTCGGGATTCTCGTCGATGTTGAGCTTGGCGATCTTCACCTTGGCGCCCAGCTCGGTGGCGATGTCCTCAAGCGCCGGCGCGATCATCTTGCAAGGACCGCACCACTCCGCCCAGAAATCGACGACGACCGGTACGTTGGCGTCAAGCACATCGGTCTGGAAGTTGCTCTTGTCGACCTTGACGGTGGCCATACGGAAAATTCCTTTCGAAAGTTTTTGTCCCACCAAATGTGGTGGTGATCGAGCCCTTCTTCAAGCAGGTGTTGTGTCACGCTCCCGTGAGTCGGGCAAGGGCGTCATCCATGGCCGCCGCCGGCAGCTCGATCAGCCGCGGCGCCTCGGTAAACAGCAGAGCAGCCTGGACCTCGCGGCCGGGATAAAGCGGCTGCAGCAGCGCGCGGTAGAGCGCCAGCTGCAGGACATAGGCCGGTGGAACATCGGCCAACGCAGCGGGTGCCGGCCGGTTGGTCTTGTAGTCGACGATCGAAACACGGTCGGAGGTTACCGCCAGCCGGTCGATCTTGCCGGAGATCGAGCGTTTCTTGCCCTTCACCTCCAGGCTGCCCATGATTGCCACCTCGGCCCGCGATGACGGCCCAAACAGCTGGTCGAAACGACCGTCGGCGAGGATCGCCGCCACCGAGGCCAGCGCCTTGTCGCGCTCGGTGGCAGGCCATGCAGCGCCCGCACGGGCGAGATAGCGCTCCGCTGCCGCCCGGCGTTCGCTTTCGGCCAGGCCGGGCAGCATCTGCAGCAGCTTGTGCAGCGCCAGCCCGCGCATCACCGCAAAGCCGGGCTCCGCCTCGCCATCCAGCACCAGCGAGCGTGTATCGACCACCGCTTCCTTGGCCTCGCCGATCAGCGCCGAAGCGCCGGACGGCGACAACGGTCGCGGCAGGTCCTCGTAAGGCGGCAACGGCCGAAACAGCGTCGCCGGCAGCGGCCTGAAGATCTCGCTCTGCCTTGCGCCCTCGCCGGAAACCAGCGCGACCGGCGCCAGCTTGGTCACCCGAAAGCGATGCACCGGCTCGTCCATGGCGGGGTGCCGGCGCTCGGCGCTTTCAGGGGCGCCGATCAGCGCGCGGCTGACGATCGAATGCCAGGTGCCCGTGTTCGGCGCCCGCTTGCCGTGGTAGCCGCAGACGATCAGCCGGTCCTCGGCCCGCGTCATGCCGACATAGAGCAGCCGGCGGTATTCGTCGTCGGCCAGCTCCCGCGCCCGCGCCGCGGCGGCGCGCGAAAAGCCGTTGGCGACCTCACTGGCGGCGCGCCAGAGATAACCCTTGCAGGCCCAGTGCTGGCCCGAGCCGTCGAACGGCATCAATCGCGGCAGATGCTGGTCGCTGAACGGCGCCGAGCCCCCATCGACCAGGAACACCACCGGCGCTTCCAGGCCCTTGGCGGCGTGCACGGTCATGACCCTCACCTCGTCGCGGGTCTGGTCCATCTCGCGCTTGATCTCGGGGCCGGTGTTTTCCAGCGTCGACAGGAAGGCTTCCAGCCCCGGCAGGCCGGTCCGCTCCTCGGCCAGGCAGAAGGAGAGGAATTCGTCCAGAATGTCGCCGGCTTCCGGCCCGAGACGGGCGATCATCTTCTTGCGCAGCCCGTCACGCGCCAGCACGCCGGCATAGAATTCGAACACCGGTTTGAACGCCGCTTCATTGGCCCAGCCGTCGAGCCGGGCAAGGACATTAGCCAGCGCAGGATTCTCGCCGGCATGCTGCCTGAGCGACGCGATCAGCGACAATCCGGACGACCGCTCTGCGGCGAGCGCGAACAGCGTTTCTTCCGACACGTCGAAGATCGGGCTGCGCAGCACGGCGGCGAGCGACAGATCATCCTGCGGCTGGATGAGGAAATGGCCGAGCGCGATCAGGTCCTTCACCGCGATATGGCCGGGCAGGCTCAGCCGGTCGGCACCGGCGACGGGGATATCGCGGCGCTTCAGCGCCCGCGTCAACGCATGGACAAAACGGTCGCGCTTGCGCACCAGCACCAGCACATCGCCAGGCCGCAGCTTTTGCCCGCGCCCTTCAATGATTTCGCCGCCGCCGATCCAGCCGGCAATGGTCGTGGCGACGTTTTCGGCAACCCGCACCGCCGGCGCATGGGCGTGGTCGATGGCCTGCGTCCAGTCGTCGGGCTCGTCGACGGCATCGGTGCCGATCGATGGCCAGACCTCGACATAGCCCGGCGCATCGGTGCGGATCGCCTTGTGGTCCAGCGGATCTGGATCGTGACTAATGCCACGCCGCACGCCCGGCTCGGCGAAGACGCGGTCGACGGCGGCCAGCACGTCGTCGGTCGAACGGAACGACCAGGTCAGCTTGAGATCGGCAAACGCAGCTTCGGCGTCGCGCACACGTCCGGCAAACAACAGTCGGCTGTCGGCAAAAGAATCCGGCGCCGCCCCCTGAAAGGAATAGATCGACTGCTTTTCATCGCCAACGGCAAACACCGTACGATGCGTCGTGTCGCGCGCGCCTTGCCCGGCAAAGAACTCTTCCGTCAGCCGCTTCACCACCTCCCACTGGTCGGGGCTGGTGTCCTGCGCCTCGTCGAGCAGGATATGGTCGATGCCCTGGTCGAGCTTGTATTGCACCCAGGGCCCGGCATCGGGCCGTGCCAGGAGATTGACCGTGCGGGTGATGAGATCGTTGAAATCGAGGAAGCCGCGGCCGCGCTTCAGCGTCTCGTAGCGAGCGATCAGCCAGTCGGCGATGGTCAGCGCGGCAGCCGTGCCTTCCAGCATCCGGAACAGCGCCAGGCGGTCGGAGATCTCAAGAATGGCGCTGACCGCCAAGAGATAGCGGTCCGGCAGATCGGGCAGCCGGTCGAGCAATGCCTTCTTGAACGCCTTTGACGGATCGTAGGGGTCGCCATCCGCCTTCAGCAAGGCTTTGGCCAAGAGCTGCAGCCGGCGGATCGGATCGTTCTCGGCGAAGGCAGTGCGGGCGTAGGGCAGGATGTTGTTCAGCACAATGCGCGCATCGGCGTCTTCGGCAGCACGGGCGAAGCCGGCGAAATAATCCGGCAAAAAGCCCGGCAACGGCCAGACGGACGCCGCTATGTTTTCGGCCGTCTGGCCGGCGCTGAACTGGAATTCGTCGAACAGCGCCCGAAAGCGGTCGCGGCCGGCAGCATTGATGAAGGCGCGCAGACCGTCGCGCTTGCGCACGATCTCCCCCAGCAATGCGTCGAGCCCGGCTTCGCCGCTGCGTTCCAGCACGGCTGCGAAAGCCTCGGCCAATTCCTTGTCGCCGGCGGCAGTGCCCGAAATCATGTCGCGGCGGGCCATGGCGAACAGCGACGCCTCCATCTGCGGATCGAGCATTTCGAAATGGGCCGGAATGTTGGCTTCCAGCGGGAACTGGTGCAGCACCGATTCGCAAAAGGCGTGGATGGTCTGGATCTTCAAGCCGCCGGGCGTCTCCAGTGCCTCGGCAAACAGCCGCCGCGCCCGTCGCATGGTCTCGCGATCCGGCCGTCGATTGTCCAGCGCCTCGATCTTTGTGGCCAGTTCGGCGTCGCCCAATGCCGTCCATTCCGACAGCGTCGAAAACACCCGGTTCGACATGTTGGCGGCAGCGGCGCGGGTGTAGGTCAGGCACAGGATTTTCGACGGATCGGTGCCGCGCAGCAGAAGCCGGATGACGCGCTGGGCCAGCACATGCGTCTTGCCCGATCCGGCATTAGCCGACACCCAGGCCGAATTTTGCGGATCGGAAGCGCGCGCCTGGCTGGAAGCGGTGTCGCTCGGGATGGGATAGGCCTTCTTCATGCCTCACCTCCCTCGTCGTCGGTGTCGCCGCCGGCAGACCATTCGAGCACGCGGGCGAGATGGTCGTAATCGCCATCGGTCTCGCCTTCGCGGAACGGCAGCGCCCGCGACAGATAGCCGGCTGCCGAATCGGCATAGTGGGTCAGCAGCTTCTCCAGCCGCGCCCAGGCCTCTTCGGCGAGATCGGCGGCGGTACGCGGCTTGCGGTTGTATTCGAGGATGGATTCCTCGAACACCTCGCCATTCGGTTTCAACCTGACGAAGGCCAGCTGCGATGGCTCGCGCGCGCCAAGCCCCTTGAAGGCACCGCGCCTGAGCAGCGCGCCCTCCAGCGCCAGCTGCGGCGCCAGCAGCGTGTGCGCCTGCGCCTTGGATGGCGAGGAACCGGTCTTGTAGTCGAGGATGTCGGCCATGCCGCCGGCCAAGAGATCGACGCGATCGGCGTAGCCGGACAGCGTCACGCCGGATTGGCCGACGACGGTCTTGTCGGCGCGCGCCTCGGCATGCCGCCGGGCCACGGCGGCGGCGCGACCGCGCTCCCAGTCGATGATCCTGGTGGCCAGTTTTTCGAAGCGCGGCCACCAGACGGCTTCGACATCGGCGGGAAGGGCGGCCTCGGCAAAGCAGGTCCGCCCGGCTGCGATAAGACCTTCCAGAGCCTCCGGTGCGCGCGGATCGGCGACCCGCGCCGAGAACAGGTGCAGGATGGCGTGGAACAGCGTACCGCGCTCGGCCGCCCCAGGATCGCGGATCACCGGATCGAGCGGCATCAGACGGAGGATCCGTCTGGCGTAGACCGCGTAGGGGTCGCGGCGCAGCGTCTCGATCTCGGTCACCGAGAAGTGCTGCGGCCTGACATCGAGCGGCGGCTTCGGTTGAGGGCGTGGCGCAAAATTTTCCTTCTCGCCGGCATCGAGCGTGCGGGCCCAGGCCAGCAATTCATCGCCACGCTGGCGAAGGGCCGCCGTGTGGTCCTTGCCGACAAAGGTGAGAATACGCTGCAGCCAGCGCGACGGCACGGCCGGCGCGTCGCCCGAGCGGGCGGAGCGCGCCAGCACTACCTTTTTCGCGCCCATCGCCATCTGGAAATCATGCGCGGCAAGGCCGATGCGCCGTTCCGGCGGCTCCAGATCGATGCCGGTCTTCATCAGCCGCGACATGAAACGATCGCTTTCCGGCTTGCGCGGCCACACGCCTTCATTGAGCCCGCCGATGACCAGCGTGTCGACGCTCTGCAACCGGGCTTCCAGCGCGCCCCAGATGGCGATGTTGCGGTCGGTGCCTTGCCCCGGCTTGACCGTTTCCGGTGCAATCAATGCGTCCATCACATCGGGCCATTCCTGGGCCGCGAAAGTGAACGACGCCGAGGCGGCGACCAGCCCGCGCAGAAGCTCGGCGAGCTTTTCGCCGGCGTCGCCAGCATAGAATTCGGTCAGACTGCCATCCGCCGCCCGGCCGAGATTTTCCAGCGCGGCAACGCTGGCTCGGGTCAGCGCGACCAAGTCTGCATTCTCCTGCCCGCGAAAGGTAGTCAGCGGTGCCAGCGCGTCGGTTAGTTGGCTAAGCAGATCACGCACGCCTTCGATGCCGCCAACGGTCAGCCGCGAAAACCAGAAGGGCTGGCGTTTGTCGCTGCTCAGGCCGGTAAGACGGGCCTCGAACAGCGCCGGCAGCGAGGTGATGTCGGGACGACCGGTGCCGCCGCGCAGCGCTACCAGTTCGATGAGTTCCGCCGCATGGCGCACATGTGCCCGTTCCAGGCCGAGACCAAGCAGCGGGTGCTTGAGCAGCGACAGCAGCCCGACCGGATCGCCGGGCCGGAACGCCGCTTGAAGCGCCAGCCTGAGCAGGCTGGCCGCCGGCATGTTTGCAAGCGGCGTGCCGCCGGAATCATCGGCGACAACGCCAAAGCGCAACAGCTCGGCCGAGACGCGCCGCGCCAGCGCGCGGTCGCCGGTGACCAAAGCTGCCCGCTGGCCCGGTTGTTCGACGGCAGTCTTCAGCGCCACGGCAATCGCCACCGCCTCGTCGCGCTCGCTGGCCGCTTCCACCAGCGTCACCTCGGCAAAGGCTTCGGAGATGTCGGCGGCGTCGAAGCGGGCGCGCGTCTCGGCCCACAGTTCGGTGGTTTCGGCCGGGCGCAGCGCTTCGCCGACAAGAGCCGCGCGGATGGCTAGCGGCGTTTCGGCGGCAACGACCTCCTCGATTTCGGCCCGGAGTACGCCGATCTTGTCGATCAGTTTGGCCAGGCCGTATTGCGGGTGGCCAAGCAGCGCCGGCCGGGCACCCGGTGCTGCAATCGCCGCGAAGGACGGCTCGTCGAGCATCCGGTCGAGGCCGGGCAGCACTACGGCTCCGTTGGGCAGGCTGGCGACCACGGCAAGCAATTCTGCGGTGGCGGGGATCGAACCGGTCGAGCCGGCGGCGATCACCGGCCCGGCGGGTGGATTGCGCTTCAGCCGCGCCGCTTCGAGCCGGATCAGCGCATTGCGATGCGCGGCAGGGTTGGAGCGGTCGCGCTCTGCCAGGAAGTTCGGCCAGGCATCGGTGACGATGCCGAGGAAACTCAGCGTCACCTGCCACCAGCCGGCGAGGTTGCCGGTCACCAGGTCGGCTAGCCGGGTCCAGTCGGAATCCTCGGTCTCGATCTCATCCATCAGCCGGGCAAGGTCGCGCGCCAGCCAGATGGCGTCGGCGGCCGAGGCCGGCACCACGATCTCCTCGTCGAACATGGCAGCGACATGCGCCGGCAAATTGCGTTTCCAGGCGCGCACCAGCGGCGCCAGCAGCAATAGCCGCTCTATTGCCGAGATCGGCGGCGCAAGGTCGATTGCTGCTGATGCCTCGGCCTCGAAAGCCGCCTCGTCCTCGTCGAATTCGCCAAGGGGGCGGATGACCGGCAGGATCGCCGAGCGGCCACCCAGACTGTCGACGAAGGCGCCGCGCAACGCGCGGGCGGCGCGGCGCGTCGGCACATAGATGGTGACGTCGGCCAGCGCCAGCGGGTCGCCGTCGAAACGAAAACTGGGAACCAGTGTGCCGGCAAGCAGCGCATCGGCCAGCGTCGGCAGAAACGGCGCTCCGGGTGGGATCGAGAAAACGCGGCGGGAGCCGCTCATTGCGACTCGGTGAGCGCGCCGGCGACTGCCGCTTCCGCAAGCGGAATGGCGTCGGGGGTGCCGACGGTGATCCAGTGGCCGTGCATCGGCATGCCGAAAAGGCGCCCATCGGCGATCGCCGTGTCGAAATAGGCGTTGAGCGAGTGCGGCCCGGCCGGCGCATTCTTGAACAAACGCGGATGGACGATGGCGGCACCGGCATAGATCAACCCGGCCGGATCGCCTTTTGAACGCCGCAAGGCGCCATCCGCCGCCACCAGGAAATCGGTGCTGCCGCAATGTCCGGTTGCCTGATTGAGATCAGCCAGCATCAGCAGAATATCCATTTTCGCCGCGTCCCATGCAAGGGCGAGGCGATCGAGGTTGAGCGGCGCGTGGTCGATCCAGAAGGTGTCGGCGTTGAGGATGTAGAAGGGCTGCTCGCCCAGTTCCGGCAGCGCCTTGACGATACCGCCGGCGGAATCGAGCAGCTGTTCGCTCTCGTCGGAAATCAGGATGTGCGGCGCCTGGCGCGCGGCGACATGGGCGACGATCTGCTCGGGAAAATAATGGACATTGACCACGGCCTTGCCAACCCCGGCGGCGGCCAGGCTGTCGAGACCCCAGTCGAGCAATGTCTTGCCGGCTATCTTGACCAACGGCTTGGGAATGGTGTCGGTGATCGGCCGCATGCGCTTACCAAGCCCGGCGGCGAGCACGATCGCGGTCCTGGGCTTTGCCGTCACGGTGTTCGTTCCTCCAGCAGGCCATTGGCGACATAGAAGTCGCGCAGCCCGCTCAAAGCCGGGTGCGCCAGCGCCCGCCGCAGATAGTCGCGAATGCGCGGCAGGTGCTTGAGATAATAGGGTTTGCCGTCGCGCTTTTCGAGCCGGACGAAGATGCCGAGGATCTTCGAATTGCGCTGCGCCGCCATGATTGCATAGGCTTCGGTGAATTTGTCTTCGTCGAAGGCGCTCGCCGCATGGCGCGCCGCGATGTAGGCCTTGAGCGTGTGGGCCTCGATGTCAGGCGATACGGTGACGCGGGCGTCCATGGCCAGCGACGCCACATCATAGGCTGAAGGGCCGATCAGCGCGTCCTGGACATCGACGATGCCGAGGCGGTCGTGACCGGCACGGTCGCCACGCCAGATGATGTTGGGCGAATGGTAGTCGCGCAGCATCAGCGTGTACTGGCTGCCGTCCAGCCGGTCGAGCGCCGCATTCCATTCCCTGTGGTAGCCGGCCCGCAAAGCATCGCTTGCCGGACTGCCCGTGACCATCGGCACATACCAGTCGACCAGCAAATCGGCTTCGATCATCATCGCGTCGCGGTCGAAGGGTGGCATGTCGTGAAAGATGCCTGGCGCGGCCTCCATGCGAGCAGGCCATGTCTTGCCGTGCATCATCGCCAGCAGTTCGGCTGCCGCTGCATAGCGCTCGGCCACCGGCTCGCCATGCTGATCGAGAAATCCCTCCGAGCCGAGATGTTCGATCAGCAGAAATCCCTGATCGAGATCTTGCGCATGGATCTCCGGGACACTGACACCGCCGGCCAGCAAGGCGCGGTCGATGGCGACGAAAGCCGAAACCGACTGCGCGGTGTGTGCGATCAGGGCATAGGGCTTGCCGTCGCGGACCGGTGGTCCGAGCACCAACCGTGGCGAGTTCATCAGCACCCGTGGCGCAAAGCCGGCAAGCGAGACGATTTCATAGGAGCGGGCGGAGGCGTCACCGACGAAATGGCGCCGCTGCGCGTCACCCCAGCCGGACTTTGCAAGAAAGTCGCGCATCGCCAGCGATCGCGCCGCGCGTTCGAAGGCCGCACCTTGCCCGGACAATCTGGCAAGGCGGCCGTCGCCATCATGGATGAGTTCGATCCAGAGCGACGTCTTCGGCAGATAGGCCTGTGCCCGTTCCGGCCATTCGACCAGGGCAGCGCCTTGCAGCAGCGCGTCGTCGAAACCCAGCTCGTCGATCTCGCCGGCCGAAGACAGGCGATACAGATCGAAATGATGCACCGGAATGCGTGTGTCGTAGCTCTGCACCAGGGTGAAGGTCGGGCTCGGCACGTCGAGGCCGGCATCGTCGGCCAGGGCCCGGATCAGCGCCCGCGCCAAGGTCGATTTGCCGGCGCCGAGATCGCCTTTGAGGGCCAGAACGTCACCGGCCCGGAGCGCCATGGCGAGGTCTTCGCCGAGCCTCGCCGTCGCCGCTTCGTCAGCGAGAAAACGCTCCAGCACCACGCCTGCCATCGTAGGCGCTACTCGGCCGCGGCGCGAACGCCCGACGGGGCGTCGGGAAAGGTGCAGATGACGGTGGTGCCCTTGTCCTTGCCAGTCTCGATGCGGACGCTGCCGCCATGCAATTCGACAAAGCTCTTGACGATCGACAAGCCAAGCCCGGCGCCGCGCCGGCGGCCGCCATTGGTCTTTGGCTCGAAGCGGCGGAACACCGAATCGAGCAGGTCCGGCGGCATGCCTGGGCCATCATCATGGACGGAGAACTCGACGCCTTGCGCCAGCTGGCGGCAGGCGAGCGTGATGGTGCTCGCCTCCGGCGCATAGTTGGCGGCGTTGCTCAGCAGATTGTAGAGGATCTGGCGGATGCGGATCTCGTCGCCGTGGAAGCTTTTGGGCGCCGCGGCCGCATCGATGCTGAGCTTGATCGAATGCTCTTCCAGCCGGTCGGCAACCAGGTCGGCCGCGGCCGCGATGGTCCGGTCGATACTCACTTCGGAGATGTCGAGCTGCATGATGCCGGCGTCGACCGTCGCCAGGTCGAGTATGTCGTTGACGATGGTCAGCAGCACCGACGAAGACGAGCCGACATGCTCGACATATTCGCGCTGCTTCGGGCTGAGCGGGCCGGTCGTCGGCAGCGACAAAAGCTCGGTGAAGCCGATGATGTTGGTCAGTGGCGAGCGCAGCTCGTAGGAGACGTGCTGCACAAACTCGTTCTTGAGCTGGTCGGATTTTTCCAGCGCTTCGTTCTTGTCTTTCAGCGCCCGCTCGACATTGACGCTGTCGGTGACGTCGACAAAGGTCATCATCACTTGCCCGTTGGGCAGATGGATGACGGCATAGCGCAGCACATTGCCGTTGTTGAGTTCGGTCTGGCCGTGACGGTCGCGGCGCTCGTCATCGAAACCGGTGATGGCGGCAACGAACCCGCCCCATGGGCTGTCCGCGGCGCGCTGGTCGCTGAGATCGCGGATCGCCGAGACATGGACGTTGGGCTTGACGACATCGGCGCCCAGCCCCCACAGCGCGACGAAGGCGGGGTTGGACAGACGCAGCCGTCCATCAGGACCGAACACCGCCACGCCCTCGGCAAGGTTGTCGAGCGTTTCGCCCTGGACCCGCACCGCGGTCTGGTAGCGGCTTTCGAGGTCCATCTTCTCGGTCAGGTTCTCGAACACCCAGGTCACGCCGCCCTTCGGCTGCGGGTTGGCCACCACGCGGATGGTCTTGCCGTCGGGCAGATGCCACCAATGCTCCTGCGATTCGACGGCGCGGTAGGCGCCGAGCAGGCTTTCCTTCCAGCGCCGCCATTCGGGCTGCTCGGCGATCTTGCCTTCGCTGCGCAGCCGGTCGAGCAGCAGCGCGTTGTCGGGGGCGCTGTGCAGGAAGCCGCTGTCGAGGCTCCACAGTTTCTGAAAGGCCTGGTTGAAGAAGCGCAGCTTCTCGTCGGTGTCGAAGATCGCAACGGCGGTGGTCATCTGGTCGAGCGTGTCGGCGTGGCTTCTCACCGTGCGCTCATACTCGCCACGAATGGTTTCGATGGCGCTGGTGTCGCTGGCGATACCGGCGGAGCCGTCGGCGCCGGCGAAGTCGGTCACCGCAAACATGCGGCGGTCGCCCTCGATCACCGTCGACAGTGTCTGTTCAAACACCGGCCGCGATTTGTGCTGCTCGGCGATTGCATCGCGCGCCTGGCCGCCGAGGAATTCCTTGGCGTCGCGAACGGCGGCTTCGGCGTCCTTTGCTTCGACCGCCTCGGCATAGGCGCGGTTGACCCATTTCAGTCGTCCGTCGGCGGCGCGCAGCCATGTCGGCATCTTGAGCACGTCGAGAAGCCCGATCACGGTGTCGTAGTCGGCGGCCAGCCGCTGGTTGTCGATCTTCAGCCTGGCCTGGCTTCGCTGTGTTTCCGAAAGCGAGACGAAACGCACGATCACATGGGCAGCGCTCTTGCGGCCGTGCACTTCGAGCGGCGCTCCGGCCTGCGATTCGATGACCAGGTCGAAGGACTTCGCCTTTTCGCGCAATCCCGCCACCGCGTTCTCGAGCGCTGCCGCCGAACGCGGCATCAGCCAACGGCCGAAGGCGAGGAAGGCGGCGCGATCTTCCGGGGCGCCGCTCTCGATCGGCAACGTGCCGATCAGCTCGGGCTTCTTGTTTTCCGAGGTCCAAACGATCACGCGCTGGTCGCGCAAATTGAGCATCGCTTCGGAACGCTGCAGCGCTACGTTGACATCGGCGATGCGGGCCCTGAGTTCGACATTCTGCGCCGAGGTGCGCGCCCGTTCGCGGATCAGGAAGATCGCCGAGACAAGTGCCGCGCCCATGACGCCGACAAACATCGCCAGCTGCATGACCTCGACCGTGCTGACCGACAGTCCGGCTTTTTGGGCAATGCTAGGCTCGGCATGCGCCGCAAAGCCAAGCAGCGGACCGGCGAGTGCGGAAGTGGCAAGGCATGTCCCGACGCGTGCGCCAAGGCGCCATGAAAGGCCGCCGCCCGTGACAGCGGAGCCGGTGACACCCGAATCGTTGCGGCCGCCGGAAACGGCCTGTCCCGCGCGAGGCGGGTTTTCCCCCGGCATGTCTTGGTCCTCTTCGCCGCCTGAATGCAAGACCGCCCAAAATGCGTGCGTCGGTCCTCGTCCCCGGACCGAATCAGCACCATAGCGCTTGCGCGAATCGGCGTGAAGAATCATTCAGCGCAAAAATAAAGCCGGGCGAAAAGTCAATCGCCCGGCTACAATATCTAGTGGGGATTTCCGCTTTGGTTAATAGCGGTAGTGTTCCGGCTTGAACGGCCCCTGCGGGGTCACGCCGATATAGGCAGCCTGCTCGCCGGACAGTTCGGTCAGGCGGGCGCCAAGCTTGTCGAGATGCAGGCGCGCGACCTTCTCGTCGAGATGCTTGGGCAGCACATAGACCTGATTCTCATACTGGCCGGGCTTGCTGTAGAGCTCGATCTGCGCCAGCACCTGGTTGGTGAACGACGCCGACATGACGAAGCTGGGGTGGCCGGTAGCGTTGCCGAGATTGAGCAGGCGTCCTTCCGACAGAAGGATCATCCGCTTGCCATCCGGGAAGGTGATCAGGTCGACCTGCGGCTTGACGTTGGTCCATTTCAGATTGCGCAGCGCAGCCACCTGGATCTCGTTGTCGAAGTGACCGATGTTGCCGACGATCACCATGTCCTTCATCGAGCGCATGTGGTCGAGGGTGACGACATCCTTGTTGCCGGTGGTGGTGATGATGATGTCGGCCGTCGGCGCGGCATCTTCCAGCGTGACGACTTCAAAGCCGTCCATGGCCGCCTGCAGCGCGCAGATCGGATCGACTTCGGTGACCTTAACGCGGGCGCCGGCGCCCTTCAGCGAGGCCGACGAACCCTTGCCGACGTCGCCATAGCCGCAGACGACCGCGACCTTGCCGGCCATCATCGTGTCGGTGCCGCGCCTGATACCGTCGACCAGCGATTCCTTGCAGCCATATTTGTTGTCGAACTTCGACTTGGTCACCGAATCGTTGACGTTGATCGCCGGGAAGGGCAGCAGGCCCTTCTTCTGCAGCTGATAGAGCCGGTTAACGCCGGTCGTCGTCTCTTCGGTAACGCCGCGGATCGCCGCCTTCTGCTTGGTGAAGAAGCCGGGCGAGGCCTTCAGGCGCTTCTTGACCTGGGCGTAGAAGTACTCTTCTTCCTCGCTCTGCGGGTTGGACAGCACGTCTTCACCGGCCTCGGCGCGGGCGCCGATCAGGATGTACATGGTGGCGTCGCCGCCGTCGTCGAGGATCATGTTGGAGGTGCCGCCATCGGTCCACTGGAAGATGCGGTCGGTGTAGTCCCAGTAGTCCTCGAGCGACTCGCCCTTGATGGCGAACACCGGGATGCCGGCCTCGGCGATCGCGGCAGCGGCGTGGTCCTGGGTCGAGAAGATGTTGCAGGAGGCCCAGCGGATGTCGGCGCCGAGCGCCTTCAGCGTTTCGATCAGCACCGCCGTCTGGATGGTCATGTGCAGCGAGCCGGTGATGCGCGCGCCCTTCAACGGCTTCTTGTCGCCGAATTCCTCGCGGCAGGCCATCAGGCCCGGCATTTCGGTTTCGGCGATCTCGATTTCCTTGCGGCCCCAGCCGGCAAGCGAAATGTCGGCGACCACATAGTCCTTGCTACCCGTCATGGCAGTGCTCCGGTGTGAAAAATCTCAGGGATGCGCCCACGCCGGAAGGCGCGTCGAAGGGCGCGGATTGCCGGCCTGACTAGCAGATCGCCGGTCGCACGACAATGGGATATAAAGAAATCTTTATTCGTGCATGTCTTTGGAGGTGCCCATCAGGACTCCTCGCCGAAGCGCGAAGCGACCAGCTGCTCCAGCGCGTCGATGACTTCCAGGGCTTCAGGCCCGCTGGCGGTGACGCGGATCGAATAGCCTGGGCTTGCCGCCAGCATCATCAGGCCCATGATCGAGGTTCCGCCGACCTTGACGCCGTCCTTCTCGACATGGACCGCGGCGTCGAAGCCGCTGGCGACCTGGACGAACTTGGCCGAGGCACGCGCGTGCAGGCCGCGCTGGTTGACGATCGGAAACTCGCGGACGATATGGTCTTTTTCCGGCGACAGCGCGTTCATTTGCTGCTCAGCAGCTGGCTGGCGACGTTGATGTATTTGCGCCCCGCGGCCTGCGCCTCGTCGAGCGCCGCACTCATATTGTCGCCCTTGCGAATGCTCGACAGCTTGATCAGCATCGGCAGGTTCATGCCGGCAATGACTTCGGTGCGGCCGGATTCCATCACCGAGATGGCGAGGTTGGACGGCGTGCCGCCAAACATGTCGGTCAGCACGATGACGCCCGACCCGGTGTCGACGCGCGCCACGGCTTCGACGATGTCGCTGCGGCGCTGCTCCATATCGTCATCGGCGCCGATCGCCACGGTTTCGAAATTGTCTTGTGGCCCCACGACATGTTCCACGGCATGGCGGAACTCGGCGGCCAGTTGACCGTGCGTTACAAGCACGAGTCCGATCATTCGTTGGTGGCTCCCGTCATCGCCGCTTCACAGGCGTATTTTATGCTCGCCGGCCATTCCAGGCGGCGGGAGCGCTATCTTGTCGACGCGAGGCGCGTTGACAAGCCCAAAATTGCGCCGACCGACGCCATTTTGACGCATTGCAGCAAGAAATCGAAACCGGATCATGCGAAAGCCGCGATCGACAGCCGCGCCATTACGGCCGGCAAGGCCGTCGCAACGTTGCGCTCGATGAGATCGATCCGCGGTACCGGACAGCCCGCGATCGGCTCGCTGAAGTCTTCCTGGAAGCGGTCCCTCGCATGCTTCGGCACCAATCGGATATGGAGGTCGATCACCCCGCTTGGCTCGAACGACAGCGGCCGTGGCATGAATCCCGGCACTTCTGCGAGGCCGGCAATGGTGGCGGGTACGCGGCAGATCAGCCGCCCGGCGCGCGTGGCCGCAAGCAGCCTGTCGTCGCCGATCAGCCGTGAAAACAGCCCGCGCGCCCGGCAATGGTCGATCAGCACCAGCGCCAGCGTCGTCTTGCCGGCGCCGGACGGTCCGGTGATGAGCACACCGCGTTCGCCGATGAGCAGCGCCGTTCCATGAATGTTTTCCGCTTGCACGGATCAGCCTTCGGCCGGCAGCGTCACCACGAAGCGCGCACCCTTGATCTCGCCGGGCTTGGTACCCGGGATGTTCTCCGCGGTCAGCGTGCCGCCATGGGCTTCGACGATCTGCCTCGAGATCGACAGGCCGAGGCCTGAATTCTGGCCGAACGCCTCGCCGGCCGGCCGGTCGGTGTAAAAGCGTTCGAAGATACGGTCGATGTTGTCGGCCCGGATGCCGGGGCCATTGTCGTCGACGGTGACGATGTTGAACTTGCCCGCGCGTGCAAGGGAAATCGCGATATGGCCGTGCTCTTCGGGAACGAAGGAGCGGGCATTCTCGATCAGGTTGGTGACGACCTGGCCGATCCTGAGATCATGGCCGACGACGAAATAGCCTTTGACGCCTTGCGGCAGCTTGGCGACCTTGAACTCGATCTCGACCGCCTTCTTGTTGCGCGTCGCCTCACGTGAAACAGCGACGAGGTCGGTGATGAATTTCTTCAGATCCACCGTTCCGGCATCTTCACGCGCCAACTCGGCGTCAAGGCGCGACGCGTCGGAAATATCGGTGATCAGCCGGTCCAGCCGCCGGACATCGTGCTGGATGATCTCCATCAGACGCGCGCGGGAATTATCGTTCTTCGCCAAGGGCAGGGTTTCCACGGCGCTGCGCAGCGACGTCAGCGGGTTCTTCAATTCGTGCGACACGTCGGCGGCAAAGCTCTCGATCGCCTCGATACGGGCGTAGAGCGCATTGGTCATGTCGCGTATGGCGATCGACAAATTGCCGATCTCGTCCTGCCGGTCGGAAAAGTCGGGGATTTCCTCACGATTCTTGACGCCGCGCCGCACCCGCACTGCCGCCGCCGACAACCGGCGCAGCGGGTTGGCGATGGTCGAGGCCAGCAGCATCGACAGGATGGCGGTGACCAGGGCGGCAATGCCGAAGACGCGCAGGATCGCTTTGCGTTCAGCAGCGACGATCTTGTCGATGTCACCGCCTTCCGTCGACAGCATGAGCACGCCGAGCACGGCACGGAAGCGCTGGATCGGCACGGCCACCGAAACAATCTGCTCGCCCTGCTCCGAGACGCGCACGATGGTCGACGGGCTGCCGGTCAGCGCCTTGACCACCTCCGGAAATGCGGCGCCATTGCCGCCCGGCTGTTCGTGGTAGACCGGCAGTTCAGTGTTGCGGAAGAAATCGAAGACGAATTTCTGCACGCGCTCGACAAGGTCGGGCTCTTCTTCCTCGACAGGCGGCAGGTCGTAGCGAAGGATCTGGCCGCGCGAATAGAGATGGCGTGAATCAAGCAGCAGATTGGCGTCGCGATCGTAGATGCGGGCGCGGGTGCGCGTCGGCGAAATCAGCCGTCTCAGCACCGGCGCCACGCGCTCCGGATTGATCGGGAAATCCAGATTGTCGAGCTGGTCCGAGCCGGGGCCGAGGCTTTCGCCGGCCTGCAGCTCCAGCAGCTTTTCCGGGTCGATGCTGATCGAATCGGTCTCGACCGTCGCCGACGCCGCAATCGCGCCAGCGATGATCTCGCCCTGCGTCATCAGGCTCTCGACGCGGGCATCGATCAGCCCGTCGCGAAACGTGTTGAGATAGAGGATGCCGGTGACCAGAACGGCCAGGCCGGCAAGGTTGAGGAAGAGGATGCGCCGGGTCAGGCTGGAAAAGATATGGTGGCCGAGGAAACGGCGCATTGGCACCGTCAGCCTCGACAGAAATGCGGGCAGAATCCTGGACGGCCGCCTGCCGGCGCCCGCCCGTCTGCCTCGCTCTACGTCAACTGCCATAGAATAGCAGCTCCCGGTCCGTTCTTAAGCTTCGCGGAACCGGTACCCGACTCCGTAAAGCGTTTCGATCATTTCGAAGTCATCATCGACGGCCTTGAACTTCTTGCGCAGCCGCTTGATGTGGCTGTCGATGGTGCGATCGTCGACATAGACCTGCTCATCATAGGCTGAATCCATCAACGCATCACGGCTTTTTACCACACCGGGACGCTGCGCCAGCGAGTGCAGGATGAGAAATTCGGTCACGGTCAGCGTCACCGGCTCGCCCTTCCAGGTGCAGGTGTGGCGCTCCTGGTCCATGACAAGCTGGCCGCGCTCGAGCGAGCGGGCCTGCTGGCTGGGTGTCTTCGCCGCTGCCTCGCGGGCACTGGCCCGGCGCAGCACGGCGCGGACCCGTTCGACCAGAAGACGCTGCGAAAACGGTTTGCGGATAAAATCGTCGGCGCCCATCTTGAGGCCGAAGAGCTCGTCGATCTCGTCGTCCTTCGAGGTCAGGAAGATCACCGGCAGGTCGGACTTCTGGCGCATGCGGCGCAGCAGTTCCATACCGTCCATGCGCGGCATCTTGATGTCGAGGATGGCGAGGTTCGGCGGGCGCGCCGCCAGGCCCTCCAGCGCTGACGCCCCATCCGTGTAGGTTTCGACGCGATAGCCCTCGGATTCGAGGGCAATCGACACCGAAGTCAGAATGTTGCGGTCGTCATCGACAAGCGCGATCGTTGCCATTTCAAGCGGCTCCCTCATGAGCTGTCCCTTCTTTCGTAGAGAAGGGGCTTTTGCAGGACAAATTAGGTACAAAATGTGGCATAGGCTCAGACCGCTGTCACGAGCGGCATGCCGGCGGCCACAATCACACCACTACACGGATTGGACGAACAAAGACTGCCAATCCTTTGGGCAACCACCCGACTTTTTGCACATATAAACGATTTAAACAACTTTTAAAATTTTTAAATCGATTAATGATTTGATATCATTCGGGTTTTCTGGTTCTGAGCCTTTCAGCCCTGCAGTAGGGCTCCGGAAAAATTCGCCGGCAAGATGCGGCAAATCGAAGAAGGGACACCCATGTTGGAAGCCGGCAAACGCAACCCCGCATGCGCGATCGATCGGATCGGCCTCCTGACGTCAGGCGTGGTGCGCTATAATTTCGGCGCGGCTCAGCTTTACGAGCAGGCAATCGGCCGCGGCGAGGCCCGGCTGACCGCGCATGGCGCGCTTGTCGCCGAGACCGGTCAGCACACCGGCCGCTCGCCCAAGGACAAGTTTGTCGTTCGCGACGAGGCGACCGCGCCACATGTCTGGTGGGACAACAACAAGGCGATCTCGCCGGCCCAGTTCGAGGCGCTGCTTGCCGATTTTCGCGCCCATGCGGCGGACAAGGACCTTTATGTGCAGGATCTGGTCGGCGGCGCCGACGACGGATTGAAGCTGACGACCAGGGTCGTCACCGAACTCGCCTGGCACTCGCTGTTCATCCGCAATCTGCTCATACGGCCTGAAGCCGCCGCGCTCGAACATTTCGTGCCCGAGATGACGATCATCGACCTGCCGTCGTTCCGCGCCGATCCGGCCCGCCACGGCACCCGCACCGAAACGGTGATCGGGGTCGATCTGGCGCGCAAGATCGTGCTGATCGGTGGCACCACCTATGCCGGCGAGATGAAGAAGTCGGTGTTCACCATGCTCAACTATCTGTTGCCGGCCAAGGGCGTCATGCCGATGCATTGCTCGGCCAATGAAGGGCCGGCTGGTGACGCGGCAGTCTTCTTTGGCCTGTCGGGCACCGGCAAGACGACGCTGTCGGCGGATCCGTCGCGGACACTGGTCGGTGATGACGAACACGGCTGGGGGCCGCACGGCATCTTCAATTTCGAAGGCGGCTGCTACGCCAAGACGATCAAGCTCTCGGCCGAAGCCGAGCCGGAAATCTTCGCCACCACGCAGCGCTTCGGCACCGTGCTGGAGAATGTGATCCTCGACGTCAATCGGGTGCCGGATTTCGACAACGGAAAGCTGACCGAGAACACACGCTGCGCCTATCCGCTCGATTTCATCCCCAACGCCTCGAAGACCGGCCGCGCCGGCCACCCGAAGAACATCATCATGCTGACCGCCGATGCTTTCGGCGTCATGCCGCCGATCGCCCGGCTGACCCCGGCGCAGGCAATGTATCATTTCCTCTCCGGCTACACGGCCAAGGTGGCGGGAACCGAAAAGGGCGTCACCGAGCCCGAAGCGACGTTTTCCACCTGCTTCGGTGCGCCGTTCATGCCGCGCCACCCCTCAGAATACGGCAATCTGCTGCGCGAACTGATCGCGCGTCACGATGTCGATTGCTGGCTGGTCAACACCGGCTGGACCGGCGGCGCCTATGGCACCGGCAAGAGGATGCCGATCAAGGCGACGCGGGCGCTGCTTGCCGCGGCCCTCGACGGTTCGCTGAAGGCGGCCGATTTCCGCACCGATGCCAATTTTGGTTTCGACGTGCCGGTGGCGGTTGCCGGCGTCGACAGTGCCATTCTCGATCCGCGGTCGACCTGGGCCGACAAGGCTGCCTACGACCGGCAGGCGGCAAGGCTGGTCGGCATGTTCGCCGTCAATTTCGAAAAATTCGAACCGCATGTCGACGCCAACGTGCTGGGCGCCGCGCCGCGCTTGCAGGAAGCAGCGGAGTAGGGGCACCGCTCCATTCCTGGAAGGTCCGGTTGTGATCGGGCCTTTTCTTTTTTCGTCCGCCGCGCCATGAGTGCGGCATGACTGCCGACGACAAGATCATCATTGCCGACGAGGCGACAATCCATCCGGGCGACCTGCACGAGGATTTCATCCGCTCGTCCGGGCCTGGCGGCCAGAACGTCAACAAGGTGGCGACGGCGGTGCAGTTGCGCTTTGACGCCGCCAACGCGGCGGGCCTGTCGGAGCGCGTGCGCGAGCGGACGATAAAGCTCGCCGGCCAGCGCGCCACCAAGGATGGCGTCATCGTCATCGAGGCCGGCCGCTACCGCACGCAGGAGCAGAACCGGGCGGACGCGCGGGCACGCCTGACGGCGCTGGTCGCCAAGGCGGCCGAGCCGCCACCGCCGCCGCGCAAGAAGACGAGGCCGTCGAAAGGCGCGGTCGAGCGGCGGCTGAAGAGCAAGGCCGGGCGCGGGACAATCAAGAAATTGCGCGGCCGGGTCGGCGACGACTGAGTGCGACCCGCCAGTATTTTCTTTCTGGCCGGAGGGGCGGAATTGAAGAACGGTGGCTTTCGGGTCGCCGTTCTTGCTTGGCGATGGCATTGTTGCCGGATGAACCGAATGAAACGGCCAATCTGATGCTTGTCCTGCCCAAAGGCGTGCGCCACATGCCAGCCTATCTGTCGCGCGCCATACAGGAGGCGCTGGTCGAGGATGTGAGAAGCGTGGTGCAGGCAGCCCCTCTGTTCGTGCCGGCCATGCCGCGCACCGGCAAGGAGATGAGCGTGCGCATGACCAATTGCGGCGCGCTTGGCTGGGTCACCGACAAGGAGCTTGGCTATCGCTACCAGCCGACCCATCCGGTGACCGGAGAGCCGTGGCCGGCGATCCCCGAGGTGCTCCTGCAATTGTGGCGCGAAGTCTCGGCCTATCCGCAGCCGCCGGAGGCCTGCCTGGTCAATTTCTATGCGCAGGACGCCAAAATGGGCCTGCATCAGGACCGCGACGAGGCCGATTTCGCGGCGCCTGTGGTCTCCGTCTCGCTCGGCGACGACTGCCTGTTCAGGGTCGGCCAGACCACGCGCGACGGGGCGACCAAATCATTCAGGCTGAAAAGCGGTGATGTCGTCGTGCTTGGCGGCGAGGGCCGCCTCTGCTTCCACGGCGTCGACCGTATCTATCCCTCGACCTCGGCGCTGCTCAAGAACGGCGGACGCATCAATCTGACGCTGCGGCGGGTCACGCGGGCGGGACACTAACCGATTCTACAGGTTTTCCTCGTAAACGTGCCTGGGCATTGCAACGTCGGCTCGGGGATCATGACAGACAGCAGTGTAATCTTGCGTCAACTGTGGGCCGCCGCCAACGGAGCAATCCCGCTGGTCCGCCGGGATTCCGGCCTTTATCTGTTCATTGCCATCTACACCTTGGCCGGCCTGGTCTTTCTGCATGCGATCGGCGCGGCCGACCGCAGCGCGTATTCGATATATTTCGGGCGCTGGATATTGCTGAACGGCGTGATGCTGCCGGTCTTCGCCATTCTTGTCGACGTGAGCCTGCTCATGCACCGCTTCGATGGCAGGCGCCGTCTGGCAGCGAAACAGGTGTTTTCGACATCACGGCTGGCATACTCGCTCTCGGGTCTATGCCTCCTCATGGCGCTCATGATCTTTCAAGGCACATTCACCTCCGTGAAAAATGGCATGCCGGTCTGGCAGGATGGCTTTCCATTCGATGTGACACATGCCGACATCGACGCCTTCCTGCATTTCGGCGCCGATCCGTGGCGCTGGCTCTACGTGGTCGCTGAAAATGATTTCGTGCGGACCGCCGTCGAGTGGAACTACAACGTTTTGTGGTTCGTCCTCAATTTCGGCGCCTTGTTCTTTGTCGCGACATCGCCGCGGACGGCGTCGGTTCGAACGCGCTATGTCGCCTGCTTCATGGTGGTCTGGGTTGTCGTAGGCAACATCCTGGCTGGGCTGTTCCTGTCGGCCGGTCCGGCGTTCTATGGTGCCGTCACGGGCGACACGGCGCGGTTTGGCGAACAGCTGGCATTCCTGGCCCACGGCGCCGAATCCGCCAACTCCGCTGTTTCCTATCAGCAATATTTGTGGACGCTCCATGAAGCCAGGCAGACTGGGTTCGCCTCAGGTATTTCGGCCTTTCCCAGCGTGCATGTCGGGTTGGTGATGCTCAACGCGCTTTTCGTGTGGGAGTATAGTCGCCGTCTCGGCGCTTTGGCGTTCGTCTATGTGGCCTTTGTCGCCGTCAGTTCGGTCTATCTAGCCTGGCACTATGCCATCGACGGCTATGCCGCCGCCGCTGTCGCGATCGTGATCTATGTCGTGGCGCGTAAACTCGTCCCCGCGGATCGGCCCTATTTGCGGCTACAGACACAGGACGAGCCGTCGACCGATATCGTGGACCGCCCGGGGGCTGCCGTCACAACTTCCTGAGCGCCACTTCCTCGACCAGGTGATTGGCGCCCTTGCGCAGGATGAGATCGGCCCGCGCCCGCGTCGGCACGATGTTCTCGCGCAGATTCTTCAG
This sequence comes from Mesorhizobium sp. P2_E10, assembly GCF_056404235.1. Lineage (NCBI taxonomy): Bacteria > Pseudomonadati > Pseudomonadota > Alphaproteobacteria > Hyphomicrobiales > Phyllobacteriaceae > Mesorhizobium > Mesorhizobium sp. P2_E10. The sequence goes on from NZ_JBFUEK010000001.1 coordinate 247,903, forward strand.
ATTGATGTTGGCCCACAACCCTTCGGCAATGGCGCGTGCCGCGCCTTCTGACAGTTGCGAATAGCGGTGGAAGAAGGAGTCCGGATTGCGGAAGGCGGTCTCGCGCAGCCGCATGAAGCGGGCAATGTACCATTGGTGGATCAGCTTCTCGTCGGCATCGATATAGATGGCGAAGTCGAAGAAGTCCGACAGGAACGGCACGATCTTGCCATCCCTGGGCAATTTACCCGGCTGCAGCACGTTGATGCCTTCGAAGATCAATATGTCCGGCCTATCGATGGTGACGAACTCGCCGGGGATGACGTCATAGGTCAAATGCGAATAGACCGGCGCCCGGACATTGCGTTGCGCCGACTTGATGCCCGACAGGAAACGCAGCAGCGCACCGACATCGTAGCTGTCGGGAAAGCCCTTGCGCTCCATCAGATTGTCGCGCCGCAGCACCTCGTTGGGCAGCAGGAAACCGTCGGTGGTGATCAGATCGACCTTCGGGCTCGACGGCCAGCGCGCCAAAAGTTCCTTGAGCACGCGTGCCGTGGTCGACTTCCCGACCGCAACCGAGCCGGCAATGCCGATGATGAACGGCGTCTTGACCACATCCAGCGCGTTGAAGAAGGCCTGGCGCTGGCGGAACAGGAGCTGGCTCGCCTCGACATGCGCGGACAAGAGCCGCGACAGCGACAGATAGATGCGCTTGACCTCTTCGAGATCGACCGGGTCGTTCAGCGAACGCAGGCGGTTGATTTCATCCTCGCCGAGCGTCAGCGGCGTGTCGGCGCGGAACTGCGACCATTGCTCGGCCGAGAAGAAACGAAAGGGTGAATATTTCTCGGTGGGAGCGAGCTGGTCCATCGAGTTTCCTGCCCTCCTCAGCGGTCAGCGTCTCAGGACCGAGACGCCTTTTCTGCGATGCCCGAGCGCCCGGTGCGGGTTTCGAGCTCCTTGAGCACGTCGCTCAGCGGAATGTCGGCGATGCCGAGAACGACGAGCCAATGATATAGAAGATCGGCACTTTCCGAAACGAGAGCTTTTTTGTCGCCTTTGACGGCGGCGATGACGGTTTCGACCGCCTCTTCACCGAGTTTCTGCGCCGCCTTGTCCATGCCGCGCGCAAACAGCTTTGCCGTCCACGAGTCCGGGTCGCCGGACTGCGCGCGTTCGCGGATGGTTTTCTCCAGATCGGAGAGCGAGAACTCAGCCATGACGCAGCCTACAGCCTTTGTGGTTTGGAGTGAAACGGCGAGTCCAGGCGCATCGGCAGCCCGGCAAGCGCCATATGCGCCTTGGCCTGCGCGATCGTGTAGGTGCCGAAATGGAAGATCGATGCCGCCAGCACAGCCCCGGCATGGCCGTCGCGAATGCCTTCGACCATGTGGTCGAGCGTGCCGACGCCGCCAGATGCGATCACCGGCGCACGCACGGCGTCGGCGATGGTGCGGGTCAGCGCGATGTCGTAGCCGGCCTTGGTGCCGTCGCGGTCCATCGACGTCAACAGGATTTCGCCTGCGCCGAGATCGACCATTTTTCGCGCGAATTCGACTGCGTCGATGCCGGTTTTTTCGCGGCCGCCATGGGTAAAGATCTCCCACCGGTCGGCCTCGCCCGCCGCCGACACTTTCTTGGCGTCGATGGCGACGACGATGCACTGGTTGCCGAACTTATCGGCCGCTTCAGCGACGAAATCAGGGTTCTTCACCGCCGCCGTGTTGATCGACACCTTGTCGGCGCCGGCCAGCAACAGTTTTCGGATGTCGGCGACCTGGCGCACGCCGCCACCGACGGTCAGCGGCATGAAGCATTGTTCGGCGGTGCGGGCGATGACGTCGAAGATCGTCTCGCGGTTGTCGGACGAGGCGGTGATGTCGAGAAAGCAGAGCTCGTCGGCGCCGGCCGCGTCATAGGCCTTGGCCGCCTCGACCGGATCGCCGGCGTCGATCAGGTCGACGAAATTGACGCCCTTGACAACGCGGCCGTTCTTCACGTCGAGACAGGGGATGACGCGGGCCTTCAGCATCAGCTTTTCTCCACCGTTGCCAGCAGATCGGTCAGCAATTGGCCGACCAGCGGCGGAACATCGCCTTGCGCGTCGAACGCCGGATCGTAGGCAGAGATGGTGATGCCGACGATCGGCAGCAAACCGGCCATGCCGCAGACCGCCTGGCGCAACTGTGCCGGTCTCGGCCCGCCCGAATGCGTATAGCGATTGGCCTGCAATTCGTTGGGGTCGTGGACATCCAGGTCGAGATGCATATGCGTTCGCTTGACGCCGGTGGCCTTCAGTCTTCCGGCCGCCTTTGCCGCATCCGGGCATTCCGCTCGAATGACCGGCAATGTCTCCAGCAGCAGCTCTTCCGCCGGATCGAGGTCGCGGGCGTTGACCAGCACGCAGCGGGACGGGTCGATCGCATGAAAGCCGGGAATGGCTTTCGCCATCGGCCGCCAGCACAGCCCCAGAACCGTCGCCAACGCCATGCCGTCGAGAAAGCCGTAAACGGATGTCTCGGGCGTGTTGAGGTCGCCATGCTGGTCGGCCCAGATGATCGAATCGGCGTCCCCGCCGGCGACTGCACCGGCTGATGTCAGGCAATTGCCGGCGAGCACAATGGGAAACCGCCCCCTGTCGCGAGCAATGCGGACCTCGCCGGAGACGGCGTTGCAGACAGCAAAGCCTGTTGCGATTTCGCGCTCCTGCTCATCTCCGACCTTGCCGATGTCCTCGACGGCAACGTCGTGGCCGGCCAGCGTCAGCGCTTCGACCAGCCCGCCCGATATCAGCGCGTCCGGTCCCTGGCCCATGCCGCCGTGATAATAACCGCTGTCATAGGAGGCCAGGACGATCGAGACTTTCACGGTCTCGCCTCCGCCACCGGCCTGCCGCGCAGGATCGCCAGGGCCTCGGTCGGGTCGATGCGCCCGTCATAGAGCGCGCGGCCGGAAATAGCGCCTTCGAGCTTTTGCGCATCGGGCATGGTCATGCGCACGATGTCGGCGATCGAAGCCAGGCCGCCCGAGGCGATAACCGGGATCGACACCGCTTCGGCGAGGCTGATCGTTGCATCCCAGTTGATGCCGGTCAGCACGCCGTCGCGGTCGATGTCGGTGTAAATGATGGCGGCGACGCCGGCGCCCTCGAATTTCCTTGCCAGTTCGATGACGCCGAGGCTGGAGGCCTCGGCCCAACCCTCGACCGCCACCTTGCCGCCCTTGGCGTCGATGCCGACGGCGATCTTGCCCGGAAACGCCTTGCAGGCCTGCTTGACCAGGTCGGGATCGCGCACCGCCACCGTACCGAGAATGACTCGGGCGAGCCCGCGATCGAGCCAGTCCTCGATCTGTTCCAGGGTGCGGATGCCGCCGCCGAGCTGCACCGGGTTCTTCGTTGCCTTGAGGATGGCGCCGACCGCCGCGCTGTTGACGCTCTGGCCCTTGAAGGCGCCGTTGAGGTCGACGACATGCAGCCACTCGAAGCCCTGGCTTTCGAAGGCTCTGGCCTGGTCTGCCGGATCGTCGTTGTAGATCGTCGCGGTCGCCATATCGCCGTGCTTCAGCCGCACGCACTGGCCGTCCTTGAGGTCTATGGCCGGAAACAGGATCACGGTTCACACCCCTTCCACAATGGCGAAATGCGACGTCGAATAAAGCCGCCGGAGTTTTAGCGCCGCCTGGTATTCGGGTGAATGGAAGCAGGCGAGTGCGACCGCGTAGCTCTCGAACTCGATGATGATGTGGCGACTGCCGGACGGCCCTTCCGGGCTCGACGACTGGCCGCCACGGGTCAGGAATCTTGCGCCGTATTTGTCGAAGGCCGCTTTGTTGGCGGCGATGTAGAGCGGATAGTTTTCCGGATCGGTCACCTCGATCATCGCCATCCAGTAGCCCTTCTTGCTCATGGCTTCCACCGCAGGAAGTTGGTGATCAGCGCCAGGCCGAGCGCCTGGCTCTTTTCGGGATGGAACTGGGTGCCGACGAGGTTGTCGCGGGCGACAGCGGCCGTCACCGGGCCGCCATAGTCGGCGACGGCCAGCACTTCGGTCGGCTTCGTTGCATCGAGGTGGTAGGAATGCACGAAATAGGCGTGCAGCCCCTTGGGTCCGGTGAGAATGCCGGAAAACAGCGGATGTTTGCGCTCCAGATCGATCGTGTTCCAGCCGATCTGCGGGATCTTCAGCGCCGGATCGGAGGGCTTGATCTCCTTGACGTCGCCGGCGATCCAGCCAAAGCCTTTGGTAACGGTCTTTTCGAGGCCGCGTTCCGACATCAACTGCATGCCGACGCAAATGCCGAGGAACGGCCGCCCCTTGGCGATGGCCACCTCCTCCACCGCTTCCCACATGCCGGCAACGGCACGCAAGCCCGCCGCGCAATCGGCATAGGCCCCGACGCCGGGCAGCACGATGCGGTCGGCGGTGCGCACCCGTTCGGCGTCCGCCGTCAGCTCGATGGCGGCAGCGATGCCGGCTTCATGCGCGGCGCGCTCGAAGGCCTTGGTGGCCGAGCGCAGATTGCCCGACCCGTAGTCGATGATCGCTACCCGCATCTCAGGTCTTTCCCGGCGTGTGGGTCAGCCCCAGCGCCATGCCCGGCTGCGCCGGCCGCGCCTGGGCGGCGTCCGGAACGATGCGATGCACCGGCGCGCCTTCATCCGACGGCGCCTCGGTTTCCAGCGCATAGCGGGTGTCGGCATCGTCGATCCCATCGGCCTCGACGACGCCCCATTGATGCCAGCCCCGCCGGTGCAGCGCCGCGATCCGCAAAGCCTGTCCCTCCAGCCCGACATAGAGCGAGACCAGCAGCGAGAGAGCCGAGCCGGCCCATTCGAGACCCAGTTTCTCGCCGAGCAGCGACAGCGCGGCCATCGCGACAAAGGCAAGCGCCGCCTCGACCCACAGCCGGTGCCAGGCGAGCCACAACGGCGTCACCAGGAAGCCGAGCCAGGAAAAGCCGTCACGGACAAAGGTCGTATCGGCCTTTTCGCCGCGGCCCGGTGGCTCCATCACGACATAGATGGCCATGATACTATCCCTTCAGCGATCCCTTGGTGGAGGGCACCGCGTCCGGCTGGCGCGGGTCGGGTTCAAGGGCAGCGCGCAGCGCCCGCGCCACCGCCTTGAAGCAGGTCTCGGCGATATGGTGGTTGTTGGCGCCGTAGTGGTTGGTCACATGCAGCGTGATGCCGGCATTCTGCGCCAGCGCCTGAAAGAATTCACGCACCAGTTCGGTGTCGAAGGTGCCGATTTTCGGCGACGAGAAGGCAACATTCCACACCAGGAAAGGGCGGCCGGAGACATCGATCGCCGCCCGCGTCAGCGTCTCGTCCATGGCGAGGTCGATCGAGGCATAGCGCATGATGCCGCGCCGTTCGCCCAGCGCCTTGCTGAGCGCCTGGCCGAGCGCGATGCCGGTGTCCTCGACCGTGTGGTGGTCGTCTATGTGCAGGTCGCCCGTGGCCTTGACCGTCATGTCGATCAGCGAATGGCGCGACAACTGATCCAGCATATGGTCGAAGAAGCCGATATCAGTCGCAATGTCTGACTTGCCCGAGCCGTCGACATGGACCGATACGGAGATATCGGTTTCCTTGGTCTTGCGGCTTGCTTGCGCGGAACGGGTCGGCATGACCTTGTCCTTGTCTTGGAGTTTGCAGGCTTTCCAAGCCTTCACTGCTTGAAAACGAGAGCCTTCTAGCAGCATGATCCGGCGATTGCCAGTTGCCATGCCAAGCCGCATCGAGGCCGGTTTGCAATCGCCGGGCCTATGCATACATATGGCCGATCAAGTCACTCGTAACGCGCCAATCGCCTTTTGGGATGGCGCTGCTCGGAGCCCAAGAAATGTCGAATGAACTGACCATGCACGCCACGACCATCGTGACGGTGCGCAAGGGCAACAAGGTGGTGATCGCGGGCGACGGCCAGGTCAGCCTTGGCCAGACCATCATGAAGGGCAACGCCAAAAAGGTGCGCCGCATCGGCAAGGGCGGCAATGTCATTGCCGGTTTTGCCGGCGCCACCGCCGACGCCTTCACCTTGCTGGAGCGGTTGGAAGCCAAGCTCGAACAATATCCCGACCAGCTGACGCGGGCTTGCGTCGAACTCGCCAAGGACTGGCGCACCGACCGCTATCTGCGCCGTCTGGAAGCCATGATGCTGGTGGCCGACAAGTCGGTTTCGCTGGCGCTGACCGGCACCGGCGACGTGCTCGAGCCCGAATTCGGCGTCATGGCCATCGGCTCGGGCGGCAATTACGCACTGGCCGCGGCGCGCGCGCTGATGGACAGCGACAAGGATGCCGAGGAGATCGCCCGCAAGGCGATGCAGATCGCGTCGGACATCTGCGTCTACACCAACAACAATTTCGTCATCGAAACGCTCGATGCCGGCTGATCCGGTTTTGCTCTACGATTTTCGGCCGGTGACCGAGAAGGACCTGCCGATGATCGCGGCATGGCTCGCCGAGCCGCATGTGGCTGAGTGGTGGGACGATTCCGAAACGGAAATCGCTGAAATTCGTGAGCATATCGACTCGATTTCCGTCGAACCGCTGATCGTCGAGCTCGACGGCAAGCCGATCGCCTATCTGCAGAGCTACGACCCGCACCTGGAGGACGGCCATCCCTATGCCGACCAGCCATTCGGCACGCTCGGCATCGACCTGTCGATCGGCGTGCCGGGATTTGTCGGGGCCGGCCATGGCTCGGCCATTGTCCGCCAGTTCGTCGAGCAGCTGTTCGAGGAAGGCGCGCCGCGCGTCATCATCGACCCGGATCCGTCCAATGGACGGGCCATTCGCGCCTATGAGAAGGCCGGTTTCAGAGCCATCGATCGCAGGCACTCTAGATATGGGGACGTCGTTCTGATGGCCGTCGATGCCGAAGAGAGCGACACGGAAGAGGGGAAATGACCTGATGACGACACCGGTCAAGGACGACAGCTATTCGGCCTATGAAGACTCCTGGCGGATGGGGTTGCTGCTCGTCCTCGCTCTGATCGTCTTCCAGGCCGGGGCGCTGTACGGCATGGGGCGAACGCCGATCTGCACCTGCGGCTATGTCAAACTCTGGCATGGTGTTGTGCAGAGTTCGGAGAATTCCCAGCATATTTCCGACTGGTACACCTTCTCGCACATCATCCACGGCTTCCTGTTCTACGCGCTGGCGCGGTTCCTGTTCCCGCGTTCGCCGATCGGGCTCAGGCTGGCCTTTGCCGTCCTCATCGAGGGTGGCTGGGAATTGCTCGAGAACAGCCCGTTCATCATCGACCGCTACCGCGCCGGCACCATCTCGCTCGATTACTACGGCGACAGCATCATCAATTCGGTGTCCGACACACTGGCCATGGTGCTGGGATTTGTGATGGCGCGAAGGCTACCTATATGGGTGATCGTCAGCCTCGCCATCATCTTCGAACTCGGTACCGGCTACCTCATCCGGGACAATCTGACACTCAACGTGATCATGCTGCTGCATCCGTTCGAGGCCATCAAGCAGTGGCAAAGTGGAATTTAGTGACATGACGACATTTTCTCCCCGCGAAATCGTTTCGGAGCTCGACCGCTTCATCATCGGCCAGAAAGACGCCAAGCGCGCCGTGGCCATTGCCTTGCGCAACCGCTGGCGCCGCCAGCAGCTCCAAGGCCAGATGCGTGAAGAGGTGATGCCGAAGAACATCCTGATGATCGGGCCGACCGGCGTCGGCAAGACCGAGATTTCGCGCCGCCTGGCGCGTCTGGCCGGAGCACCCTTCGTCAAGGTCGAGGCGACCAAGTTCACCGAGGTCGGCTATGTCGGCCGCGATGTCGAGCAGATCATCCGGGACCTGGTCGAGATCGCCATCGGCCTGGTGCGCGATAAGATGCGCGAAGACGTCAAGGCGCGCGCCCATATCAATGCCGAGGAACGGGTGCTGGAAGCCCTTGTCGGCAAGACGGCGAGCCCGGCCACCCGCGACAGTTTCCGCAAGAAATTGCGCGACGGCGAGCTCGACGACAAGGAGATCGAGGTCGAAGTGGCCGATACCGGCACTGGCGGCATGCCCGGCTTCGAGATCCCCGGCATGCCGGGCGCCAATATCGGCGTGCTCAACATCAACGACATGCTGTCGAAGGCGATGGGCGGCAAGAAGACCAAGACGCGCAAGACGACGGTGAAGGAATCCTACGCGCTTCTGGTCAACGACGAGTCCGACAAGCTGCTCGACCAGGACGAGGTGGTGCGCCAGGCGCTCGATGCGACGGAAAATGACGGCATCGTCTTCCTCGACGAGATCGACAAGATCGCGTCGCGCGAAGGCGGCATGGGGGCCGGCGTTTCGCGCGAAGGCGTGCAGCGTGACCTGCTGCCGCTGATCGAAGGCACGACGGTGGCGACCAAGTATGGACCGCTGAAGACCGACCACATCCTGTTCATCGCCTCCGGCGCCTTCCATGTTTCGAAGCCGTCCGACCTGTTGCCGGAATTGCAGGGCCGCCTGCCGATCCGCGTCGAATTGCGGGCGCTGGAGAAGGACGATTTCGTCCGCATCCTCACCGAGACAGAGGCCAGTCTGATCAAACAATACATCGCGCTGATGAAGACCGAGGGCGTCGACCTGACCTTCACCGACGATGCCATCGATTCGCTTGCCGGCATCGCCGTCGACCTCAACGCCAGCGTCGAGAACATCGGCGCCAGGCGCCTGCAGACGGTGATGGAGCGGGTGCTGGACGAGATCTCCTATGATGCGCCCGACCGTAACGGCACCTCGGTGATCATCGACGCCGCCTATGTGGAAAAGCACGTCGGTGACCTCTCCAGAAACACAGATTTGTCGCGATTCATCCTTTAAAGGGCAATTCATCTCGTAAAGGGCGGGCCGGGGCGGCACGCAATCTGCCGGCAGGATTTGCGAAGGTGTGGCCAAATGGAAGCATCTGGCCAGCTTTCGACCCGCCGGGCCAAGGGGTCTATCGACTCCCCTAGGAGCATTACCTAGTTTGCCCCCCGACTATTTAGGCGGCGGTGCATGAAAAAACTGATCTTCGTCATTCTCGGCTTGGCGCTGGCGACAACCATGTTCGCGGCCCAGGCGGCAACCATGGTGCCGCCGGGAAACCGCAACGTCGAACAGCCCGACATACCGGGCGCTTCCAGCCGACGCACCCAGGCCACCAACACCACTTTCCAGGCGAAATACCGCAAGGTCTACGCGCTACTGCAGAGCGACGCCGAATTGCGCGGCAAGATCAAGCAGGCGGCCTCCGCCTACGGCATCGACCCGATGCATATCGTCGGCGCCATCGTCGGCGAGCATACCTACAATGTCGACGCCTATGACCGGCTGCAGACCTACTACGTCAAGGCGATCTCCTATCTCTCCAGCAAGCTCTCCTTTGCCTATGACGGCGAGGACATCACCGATTTCGTGCAGCGGCCGGAATTCGCCAAATGCACCGCCAAGTCGGACAGCTACGATCTGTGGGAATGCCGCGAGCAGGTGTGGAACCGGTCCTTTCGCGGCAAGAGCGTCGGCGGGGAGAGTTTTCCCAACGACCGCTTCGGCGCCACCTTCTTCCAGCCCTATTATGCAGGCCAGACCTTTGGCCTTGGCCAGCTCAACCCGCTGACCGCGCTGCAGATGAGCGATCTCGTGCACAAGGTGTCCGGCCTGCCGAAGCTCGACGTCAGCGATCCGAACGCCGTCTACAAGACCATCATGGATCCGGACCTGACTCTGCCTTATGTCGCGGCGACGATCAAGAAATCGATCGACGCCTACAAGGGCATTGCCGGCTTCGACATCTCAGGCAATCCCGGCGTCACCTCGACGCTGTACAATATCGGCAATCCCGAACAGCACGCCTATGAGCTGAAGGTCGAGAATGACAGGCGCCGCGCCGCCGGCGAGCCGGTGAAGCTGCCCGAGGAAAATTACTACGGCTGGCTGGTCAACGACAAACTGTCGGAGCTCAAGGCGCTGTTCTAGGATGCGTTGATGCGGTCTACGCCGCCAGCAACGACTTCAGCTTGACGGTCTGCGAGCCGAGCGCTTCCGGCGTCGGCTTTGCCCGCTTGCCGATCAGCATCTCGGCCAGCCTGATGTCGCGGGCGACCGCATTGCCGGGGCCGATGCCGCTCGCCGCCACCAGCCTGCCGTCCTCAGCCAGGTGGAACAGGATGAAGGCGCCGTCGTCGAGATCACGGCGCACGACGCTGCGGCCTTCATCCGAAAGGCCGGCGATCTGCAAGCTCAGGCCATATTGATCCGACCAGAACCACGGCACCGCTGCATGCGCCTCGCCGGCGCCCAGCATGTTTCTCGCGGCAAGCGCGCCTTGCTCCTGTGCGTTGCGCCAGGCTTCGAGCCGCACCCGCCTTCCGCCATAGACGGCCAGCGGAAACGAGCAGCAATCGCCGGCGGCATAAATGTCGGGATCGCTGCTGCGCAATTCGCCATCGACCGCGATGCCATTGTCGATCGTCAGCCCCGCTTCCGCGGCAAGTCCGGTCACCGGTACGGCGCCGATGCCGATCACCGCAAGGTCGGCGACGATGTCGCGCCCGCCGGCCAGCGTGATGCGCACCTGCGCACCGTCGTCGGCGATGGCCGCGATGCCGTCACCGCACAGGATGGTCACGCCTTCGGCTTCATGCGCCGCGTGGATCACCTTAGCGATTTCGGCCGGCACGCCGCGCATCAGAATGCGCGGCTGCGCCTCGATGACGGTGACATCGGCGCCCAATTTGCGCGCTGCTGCGGCAAGCTCGAGCCCGATGAAGCCGCCGCCGACGATGGCGATGCGGTTGCCGGCCCGCAAATGGGCGCGAATGGCCAGCGCGTCGGCAAAAGTTCTGAGATAGACGCAGCGCGGCCCAAGGCCCGGCATCGGCAGTCTGCGCGGCGTCGAGCCGGTTGCCAGAAGCAGTCTGTCATAAGGCAGCACCGAACCGTCCGACAGGCGCACGCTGTGTGCTGTGCGGTCGATCGACACGGCCTGGACCGAATGGATATGCCTGATCGATTTTTCGGCCAGCAAGGCCTCGCTGGCAATCGCCTTGATCTCGGGCGCGTCGCTGACCATCGCGTCTTTCGACAGCGGAGGCCGCTCATAGGGCAGATGCGGTTCGTCACCGACCAGCGTCACGGGGCCGTCATAGCCAAGGTCGCGCAGCGCCAGCGCCGCGCGCCCGCCGCATTCGCCGGCACCGATGATGACCATGCCTTTTGTCATCGCCATCATCCGATCTGGATCAGCACTTTGCCGGCGTCGACCTTGACCGGATAGGTCTTCAGGTTGACGCAGACCGGCGCGCCCCTGGCGTCACCCGTCTTGTAGTTGAAGCGGCCATTGTGTTTCGGGCATTCGATGATGTCGTCCATCACCAGCCCGTCGGCCAGATGCACCTTCTCGTGCGTGCACAGCCCGTCGGTGGCGAAATAGTCGTCATCGGGGCTGCGATAGATGGCGAAGGTGCGGCCGCCGTGGTCGAACCGCATCACATCCTCTTCGTCGATGTCTCCGGCCGCACAGGCCTCGACCCAGTCGCTCATTAATTCCTCCCGGTAGAATTTGGCCCGTCAGCTGCCCGTTACGGGCTGCTGTCATTCCGCTGCCTTCGCAGCAGCAGGGTCGCTGTGGAATTCGCCACGATAGGGCCGCGCCGTCGGCGGCAGCTCGCGCTTGAGGAAATAGTCTTCATTGCGCAACTGGCGCAGGAAAGCCGGTATCATCTCGCGATAGCCGGCCAGGATCGACGGCGTCGGCGCCGGCAGATCGTGCTTGATCAGCTCATGCAGCTTCGGCAGTGCGTGATAGGGCACCATCGGGAACATGTGGTGCTCCACATGGTAGTTCATGTTCCAGTATATGAAGCGGCTGATCGGGTTCATCAGCACGGTGCGGCTGTTGAGCCGATGGTCGATGACGTTGTCGGCGAGGCCGCCATGCTGCAGCAGGCCGGTCAGCACATGGTGCCAGGCGCCGTAGAGCCTGGGCAGGCCGACCAGCATCAGCGGCAGGAATGAGCCGTAGTACAGCGCCAGCGCGATGGTGGCGGCATAGATCGCCGTCCAGATGCGGGCAATGCGGATCGCCTTCGGCTGCTCCTGCTCGGGAATGAAGGTCTTTTCCGCCGGGCTGATGTTGCCGGCCGCGTTGCGCAGCATGTCGCTCATCGCATGCCAGGCATCCAGCACGCCGACGAAGGCCAGCGCCGTACGGATCAGGTCCGGCGGCCGCATCACCGATATCTCCGGGTCGCGGCCGACGATGATGGTGTCGGTATGGTGCCGCGTGTGGCTCCAGCGCCAGGTCACTGGATTGCGCATGATCATGAAGCAGGCGATCTGATAGATTGCATCGTTCATCCACTGCGTCCTGAAGGCCGTGCCATGGCCGCATTCGTGCCAGCGGGAATCGGTAGAAGAGCCGTAAAGCGTGCCGTAGACGAAAAAGAACGGCACGCACCACCATGTGCCCCAGAACCAGGCGCCGCCGGCCGCGCTGAGGATAAGGGCCGCAAGCCAGATGATGGTGTCGCGGATCGCCGGCTGGTCCGAGCGCTGCATCAGCTCCTTCATCTGCTTGCGCGAGACATCGGTGTGATACCACTCCGCCGCCGACAGCCCGGTCTCGACGGCGAGCCTGGCGTCGCGGCCGATCAGGCTGTAGTCGCGCCGGGACGGTGCTGCTTCCATCACTGCCGTCATCGAGGTTCCTCCATCGCGCCTTGCGATCAGCCCACAACGGAAGCTCGGGCGCAATGGCTGGCGTCAGATTCCAAAATAGCGCCAAGCCATGATAGTCTCAATATCACAAAGATAGTTTCTATCATTTCATATCAGAATGAGGTACTCTTTGTCCTCAAGCAGTGGAGGATCCATGGCAAAGCGGCCAACCATCACCGATCTGGCGCGCATCTCGGGCGTCAGCGTCGCCACCGTCGACCGGGTGTTGAACAACCGGCTGCCGGTGCGCGAGGAAACCGCGCGCCGCGTCTATGAGGCAGCGACCGGTATCGGCTATCACGCTGCCGGGCTGATCAAGCAGCGCATGCGCCAGGAATTGCCCGAATACCGCCTCGGCTTTCTGCTGCTGCGCGGCAATGATGTCTTCTACGGCGATTTCGCGCGGGAACTGGAAGTGGCGGTCTCGCAGTCGCAGCGCTTCCGCGGCGTCGCCACCATCGACTTTGCCACTTCGCTCGCCGCCGACGAGATCGCCGCCCAGATGCGCAAGCTGGCGGCGAAATCCAGGGCCATCGCCGTTGTCGGCCCGGACCATCCGACGCTGACGGCAGCCGTCGAGGCGCTGAAGGCGAGGGGGCAACCGGTCTTTTCCCTGCTGTCCGACTTTGCCGCCGGCATTCGCGAGGGCTATGTCGGCCTCGACAACCGCAAGGTCGGTCGCAGCGCGGCCTGGATGATCGCCAAGGCGGCGCCGAAGCCCGGCAAGGTAGCCCTTTTCGTCGGCAGCCATCGCTTTCACGGCCATGAGCTGCGCGAGATCGGCTTTCGCTCCTTCTTCCGCGAACATGCGCCTGAGTTCACGGTGATGGAAACGCTGGTCAATCTGGAAGCCAACCAGGTGACCCACGATGCGATGATCGATCTCCTGGCGCGCTATCAGGATCTTGCTGGCTGCTACGTCGCCGGCGGCGGCATGGAAGGCGCGGTCTCGGCGCTGCGGGCGGCGAAGCCGGCAAACATGCCGGTGGTCGTCTGCAACGAGATCAACGCCGAATCGCGCGCGGCACTTGCCGACAACATCCTGACGATGGTGATCTCGACGCCGCTCGCCGCACTGTGCCGCGAGCTGGTCGGTCTGATGGCGCATGCCATCGAGGCCGGCGCCGCCAACGCGCCGGGCCAGACCTTTCTGCCCTTCGACATCTATCTTCCGGAAAACATTTGACCCCTCGCCGGCGCGAGTCGGCCGCCGGAAATGATAGAATCTATCAGAGCAGGCCGAAAATCCGCCATCCGACCGCGGAATCACCCTTGACGTCCTGACAGAAAATGGAATAAAAATTTCACCAACTGGGCATTTTGGTTCTTTCGTTCCGGAACATCTGTTTCAAACTGAGCGCCTGGCGTTCCAATTGCGCGCAAAAGGCCATCCGGAACTGAAACGACAATCGGGAGAGATTCCCTGGGAGATCGGGGATTCCGGGTAGAATCGGTGCAGCCGGACACCAATGTGTGGAGGAGAACGAAAATGAAGAAACTGCTTTTGGGCGTCGCCTTTGCGGCGCTGATGAGTTCGTCGGCTCTCGCGGCCAAGGTCGGCGTGTCGATGGCCAAATTCGACGACAACTTCCTGACCGTGCTGCGCAACGGCATGATCGAGCAAGCCAAGGGCATGAGCGGTGTCGAGCTGCAAGTGGAGGACGCGCAGAACGACGTTGCCAAGCAGCTTGACCAGATCAAGAACTTCGCCGCCTCGGGCGTCGACGCGATCATCGTCAACCCGGTCGACACCTCGGCCACGCAGGCGATGTCCGACGCCGCCGCCGCCGCCAAGATCCCGCTGGTCTACGTCAACCGCGAGCCGGTCAATGTCGACACGCTGCCGGACAACCAGGCTTTCGTCGCTTCGAATGAGGCCGATTCCGGCACACTCGAGACCAAGGAAGTCTGCCGCCTGTTCACCGAAGCCGGCAAGAAAGAAGCCAATGTCTATGTGATCATGGGCGAACTGTCGAACCAGGCCGCGGTGCAGCGCACCAAGGACATCGACGATGTGATCGCCACGCCGGAATGCAGCTTCATCAAGATCATCGACAAGCAGACGTCGAACTGGAACCGTGACGAAGCCCAGAACCTGATGACCAACTGGCTGTCGACCAACAAGCCGTTCGACGGCGTCATCGCCAACAATGACGAAAGCGCCATCGGCGCGATCCAGGCAATGAAAGCCGCCAACATCGACATGAAGACGGTTGTCGTCGGCGGCGTCGATGCCACTCAGGACGCGCTTGCAGCAATGCAGGCGGGCGACCTTGACGCGACAGTGTTCCAGGATGCCGCCGGCCAGGGTGCCGGTGCTCTCGACGCCGCGCTGAAGCTCGCCAAGGGTGAGAAGGTGGAACACAAGGTCTACATCCCCTTCCAGCTGGTCACCCCGGCAAACATCGACAAGTTCCTGAAGAAGAACTGAGGCTTCGCAACGATAAGGAGCGGCGTGAAAAAGCGCCGCTCCTCCTTTCCCGACCTGCCCGAGCGGGCGGCGGAAGCGCGGCCGACGGAGGACAGAAGACGTGGCACAGACATCTCATGGCGTCGGCGGGCTCAGCTATGATGCGAAGAAGCGCGCATGGCCGGCTGAGTTCAACGTGTTCCTGGCGCTCATCATCCTCGTCGGCGCCTTCGAACTGATCGGCCGGGTCTTCCTCGGCGACAGTTTCCTGTTCAACACCCGCGACAATGTCGACGCGATCTTCAACCAGCAGCGGCTCGAGATCATCATCCTGCAGGTGTCGATCGTCGGCATCATCGCCATCGGCGTGACGCAGGTGATCATCTGTGGCGGCATCGACCTGTCTTCGGGCTCGATCGTCGGCGCTACCGCGATGATTGCCATGAGTTTTGCCCAGGTGGCGACGGTCAACGGCAACCCGAATCCCAAGGCGATGTTCGTCGGTTGGACCGACCTGCCGGTGATCGTCCCGGTGTTTGTCGCCATCGGCTGCGGCCTGCTGGCCGGCCTCGTCAACGGCGCACTTATTGCCTATACGCGCATTCCGCCCTTTATCGCCACGCTCGGCATGATGGTCACCGCGCGCGGCATCGCCAAATGGTGGTCCAAGGGCCAGCCGATCTCGTTTCCGACAGACGGTTTCGCGGCAATCGGCAAGGGCCTGATGCCGGTCGTCATCTTCATATCGCTGGCAATACTGTTCCAGCTGATCCTGACCTACACCAAATACGGCAAGCACTGTTATGCTATCGGCTCCAATGAGGATGCCGCGCGCATGTCTGGCATCAACATCGCCAACCACAAGATCCTCGTCTATGCCATCGCCAGCATCCTCGCCGCGCTCGCCGCCGTCGTGCTGTGCTCGAAGAACCTGACCGCCCAATCCGGCATGGGCGTGATGTACGAACTCGACGCCATCGCCATGGCGGTCATCGGCGGCGTCTCGCTGTCGGGCGGCCGCGGCTCGATCATCGGCACGGTGATCGGTTCGCTGATCTTCGGCGTCATCATCTCCGGCTTCACCTTCCTGCGCCTCGACGCCTACTACCAAGAGATGGTCAAGGGCGTGATCATCGTCGGCGCGGTGGTTCTCGACCAATGGCGCCAGCGCCGGCGCGCGATAGGAGGTTGATCATGTCGGACATCGTTCTGAAGACCGAAAACCTGACCAAGCGCTATGGCGGCGTGCATGCGCTCGAAGGCGCGAATTTCGAACTGCGCAAAGGCGAGCATGTCGCCATCATGGGCGACAACGGCGCCGGCAAATCGACCTTCGTGCGTCAGATCACCGGCGTCGAACAGCGCACCGACGGCAAGGTCTGGTTCGACGGCAAGGAAGTGAACTTTTCCGGCCCCATCGAAGCGCGCGAGGCCGGCATCGAGACCGTGTTCCAGAACCTGGCGCTCGCCGACGATCTCGACGTGCCGTCCAACCTGTTTCTCGGCCGCGAGAAGGTGCTGTTCAATCTCGGGCCGTTCTCGATCCTCGACCGCAAGTTCATGCGCAAGGCGACCGAGGCGGCGCTTGTCCGCACGGCGGTCAAGATCCCCAATCTGTCCAGCACCATCCGCCACATGTCGGGCGGTCAGCGCCAGTGCGTGGCGATCGCCCGCACCGCGACCTTTGCTTCCAAGCTCATCATCATGGACGAGCCGACGGCAGCGCTTGGCGTGCAGGAGACGGCGCAGGTCGAAAACATCATCCGCACGCTGAAGGAAAATGGCGAGCCGCTGATCCTGATCAGCCACAACATGCGCCAGGTGTTCGACCTGGTCGACCGCATCGTCGTCTTCCGCCGTGGCAAGATTGTCGCCAATCTGCGCAAGCAGGACACCGACGGAAACGATATCGTCTCCTACATCACCGGCGCCAAGACCGGCGAGGCGGAACTCGCGGCATAAACAGGGTGGCCATCCGGTTTCCGGGACGATCTGCCGCGTTCAGAAATAGCCTTGCCACCTTCCCCCAATAGGAAGGTGGAGACACAATTCTCTCGAACCCATCCCCTTAGAGGAAATTTCCATGACTGTTCGTTTCGCCCTCCTCGGTGCCGGCCGCATCGGCAAGGTCCACGCCCGCGCCGTCGGCTCCAATCCGCAGGCCAAACTGGTTGCCGTTGCCGACGCCTTCGAGAAGGCGGCGACCGAACTGGCTTCGGCTTATGGCGCCGAAGTGCGGACCATCGACGCGATTGAAAAATCAAAAGACATCGACGCCGTCGTCATCTGCACGCCGACCGATACCCATGCCGATCTGATCGAGCGCTTTGCCAAGGCCGGCAAGGCGATCTTCTGCGAGAAGCCGATCGACCTCAACGTCAAGCGCGTCGAGAAGTGCCTGGCCGTGGTCGAGAAGGCCAAGGCGACGCTGATGGTCGGTTTCAACCGCCGCTTCGATCCGCACTTCGCCGCCGTGCGCAAGGCGATCGACGACGGCGCCATCGGCACCGTCGAGATGGTCACCATCACCTCGCGCGATCCCGGCGCGCCGCCGATCGACTACATCAAGCGCTCGGGTGGTATTTTCCGCGATATGACCATCCATGATTTCGACATGGCGCGCTTCCTGCTCGGCGAAGAGGTGGTAGCGGTCAGCGCCCATGCCTCGGTACTTGTGGACAAGAAGATCGGCGAAGCCGGCGATTTCGACTCGGTCAGCGTCATCCTCGAAACCGCTTCGGGCAAGCAGGCCGTCATCTCCAACTCCCGCCGCGCCACCTATGGCTACGACCAGCGCATCGAAGTGCATGGTTCCAAGGGCATGGTCGCCGCCGAAAACCAGCGGCCGGTGTCGATCGAGGTCGCCAATGACAAGGGCTACACCCGCCCGCCGCTGCATGACTTCTTCATGACCCGCTACCTCGACGCCTATGCCATCGAGATCGCCGCTTTCATCACCGCGGCAACGAGCGGCAAGAAGGCGGCGCCGAGCGGGGCCGACGGCCTTGTCGCGCTGAAACTGGCGGATGCGGCACTGAAGTCGGCGACCACGGGCAAGACCGTCCGTCTCGACAAGTAAGAGCACTTAGGAAGAACCAGGAGCAAAGTGATGAGTGTATCGGCCGGTCGCAATTCAGAAACGCGCGCCATCGTCACCGGCGGCGCGCAAGGCATCGGCTTTGCCGTTGCCGAGGCGTTGGCCGACGAGGGTTGCCGGGCATTGGCGCTTATTGGCCGTTCGCAGGAAAAGGGCGACAAGGCCGTTGCCCATTTCAAAAAATTAGGCGTCGACGCGATCTTCATCAGCGCCGACGTTTCAAAAGTGGCCGACTGCAAGCGCGCGGTCGAAACCGCGATCGCGCATTTCGGCACCATCAACGCGCTGGTCAATGCCGCCGCCACTTCGGCCCGCGGTTCGCTGGTCGAAACCAGCGAAGAGCTTTTCGACACGATCTTCGCGACTAATGTGCGCGGACCGTTTTTCCTGATGCAAGGCGTGGTGGCGCACCTGCTCGAACGCAAGGCGCCGGGCTCGATCGTCAATGTGCTGTCGATGTCGGCGCATGCCGGCCAGTCCTTCCTGACGCCCTACTCCACCAGCAAGGGCGCGCTGATGACGCTGACCAAGAACATAGCCAGTTCCTATCGGCGCAATCGCATCCGCTGCAACGCCGTGCTGCCCGGCTGGATGGACACCGAAGGCGAAGCGATCGTGCAGAAAAAATGGCACGATGCGCCGGACGACTGGCTGGCAAAGGCCGAGGCCGCGCAGCCAATGGGCCAGCTGGTGAAGCCGGCGCAGCTTGCCCGGCTGATCAGCTACATGGTCAGCCCGCAGGCTGGCGTCATGACCGGATCGCTGGTCGACTACGACCAGAACATTGCCGGGGTGATCGGCGAGTAGTGACAAACGCCTCGGCTTCGACTATATGAGCCGAATGATCAACCTGACCGCCAAATATTGGTACTTTAGCAGCTCGCTGGCGGCGGGAGGATTGCGCTCGATCTGAAGATTGCAGCATCAAAATCCGAACAGCCGCCAGACCTGGCGGCTTTTTTGTTTTTGCCGGCAGGTCTCCCAAACAGGAGCAGAAAGCCGTGTTGACCACCACAGATGATCTTCGGGTCAAGGAAATCCGAGAATTGAGTACGCCGGACCAGGTGATGCGGGAGATCCCGCGCACGCTGACGGCGACGCGCACCGTCAGCGCATCACGCAACGCCATCCATGCCATATTGAACGGCACCGACGACCGATTGCTCGTCATCGTCGGCCCGTGTTCGATCCACGATCCGGTCGCGGCCGTCGACTATGCCAGCCGTCTGGCGGCGCTGCGCGAGACCCTGTCCGACCGGTTGGAGATCGTCATGCGGGTCTATTTCGAAAAGCCGCGCACCACTGTCGGCTGGAAGGGCCTGATCAACGATCCCGACCTTGACGGCAGCTTCAACATCGACAAGGGGCTGCGGATGGCTCGCAACGTGCTATCGGCCGTCAACAATCTCGGCCTTCCCGCGGCGACCGAATTCCTCGATATGACGACGCCGCAATACATCGCCGACCTCGTCGCCTGGGGCGCTATCGGCGCGCGCACCACCGAGAGTCAGATCCACCGCGAACTCGCATCGGGTCTCTCCTGCCCGGTCGGCTTCAAGAACGGCACCGACGGCAATCTCAGGATCGCCGCCGAAGCGGTGAAATCCGCCGCCCAGCCGCATCATTTCATGGCGGTGACCAAGGGCGGGCGCAGCGCCATTGCGACCACCACCGGCAATGAGGACTGCCACGTCATCCTG
The DNA here is from genome assembly GCF_056404235.1 of Mesorhizobium sp. P2_E10. Lineage (NCBI taxonomy): Bacteria > Pseudomonadati > Pseudomonadota > Alphaproteobacteria > Hyphomicrobiales > Phyllobacteriaceae > Mesorhizobium > Mesorhizobium sp. P2_E10. Next base: position 267,811 of record NZ_JBFUEK010000001.1, read on the forward strand.
CGTGGCGGCGTTCAGCCGAACTATGATGCGGCGAGTGTCGCGGCGGCCTCGGCGGAACTCGCCCGCATCGGCGTCGCACCCCGGCTGATGATCGATGTCAGCCACGCCAACTCGGCCAAGAAGCCGGAGAACCAGCCGAAAGTGGCCGCAGATGTGGCGGGCCAGGTCGCGGCAGGCGACGAGCACATCATCGGGGTCATGATCGAGAGCAATCTCGTTGCCGGCCGCCAGGACGTCGTGCCCGGCAAGCCGCTCGTCTATGGCCAGAGCATCACCGATGGCTGCATCGACTGGGCGACCACCGAAACGGTGCTGCATGGCCTTGCCGGCGCCGTCGAATGGCGCCGCTCAGCCCGCCGCACCATGATGGAGAGCCGGCAGGGAGCGGCTTGAGAGGAGGCGCTAGCGCACCTCCACCCAGCGCTTCTCCTCGAACGAGCGCGCCATCGCATGCACGGTGCGCTCGATCTCCAGGCCTTCGTCGAAGTCGATGATGCGCGCCGGCTTGCCGGCGAGGCGCGTCAACAGTTCGCGGCATTCGATGATCTTGAGATCGTTGAAGCCGAGGCCATGGCCAGGCGCCGGCAGGAAGCTGTCATAGGGCTTGTGGTGCGGCGCCACCAGGATGGTGCGGTAGCCTTGCTCGGTCGGCCGGTCGGCGGTGAGATAGAGCTGGAACTCGTTCATCCGCTCCTGGTCGTAGAGGATCGAGCCTTTCGAGCCGAAGATCTGGATGGCGATGCGGCCCTTGCGGCCCCAGGCCGAGCGGTTGACCAGCAGCGTGCCTGCAACGCCGTTTTCGAGATGCATCAGCACGCTGGCAATGTCGTAGGTTTCCACCGCGCGCCGCCCACCCGAGGCGACCTTGCGGTCGGCATAGGGCTTGGCCATGTCGCACATGACGCGGCCGACACGGCCGAACAGCACCGAAATCAGCGACAGCGGATGCACGGCGAAATCGTCGAGCGCGCCATAGCCTGACGAAGCCTCATGCTTCCAGAAGAACAGCGCCTCCGGGTCGGCCATGAAGTCCTCGTCCATCTCGATGCGCACAAGGTTGACCTCGCCGATGATCTTCTCGTCGAGCAGTGCGCCGATGTGACGGATGGCCGGATTCTGGATGTAGTTGTAGCCAAGTGCGGCCACCTTGCCGGATTTCTTCGCCGCCGCAGCCATGGCTTCGGCCTCGGCAAAACTTGGCGCCATCGGCTTTTCGCACCACAGATGCTTGCCGGCTTCGAGGATGGCGATGGCCATTTCCGGATGGAACTGGTTCGGCGTGGTCAGCGAGACGATATCGACGTCCGGATCATTGACGACGGCGCGCCAGTCGCCGGAGGCCTTGGCGAAGCCGAACTCGCCCGCCTTGCGCCTGGCCAGGTCCTCATTGACCTCGCCAAGATGGACGAGCCGTGGCTTGGCCACGTCTGGAAAGACGGCGCCGACGGCACTCCATGCGATGGCATGGCACTTGCCCATGAAGCCCGTGCCGATAAGACCGACTCCGACCATTTCCCTTGTCTCCGCTGGCTGAAAAGTGTCGCGTGGATGAATTAGTCCATTTTTCTCAGGAATGGAACGCCTGCCTCATTTATTATGGCGTTCTTGCGCAGCCTCGCTATGATGAGGCAGAGAGGGTACCGACCGATGAGCCTGGGCAAAGCGACGATGGACGAACGGGTACCTCGCGATTTTGAGACGCTGCGCGCGACGATCCTCGAGCGGCGCGAAACCTTGCCCAAACGCATCGCCCAGATCGCCGCCTATGCGCTCGACAATCCCGACGACATCGCCTTCGGCACCGCCGCCAGCATCGCTGCCTCGGCCGGCGTGCAGCCTTCGACCTTGATCCGCTTTGCCCAGCAGCTCGGCTTCGATGGCTTCACCAGCCTGCAGTCGGTGTTTCGCGAACGCCTGCGCGAACGCAATTCGTCCTATGATGAAAGGCTGCTGGCGTTGCGCGCAAAGGCCGAGGAAGGCGCCGGCCACCGGGCGATCTTCGACGGTTTTGTCGCCGCCGCCAGCACCTCGCTCAACGACATCTCACGCACGCTCAACGAACCGCATTTCGAAGAGGCGATCGCTCTGCTGGCGAAGGCCGAAACCATCTACGTGCTGGCCAAGCGCCGCTCCTATCCGGTGGCGTCCTACATCGCCTATGCGCTGGGCAAGCTCAAGATCCGCAACCAGCTGATCGAATCGGCCGCCGGCTTGAATGCCGAGATGATCGGCTTTGCCACGCCGCGGGACGCCGTCATCGCCATCAGCTTCTCGCCCTATGCGCCGGCGACCATCGAGGAAGCCAAGACCATTTCGGAGCAAGGTGTGCCGATCGTGGCGATCACCGACAGTGCTTTCTCGCCACTCGCCCAGTTCGCCAAGGTCTGGTTCGAGGTTGCCGAGGCCGATTTCGCCGGCTTCCGCTCGCTGTCGGCGACGATGGCTTTGGCCATGGCGCTGACCGTCGCCGTTGGCGAGAAGCGGCGCGACGGCGGCCGCAAGCGCAAGGCCTAGATAACCTCGACGGCCGCTTCGCCTCTCGCCACAAGCTGCGCCGCGTCGCGCCCTGGTGGTGACCCGAACTGACGGGCATATTCCCGGCTGAACTGTGAAGCGCTCTCATAGCCGACGGCAAAGGCGACCTGTGCCACATTGCCTGGCTGGGCAACCAGCAGATGGCGGGCCTCCAGCAGCCGAATCTGCTTTTGATACTGGATAGGGCTCATGGCCGTCGCCGCCTTGAAGTGGCGATAGAATGCGGCATTGCTCATATGCGCGATGTCGGCCAGATCCTCGACCCGGATTTGCTGATGGCAATGCGTCCGGATCCAGGCGATCGCCTGGCGTATTCGGGACAGATGGCCATCGATCCGCGCAAGCTGGCGCAGCTTTCCGCCTTGGGGGCCTTGCAGCAACCGAAACAGCATCTCGCGTTCAAGCATGGCCGCCAGCACCGGAATCTCCGCTGGCCGGTCAAGCAGCCGCATCATTCGACGCAACGCATCGAGCAACTCGTCATTGACCGGAGAGGTGGAGAAATTGTCGCCGCTAAGGGCCGGTTCGTGCTCGACGAGGAGTTCCGCGACAGTTTGCAGATCAAGGCTGAAGCCGATGGCCAAGTAGGGACGCGCGGCGCTCGCTTCGACCAACTGGCTGATGGTCGGCGTGTCGACAGTGTAGATGAAATAGCTGGCTGGATTGTAGCGAAGGGATCGGTCACCGATCAGGACCGTCTTGGCGCCCTGCAGCACGAACAGGATTCCCGAACCCCACACGCCCGCCAATGGTGCCGTGGTGACTTCACTGCGGCCGATCGATACGCGGGGGATAGCCGTTGCTGTTCGTCGCCCGCGCGCATGGCGGCCGGCGATATCGATCAGCTCTCGCAGGGGTTCACTCATGGCACGAGCATCGCGCATCCCCACGCGCCGCGCAACCATCGTGAGAGGATTAGGCAAGAGCGAGAGAGGTTTCGGCGCGCGACGTTTCCTCTGCTGCTCCAAATGGATGCCTTCCGCACGAGCACAGGAGACACTGACATGACGACATCGAAAAGCGCTCTGGTGACCGGCGCCAACAAGGGCATTGGCCGCGAAATCGCCCGGCGGCTGGCGACGATGGGCTTCAAGGTCTGGCTCGGCGCCAGGGACGCCGAACGCGGCATGGCAGCGACGCAAGCCTTGCGCGCCGAAGGCCTGGACGTTCAATGGCTCGAGTTGGACGTCACACAGGATGACAGCGTGGCGGCGGCCGTCAAAACCGCCAGCGCGGACAGTTCCTGCCTCGACGTGCTGGTGAACAATGCCGGCGTCGCCATCAACTACGATCCGCCGCCAAGCCGGCAGCGTGTTGCCGACATCCAGGCCACCTATGACGTCAATGTCTTCGGCCCGATCCGCGTGACCCAGGCGTTCCTGCCGCTACTGCTTGCAGCGCCGGCCGCCCGCATCGTCATGGTCAGCAGTTCCACCGGCTCCATCGGACGCGCGCTCGACCCTGCCACCGCCAATTCTGCCGTCAACCTGATGGGCTATGGCAGCTCCAAGACTGCCTTGAATGCCATCACCGTGGCCTTCGCCAGGGAACTCGAGGGGCAAGGCATCAAGGTCAACGCTGCGGCGCCCGGCTACACCGCCACCGATCTCAACGGGTTCAAGGGCCACCGCACGGTGCAGCAGGCGGCCGAGATCGTCATCCGCCTGGCCACCCTGGACACCGATGGTCCGACCGCGGGATACTTCAACGATGAGGGCCCGCTTGCCTGGTGAATTTGGGGCCTGGTGAAATTTGGCGGCAGTTTTCGGCAAAGGAATGCTCATTCCATATTGACTATGGATTGGAATTATTATTTCATATTGGGAGCATCACGCTGCCGCTCGCGCGTGTTATCAAAGACAACAAGGCCGACGGGAGGTTCCAATGAGCGAAGCCGTGGACGCAAAACAGGCGCCGCTCGACGTCATCACCATCGGTCGCGCTTCCGTCGACCTTTACGGCCAGCAGATCGGCTCGCGCCTGGAGGACATCACCTCCTTTGCCAAGTCGGTTGGCGGCTGTCCAGCCAACATCTCCGTCGGCACCGCCAGGCTCGGCCTGCGCTCGGCGCTGCTCACCCGCGTCGGCAACGAGCAGATGGGCCGTTTCATCCGCGAACAGCTGAAGCGCGAGGGCGTTTCGGTCGATGGCCTGAAGACCGATCCCGACCGGCTGACGGCGCTGGTGCTGCTGTCGGTCGAGGAGGAAGGCGTCTCGCCGATGATCTTCTACCGTTCGGACTGCGCCGACATGGCGCTGTCGGAAGAGGATATCGATGAGGCGTTTATCGCTTCCGCCCGCGCGATCGTCGTCACCGGCACGCATTTTTCACGGCCCAACAGCGACGCGGCGCAGCGCAAGGCCATCCGCATCATCAAGGCCAAGGGCGGCAAGGTGGTGTTCGACATCGATTACCGCCCCAATCTCTGGGGTCTCGCCGGCCATGCCGAAGGTTTCGAGCGTTATGTGAAATCCGACCGGGTCTCCGCCCAGCTGAAGACGGTGCTGCCCGATTGCGATCTCATCGTCGGCACCGAAGAAGAGATCATGATTGCGTCGGGCGCCGATGATTGCCTGAGCGCGCTGAAGACGATCCGCTCGCTGTCCAAGGCCACCATCGTCCTGAAGCGCGGCGCCATGGGCTGCATCGTCTATGACGGGCCGATCAGCGACGATCTCGAGGACGGCATCGTTGGCAAGGGCTTTCCGATCGAAGTCTACAACGTGCTCGGCGCCGGCGACGCTTTCATGTCCGGCTTCCTGCGCGGCTGGCTCGGTGGCGAAGACCATGCAACGGCCGCGACCTGGGCCAATGCCTGCGGCGCCTTTGCCGTGTCGCGCCTGCTCTGCGCACCGGAATATCCGACCTTCGAGGAATTGCAGTTCTTCCTCAAGAACGGCAGCAAGCACCTGGCGCTGCGTAAGGACGAGGCGATCAACCACATCCATTGGGCGACGACGCGCCGCCGCGACATTCCCTCGCTGATGGCGCTGGCCTGCGACCACCGTATCCAGCTCGACGATGTCGCCGCCAAGGCCGGCGCCGATCCCTCGCGTATCCAGGATTTCAAGGTGCTGACGGTGAAAGCCGCGGCCAAGGTTGCCGCCGGTCGCGCCGGCTACGGCATGCTGCTCGACGAGAAATACGGCCGCGACGCGATGTTCGAATACGCCCGCCATTCCTTCGCCTGGCTTGGCCGCCCGGTCGAACTGCCAGGCTCGCGGCCGCTGCGCTTCGAATTCTCGCAGGATATCGGCTCGCAACTGGTCGAATGGCCGGTCGACCACTGCATCAAATGCCTGTGCTTCTACCACCCCGACGATCCTGCGGCGCTGAAGGAAGAGCAGCAGCAGAAGCTGCGCGCTCTGTTCGAGGCCGCGCGCAAGGTCGGCCGTGAATTGCTGATCGAGATCATCGCCGGCAAGCATGGCAAGCTCGACGACACGACGATCCCGCGCGCGCTAGAGGAACTCTATGCGCTCGGCATCAAGCCCGACTGGTGGAAGCTCGAACCGCAGGCATCCGCCGGCGCCTGGGCCAGGATCGAAGCGGTGATCCTGAAGCACGACCCATGGTGCCGCGGCGTCGTGCTGCTCGGCCTGGAAGCGCCGCAGGACGAGTTGGAGGCGGCCTTCGCCGCCACTGCCAAGGCGCCCATCGTCAAGGGTTTCGCCGTCGGTCGCACCATCTTCATCAACGCCGCCGAACAATGGCTGGCCGGCAAGATGACGGATGACGAGGCGGTGGCCGACATGGCGTCGCGCTTCGAGAAGCTGACCGAGGCGTGGCTTGCCGCGCGCGGCCGCAAAGCGGCATAACAAGGCGCAGCATAGGACTGCGGAGGAAAACAAAATGACCAAGACAATCCGCCTGACGATGGCGCAGGCGCTGACCCGCTTTCTCAGCCGGCAGATGACCGAGATCGACGGCACGAAAGTGCCGATCTTTGGCGGTGTCTGGGCGATCTTCGGCCATGGCAATGTCGCCGGCATCGGCGAGGCGCTCTATCAGGTGCGCGACGAACTGCCGACCTTCCGCGCCCACAATGAACAGGCGATGGCGCATGCGGCGATCGCCTATGGCAAGGCCAATTTCCGCCGCCGCTTCATGGCCGCGACCTCTTCGATCGGCCCCGGCGCGCTCAACATGGTGACGGCCGCAGCGCTCGCACACGTAAACAGGTTGCCCGTCCTGTTTCTGCCTGGCGATGTCTTCGCCAACCGCATTCCCGATCCGGTCCTGCAGCAGGCAGAGGATTTTTCCGATGGCACGGCGACGGTCAATGACTGCTTCCGCCCGGTGTCGCGCTATTTCGACCGCATCACCCGGCCGGAGCAGATCATCCCGGCACTCGCCAGGACCATGCAGGTGCTGACCGATCCCGCCGAATGTGGACCGGTGACATTGTCGCTTTGCCAGGACGTGCAGGCCGAGGCCTATGATTATCCCGAAAGTTTCTTTGCCGAACGCGTCTGGCACCAGCGCCGTGTCCGCCCGGACCGCAGCGAGCTGGCGGCCGCAGTAGCAGCGCTCAAAGGGGCAAGAAAGCCGCTGGTGATCGGTGGCGGCGGCGTGCTGTATTCGCAGGCTTCCGCTGAACTGGCCAAGCTGGTGCAGGGCGCCGGCATTCCGGTCTGCGAGACGCAAGGCGGCAAATCCTCGCTGCCCGACGATCATCCGCTCAACATGGCGGCGGTCGGCGTCACCGGCACTTCGGCCGCCAACCGGCTGGCCGAGGAAGCCGACGTAGTGCTGGCGGTCGGCACCAGGCTGCAGGATTTCACCACCGGTTCCTGGTCGCTGTTCAAGAATTCCGGCAAGACCATCATCGGCCTCAACGTCCAGCCTTTCGATGCCGGCAAGCATCGCGCGCTGCCGCTGGTCGCCGATGCGGCCGAAGGCCTCGCCGAACTTGGTGCAGCACTGAAGGGATGGAAGGCGCCTGCCGCCTGGACCGACAATGCGGGCAAGGGCAAGAAGGACTGGCAGGCCGATGCCGGCAAGGTGACGGCGTCGACCAACGCCGCCTATCCGTCCGACGCGCAGGTGATCGGCGCCGTACAGCGCGCCATGGGTTCCGGCGTGACGTTGCTGCATGCCGCTGGCGGTCTGCCCGGCGAATTGCACAAGCTCTGGCAGGCCGGTGCGCCCGGCTCCTACCACGCCGAATACGGCTTCTCGACCATGGGCTACGAGATCGCCGGCGGGCTCGGCGTCAAAATGGCCAAGCCCGACGAAGAGGTCGTCGTCATGATCGGCGACGGCTCCTACCTGATGCTCAATTCCGAGATCGCCACCTCAGTGATGCTCGGCCTGAAGCTAACCATCGTGCTGCTCGACAACAGAGGCTATGGCTGCATCAACCGATTGCAGATGGCGACCGGCGGCGCCAACTTCAACAATCTGTTGAAGGACTCGCGCCACGAGATTCTGCCCGACATCGACTTCGCAGCACACGCGGCAAGCCTCGGCGCCATTGCCGAAAAAGTGCCTTCCATCGCCGGGCTGGAAAACGCCTTGCAAAAGGCAAAGAAGAACACCCGCACCACGGTGCTGGTCATCGACACCGATCCGCTGGTTTCGACCGATGCCGGCGGCACATGGTGGGACGTCGCCGTGCCCGAAGTCAGCGCGCGCAGCCAGGTTAGGGCGGCGCGCAAGGCCTATGATGAAAAGCGCCAGATGCAGACCATTGGCGATTGATACTGGCGCCGCCAAGCCCCTACCTCCCCCTTGTGGGGAGGTCGGACCGAAGGTCCGGGTGGGGGTTCGGCGCCGCACCCCACCCCGCTGCTTCGCAGCGACCCTCCCCACAAGGGGGAGGGTAAACAAGAAACCGGAGTGACGACTTGAAAGCCAAACTGGGCATGTCCCCCATTGCGTGGTGGAACGACGATCTTGCGGAACTCAGCGATGACGTGTCGCTGGAGGAGTGTTTGCGCCAGTCGCGTTCGGCCGGCTTCACCGGCATGGAAATGGGCCGGCGTTTTCCCAATGACCCCAAGATCATGCTGCCGATCCTGAGAGAGGCCGATGTCACGCTGTGCGGCGGCTGGTTCTCCGGCACGCTGGTCGATGAGGACATGGGCAAGAACAAGGATCGCATCCAGCCGATGATCGACCTGTTCAAAGCGGTCAACGCGCCTTGCATCGTCTATGGCGAGGTCGGCCGCTCCATCCAGGGCGACCGCTCGAAGCCGCTGGCCACCAAGCCGAAGCTGTCGGACGACGAGATGAAGGCCTACGCCGGGCGCCTGACCGAATTCGGCGAATGGTGCGCCGAACAAGGCATGCCACTTTCCTACCACCATCACATGGCGGCGGTAGTCGAGACCGAGCCGGAGCTCGATGCCTTCATGCGCCACTCGGGCGAAGGCATTCCCTTGCTGCTCGATGCCGGTCACCTCGCCTTTGCCGGCGGCGACGTGTTGCGCGCCATCGACAACCATCATCAGCGTATCAGCCACGTCCATGTGAAGGATGTGCGCATGGACGTGATCGACAATCTCGATCGCAGCAAGCAATCCTTCCTCGATGCCGTGGCGCTTGGCGCTTTCACCGTGCCGGGCGATGGTTCGCTGGACTTTGGCGCCATCGTGCAAAAGCTGGCGGACCATGGCTATGAGGGCTGGTTCGTGGTCGAGGCCGAGCAGGATCCGAAGAAGAATCCACCGCTGAAGATGGCGCAGGTCGGCTACGCCGAACTGATGCGGGTGATGACCGCCGCCGGCTACACGGTCGAAACGCAAGGCTTCCCCAACGCATGAATGCTGGATTTGCCGTGACGGGCAGCCTATCTGATGCCCAGTTGGTGAAACCCGGATTGGCCCGATGAAAGACTATGAGCACCCGTTCTTCCGGCCCTTGTGGCGGCGCGTTGCCATCGTCGTGGTCTGCCTGGTCTGGTCGGTGATCGAATTTGCCACCGGCACACCCTTCTGGGGCGTGCTCGCCCTTGGTTTCGCCGGCTACGCGGTCTGGCAGTTCTTCTACCTCTACAAGCCGGTCGATGAGGCGAAGCCTCCGGTCGAGCCGAAGGAATGAAGCGGCCCATGATACGGAAGGGCATTCGGACCGTGTACTGCACGCCTGGTGGATCGCGGACGGTGGCGATTGGCCGAAACGCTCCTCGCTTCGTCATCCTAGGGCGGAGCAAGGAGCTTCGCTCCTGCTTCGCCCTAGGATGACGAAGTTGAGAGGCCCCCGGCTAATCTCCGAAGTTTGTTCACGGGACCGCAAGCAGGGCTGAAATTAGGGAGACAAAAATGTCGAAACTGCTCGTCAAAGCCAACAAGGGTCATGGCCGCGTTGCCCATGTCACGCCGAAAAGCGCCGGCTGGACCTATGTCGGCTTCGACCTGCATCGGCTGAAGCCGGGCGAAAGCGCTTCGGGAAAAACGGATGATCGTGAAATCTGCCTGGTGTTCGTCACCGGCAAGGGCAAGGCGACAGCCGGCGGCAAGGAGCTCGGCCTGCTCGGCGAGCGCATGTCGCCCTTCGAAGGCAAGCCGTGGTCGGTCTATGTGCCCGCGGGCTCCGACTGGTCGGTGACCGCGGACACCGAACTCGAACTCGCCGTCTGCTCGGCGCCCGGCCTTGGCGGCGGCCTGCCGGTCCGTGTCATCGCGCCCGACGATCTCGGCCAGGAGATCCGCGGCAAGGGCACGAACACCCGCTACGTCACCAACATCCTGCCGGAGGGCAAGCCGGCCGATTCGCTGCTGGTGGTCGAGGTCATCACGCCCGGCGGCCATACATCGAGCTACCCGCCGCACAAGCACGACCAGGACAATCTGCCGGCCGAGTCCTATCTCGAGGAAACCTACTACCACCGCCTCAACCCGCCGCAGGGCTTTGCCTTCCAGCGCGTTTACACCGATGCCGACAAGAATGGCGAACGCGCCCTAGATGAGGCGATGGCGATCGAAGACGGCGATGTCGTGCTGGTACCCGAGGGCTACCACCCCTGTGCCGCCTGTCATGGCTATGATCTCTATTATCTCAACGTCATGGCCGGACCGAAGCGGACGTGGAAGTTCCACAACGCGCCCGAGCACGAATGGCTGATGAAGGCCTGATCGGTCCCGCCTTTTCGGCTGAAGCTGTTGGTCCAGCTTGGAAAAATCGTCGGCTAAGGACCTTCAGGGTCGATTTGCCATCGAAAACCCTTCAAAGCTTCGTCAATCCGTCATGGAAATCGCCTATGGCAGCGGAGCTGACGAGGACTTCTTATGCGCTATGCCATCTATTTCACCCCCCGGCAGGACGAACCGCTGGCGCGGATCGCCGCCAACTGGCTCGGCCGCGATCCGTTTGGTGCGGCGACAAGGCCTGTCGAGGCCGTTGCCGAGCTGTCGGCGGCGGAAGTCGCCTTCCACACGGCGTCGGCCCGCCGCTACGGTTTTCATGCGACGCTGAAGGCGCCCTTCCGGCTGGCTCCCAACGAAACGGAAGCTTCGCTACGCGCCGGGTTGGATGCCTTTGCCGAAGCGACGCCTGTGGTGACCATCCCGCGCCTGGTCGTCAGCCAGATCGACAGCTTCTTTGCACTGGTGCCGGAAGGACCGCTGCCGGCGCTCAACCGCTTCGCCGATGACGTCGTGCTCGGCTTCGACCGTTTTCGCGCGCCGCTGACCGAAGCGGAAATCGAACGCCGCAGCCCCGATTCGCTGAAACCGGCCGAGTTCCGCAATCTCTGCCAGTGGGGCTACCCCTATGTCTTCGAGACCTTTCGGTTCCACATGACCCTGTCCGGCCGCGCCGGGTCACAGGAAAGCCCCCGTTTGCGCGCAGCAATCGACAGCCTGTTCGCGCAGGTGCTGCAACAGCCGGTGCCGGTCGACGCGCTGACGCTGTTTGTCGAAACCGAACCCGGCGCCCCGTTCATGGTGCTTTCCCATCACGCACTCGGGCGCCGCGCCGCCAGAAAAACTGCCTGACGCTGAACCAGCAAGGACTGCCTGCAATGACCGCCGAGACCGTACTGAACAATGCCCGCATCGTCCTTGCCGACGAGATCGTCGAAGGCTCGATCGTGCTGCGCGACGGTTTCATCGCCGGCATCGAGGCCGGCACCGGCAGAACCGGCGAGGACATGGGCGGCGACTACATCATCCCGGGTCTGGTCGAGCTGCACACCGATCACCTCGAAGGCCACTACGCGCCACGGCCCAAGGTGCGCTGGAATCCGATCGCCGCAGTGCTCGCTCATGACGCGCAGGTTGCGACGGCCGGCATCACCACGGTGCTCGATGCCTTGCGCGTCGGCATGGACGAGGATGCCGACCTGACATCCCTAGACATCCGCAAGCTGGCCGACGCCATCGAGGACAGCGTGCAGCAGGACCGGCTGCGGGCCGACCATTTCATCCATTTGCGCTGCGAGGTTTCGGCACCCGATTGCCTTGCCGCCTTCGCCAATTTCGACGGCGACGAACGGGTCAAACTGGCGTCGCTGATGGACCATGCGCCCGGCCAGCGCCAGTTCGTCAATCTGGAAACCTACGCCTATTACTACCAGCGCAAGCTGAAGCTGACCGACCGTGACTTCAAGCTGTTCTGCGACAAGCGAATGGCCGAATCGGCGCGGAATTCGGCCCCCAACCGCGCGGTGATCGCCGCTGCCTGCCATCAGCGCGGCATCGTGCTCGCCAGCCATGACGACGCCACGGCAGGCCATGTCGACGAGGCGATCGAGCAAGGTGTGCGCGTCGCCGAATTTCCGACCACGGAAGAAGCCGCAAGGGCCTCGAAGGACGCCGGCCTCGGTGTGCTGATGGGCGCGCCAAACGTCATGCGCGGCTCCTCGCATTCGGGCAATGTCTCGGCCCGCACGCTGGCCGGTGAGGGCCTGCTCGACATCCTGTCGTCCGACTACATTCCGTTCAGCCTGATCCAGTCCGCCTTCTTCCTCGGCGACGTGGTCGAAGGCATTTCCTTGCCGCAGGCGGTGGCCATGGTCTCCAAGAATCCGGCGGATGCGGTCGGTCTTACCGACCGCGGCGTCATCGAACAGGGCCGGCGCGCCGATCTGGTGCGCGTGCGTGTCGACGACCACGTACCGGTCGTGCGCACCGTCTGGCGGCAGGGACGCCGGGTCGCATGATGGTGTCGGCGTTGATCCAGCCTGAATTGTCCGCCGAGACCTTTCCGATCCGCGATGGCGTCTTCGTCGCTGTCGTCGGCCCAAGCGGCGCCGGCAAGGACACGGTGATCGGCTACGCCCGTGCGTGCTTCACCGAGGAGACGCGGCTGGAGTTCGTGCGCCGGGTCATCACCAGGCCTTGCGACATCACCAGCGAAGACCACGACACGCTGGCCGACGCTGCTTTTGTCGAAGCCGAAGCCGACGGTGCCTTCGCCGTCGCCTGGGAGGCGCATGGTCTGCGCTACGGCATCCCTGTCGATGTCGACTGGTCGGTCGCCAATGGGCGTGTTGCTATCGCCAATGTTTCGCGCGCCATCATCCCGGTGCTGCGCGAACGCTATGCCAATCTGGCCATCGTCGAGATCACCGCCACGCCGGAGGTGCTGGCCGAGCGGCTTGCCATGCGCGGCCGCGAATCGCGCGGCGAGGTGCTGGCGCGGCTGGCGCGCAGCGCCAATGTGACCTTGTCGGGACCTGGCGTCACCACGATCGACAACAGCGGTCCGCGCGAAGCGGCCGGCGAACGTTTCACTGAGGTGCTGCGCAAGGCGATGGCGTTTTCCGATATGTCGGGGATGATCTAGTCAGATCACTATTCCGCCGCCGCACCGGCCAAGCTTTTGCGTGTCGCGTCCATCATCAGCCGCCGCGCCCGGAACACGCCCCATTGCTGGTCGACCAGCACGCCGATCAGGATCACCCCGCCCATCACCGCGAAGTTGAGCGAGGAGGGGATGCCGAGCAGATTGACGAGGTTCTGCAGCTCCTGCAGCAGCACCGTGCCGAGGATCACGCCGATCAGCGAGCCTTCGCCGCCGCGCAGCGAGAAGCCGCCGAGCACGGCCGCCGCAATGGCGTAGAGCTCGTAGAACTGGCCGTGGCTGGCCGGCGAGATCGAGCGCGTGTACATGGCGAAATAGACCGCCGACAGCGCCGTCAGAACGCCGCAGATCACATAGGCGGCCATGACGACGCGCCCCGTCCTAATGCCGGAATATTTTGCCGCCTCCTCGTTCTTGCCGATGGCGTAGAGGTAGCGGCCGAACACCGAGCGGTGCAGCACCACCCACATGACGATGGCGATGACGATCAGCGCGATGAAGCTGTTCGGCACGCCCCAACTGCGCCCCGCCGTCAGGAATTCGAGCTCCGGGAAATTCTGCCCGAAGCCGAAGCCCGCGGTGCCGTCGGCGGTGTAGAAGCGCGCCACGCCGCGATAGATCAGCAAACCGCACAGCGTCACCACGAAGGGCTGCAATTTCAGCCGCGTGATCAGCCAGCCATGCACCAGGCCGATGATGGCGCCGAGCACCAGGATCAGCGGCAGCGCGATCGGCCATCCCAAACCGCGCACGGCGATGAAGTCGATAAACAGCGTACCGAGCAGCGCCACCACCGATCCCACGGACAATTCGATGCCGCCGGTGATGATGACGAAGGCCTGGCCGATCGACAGGATGCCGAACAGGCCGATGAGGTTCGAGGTGTTGGCAAGGTTGATTGGCAACAGGAAGCGCGGATTGATGATCGCCACCACCGCTCCGACCACCAGGATCAAGATCAGCAGGCCGAGATCTTTCTTGCTCATCGTCTTCTCCCCAATGCCCGCTTGAGCAGGTTCTGCAAAACCGTTCCGCCGTTTTGCGACGGCGGCAAAAACAAGACCTAGTTCGGCTTCTTGCCGACAGCCAGCAACAGCACGTTTTCCTGGCTGAAGTGTTCCTTGTCGAGAATGCCGGAGATCTGGCCCTCATGCATGACGGCGATGCGGTCCGAAACGCCGATCACCTCTTCCATGTCGCTGGAGATCATCAGCACCGCGACGCCGGCATCGGCCAGCGCCCGCATCAGCCCGTAAATCTCCGCCTTGGCGCCAATGTCGATGCCGCGCGTCGGCTCGTCCAGGATCATTACCTTGGGGTCCATCGCCAGCCATTTGCCCAGCACCACCTTTTGCTGGTTGCCGCCCGAGAGCGTGCCGGTGCGCGTCTGCACCGACGGCGCCTTGATGCCGAGATTGGTCTTCTGCTTCTCGGCCGTGGCGGCCTCGGTGCTGGCGGAAACCAGGGAACGCCTGGCATGCGCCGGCAAATTCGGCAGCGAAATATTCTGAGCGATCGAGAGATCAAGCAGGATGCCGGTCAGTTTGCGGTCTTCCGGCACCAGGAAGATGCCGCTGGCCACCGCGTCGGCGGCCGAACCCAGGACCAGGCTTTTGCCGTCGAGCTGCAAGGTGCCGCCAAAGCTCTTGTCGATGCCGAACAGCACGCGCGCCAGTTCGGTGCGGCCGGAGCCGACCAGTCCGGCCAGGCCGAGGATCTCGCCGTGCCTGACGTCGAGGTCGACCGGACGGTCGGGATAGGCGCCGGTGCGGATGGCCTTGGCCGACAGCGCGACGCTGCCTGGCGCACGCGCCGCTTCGGCGGCCTTCTCGCGCTCCTTCAGCATGCGGCCGATCATCAGCTTGACCATCTGGTCGTGATTGATCGAGCTTTTCGGCAAGGTGCCGGCAAGCAGGCCGTCCCTGAGCACGACGACGCGGTCGGCGACCCGCTCGACCTCGTGCAGGCGGTGCGAGATGAAGATGACGCTGATGCCGTCGGCCTTCAGCGCGGCGATGACATCGAGCAATTTGTCGGTCTCGGCGAGCGGCAGGCTCGACGTCGGTTCGTCCAGGATCACCAGCCGCGCCTTGATCGACAGCGCCTTGGCGATTTCGACCATCTGCTGCTGCGCCAGCGACAGCGACGAAACCGGTGTGTCGGCCGAGAAGTTGGCACCCACCCGCTTCAACAACGGCGCCACCATGGAGCGCAGTTTTCCCCGGTCGACCAGCCTGAGCGGGCCGCCGTGCAACGGCTCGCGGCCGAAAAAGATATTGGCGGCGACGTCGAGGTTTTCGAACAGGTTGAGTTCCTGGTGGACGAAGGCGATGCCCGAACCGAGGCTGCCTTCGACGGTCAGCCCGTGATGCGCGACGCCGTCGACGGTGATCGTGCCGGTGTCCGGGGTCGTCACGCCGCCGAGGATTTTCATCAGGGTCGATTTGCCGGCGCCGTTTTCACCGACCAGGCCGATCACTTCGCCCGGCCTGACCTCCATCGAAAACCCGTCCAGCGCGACAACGCCGGGATAGGTCTTGCGCACGCCCTCGAGGCTGAGGAACGGAGCGGTGGTGGATGCAACGATGGATGTGTCGGAGTAATTCATCATGCCTGACAGCAGCCGGTGGAACAAAATAGTCCCATCTGCAGACTGACGACCCTTGCCGGGTTCGTCAATGCGAACCGCCGGCCCGGGATAAACCCCGAGCCGGCGCAATTCATCCGCTTAGTTCCCGGACATCGCCTTCAGATTGGCGGCATAGGCGTCGACGTCATCCTTGCCGATGATCTTGGTCGGGACGATGATCAGGCCCCCTTCCGGAATGCCGGACTTGTCGCCCTTGAGATAGGCCGCCATCAGCTTCATGCCTTGATAGGCCCATTCGAAGGGCTGCTGCACGACAGTCGCCGCCACGGTGCCTTCCTTGACGCCGCCCAGCGTGATCGGATCGTCATCGAAGCCGACGACGGTGATCGAGCCGAGCTTGCCCGCGTCGCGCAGCGCTTCATAGATGCGCGGCGTGTTGTAGGAGTAGAAGCCGACCATGCAGGTGATGTCGGGGCTGGCGACCAGCGCGTCCTCGACATTCTTCTTGGCGCGCGCCTGGTCGATATCGTCGCCGCGCACGTCGACCAGTTCGATCTTGCTGCCGGCGAGCCCGTCCTTCATGCCCTGGATGCGTTCCTTGGCATTGTCGGCGCCGAGCAGTCCGACGAAGCCCAGGCACTTGCCGCCATCGGGCATCGCCTTCTTGGCAATCTCGGCCGCCTGCTTGCCGGCATCGACGTTGGACGAGCCGATATAGGCGACGCGCTTGGTCTGCGGTGCGTCGCTGTCGGTGGTGAACAGCGCCGTTTCCGAAGCGATCTTGTTCAGGCCGTCGGTCGAGGTCTTGGGGTCGACGGCGGACACCATGATGCCCTTGACGCCGGCGGTCACCAGATCGTCCATCAGCCGCTGCTGGATGGCGACCGAGGACTGCTCCGGATATTTGAGTTCGAGATTGTAGTCGGGCAGTTCGCCCTGCGCCTTCTTGACGCCGGCTTCGGCCGCCTTCCAGAAATCGGAAGCGCCGTTGACGACGAAGGCCAGTGTCGGCTTGTCGTCGGCACGCGCGATCGCCGTCGCCGACAATCCCAGCAGCAGGGCAGCCGCGGCTACGGATGCGTTTCGTATTGCAGATTTCATGTTCAACCTCCCATTTGGCTTAGACATTTTCGCTGATCAGAAAATTGTCGTTTGTGGCTTGGACGCCCTCTCCTCAAGGCGCTTCTAGGGCAGCGAAAGAACGGCGCCGTTCCAGCCACGACGTGGACTTTAGAGACTCATTTGCGGTTCGTAAATAGTCCGATTTGTCTGACATTTCCGTGAACGTATGGCATTGTCCTGCCGGCCGCAGCCTGCCCGATATCGTGCCATGCGCCTCTTCCAGTCATCGCTGCTCGATCCCGAGCTTTGCATGACCATTTGACGTTAGAACGCTTACGGGTATTAGTAAATAGTATTAGTTTCCGGTTGGAGATCGCGAGGCCGGTTGTGGAGATGGCGGCGAAGACGGGAGGTTTGCGGTCGATGCGAGCCGTGGCGGAGCAAAAAAGATGAGCCACCGCAAGGTCTTGCTCTATCAGACGTTGCCTGATGCCTCGCCTGCTCACGCGTCGCGGACGGCTGTGGGGTAGCCGAGATGCTAATAATCATTGGCGCGCGGTCAGATTATAAACGCACGCCGCCGGACCATCTTGCTGTTGTGCCGGCCTGTGGTTAGACAGGCTGGGATGGGGGACGAGACTGCAATGAGCGAACCGACGGAACTGCGCGATCCCTCTCCCGAGGTTTCCCGGCGCCGCAGGCCAGCGGGCAAAAACCCCAAGGGCCGTGTCACCATGACCGACGTCGCCAGGGCCGCGGGCTGCTCGCAGGCGACGGTTTCGTTCGTGCTCAACAACACGCCGGGCATCAGGCTGTCACAGCAGACCCGCGAGCGGGTGATCGAGGCGGCGCGCACGCTTGGCTATTCACCGCCCGCCTTTTCCGCCTTGCAACGCCCGGTGCCCGCCTTCGACGGGCTGGACGGGGTGATCGGCTTTGCCGTTGACCAGCTGGCGACCAGCCCGGAAGCGGTCGTTGCTATCGAAGGCGCGCGGCAAGCCTCGTGGAATGCCGGCAATGTGCTTTTGGTGGCGCAGACGCTGGGCGATTCCGTCATGGAGCCGCGCGCCATTGCAGCACTGACCAAGCGGGGCATTTCGGCGCTGATCTACATGACCATCTTCACCCGCGAGATCGTTGCCCCTGACTATCTCTACGGTCTCGACATCCCGGTCATCCTGCTCAATTGCTACACCGCCGACTATGCCTTCCCCGCCGTGGTGCCGAGCGAGATCGCCGGCGGCCAGAGTTCCACCCGCCATCTGATCAGCCATGGCCACCGCCGCATCGCCACCATCACCGGTGAACCCTGGATGCAGGCGGCGCAGGATAGGCTCAAGGGTTACCGCCGGGCGCTGGCCACGGCCGACATCCCGTTCGATCCGGAACTGGTGGTCGAGGGCGACTGGTCGGCCAGCGCCGGCTATGCCGCCACCGTCAAGCTATTGGCGCTGAAGGATCGCCCGACCGCCATCTTCTGCCAGAACGACCGCACCGCCATCGGCTGCTACGAAGCGCTGAAGGAAGCCGGCCTGCACATTCCCCAGGACATCTCAGTCGTCGGCTATGACGACGAGGAAATCGCCCGCCATCTGTTCCCGCCGCTGACGACCTCGATCCTGCCGCACATGGCAATGGGCCAATGGGCGATCGAGCAGCTGGAAGTGCCGGCCCCGCCTGGCCGTGGGCGGTATCCCATCACCAAGCTGGAGTGTCCGCTGGTGGAAAGGGAGTCGGTAAGCGCTGTCGCCGGGCCGTCCACGAGTTCGCGCGAAACATCGGTGGGCTAAAGCGTCGGCTCGCCGTCCGGCGCTCTATCCGCCAACCATCAGCTTGACGACTTCATCGTGGTTGGTTTCCGAGATCTTGCGCTCGCCGGCCTGGACGCCGCGCCGCAGCACGACGATGCGGTCGGACACGGCAAAAATGTCCTGCAGATTGTGCGAGATGAAGATCACGCCGCGGCCTTGTGCCTTGAGCTGGTGGATGAGCGAAATGACCTTGCGCTGCTCGGGCACGCCAAGCGCTGCCGTCGGTTCGTCCATGATCAGGATCTGCGCGTCCCAATAGACGGCCCGGCCGATGGCGACAGCCTGGCGTTGACCGCCGGAGAAATTGCTGACCGGGGCCTCCAGCCGGCTGACATGGAAATCCAGCCGGCTCATGGTCTGCTTGGCGGCGACGGCCATCGCCTTGCGGTCGAGCACCGGCAGGAAGCCGAAGGCCTTGCGCATGGGTTCACGGCCGAGGAAGATGTTGGCGCCGATCGACAGATTGTCGGCCAGTGCCAGGTCCTGGTAGATGGTCTCGATGCCCTTTTCGCGCGCCTCCTGCGGCGTCGCAAAGGTGACTGGCTGGCCCCTGAGCAGGATCTCGCCGCCGGTCGGCTGAAACACCCCCGATATCGCCTTGATCAGCGTCGTCTTGCCGGCGCCGTTGTCGCCGGCCAGCGCCACCACTTCGCCCGGCCGCACGGCCATGGAGAAATCGTTGAGCGCCTGCACCGCGCCAAAATGCTTGGAAAGGTGGCGAACTTCGAGAAGCGGTGTGGTCTGATCGGAACTATTCATCCTGGCGAGCTCCACTGAACCGGCGCTGCGCCTGGTCGATAAGGACGGAGATGATGATGACGACGCCGACGGCGATGAACTGCCAGAACGGCTCGACATTGACGAAAACCAGCCCGTATTGGATGACCGCGATCACCAGCGCGCCGGCGACCGTGCCGAAGATGGTGCCGGAGCCGCCGAACAGGCTGGCGCCGCCGATGACCACGGCCGCGACGCTGTCGAGCAGCAGGGGCTCGCCGGCCTGCGCGGCGCCGGCGGTGAAGCGCGCCGCATAGAGCGCGCCACCGAGGCCGGCGCACATCGCCGACAGCACGTAGAGGCGCAATATGTGGCCCCTGATGTCGATGCCGGCGCGCCGCGCCGCCTGCACGTTGGCGCCGATGGCGTAATTGTGCTGGCCGAACCGGGTCTGGCTGAGCAAATAGTGCATCACGATGACGAAGATGGCGGTGATCATCACGAGATAGGGCACGCCATAGAATTTGCCGTTGCCGAGCAGCGCGAACCAGGAATTCTGCACCGGCACCGTGGTGCCGCCGGCGAGCAGGTAGGCAGCGCCGCGCGCCACGCCGAACATACCGAGCGTGCCGATGAAGGGCGGGATTCTGAGCCGTGAGATCAACAGGCCGTTGATGACGCCCGGCACGCCGGCGACAAGCACGGCGGCGAGGATGCCCGCCAGCATGGCCAGCGGCAGCGGGATGGCGGCGCCCGCCATGTTGGTGGCGTGCGCGGCGATGACGGCCGCCAGGCCCATGATGAAGCCGAGCGAAAGGTCGATGCCGCCCGAAATGATGACGAATGTCTGTCCGGTCGCCAGCAGCAGCGGCGCAACGGCAAAGATCGCGATCGACTGCACGTTGAACGGGTTGAGCACGAAGGTGGCGCCGAAGGAGAGCCGCGACCAGACCTCGAAACAGATGATCAGGCCGGCGAGGAACAGCCAGGCCCGGCCTTCGGCGATCCGGCCGAGCAAGGTCCTGGTGGGATCACCATGGTCCGCCTGGGGGGCGACATGCTTTTCGACCTGTTGGGTTGGTGATGTTGACGTCATCAATGCATCCGATCCGCGGCTTGGCTGTCCTGGCCAGGCCTGTGTCAAACAGGGTACCGGCGCGATACCGGGCGTCAGTCTCCTCCCGGCTCGCCGGGAGGAGACCAGAGTGAGGACTTATTCGGAGTAAAGATACTTCGAGATGTTCGGATCCGCGATGTTGGACTTGTCCATGATCGTGAAGCCGGTGCCGATTGCAACCGGGATCGAATGGCCGGTCAGATGGGCATAGGCCGAAACGACGCCGAAATAGCCGATCTCGGCCGGATGCTGGGCAATCGCAACGTCGACCAGGCCAGTGTTGATGTTGTCGACGATGCTGGTCGGCGCGTCGAACGCCACGACCTTGACGACACCGCTCTGCCCGGCCTGCTTGACGCCATTGGCAGCACCCAGCGCGGAGAACAAATTGGCGCCAAACACGCCGACCAGGTCGGGGTTGCGGGCGAACACCGCCTGCAGCTGCGAGGCCGCCTTGTTGGCGTCGTCTTCGTTGAACTGGGTCTCGAGCACGGTGATGCCGGTATGCTTGGCCATCTCCTTCTTGAAGCCTTCTTCACGCTGGTCGGTGGTCGAGATGCCCGGCTTGACGTTGGAAACGTAGACCTTGCCCTTGTCGCCAATGGCGGTGGCGAGCGCCCGCGCGGCAATCTCGCCGCCCAGCACGTTGTCCGAAGCAATGTAGGCCAGCGGGAAATCCGCATCGCCGGCGCCGGTCTGGTAGACGCCGCTGCCGATGAAGGTGTCGACGGTGATCACCGGAATGCCGGCATCATTGGCCTTGCGCAGCGGCTCGACCAGCTGAACCTTGTCGGTCGGCGCGATCAGGATGGCGTCCGGTTTCTTGGCGATGACCGCGTCAAGCACGGGGACCTGGGTGACCGGATTGAAATCCGGGGCGCCCTGGAAAACCAGGTTGACGCCAAGCGCATCGGCTGCCGCCTGGGCGCCCTTGCGCATGGTGATGTAGAAACCGTCAGTGGTCA
Source organism: Mesorhizobium sp. P2_E10 (assembly GCF_056404235.1). NCBI lineage: Bacteria > Pseudomonadati > Pseudomonadota > Alphaproteobacteria > Hyphomicrobiales > Phyllobacteriaceae > Mesorhizobium > Mesorhizobium sp. P2_E10. Next base: position 289,358 of record NZ_JBFUEK010000001.1, read on the forward strand.
GGCCCGGAACGAGCGCAATGGTGAACTTCTTGTCCTCGGCCTGCGCCGATCCGATCAGCGCCGTTGCGCTGATGGCGAGAGCCGCGAGAGCGGCAACAATCTTCTTCATGACATCCTCCTCATGGTGTTGGCAGATTTGCCGTTGCGATTGAAATCGGAATGGCCGTCGAACTGTTCAGGCTGTGGTGGGCTGACGGCCGGAAACGCCTGCTTGCTGTTACGGGCAGCTCCTCCCAGGCGCCTCCCAAGTCGTTATGTCAGCCGGTCGAAATCGACGGTTCCGTTTCCTTGCCTCCGCAAGGTCCAGAGAACCGCGCTGCCCGGCACGCATAAGTGCCTGGCTGAAAAGTTGTAACACTTTGCTGAAAGAAATTGCAACCGGGTATTTCCCGTGCCGAAACGCTTTTCAAAACGGACGGCATCTGTCTGCTCCACGGAGCCCCCACGCGAGACTAGAGCATGATCCCGAAAAGGGGAAACCGGTTTTCGGACGAGATCATGGTCCAGCAAAAGGGTGATTTTGCAGTCGGGCGGACGACTCTATCGCGGCAAAGCGTCGAGGATGGCCTGCGCCGTCTTGGTGTCGGTTATCAGCGCGTTGATGAGCTTGGCGCGCACCGCACCGATAATGGCGCTCGCTTTCTCCGGCGAAGCGGCGACGCCGATGACCAGCGGCACGGCCCGAAGCTGCGCCGGCGACATGGCGATCATCCGGCTCTCGCCTTCCCATGGGATAAGGACACCGTCGGCGTCGAAATAGTGGCGGATGACGTCGCCGGCGGCATGAAACAGCGCCTGCTCGCTCAGCGTCGCCGCACTTGCCTCCGGCGGATTGATGGCATGCGGCAGGCCGATGCCGACGATCGCGACATCTGTGCGGTCCCACAGCGCGACACTGTCGGCAATGGCCGCATCGCCAAGAAAAACCTCGCGCAGTTCGGTCGACGGCAGATAGGGCGCATGGATGAAGTGCGGCGTGCCGCCGAACTCCTCCGCCGCCAGCCGCACGAACTCGTTGATCTGGAAATGCGCCGCCTGCTGCTGCATGCCGCCGGTGGCAGCCACGGTCAGGACACCGGGAATGCGCGGCAGGCCGGCGCGGATCACCTCGCGGATGGCGCGCCCCCAGCCGATGGCGACCACCGAGCCGGCCGCCAACTCGGCTTGTCTGAGCAAGGCGCCGAGCGGTGCGGCGAGCGCCGCCAGCGCACCGGCCGCCGGTGTCTCGACGACCGCGGCATTGCGCAGCCCGAGCCCGTCGATCAGCTGCGTGGTGATGATTTCGGGCGTTGCCAGATCGAGAACCTCGATGCGCACGATGCCTTCTGCCCTGGCCCGCTGCAGCAGCCGCGATATGGTCGCGGTGGAGACGCCGAGCCGGCGCGCGATATCGACCTGCGACATCTCCGCCTCGTAATGCATCTTGGCGACCGTGTGCAGCATCGTCCGCGATGCGGCCGCATCGTTTGCTGAGGGGACAGACAGCTTGCAATTCCTTTCAGCAATGTGTTACAGGTCTGGCGACTGATCGAGTTATCGCGCAAATCGGGCAGACCTGCAACGTGAGTTCGTTCCCACGGCACCTTGTGGGGTCCGGCCGGATTTTCAGGGTTCGATAGCAGATCGATGCGGCATGCCTGCCGCGAGGTAAGCAACCTTCTTGTTCCACAAAATTGCGCCCCGGGCGCCAACATCGGACAAAACACCATGACCAAGATGACGACTGCGGAGTTGCGCGGCTACCAGCAGATCTGCGGCAAGGACGGCGCGATGATGGCCATCGCCTGTGACCAGCGCGGCGGCATGCGCACGCTTCTGGCGTCGGACCCGGAGGAACAGGCCAAGATCACTAACGACATGCTGGGCGACACCAAGGCCGACATCACCCGCTACCTCGCCAGCCAGGCCTCCTGCGTGCTGCTCGACCCGCTCTGCGCCGTGCCGCGCGTTGTCGACGAAGGCGTGCTCAACCGTGATACCGCGCTGCTCATCGGCCTCGACGCCTCCGGCTTCGATGTGACGCCGCAGGGTTACCGCCTGTCGCGCCTCGTTCCCGGCATCGATGCGCGCCGCGTGCGCGAACTCGGCGGCACGGGCGGCAAGATCATGGTCTATCTCAGGGCCGACAAACCGGAGGCGAACGCGCACAACATCGCCATTCTGCGCCAGTGCATCGCCGATTTCGGTAGGGAAGACCTGCTGCTCGTCGTCGAGTTCCTGACCTATCAGCTCGAAGGCGAAAGCCTTGAGGACTATACGGCCAAGATCCCGTCGCTGGTCGAGCAAGGCACCCGCATTTCGCTGGACTGCGGCGCCAAGGTGCTCAAGCTTCCCTATCCCGGCACGGCGGAATCCTGTGCCCGCATCACCAGCATGGCCGGCGACGTCCCGTGGGCGGTGCTGTCGGCCGGCGTCAACCACGCGACCTTCCTCGGCCAGGTCGAGATCGCCATGCAGAACGGCGCCTCGGGCGTCATCGCCGGCCGCTCGCTGTGGAAGGACTGCATCTCGCTCGACCGTGACATTCAGCGTGAAAAGCTCAAGACCATCGCCGTGTCGAGATTGCGCGAGCTTCAAGCAGTGATTGGCAACTACCGCCAGAAAGCCGCATGATTCAGGCGAGGCCGGCCTGCAAACGCCTGATACCTGCGCTTCCGGTGCTCACGTACTTTGAGTACGCTCCGCTCCGGTTCTCGGTATCAGCCATTCTCGACTCGGCCTGACCTGAATCTCAACACACCTTGGAGCAGGGTTCAGACAGGTACGGAACGTCATGCCTCAAAGATCGATGGCCATCGGAATCGATATCGGCGGCACCAATCTGCGGGCCGCCCGCATTTCCGCCACCGGCGAAATCCTCAAACGCCTGTCCGAGAAAAGCGCGCCCGACCCGGAGCTCGTTCTCGGCCGCATCGCCGACATGGTGCGCCAGCTCGACGCGCCTGACGTCGCGGCGATCGGCGTCGGCGTGCCCGGTCGCGTCGATGCGCGGCGCGGCGCGGTGCTGTCCGGCGGCTATGTCGACCTCGCTTCGGTTGCGCTCGCGCAGCGGCTGGAAAGCATGGCCGGCAAGCCCGTCATCGTCGACAATGATTGCAACATGGCGCTGACAGCCGAAATGGCGCGCGGCGCCGGCAGGGGCCACAACAACATCGTCATGTTCACCATCGGCACCGGCATTGGCGGCGCGGTGGCTGAAAACAGGCAGATCGTGCGCGGCAAGGCGACGGCGGGGCAGCTCGGCCACATCACCGTCGACCTGAACGGCGAACTCTGCATCTGCGGCCGGCGCGGCTGCGTCGAAACCACCAGCTCCGGCACCGCACTTGGCCGCCACATCGCCCGCGCCGGCCTCGGTCCTGACGTTTCGGTCGATCAGCTTTTCGCCAGGGATGCCGAAGGCGACGCTGTCGCGCGCGGCATATTGGAAGCCTGGGCGAGGCCGCTCCGCGCGGCAATCGATACGGCGGTCGCCATGTTTGCCCCCGATCAGGTGCTGCTCGGCGGCGGCCTCGGCCACGCGGCGCACAGGGCGCTCGCCTGCGCCCCGGCCCTGGCGCCCTGGTACCAATGCCAGGTCGAACCGGCACAGCTCGGCGACGACGCCGGCGTCATCGGCGCCGGCCTGCAAGCGCTGGCAGCACAAGCGAAGGTCGCTGCTTCGCCGGCGTCCTTGCCCCGGCTCGGTCCGGGCCGGCCTGCCACAAGACGTGCCGTGCTCGTCAACGGCATCCCTGCCTCGGGCAAAAGCACGGTCTCGCGCGGCATTGCCGTGCGCATGGGCTGGCCCTTGCTGGCGCTGGATACGATCAAGAACCCGTTCCTCGAAGTCCTCGGCGGCGGCGACCGCGAATTCAACCGCACGCTCGGCCGCGCCAGCTACCAGGCCATCTGGTCGGTGGTCGGTGAAGCCCCTGCGGGCAGCATTTTTGTTGTCGATGCCTGGTTCGGCTTCCAGCCGCGCCAGCTGCTCGAGGATCATTTGCAAAAGGCCGGAATCGTCGAGACTGCCGAGATCTGGTGCCACGCCCCCGGCGAGGTCCTGGCCGAGCGCTATCGCGCCCGGCTCGACCAGCGCCTTCCCGGTCATCCCGGTGCTGCCTACATCCCCGAGCTGATAGAGCTGGCCAAACGCGCCGAGCCGCTGCGGCGCGGCCCGCTGTTCGACGTCGACACGACGAAGGCGATCGATTTCGATGCCATCATAGCGTGGCTGCAGGCGATGGTTCACGCGTAGTCAGCCTGCGTTCGCGGTGGTGCGCGGGCCGGCTGCTCAAGGGAGAAAACAGAACTCCATCCCGATCGCATCGGGATGGAGCCGTCAAAGCCTTCGGCCTGTCCGATACTGCCAATACTGCGAACGCTCAGCGGCGCGCCAGCAGCAGGCAGAGCTGCTTCAGGTCGCGATCGTAGGTGCCCTGGCCGCTGAGCACGCTGGCGCAGCGTTTCTTCATCCGGGCGATCTGGCTTTTCGACATGGCGGAAAGCGCAGCCACCGCTGGCGGCGTGGCTATCGCCGGCTGGTTGGGATCTCTCGGACTGGTGACGCCAACGCCGACACCGGCGCTGACACCACCGCCGACCGATGCACCGGCGCCCGCGGAAACGCCGCCAGTTCCGCCAACCGTGGCGCCCGCACCGGCGGTGACGCCGCTGGTGCCGCCAACGGAAGCGCCGACCCCGACGCCACCGCCACCGACCGAGGCGCCGGCATTGACCCCACCGCCGCCACCGAGGCCCAAGCCGAGCCCGGCCGCGCTAGCGGGAAAAGACAAAGCGACGACAACCGCACCTCTCGCCAAGATCTTGGTAAGATTCCGCAAGAAAACCATTTATGATGCTCCCCGTATTGGTTACCCGGGCACAGGCTGAATGACATCGGTTACCAATATCATTACGCCAGTGTAGCGTTTTTAGTTTCCTACTGAATAGGAGTTACTGGAAATCGTTGTTATTGTATTTCCAGTTGCTTGAGATAGATAGTTCACAATTGCCGCAAAGAATCGACAATTTCCAAACGCCCGCCAGCGGAGCTGACATGGTCAATGGCTATTGGCGGGGCTGCCGTGCGGGAACTGGCTATCGAGCAGCCAAGTAAGACATGAGTGATTGAAATCAGTGGCGCACCCGACAGGATTCGAACCTGTGACCTCTGCCTTCGGAGGGCAGCGCTCTATCCAGCTGAGCTACGGGTGCCTTCAGGATCGGCGATCTTGAAAACGAACCAGCCGGTAAACCGGCCAGCCACGGCTTCTTAGCGGAAGCCGGCGCGGGCTTCAACGGGCAATTGGCATCGCTTCGTTGGAGCTTGGCGCGTCCATCACGCCCCCGCCTCACCCTTCGCCACCCGCCGCCGCACCCCTCGTGTCGCCCGCTTCGGCTTCTTCGCCCCCGTCAGCTCGTGCATCGCATCCAGCTGCATCTGCTGCATTTCGGCCAGCCGCGTCCATTGGCGCGAGATCAGATAGTCGAGCTTTTCGTGCAGGTGCCGCACTTCCAGCTCCGCCTTCAGGTTCACCCGGTAGTCGTTGAACGAGCGCAGCCGATCCTTGGTTTCCTGCCGCTTCTGGCTCATCATGATGATCGGCGCCTGGATCGCGGCAATGCAGGAGAGCAGCAGGTTCAAGAGGATGAAGGGATAGGGGTCGAAAGCGCCCCCCATGCCCTCGATGAGATTGATGCCGATCCAAACCGCAAGCACGCTGGCGAACGAGATCAGGAACCACCAGCTGCCGCCGAACGCCGCCATATTGTCCGAAACGCGGTCGGCAAACGTCCGGTGTTCCTCGAATTCCTCTTCCGAGTTCTCCGAAATCGTGTCCTGCCTGGCGATCGATTCCACCACCTGGCGGTCGAGCTCGGAGAATTCGCCGTGCTCCTGCTGCAGCAGCTCCTCCATGTAGCGCATGCGGTAGCGGCCGAGCTCGGCGCGGCTGATGCGGGCGCCATGCGGCAGATCCGGATGGTCGGCGCGGATGCGGTCGGCCAGGCTCGGGCGCAGTTCGTCGATGCGCACCAGGTCGCGCTTGTGGAACTTCCGGCCAGATATCGCCGACGGCTTCTTCTTCGGCTTGACCCGCGATGCGCCGGGCAGGGTCGGCTCGGAGTCCGGCACATCAGGGGCTTCGAGATGCTCATCCGCAGGCGCGTCGTCCGCCACGGTGGCCGCCTCGAGATATTCGCCGCCCGACAGGTTCGCGTCGTCTGCCGCCTTCTGCGCGGATGCCTTGGGGTCGCCGGCCATGGTCAGTGCTCCTGTTTCTCGGGCTTTCCGATACGATACGCCAAGCCGGCGCGGCATATCCATCGCGACTGTGAAGCTGGTGTGACCAAACAAGTTCTTGTGATTAGAGCGCTGGGACTGCGCCTGTCAGTTCGTCATCCTAGGGTCTGCGCTGCGTCGCTCCGCTCCTTGCTGCGCCCTAGGATGACGAAGCGTTAGGGTCGGCGTCAGGCCGCGATGGATCAGCGCCGGCGTAGGGCCTCGACTGCCTATTGCTCCGGCAAACCAGGAAGCGGCAAACCGGGTAGCGGCGAAGCGGTCGGCTGCTGCCCTGCGTACATCAGCCTTGTCTTGGCATTCGCACTGGTCGGCGACAGGCTGCGCTGGATCAGCGCTTCGACATGGTCGTTGCGCTGCCTGGCGCTGTCGGCGCCCATCACCACCACGATCAGCCGGCGGCCGTCGGCATCGTAGGACGTCACGATGTTGAAGCCGGAGGCTTTGATGTAGCCGGTCTTGATGCCGTCAACGCCGCGCACCCGGCCCAGCATGTCGTTGTGGCCGCGCACCAGCCGTCCGCGGAACATGAAGTCGCTTTCGGAGAAATAGTGGAATTGTTGCGGGAAGCGGGCGCGCAGCGCCATGCCCAGCACCGCCATGTCGCGCGCGCTCGTGTGCTGGTCGTCGTCGGGCAGACCGGATGCGTTGCGGAACACGGTGCTGGTCATGCCGATCTGGCGCGCCTTGGCGGTCATGGCGCCGGCAAACGCCTCTTCCGAGCCGCCGAGATATTCGGCGATGGCCACCGCCACGTCATTGGCCGATTTGACGACGATGGCGCGGATCGCCGAATCGACATCGATCGTTTCGCCGCGCTTGAAGCGCAATTTGGTTGGCGGCTGCCTGGCGGCATTGTCCGAAACCGGGATCTGCGTCTCCTTGGTGACGCGGCCGGAATCCAGCGCCTCGAACAGCAAATAGAGCGTCATCATCTTGGTCAGCGAGGCCGGATAGCGCTGCGCCGTCGAGTTGACCTCGAACAGCTGCTTGCCGGTCGAGGCGTCGATGACGATGGCCGCATATTTCTGCGGCGGCGCCGGCACCGCCAACACCGAGTCCGGCGGCGCGGTGGTGCAGCCGGCAACAAACAGCAGCAGCATGAAGGCCGCGACAAATCTCTGGACGAGGGAAGGGAAGCGGAAAGCGGGCAAGTCGGTTCCGAAGCAGGCTGTTGCTGAGAGGGCCGGAACCTAGCCTAACCCGATTGCTTCGTCCATTTGGTTAACGGTGGCGGCAGAACTTGGGTTCCTCTCCCCCGCTCCCGCGGGGGCGAGGAACCGAGTACCGCCCCGAAATCGCCTGTTTCCTGTTCTGTTTTGCCTTTCGGGGTCGCGCTGCTGTTAATTGTGGTGCGGCATTTGGCTTGGGGGTTAATATGAGCATGGAACTCGGCGCGCAGGCGCCGTCGCTGATCAGGGCATCTCTCAGCCGCACCGGCAAATGGGCCGGCAGCGTCGCCTTTATCGGCGGGGCGGCTTCCGACATCCTCAACCCGCTGGCGCCGTTCGCCGCCTATATCGCGCTGCTCGCTTCGGTTGCGGCAGCCATCATCGCCATCGCCATTGTGCTCAGGCTGGTGCTGGCTCGCAAGGCGCTGCCGGCTTTGATCTTTGCCACTAGCGCCGCCGCAGTTGCCGGTGGCGTCTACGGGTTGCAACAGCAGACCAATTCGCAAAACGGGGTGATCGCCGGCCTGGTGCCGGCCATCGCTCAGCTGCAGCAGAGCATGGGCATCGTCTCGGCCAAGGTGGCCAGGATCGAGAAAACCGTCACCGAGACGCAGCAGACGGTCGAGGCGGTCAAGCAGACGACCGACACGGTGGCGAAAAAGACCGAAGAGATCGCGGCGACGCAGCAGCAGCAGACCGAGCAAGGCGCGCAGACCCAAAAGACCGTTGAAGCGGTCAAACAGTCGACCGACACGGTGGCGAAGACGACCGAGGAGATCGCCTCGGCGCAGCAGCAGCAGACGGAGCAGGGCGCGCAGACGCAAAAGACCGTCGAAGCGGTCAAGCAGACCACTGACACGCTCGCCGCCGGCCAGCAGCAGCAGGAGGCGCAGGCCGAAAAGCTGCAGGCTACCACCGAGCAGATCGCCGTCTCGATCGATACCATCGCCAAGGGCTTTGCCGCACTCGCCGCGCAGGGCGGGGCGATCGCCGATCCCAAGCGTCCCGACGAGTACTATCACAATGCCCGCGTCTACGAATTGTCGGGCGACATGCTCAATGCGCGGCGCTCCTATCTCGCCTTTGCCGGTTTCGATGTCGACGCCATCGATCCCTACACGCGCTTTGCCACGCTGCTGCGCGTGCAGGACGGCAAGGCCGGTTCGCGCGAAGTGTTCGGCGCGCTGGCCGACAAGGGCAAGGCGCTGTCGATCAAGCTCGTCCATCTCGAACAGTTCGACGATGCCCAGCGCCTGGAAAAGCTCAACGCCTTCATCGCAGCCAATCCCGATTTCGCGCCGGCCTATTACCTGTTGGCGCAGGAGTTTTCGGAAGATCGCCTCGGCAGCCAGTCGCTGTCCGACAAGCGCAGCGAAGCCCAGGCGCTGACCAAATTCGTCTCCTACGAAAAGGATGGCGGGCTGCTGAAATATTTCGTCGACCAGACCCAGCTCGCCGACTGGCTGGACCGCAGCCGCAGCCGGCTGGCCGCCCTTGGTGATGTGCTCGACCCCGCGCGTTTCGCACCGACCTTGACGCCGATGCGCTCGAACCAGGGCTGGTCGATGACCATCTCGCTGCCCGAGGTGGCCACGGCCATTTCCTGGCGTCTCGGCAGCAGCGGCCCGTTCACCGACACCGGCTTCCTGGCGGTCAACGACCAGCGCACCGGCAAGCCGATGCCCAATCCGAGCTTCGAGTTGCCCGATAGCACCGCCGCCACCACCATCGCCATCAAATATCTCGACCTGAGAGGACGCGAGACCGGGCCGTTCGACATCAGCTTCGATCCGGACGCCGCCCTCCAGCAGGGCTCGAAGCAGATCCTCGACCAGTTCTGGACTTCGTGGATCGCCTTCGGTGCCAGCGGCAATCACGGCTTGGTCTATTTCAGCCAGATGCTGTCATTCCGCTGCGCTATCAAGGAGGTGCATTACGGCCTGAATGGCGCTGCGCTCGACAAGGAGATCAAGATGCCCCCTTGCGACAAGAAGGACCCCTACGCCATCCCCTACGACTACCAGCCCTATTTCAAGGTCGCCGACAGCGTGAAGTCGATGTCGGTGCAGGTCACCTACATGGACGGCACCCAGTCACCGGTGAGGGAGTACAAGCGGCAGTAGGTGCCTTACCCTCCCCCCCTGTGGGGAGGGTCGGCGAGCGATCGGAGCGACGCGGAGATCGGTCGACGGGGTGGGGGTAGCGCCCTACGAGGACCCCCAACCCGATCCGCTTTGCGGATCGACCCTCCCCACAAGGGGGAGGGTGAAGCAACCTCCGATGCAAAATGCCGGCCGCCACGCTTGCGCAATCCGCCCCGAGCGGCTTTTGCTGGCGCGGGCAGAATCAGCAGGTGCGCGCATGGACACGGTCACGATCAAGGCAAAAGGCATTTCGGTCGCGCTCGACCTCACCGTCGGCCATCTCGCCGACATGGTCGTCGACATCGATGGCCGCCTGCTGAAGCCGCTACACCGCGCGCCCTGGGTCGACACGGGCGAGACGCTGCCTGAAAACCTGCCCGAAGGCACCGTTCGCCTGTCCGGCGATTTCCTCTGCGCGCCGTTCTCGCGCAGCGATGTCGAGGAAGCGCCGCTGCATGGCTGGCCGGCCAACAGCGCCTGGGATGTCGTAGACAGCAGCGCGACATCGGATGGCTGGCGGGCTGCTTTCCGGTTGCAGCGCAAGGTGATGGGCGCAACGGTGGACAAGGTCCTCACGCTGCGCGACGGCCACCCCTTCCTCTATCAGGAGCACGTCTTTTCCGGTGGCGCAGGCGCCATCTCCGTTGCCCACCATCCGATGACGGCGATGAAAGATGGCGGCCGACTGGCTTTTTCGCCCAAGCGCTTTGCCGCGACGCTGGACGAGCCGCTGGAGCCCGACCCGGCCCGCGGCCGTTTTCTGCTCGCCTATCCCGCGCGTTCCACCGATCTGACCCGCTTTCCGACCGCCGATGGCGGCACGACGGACCTCGGCGACTACCGCAACGATCAGCTGCGCGAGGATTTCCTCACTTTGGTCGAGGCCGATCATGGCGGACCGGGCTGGACGGCCCTGGCGCGCCGCGCGGAAGAAGATCTGGTGCTGGTGCTGAAGAACCCGGCCGAATTGCCGGTCACCATGCTGTGGTTCAGCAATGGCGGCCGCGACTATGCGCCGTGGAACGGCCGCCATCGCGGCGTGCTCGGCATCGAGGACGGCCGCGCCGCCGTCGGTCATGCCGCATCGATCAGTGACAACTGGCTGAAGCGCGAAGGCGTGGCGACTGCCTTTGCGCTCGGCGGCGAAGTCTCCTTCCGCCATGTCATCGGCGCGCTGCTGCAGACAGGCGGTGAGCCACCCCGCGATGTCACGACGGCTGATGGCCGCATGCGCCTGGCTGCATCCGACGGCTCGACCCGCGATATCGCCTTCGACAGCGATTTCCTGCGCATCGGCCAGCCTGGCTGATTTTCCAGCGCCGGCGCGGCGCTAACGTCGGCAGATGTCGCCCAATAGGCCAAATCGCGGTTTGAAATTTCCGCAAACTGCCGACAAGATGCAAAAGAACAACCGGAAGCGCCCAATGTCCGAAATCGCCCATCTCGCGGCCACCATCTTCAAGCGTGCCGGCAAGGCCCGGCGCTTCATCGTCGCCATTGCCGGTCCTCCGGGCGCCGGCAAGTCGACGCTGTCGGCCAGCCTGCATGACCTTTTGCCAGAAGGGGCCGCGGAAGTCGTGCCGATGGACGGTTTCCACTATGACGACATCGTGCTCGAACGGCGTGGTCTTCGCTCCAGAAAAGGCGCGCCGGAAACCTTCGACTTCTACGGCTTCGAGACGCTGCTGAAGCGCATCCGCGCCAGCGAGCCCGACATTGCCATTCCGGTGTTCGACCGCAGCATGGAACTGTCGCGCGCCGCCGCGGGGATCGTCGCCGCCGAGACCAAATTCATCCTGGTCGAGGGCAATTACCTCTTGCTCGACGAAGAGCCATGGTCGCGCCTGGCGCCGCTATTCGATTTTACGATCTATGTCGACGTGCCGCGCGCCGAACTCGAGCGCCGCTTGCTGGAGCGCTGGCATGGCCATGGCCGTTCCGACGCCGATGCCCGCGCCTGGATCGCCTCCAACGACATGCCCAACATCGATCGCGTGCTGGCCCGCAGGCGGCAAGCCGACCTGGTAATCGGCGATCACGCATAATTCTCAGGATTTCCGAACGGGAACCTTAAGACTTTCTGGTCGTTATCGCCCAAACCGGCAATCGTGCCGCCATGAGGGAACGTCCAATGGCAACCAAGGCAAGAAAACCCGTCAAGGGCAAGACAGCGCAACCCAAGGCAACGCAAGCAAAGGCAGGCGCAGGCCCGGCCATTGCGGCGCGCTCCAAGGATGCAAAGCCGGCTTTCGGCAAGGCGCCGCCCAAGAAAGTGGTGCCGGCCATGGCCAAGACTGCGGCAAAAACCACCGCGCCAAAAGCCGCCAAGCCCAGGAAGTCGGCATCCGGCGGATCGATGGCAGGCAGCGCAATGCGCACGGTCAAGGCGACAGCCAATGTTGCCGCCGGCGCGGTTGTCGCCACGGCCAGAGGCGCCGCATCGCTCGCTGCTTCCGTGATCGGCAGGGGCGGCTCAAAAGCCAAGGCCAAGGCGAAATAGGCCGAGCCGCTTCTCGCGGCTCTGCCTCGCCTCGCGTCAGGCCCTGGCCGGGATGTTGAGGCCCCTCTGCACCGCCGGGCGCGCCAGGCCGCGCTCCAGCCACGCCGCAACGATGGGGAAATCGTCGAAGCCGACGAGTTCCCGCGCCTCATAGAAGCCGATCAGATTGCGCACCCAGCCGAGCATCGAGATGTCGGCGATGGTGTAGTCGTCGTCCATGATCCAGGTGCGGCCCTTCAGCCTCGTCTCGAGCACGCCGATCAGCCGCCGCGATTCGTCGCGATAGCGCTCCAGCGGCCGCTTGTCGGCGATCTCGCGCCCGGCGAATTTGTTGAAAAAGCCGACCTGGCCGAAGATCGGCCCGATCGAGGCCATCTGGAAGAACACCCACTGTATGGTCTCGTAGCGCCGCGTCGGATCGGCGGGGATCAGCTTGCCGGTCTTGTCGGTGAGGTAGAGCAGGATGGCACCGGATTCGAACAGGGCGATCGGCTTGCCGCCCGGGCCGTTGGGGTCGATGATCGCCGGGATCTTGCCGTTGGGGTTCAGCGACAGAAATTCCGGCGTCCAGCTCTCGTTCTTGCCGATCTGGACGAGGTGCGCCTCATAGGGCAGGCCGAGTTCCTCCAGCGCGATCGAGATTTTCACACCGTTGGGCGTTGTCGCGGAATACAGCTGGAGGCGGTCGGGATGCTTGGGCGACCAGCGCTGGGTGATCGGAAAGGCGGACAGGTCGGTCATCGAGGGGCTCCGGCTCGGGGATTTTTTTACGCGGGCATCGCGCGGAGGGGCCGCCAAGAGTTAGGCGGGCACGCCACGGCGATCAATACGAGGAGGAAACTTTCGCGCTGCACACACAGTCTACGCGGCGGTCAGATCGCCCGGAACGCCACCACCGCATTGGTGCCGCCAAAGGCAAAACCATTGCTGATCGCGGCGCGCACCTTGCGCTCGCGCGCGACGTTCGGCGTGATGTCGAGATCGCAATCGGGATCGGCTTCCCGAAAATTGGCCGTCGGTGGCACGAGGCCTTCGCGGATCGCCATCACGCACGCGATCATCTCCAGCGCGCCGGATGCGCCAAGGCAATGGGCGTGCATCGACTTGGTCGAGGAGATGGAAAGCTTGTAGGCCTGATCGCCGAAGACGCGCTTGATCGCCGCCGTCTCGATCTGGTCGTTGGCCTTGGTGCCGGTGCCATGCGCATTGAGATAGTCGATGTCTTCGGGATTGAGTTCGGCATCGGCGAGGCATGCGCGCATCGCCGCCGTCGGCCCATCGATGGTCGGGGCGACGATGTCGGACGCATCGGCCGACAGCCCGGCGCCGGCAATTTCGGCCAGGATGTTGGCGCCGCGCGCCATCGCGTGTTCGTAGGTTTCCAGCACTGCCATGGCCGCACCTTCGCCGAGCGACAGGCCTTGACGATCGGCCGAGAACGGCCGGCAGGTGTCGGGCGCCAGCACCCTGAGCGCTTCCCAACCTTTCAGGATACCCCAGACCAGCGGTGCATCGGTGCCGCCGGCGACCATGACGTCGGCGCGGCCGAGCCTGATCTGGTCGACCGCCGAGGCAAAGGCATGGTTTGACGAAGAGCAGGCGGAGGTAACGCCGAACACCGGTCCGCGCAGGCCAAGCGCCATGCTGACATGGCCGGAGGCAGCACTCGGCATCACTTTCGGCACGGTGAAGATGCCGGCGCGGTTCTTGCCCTCGAGCAGGATGGCGCGATAGCTCTCTTCGATCGCTTCCCAGCCGCAGACGCCGACGCCGATCACGGCGCCCATGCGGTATGTGGTGGCCTCGTCCGAAGCCAGTCCGGCATGCTGCATGGCTTCCCGCGCGGCGATCGTCGCCAGCAGGCTGAAGCGGTCCATCGACACGGTCTGCTTGTGGCTGATGCCGTGATCGGGGAGCGTCTTGATCTCGCAGCCGACCCTGACCTTCAGGTCATGCAATTCGGAATTGGCGATCGGGCCGATGGCCGAGCGGCCGGCGCGCATTTCGCCCCAGATCGCGGGCGCGTTGGTGCCGAGCCCGCATATGCCGCCGATGCCGGTGATGACGACCCGCTTGCGCATTCAGCTCAAGCTTTTTTCGCGATCAGCGCGCGAACCGCCTCGACCATGTCGCCGACATTCTTGAGATTGCTCCAGGCATCGACCGTGTTCATCTCGATCTCGATGCCATAGTCTTCCTCGAGATCGAAGATGATCTCGGTCAATTCCAGCGAATGGATGCCAAGCGCGGTCAATTCGGTACTGGTGGTGATTTCTTCGCCGCCCGGCTCCGCGTGAGCCTTGATCTTGGCGATGATGTCCGTTGCCAGCTGGTCAGCCATTCGGTTTCTTCCCCAACTCTGTCGTTTCCCGACGCCAACTGATCAGCGCCCCTCTGTCCCCGGATTCGAATCCTCGTCGCCTTTTACCCAGCAAGGCGCTGTATGACCGTTCCAAGGTGGCTCCCTCTATAGAAACGGAAACGTTGTCAAGCAACAAGCTATATATCGACAAAGCCGCCGCAGTGCTTAACGTTGGGCCGTGGACACGATGGAACATACCTCGATTTCAGCACCGCCGGCCCAGCGCGCCGCCGGAATGGCGCGGCTTGCCTGCGCCATTACTGGTGGCCGAACGCGCCTTCAGCGACTCTATCAGGATGGCTCCGCCAAGATCCGCATGCCGGCCGTGGCAGTCGATCCGCTCGAAGCCGTGTTGATCAACACCGCCGGCGGGTTGACCGGCGGCGACCGCCTCGGCTGGGAGGTCGATGTCGGCGCCGGCGCTTCCGCCGCGATAACGACGCAGGCCTGCGAGAAGGTCTATCGCGCCGCCTCCGACCGTGCCGAAGTGCGGGTCAGGCTGTCGGTTGGCGAAAACGGCCGCATCGCCTGGCTGCCGCAGGAAACCATTGTCTTTGACCGATCGGCCTTTGCCCGCACGCTTGACGTCGAACTCGCCGACGGCGCCGAGGCGCTGCTGCTTGAGGCCACGGTCTTCGGTCGCCTCGCCATGGGCGAAAGTACAACCCAAGGCCAATTCCACGACCGCTGGCGCGTCCATCAGAATGGCGCGCTCGTCCATGCCGAGGATTTCCGCATCGGCCCCGGCATTGCGACCGCCTTGAACCGTCCGGCGGTGGCCGGCGGCGCCATCGCGGTGGCGACGCTGCTTATGGTCTCGCCGCGGGCGGAAGCCTTGCTCGATCCGGCGCGTGACATCATCGGCGGCCAGGGCGACGCCAGCGCCTGGAGCGTTCAGAAATCTGGCAAGCTTCTTGCGAGGCTGTTTGCCGAGGACGGCTACCAGCTCCGCAAGCGGCTGGTTCCGCTCGTCGAGTTGCTCAATGGGCGGGCGGGTCTGCCCAAATTATGGTCACTGTGATTCTGCCAGGGAACGACGCATGAACCTGACGCCGAGGGAAAAGGACAAGCTGCTGATCGCCATGGCGGCGATCGTGGCCCGCAAGCGGCTGGAGCGCGGCGTCAAGCTCAACCACCCGGAAGCGATCGCGCTGATCACCGACTTCGTCGTCGAGGGTGCCCGCGACGGCCGCCCGGTGGCCGAACTGATGGAGGCCGGCGCCCATGTCGTCACCCGGGCGCAGGTGATGGAAGGCATCGCCGAGATGATCCACGACGTGCAGGTCGAGGCGACATTTCCCGACGGCACCAAGCTGGTCACCGTGCACGAACCCATCAGGTGAGGAGGCGAACATGCTGGAACTGCGTCCCAACTGCGAATGCTGTGACAAGGACCTGCCGCCCGAGGCGACGGACGCGCTGATCTGCACCTTCGAATGCACCTTTTGCGTTGATTGCGCTGAGAATGTGCTGGGCGGCACCTGCCCGAATTGCGGCGGCAATTTTTCCATGCGCCCGATCCGGCCGGCCGCGATGCTGAAGAAATATCCGGCGTCGACCAAACGCGTTCTCAAGGCCGAAGGCTGCGGCCCCCGCAAGGCCGCTTGAACTGACGACGATTTTGAAACGGAAGGCACGTCGATGATATCAGCTCCGATGAAAAGCATCGCCCTCTCGGCGATCCTGCTGCTCGCCACCGCCATGCTGCATGCCGTCGGCCTCGGCCTCGGCGTCAGATTCCGTGGCCTTGCTCGCGCTGCCGGTGCCGCTTGCGCGGTGGTCGGCGTCGGCCTCGTCTTCGGCGTGTTGTGAGGTTCTGATGATCCCGGGCGAAATCATCACCGCAGGCGGCGATATCGAACTGAACAAGGGCCTGCCGACGCTGTCGCTGAAAATCGCCAACAGCGGCGACCGGCCGATCCAGGTCGGCAGCCACTACCACTTCTTCGAGACCAATGAGGGTCTGAAGTTCGATCGCGACAGAGCGCGGGGCATGCGCCTCGACATCGCCGCCGGCACCGCCATGCGCTTCGAGCCGGGCCAGGAGCGCGACGTCACGCTGGTGCCGCTCGGGGGAAAACGCGAGGTCTACGGGTTTCAGCAGAAGATCATGGGCAAGCTGTGAGTTCGACGGCGTCGAGTGTTGTCGGCCCTTTGATGCGGCGGACGGACCGGATGCCAGTCCGCCGCAACGTATCGTCAGCTCGCTTTCTTGGTGATCAAGGTCAACGCGCCATTGGGGTTCATGCTGGCGGCAATCACCTGCGCCGACGTAAGCCCCTTGGCTTCGAGCGCCGACTTGACCTGTGGCGTGGCGTCGATCGAGCCGCGCAGCTTCTGCAGGTCGCCGTCGCCGCGCTTGGCGATCACTTCGTTGACCTTCGCCTGTGTAGCCTCAGGCAGTTCCTTGATATCGACGATGCTGATGCTCTGAATCGCCGGCGCTGCCGGCGGAGTGCCGGGCGCCGTGGGGGCGGCCGAAGCCGGCGGTTGTTGCTGCGCGGGCTGTTGCTGGGCGCTGGCGGCGCTCGCCAGCATCAGGGTGGCGGTGGCTGTAATAAGTATCGTCTTGCGCATGGATTTTCCTTTCCATCGTTTGGCAAACGGTCGTTTTTGGGTGGCTCGCCCACCTCAACCGGCAAATTGGATCAGAAGGTGTCGCCCAGCGGGTCATTGCATGACCATAGGATGGCGACCATGTGGAGTTCGGCTGCGGCCAGACCGTATTTCAGGAGCAAGTTCTGATGGCTAGAATTACCCGCGCCGCCTATGCGCAGATGTATGGCCCGACCGTCGGTGACAGAGTGCGGCTTGCCGACACCGAATTGTTCATAGAGGTCGAGAAGGACCTCACCATCCATGGCGAGGAGGTCAAATTCGGCGGCGGCAAGGTCATCCGCGATGGCATGGGCCAGAGTCAGGTGTCGCGCGCCGGCGGCGCCGTCGACACCGTCATCACCAATGCGCTGGTCGTCGATGCCAGCGCCGGCATCTTCAAGGCCGATATCGGCCTTAAGGACGGCCGCATCGCGGCAATAGGCAAGGCCGGCAACCCGGATACGCAAAACGGCGTCACCATCATCATCGGCCCCGGTACGGAAATCATCGCCGGTGAGGGCAAGATCCTCACATCAGGCGGCTTCGACGCGCACATCCATTTCATCTGCCCGCAGCAGATCGAGGAAGCGCTGATGTCAGGCATCACCACCATGCTCGGCGGCGGCACCGGCCCGGCGCATGGCACGCTGGCGACGACCTGCACGCCGGGGCCGTGGCACATGGCCCGCATGATCCAGTCTTTTGACGCCTTCCCGATGAACATCGGCCTGTCGGGCAAGGGCAACGCGTCCTTGCCAGCAGCACTTGAGGAAATGGTGCTCGGCGGCGCCTGTTCGCTGAAGCTGCACGAGGACTGGGGCACGACGCCGGCGGCCATCGACTGCTGCCTGTCAGTCGCCGACGATTACGACGTGCAGGTGATGATCCACACCGACACGCTGAACGAGTCCGGCTTTGTCGAAAACACCGTCGCCGCCATCAAGGGCCGCACCATCCACGCCTTCCACACCGAAGGCGCCGGCGGCGGCCACGCGCCAGACATCATCAAGGTCTGCGGCCTGCCCAACGTCATCCCGTCCTCGACCAACCCGACAAGGCCCTACACCTTCAACACGCTGGCCGAGCATCTCGACATGCTGATGGTCTGCCATCATCTGTCGCCGTCGATCCCCGAGGACATCGCCTTTGCCGAAAGCCGCATCCGCAAGGAAACCATCGCCGCCGAAGACATTTTGCACGACATCGGTGCTTTCTCTATCATCTCCTCGGACTCGCAAGCCATGGGCCGCGTCGGCGAGGTCGCGATCCGCACTTGGCAGACCGCCGACAAGATGAAGCGCCAACGCGGCTCGCTGCCGCAGGAGACCGGCAACAATGACAATTTCCGCGTCCGCCGCTACATCGCCAAATACACCATCAACCCGGCCATTGCGCACGGCCTGTCGAAGGACATCGGCTCGATCGCGGTGGGAAAACGCGCCGATCTGGTGCTATGGAACCCGGCCTTCTTCGGCGTCAAGCCGGACATGGTGCTGCTCGGCGGCATGATTGCCGCAGCACCCATGGGCGACCCCAACGCCTCGATCCCGACGCCGCAGCCGATGCACTACCGGCCGATGTTCGGCGCCTATGGCAAGGCGCGCACCAATTCGTCGGTGACTTTTGTTTCGAAGGCGGCGCTCGAATCAGGCCTGCATGGCAGGCTTGGTGTCGACAAGCAGTTCGTCGCGGTCGAAAACACCCGTGGCGGCATCGGCAAGCATTCGATGGTGCTCAACGATGCCACGCCGCATGTCGAGGTCGACCCCGAAACCTACGAAGTGCGGGCAGACGGCGAACTCTTGACCTGCGAGCCGGCGACGGTGCTGCCGATGGCACAGAGGTATTTTCTGTTCTGACGCGAGGCTGGCGATCGCGCCGACCGATGCAAAATCCGTTGCGGCTGGTGGCTGGCGGCCGCAATATGCGGCCTACCAAGAGCCGCATTGTGATCGGGCATGGCCACCGAAATAGCATCCGCCCACGACATCTTCCCGCACATCCGCATCGTCATGGGCATGGTGATCGGCCTCGGCGTAACGCGCCTTTTGTCGGGGCTGGCCCGCATCGTCCAGCATCCCGGCCAGTACAAGCTCTATCCCGTGCATCTCGCCTGGGTCGCCTCGGTGCTGTTGATGTTGGTGCATTTCTGGTGGTGGGAGTTCGGCCTCTACGCCATCGAAAACTGGACCTTCGGCAAATATTTGTTCCTCATTTTCTACGCCATCACGCTGTTTTTGCTGTGCGCGCTGCTGTTTCCGGATTCGATGCTGGACTACACCAGCTACGAGGATTTCTTCTATTCGCGCCGCGCCTGGTTTTTTGGCCTGTTGGGCGCAACCTATCTGCTCGACGTGGTCGACACGCTGCTCAAGGGGCCGGAGCATTTCGCCCATTTCGGCAACGAGTACCTGATCCGCACGCCGGTCTTCTTCGCGCTTTGCATCGTCGCCATCCTGGTCCGCGATCGCCGCTTTCACATCGTCTTCATCGCCGGCACGCTGATCTATCAGGTATCGTTCATCCTGCGGCTCTTCGACACGATCGTATGACCGCAGCGGATGGACTAGGCTTCTCGGGAAAGGCAGGTTTCACCATGTACAAAGCCGTCGGATCGCGCGGATCCCGGGTCAGCCGTGTTCTCTGGATGCTCGAGGAACTCGGGCAGCCCTATGAATTCGTCGAGGTCAGACTGCGCTCACCGGAAGCCTATGCGCTCAACCCGTCGGGCAAGGTGCCGATCCTGATCGACGGCGAGCTGAAGGTGACGGATTCGGCGGCGATCTGCGTCTATCTCGCGGACAAGCATGCGGACAAGGGCATGGGCGCCAATCCCGGTGTTGCCGGCCGCGCCGAAATGGATTCGTGGATGCACTTTGCCCAATCGGAATTCGAAGCGCCGCTGTGGAACAAAGTGCGCCACCGCTTTCTCTTGCCGAAGGAAATGCGGGTCGATGTCGGCCCTGCCGCGGCGCATGACTTCGCCACGGAGGTCAAGGCACTCGACCGCCGGCTTGGCGACAAGCCCTTCGCGCTGGGCGACAGGTTTTCAGCCGTCGACGTGCTGCTTGGCGATATGGGCAGCTGGGCCCGCGCTGGAAGATTCCCGATCGAATCCGACCGCGTCAGCGCCTATTTCGACCGCCTGCTGGCGCGTCCCGCCCGGACCCGCGCGCAGGCCAATGGTGGAGCCATGAGATGAAACTCAACATAAACACCGACTTCACCAAGTTCCCGCGTGCCATCTCGGTGCTGTCAGCCGACGAGGCGGGAGCGACAACGCTTTACGGTCGCGCCGTGCTTGCCCATGACGAGCGGCATCTGCGCCGCCGCGCCATTGAGCTTGCCGACGGCAGCAAGGTGCTGGTCGACCTGCCTGAGGCGGTGGCCCTGAACGACGGCGACCGGCTGGTGCTGGAGGACGGCCGTCATGTCGAGATCGTGGCGGCAGAGGAGCCACTCTACGACATCCGCGCCCGTGACGCCGTGCATCTGTCCGAGCTCGCCTGGCATATTGGCAACCGCCATCTCGCCGCCAGCATCGAAGCGGGGCGCATCCTCATCCTGCGCGATCATGTCATCAAGGCGATGCTGGAGGGGCTGGGCGCCACGGTCGAGGACGTCTCCGAACCGTTCAAGCCGGTGCGCGGCGCTTATTCTGCCCAAGGTGGGCATGGCCATGATCACGGCCATTCGCACGCCGAGGCGCACGCGCACAGCCACGCCGAGGCGCATTCCCACGCGCACGGCGATTCGCATTCCCATTCCGGCCATCACCACGACCATGATTGACCAGCCCTCCAACATCGGTTTGTTGCGGCTGATGGCGTGGCTGTCGCCGTCCTTCCCGGTTGGCGGCTTCTCCTACAGCCACGGTCTTGAGCGCGCCGTGCATGACGGGGCGGTATCGGACGGCGAAAGCCTCGCCGCATGGCTGGAAACGCTGGTCGAGATGGGTTCGGGCTGGAACGACGCCGTGCTGTTTGCCGAAAGCTGGCGGCGCGCCCGCGAAGGCGGCGATTTCGACGAAATTGCCGGGCTCGCCGAGGCTTTGGCCGGATCGCGCGAGCGCCATTCGGAGACCATGCTGCAGGGTGCCGCCTTTCTCAAGGCGGCATCGGCCTGGCCAAATCCTGTGCTGCAGCGCCTGCCCGAGGAATGCGCCTATTGCGTCGCCGTCGGCGCCGTTGCCGGCGGCAACGCCATTGCCCTGCAGGACGCGCTGTCGGCATTCCTGCAGAGCTTCTTCTCCAACCTCGTACAGGCTGCCATCAGGCTCGGCGTCGTCGGCCAGACCGGCGCCACCGCGCTGCTCGCCGGCTTCGAACCGCTAGCATTGGCGACGGCCGATCGCGCGGCGCGCTCGACGCTTGACGATCTCGGCGGCTGCGCCTTTATCTCGGACATCATGGCGATGAAGCACGAAACCCAATACTCCAGGCTGTTCCGTTCATGATCGTCCTCGCCTTCGCACTGTCCTTCGTCCTGCTGCCGATCACCGCGCTGCATGTCTATTGGGGCATCGGCGGCATCTGGCCGGGCAGGGACGCTGCCTCCTGCGCCCGGGCCGTGGTCGGCTTTCGCTGCGTCAACGAGATGCCGACGCCTTTCGCCTCGTTCGCGGTTGCGGCCTGTCTGGCCTTGGCCACTCTGTGGCCGCTGGCGCTGGAAGGCGTGTTTGCTTCGCCCTTTCCCAAGGCCGGGCTCGCCGCCACATCGCTGCTCATCGCTCTGGTGTTCCTCGGGCGCGGCATTGCCGGCTTCACGCCCTGGTGGCGCCGGTTGGCGCCGGAACAGCCTTTCGCGCGGCTCGACCTGCGCTATTATTCGCCGCTGTGCCTGTTGATCGGGCTCGGCTTTGCCATTCTTGCCATCACGGAGTTCCCCACATGACACAAGCCAACGGCCCTCTGCGTATCGGCATTGGCGGCCCTGTCGGTTCCGGCAAGACGACGCTGACCGAGAAGCTCTGCAAGGCGCTGCGCGACGAGTTCTCCATCGCCGTCGTCACCAACGACATCTACACCAAGGAAGACGCCATGATGCTGGCCAGGCTGCAGGCGCTGCCCGAGGATCGCATCATGGGTGTCGAGACCGGTGGCTGTCCGCACACCGCCATCCGCGAGGATACCTCGATCAACCTGCAGGCGATCGCCGAGATGAACAGGAAATTCCCCGACCTCGACATCGTCTTCATCGAATCCGGCGGCGACAATCTCGCGGCGACCTTCTCGCCCGATCTCGCCGACCTGACGCTCTATGTCATCTCGGTCTGCCAGGGCGAGGAAATCCCAAGGAAGGGCGGGCCTGCCATCACCCGTTCCGACTTCCTCGTTATCAACAAGAGCGATCTGGCGCCCTATGTGAATGTCAATCTCGATGTCATGGAGAGCGATGCCGGCCGCATGCGCGGCAAGCGCCCCTTCGGCTTTACCGACCTGTCGCGCGGCAAGGGGTTGCAGGAAGTGATCGACTTCATCGTCGAGCATGGCGGGCTGAGGGCTGCGCGGTCGGCCGCCTGACACATCTAGCGGCGCGGATGGAGTTGGTCTGCACCAAACGAAACCGGTTGCGCGCCTGTCGGCTGCGCGGCATCCTTGTTTCTTTCACGGAGTTTTGTCGATGAGCATCGCCCGGCTGCAGAAGGAAACGCGGACCAACCTGCCCTTCTACGAGGAGCGCGTCGATCTCGCCGCCGCCTTCCGCTGGACGGCGCGGCTCAACATGCACGAGGCGGTGGCCAATCATTTCTCGCTGGCGGTCAACGATGACGGCACCAAATTCCTGATGAACCCCAACCAGGTGCATTTCTCGCGCATCAAGGCGAGCGACCTGCTTTTGATCGACGCCAACGATCCCGACACGCTCTCCGGCCCCAATGCACCCGATCCGACGGCATGGGGCCTGCATGGCGCCATCCATCGCAATGTGCGTCATGCGCGCTGCGTCATGCATGTGCATTCGGTTCACGCCACCGTGCTCGCCTCGCTCGCCGATTCGACGCTACCGCCGATCGACCAGAACTCGGCGATCTTCTTCAACCGTCACGTCGTCGACGGGCACTATGGCGGGCTGGCCTTCGAGGAAGAGGGCGAACGCTGCTCGCAGCTTCTCGTCGATCCCAAGGTCAAGGTGATGGTCATGGGCAATCATGGCGTTCTGATCATCGGCGACAGCGTCGCCGACACCTTCAACCGCATGTTCTATTTCGAACGCGCCGCCGAAACCTACATCAAGGCGCTGTGGACAGGCCGTCCGCTGCGTGTGCTCTCCGACGAGATCGCCGAGAAGGCAGCACTCGAGCAGGAAGATTATCCGGGTCAGGCCGAACGCCACCTCAGCGAACTGAAGGCGATCCTCGACGAACAGGAACCGGTCTACCGGAACTGATCTTTCTAAAGCCCGAATTCCCTACGCAATTCCTCGGCGCTGTTGACGACGATAGCCCCGGGCGGCCCTGCCATCGGCGCTTCCGGCCAGAAGATCGTCCGCATCCCTGCCGCCAGCCCGGCCATGGCGCCGGTGCGACTGTCATCGACCGCGACGGCGTCGGCAGGATCGACGCCGGCCAGCCAGGCGGCGCGCAGGAAGGGCTCGGGATGCGGCTTGCCTTCATGCACGTCGTTGCGGCTGATGGTCTTCATGCCGGGATAGATGAGACCGACGGCGCGCAGATTGGCGTCGACGATCAGCCGGTCGGAATTCGACACCACCGCTTGCGCCACGCCAAGCGCCCGCAATTCGTTGAACACCTCGATCGCGCCGGGGCGCGGCTTCAGCGTTTCGGCCATCGGCAAATAGTGATCGTATTTGCGCACGATCCAGTCGTCGAACGGCAGGTCGAGGCCAAAGTCGTCGCGCAGCATCTCGTAGACCGGCCATGCGGCAACACCCAGCACCCGCTCATGCAAATTGGCCGGCGGCGCGATGCCGACGCTGTGCAACGCTGCCACCAGCGCCGCCTCGTGCAGCGGCTCGCTGTCGACCAGCGTGCCGTCCATGTCCCAGAAAACCGCTTTCGGCGTCATGCTAGAATCCCTTTTTCGATCCCCTTAAAGCGTTTGTGGCAGGAGATAAACCTTTGAGCCTGTCATCGGCGATGCCGATTGGGCGGTTGTCGCATCGCCGACGTTCCAAGACCGCAAGCAATTGCCCTTGTGATAGACAATTGCGCGCGAGCGCATTCCCTGCAAGACTATAGCGTTCCGCCTTGATGCTTGGCGGGCATGGGAGGCAGGACGGTGAATTCCCGGCAGGATGGCGGCAGCAACAGGCTGGACGACGCGGCGCGTGCCGGCTGGCTTTACTATGTTGCCGGCAACACGCAGGACCAGATTGCGTCCACGCTCGGCATTTCCAGGCAGACGGCGCAGCGGCTCGTCTCGCTGGCGGTGTCCGAGGGGCTGATCAAGGTCCGCGTCGATCACCCGATCGCCAACTGCCTCGACCTCGCGGCACGGCTGAAATCGCGTTTCGCGCTGGATCTGGTCGAAGTGGTGCCGAGCGATCCGGCGTCGTCCTCCACCGTCATCGGCATCGCCGAGGCGGCGGCCGCCGAGATCGAACGGCGGCTAAGGTCGCCGACCCCGATCGTCATGGCTATCGGCACCGGCCGTACGCTGAAGGCGGCGATTGAGCAGCTGCCGCCGATGGAATGTCCGCAGCACAAGGTGGTGTCGCTGACCGGCAACATCTCGCCCGACGGTTCGGCCGCTTTCTACAACGTCATCTTCACCATGGCCGACAGGGTCAAGGCGCGCTCCTTCCCGATGCCGCTGCCGGTCATCGCCTCCTCTCCGGAAGAGCGCGAAATGCTGCTCAACCAGCCGATGATCCAGCCGACGCTGGCGCTGGCGGCAGAGGCCGACGTCACCTTTGTCGGTATCGGCGACCTCGGCCCCAAGGCACCGCTCTACGAGGACGGCTTCATTTCGGAAGCTGAATTGAAGGCGCTGCAAAAGGCAGGCGGCGTCGCCGAAATCGTCGGCTGGGTGTTCGACCGCGACGGCCGCATGATCGACGGCATCACCAACGACCGTGTGTCGTCGGCGTCGCTGCCGTCGCGCGAAAAGTCGCTGGTCATCGCGCTCGCCATGGGTGAGCGCAAGCTGCCTGGCATCCTTGCGGCGGTGAACCGGCGGCTGGTCAACGGCCTGATCACCGATGAGCGGACCGCCGCCGCGCTGCTCGCCGCCGGGTGATTTCTCGATAAGTTGAATAAGGCTATTGGCGCCGCCCGCAAGGATCGTTGCCGTCCAGAAAACCCATGTCGCGCTGCAGATGCGGCGGCAGTTCCCTGATGTCTAGATGGGCCTGTCTGCGGGCCATTTTCCGGGCAAATCCAAGCGCCAGCCGTGAAAACCAGCTGTGGCCTGGAGTTAAGATCAGTTTTCCCTGTACCGTGGTCATGATCGTCAGCCTCCGCTATGTCTAGACGAGATTGATCGTCGACCCCAGATATCGGCGGGATCGGCCCTCGCTTCCAATCAAACGTCGATCACGGCCCATAAGGAGGGCTTATGCCGAATCTTGAGGCACGACAGATTTCCCAGCTCCCGCCGCTGCAGGCTGTCAGGGTGTTCGAAGCGGTGGCGCGGCATCTTTCCTTCACCAAGGCCGCAGATGAGCTCGGCATGACGCAGGCGGCGGCGAGCTATCAGATCAAGCTTCTGGAAGAGCGCGTCGGCGGGCCGCTGTTCCTGCGCCGGCCAAAGCAGATCGTGCTGACCGAGGCCGGCCAACGCCTGGCGCCGGCGGTCAGCGAGGCGTTCGCGCTGCTGAGCGGAGCCTACTCCGCCGCGCGCACCGGGGCAGACGGCCTGCTCTGCGTCTCGACGCTGCTGACCTTTGCCTCGAACTGGCTGGCGCAGCATCTTGGCTCGTTCCAGCTCGCGCATCCGGCGCTGGCCGTTCGCCTCGACACGTCGAACCGCATCGTCGATTTCGCCCGCGAGGACATCGACATCGCCATCCGCTCGGGCGGCGGCAACTGGCCGGGCATGGAGGTGCACAAGCTTCTTGATGCCGACTTCACGCCGATGCTCAGCCCTAAACTGGCTGCCAGCATCGGCGGCGTCAACGAGCCGGCCGATCTGTTGCGCCTGCCCATTCTCGATCCCGGCGATATCTGGTGGAGGGACTGGTTCGCGGCTGCCGGTGTACAATCCCACGATCTTGCCACGCGCCCCGGCTCGAGCATGGGTGCGCAAGCCTACGAGGCCAATGCGGCCATCGCCGGCCAGGGCGTGGCCATCCTGACCAGGGCGCTGTTCAAGACCGAACTTGCCGATGGCCGCCTCATCCAGCCCTTCGACCTCGTCGGCGATGACGGTCACGCCTACTGGCTGGTCTATCCCGAAGCGCGCCGCAACGTGCCGAAGATCCGCGCCTTTCGCGATTGGGTGCTGGCCGAGATCGCTTGCCCGTAGGCGAAGCGGAAGATGCCTGTCGCCATGCGCGAGGCTTCTACGACCCCGTCCTTGCGCATGGTTAACCAATAGTAAGCGCTCAGTTAACCATCACCCTGAAAAACACTGTCGACATCATCTGTTTGGCCAGCCCCGCACTTGTTGCGACTCAATCAAGTTGGATCAATCGGCGCAGTAAAATGCCGTTGATCAGTGAGATTGTCTGGGCCGATGAAAGCTTATCGTGTCGAAGAAATGGAAGACTGCGCTGTGCGCATGACACATATGATCGAAGCATTTACCCCGTTTCAAGCTGCTGCTCTGGCAATCCGTCGGGAAGTTACACTGCGAAAAGATGAATCCGACTGGATCAGGGTGACGGAAATCTTGACTCGAGCCAGGCAAAGCCGCGATGGCGACGTTTTCCAGTATTGCGTCGGACGATATCCGGCTCACGGTTGACCAGACAAGCTGCTGGCGATAGGCCGCGATAGCCGGTCGACATAGGCCCGCCATCCTTCGCCAGTTCACAGAAGGGCGATCGGCCGAACCTCTGTCGTTTCGATTTACGGCCGGTTTCGAACCCGTTTTCAAAACACCGCAATTCGCCACGCGTTGCATGCCGCGCGACATCCCTCGTGCTGCGCTGCAGCATCGAATCTGGCTTGACATAATTAACGGCAAGTGAGTAATTGCTCACCACCAAGGCAAATGCTCATCTTGGTTTATGGGAGGAATTTGATGAAACTTCGCACGCTCACACTGGGCTTGTTGTCGGCCAGCGCCCTTGCGTTCGCCGCTCACGCCGAATCCATCACCATCGCCACCGTCAACAATGGCGATATGGTCCGCATGCAGAAGCTGACGGACGACTTCACCAAGGCGAACCCCGACATCACGCTCAACTGGGTCACGCTCGAAGAGAACGTGCTGCGCGAGCGCGTCACCACCGACATCGCCACCAAGGGTGGCCAGTATGACGTGATGACCATCGGCACCTATGAGGTTCCGATCTGGGCCAAGCAGAGCTGGCTGCTGCCGCTCGACAAGCTCGGCGACGACTACGACGCCAAGGACATCATTCCCGCCATCGCCGGTGGTCTTTCGGTCGACGGCAAGCTCTATGCAGCACCGTTCTACGGCGAAAGCTCGTTCGTCATGTACCGCAAGGACCTGATGGAGAAGGCAGGGCTGACCATGCCCGACGCGCCGACCTGGGACTTCATCAAGCAGGCCGCCGACAAGATGACCGACCGCGCCAATGGCGTGAACGGCGTCTGCCTGCGCGGCAAGGCCGGCTGGGGCGAGAACATGGCCTTCCTAACCGCCATGTCGAACTCCTTCGGCGCCCGCTGGTTCGATGAGAACTGGAAGCCGCAGTTCGATCAGCCCGAGTGGAAGAGCACGCTGCAGTTCTATGTCGACCTGATGAAGGCCGACGGCCCCGAGGGCGCATCATCCAACGGCTTCAACGAAAACCTGGCGCTGTTCCAGCAGGGCAAGTGCGGCATGTGGATCGATGCCACGGTCGCGGCGTCTTTCGTCTCTGACCCGAAGGCCTCCACCGTCGCCGACAAGGTCGGTTACGCGCTCGCTCCCGACAATGGTCTCGGTAAGCGCGGCAACTGGCTGTGGGCCTGGTCGCTGGCCATCCCCGCCGGCACGCAGAAGGCTGATGCGGCACAGAAGTTCGTCTCCTGGGCAACCAGCAAGCACTATGCCGAACTCGTCGCTTCGAAGGAAGGCTGGGCCAATGTTCCTCCGGGCACGCGCTCCTCGCTCTACGCCAACGCCGAGTACCAGAAGGCGGCGCCTTTCGCCAAGATGACGCTGGACTCGATCAACGCGGCCGATCCGACGCATCCGACCGTCAAGCCGGTGCCTTATGTCGGCGTCCAGTTCGTCGCGATCCCTGAGTTCCAGGGTCTCGGCACCACCGTCGGCCAGCTCTTCTCCGCGGCACTTGCCGGCCAGTCGAGCGTCGACGATGCCCTGAAGCAGGCTCAGGACGCTGCCACGGCAACGATGACCGAGGGCGGTTATATCAAGTAGGCTCCTCCCGGTGCCGAATGCCGGTCGTCGATCATGACCGGCAACGGCCGCCCGAATCCCAGTTCGGGCGGCCGCCTTCACAATCCCAGGAATTGTGGCACAACTCTGAAAATCTGACTGACCTTTGGAGGGTGACCGTCATGGCTACTCAGCAGACCCGTTCGCTTGCCCGCTTCATGATGGCGCCATCCGTGGTGCTGCTGTTCGTCTGGATGATTGTGCCGCTGGTCATCACCTTGTGGTTCTCCTTCCAGCAGTACAATCCGCTCAACCCGATCCGCGATGGGTTCGTCGGCTTCTCGAACTACGCGCTGTTCTATTCCAACCCGGCCTTCCTGCAGTCGATCCTCAACACACTTGTCCTCGTCGGTAGCGTGCTTCTGATCACGGTGATCGGCGGCATCCTGCTGGCGTTGCTGATCGATCAGCCGATGTGGGGACAAGGCATCGTACGCATCCTCGTCATCTCGCCGTTCTTCGTCATGCCGCCGGTGGCGGCACTGGTCTGGAAGAACATGATCATGCATCCGCAATACGGCGTCTTTGCCGACATAGCGCGCTTCTTTGGTGGGCAGCCGATCGACTGGTTCGGGCAGCATCCGATGCTGGCCATCATCATCATCGTCGCCTGGCAGTGGCTGCCATTTGCGACGCTGATCCTGTTGACCGCCCTGCAGTCGCTTGACGGCGAACAGAAGGAAGCCGCCGAGATGGACGGCGCCGGCTTCGTCAGCCGCTTCATCTATTTGACGCTGCCGCACATGTCGCGCGCCATCACCGTCGTCATCCTGATCCAGACGATCTTCCTTCTGTCGGTCTATGCCGAGATCCTGGTCACCACCAATGGCGGCCCGGGCTATGCCTCCACCAACCTGCCCTTCCTCGTCTACCAGAAGGCCTTGCTGGAGTTCAAAATCGGCCAGGCATCCGCCGGCGGTGTCATCGCCGTCATTCTCGCCAACATCGTCGCCTTCTTCGCCATGCGCGCGGTCGGCAAGAACCTGGACAAGTAAGGGAGGATACGATGGCACGTGCAGTCACCACCCAACACAAGGTCGTTGCGACCGCGGCCGCCTGGATCGTCGCGCTGCTGATCTTCTTCCCGATCCTTTATACGATCATCACCTCGTTCAAGTCGGAGCAGGAGGCCATCCAGGGCTTTGCCCTGATCCCGTCGGGGACGTTCGAGAGCTATACCGAAGTCCAGGCGCAGAGCGGCTACTTCAAGTTCTTCTTCAACTCGGTGCTGCTCTCGGTCGGCTCGACCATTCTGGCGCTGATCGTTGCGGTTCCGGCGGCGTGGTCGATGGCCTTCTCGCCGGGCAAGCGGACCAAGGACATCCTGATGTGGATGCTCTCGACCAAGATGATGCCGGCGGTTGCCGTGCTGTTCCCAATCTATCTGATCTTCCGCGATACCGGACTGCTCGACAGCCGCATCGGTCTGATGGTCATGCTGATGCTGATCAACCTGCCGATCGTGATCTGGATGCTCTACACCTACTTCCGCGAGATCCCGGGCGAAATCCTCGAAGCGGCACGCATGGACGGCGCCACGCTGTGGGGCGAGATCGCCTATGTGCTGACCCCGATGGCGGTGCCGGGCATTGCTTCGACCATGCTCTTGAACATCATCCTGGCGTGGAACGAAGCGTTCTGGACCATCCGCCTGACCACGACCGAAGCAGCACCGCTGACGGCCTTCATCAGTTCCTTCTCAAGCCCGCAAGGCCTGTTCTGGGCCAAGCTTTCGGCAGCTTCGACGCTGGCGATCGCGCCGATCCTGATCATGGGCTGGTTCAGCCAGAAGCAGCTGGTGCGCGGCCTGACATTCGGTGCCGTGAAGTAGCGTACCTTGCCTGAAGCAATCCACGAGAAATAACCCTTCGGGGGAGGAAACCATGGGAAACATCACGCTCAAGAACGTCTCCAAGCACTTCGGATCGACGATCATCATTCCGGGCCTCGACCTGGTCATCGAGAATGGCGAGTTCGTCGTCTTCGTCGGTCCATCGGGCTGCGGCAAGTCCACGCTGCTGCGCCTCATCGCCGGCCTCGAGGACACCAGCGGCGGCACCATCAACATCGATGGCCGCGACGTCACCGGCGAGGCGCCGGCCAAGCGCAAGCTGGCCATGGTGTTCCAGTCCTATGCGCTCTACCCGCATATGACGGTGGCCAAGAACATCGGCTTCCCCTTGAAGATGGCCGGCGAGGATGTGGCGACGATCGACAAGAAGGTGAAGGACGCCGCGCGCGTCCTGAACCTCACCAACTATCTCGAACGCCGCCCCGGCCAGCTCTCCGGCGGCCAGCGCCAGCGCGTCGCCATCGGCCGCGCCATCGTGCGCCAGCCCTCGGCCTTCCTGTTCGACGAGCCGTTGTCCAACCTTGACGCGGCGCTGCGCGGCACAATGCGTCTCGAGATCAGCGAGCTGCACCACCAGCTCAAGACGACGATGATCTACGTCACCCACGACCAGATCGAGGCCATGACCATGGCCGACAAGATCGTCGTGCTCAACGCCGGCAACATCGAGCAGGTCGGCTCGCCGATGGAACTCTACAAGTCGCCGAAGAACCTGTTCGTCGCCGGCTTCATCGGTTCGCCGAAGATGAACCTGATCGAAGGCGCGCCGGCCGCCAACTACGGCGCCAAGACCATCGGCGTCCGTCCCGAGCACATGAATATCTCGACCACGGCGGGCGACTGGAAAGCCGTCGTCGGTGTCGCCGAACATCTCGGCTCCGATACCTTCCTGCATGTGCAAGCCGATGGCGTTGGTCCGCTGACGGTGCGTGCCGACGGCGAAATGGCCGTCCGTCACGGCGATACTATCTATCTGTCGCCCGACAAGGCCAGGATGCATCGCTTCGGCGCCGACGGAAAGGCGATGGCGCAGTGAGGCTGAAAGGCAAATCGGCGCTGGTCACCGGATCGGCACGTGGCATCGGCAGAGCTTTCGCCGAAGCTTATGTGCGTGAAGGTGCGACCGTCGCCATTGCCGATATCAACCTGGCGGCTGCCGAAAAGACAGCCGCCGAGATTGGCGCCAAGGCCTATGCAGTCAGGCTCGATGTCAGCGACCTCGCCTCGACCGAGGCGGCGGTGAAGGCGGCGGAGACAAAGACCGGCGGCCTCGACATACTGATCAACAACGCTGCGCTGTTCGATCTGGCGCCGATCGTCGAGATATCAAAGGCGAGCTACGACAAACTGTTTTCGGTCAACGTCGCCGGCACTTTGTTCATGCTGCAGGCCGCGGCACGTTCGATGATCGCACGGGGCAAGGGCGGCAAGATCATCAACATCGCGAGCCAGGCCGGACGGCGCGGCGAGCCGCTGGTCGCCGTCTACTGCGCCACCAAGGCCGCCGTGATTTCGCTTACCCAGTCAGCCGGGCTCGACCTGATCAAGCACCGCATCAACGTGAATGGCATCGCGCCCGGCGTCGTCGACAGCGATATGTGGGATGAGGTCGATGCGCTGTTCGCCAAGTACGAGAACCGGCCAAAGGGCGAGAAGAAGCGGCTTGTCGGCGAGGGCGTGCCTTACGGCCGCATGGGTAAGCCGGAGGATCTGACCGGCATGGCGGTGTTCCTGGCCAGCGATGACGCTGAATACATCGTCGCCCAGACCTACAATGTCGATGGCGGCCAGTGGATGAGTTGAGGGGCGAAGGCACTCCTCTCCCCGTCCCTCCACGGGGAGAAGAGGCCGGGATCACGCAGGCCGCAGCCCGGCCGAAGGGTAAAAGCAGATGACCATGAAACTCTCGTCTTCCGTCCTCGCCAAGCTCCCCTCGAAGGTCGCCGGCCCGAAATACGATCGCTCGACGCTCAAGGCCGGCATCGTGCATTTCGGCGTCGGCAATTTCCATCGCTCGCACCAGGCCGTCTATCTCGACGATCTGTTCAATTCCGGCGTCGGTCACGATTGGGCGCTGATCGGCGCCGGCGTGTTCGAGGGCGAGAAGATCGGCCGCGGCAAGCTTGCCGAGCAGGACTGGCTGACCACCGTGGTCGAGCAGGACAGTGGCCATATGAGCGCCCGCGTCACCGGCGTCATGATCGACTTCCTGATGCCCGGCGATGCCGCCGCGATCATCGATCAGCTTGCGGATCCGGCGATCAAGATCGTTTCGCTCACCATCACCGAGGGCGGTTATTTCATCGACCCGGCGTCGGGCGTGTTCAACCCGACCCATCCCGACATTGTCGCCGATGCGCAGCCGGGTGCGACACCGAAGACGGTGTTCGGCCTCATCCTTGCCGGACTGATCCGTCGCCGCGATGACGGCATCGTGCCGTTCACCGTCATGTCCTGCGACAACATCCCCCACAATGGTCATGTCACCTCGGACGGGGTTATCGGACTGGCGCGGCTGATCGACGAGGACCTGGCAAACTGGGTGAGCACGAAAGTGGCCTTTCCCAACGGCATGGTCGACCGCATCACGCCCGCGACCAGCGACCGCGAACGCGGTATCCTCTCCAGCGAATTCGGCCTCGACGACAACTGGCCGGTGTTCTGCGAGCCGTTCAAGCAGTGGGTGCTGGAGGATCGCTTCACCGCCGGCCGGCCGCCACTGGAAAAGGTCGGCGTGCAGTTCGTGAAGGAAGTCGCGCCTTACGAGCTGATGAAGATCCGCATCCTCAATGGCGGCCATGCCACCATCGCCTACCCAGCCGGCTTGATGGACATTCATTTCGTCCATGAAGCGATGCAGGAGCCGCTGGTGCGCGGCTTTCTCGCCAAGCTCGAGCGAGACGAGATCATTCCGACCGTGCCGCCGGTGCCGGACACCGTGCTGGAAGACTACTACCAGCTGATCGAGGGCCGCTTCTCCAATCCCAAGATCGGCGACACCATCCGCCGGCTTTGCCTCGACGGCTCCAACCGCCAGCCGAAATTCATCATCCCGACCATCGCCGACCGGCTGAAGGCGGGAAAAAGCGTCACCGGTCTGGCGCTGGAATCGGCGCTCTGGTGCCGCTATTGCTTCGGAACGACCGACAGCGGCGCCGTCATCGAAGCCAACGACCCCAATTGGGACCGGCTGCAGGCGACGGCAAAGGCGGCGAAGGATGCGCCCGGCGCCTGGCTCGCCATGGAAGACATCTATGGTGATGTCGGCCGCTCCGCAGCGTTCACCGACGCCTTTGCCCATGCGCTCAACGTGCTGTGGGCCAACGGCGCCCGTGCGACGCTGACGCGTTATATCGCCGGCAAGCTCTGACACGAAGCAATGACGGCAATGGCGCCTGAGCTGGTCATTTTCGACTGTGACGGCGTGCTGGTCGACAGCGAGGCGCTGTCGGTCAAGGCGTTGCTCGGCATGATCGCGCTCGCCGGCGGCGATGTCAGCGAGGACACCGCCTACGAGCACTTCCTCGGCAAGAGCATGAAGAGCGTCCGCGAAATCCTTGGCCGCGGCTTCGGCATTGAGATCACCGACCAGCATTTGACCGCAATGCGCGTCGAACTGATGCGCAAATTTCGCGAGGAGCTTAAACCGATGCCCGGCATTGCCCAGGTTTTGCCCAGGCTTGGCGTGCCGTTCTGCGTCGCCTCTTCCGGCACGCTCGACCGCATCCGCTATGCGCTCGACATCACCGGGCTGCTCGGGCTGCTGGAGCCGCATTTGTTCAGCGCTGCCATGGTGGCAAAGGGCAAACCGGCGCCCGATCTTTTTCTCCATGCGGCTGCCAGCATGCGGGCTCATCCACAGCAATGCGTCGTCGTCGAGGACAGCCCGGCCGGCATTGCGGCGGCGCGGGCGGCGGGCATGCGCGTGCTTGCCTTCACCGGCGGCACCCACGCCGGCAACCCGGCGCTGAAAGCGCGGCTTGCGTCGAGTGAACCGGACTTTATATTCGCTGACATGCTGCAATTGCCCGATCTGATTGCAGGCCTGGGAGCGAGAGTAAAAGCATCTTGACGAAAAGCTTCGTTTGCGCGGTCGATGTCGGCACCGGGAGCGCCCGTGCGGGCATTCTCGACACCAAAGGCACCTTGCTTGGCCGCGCCGAGCACCCGATCGTCATGAACCAGCCGAAGGCCGATCACGCCGAGCACAATTCCGAGGATATCTGGTCGGCGGTCTGCATTGCCGTGCGCGCCGCCCGCGAAAAGGCGGCGGTCGCGGCGCAGGACATCGTCGGCATCTCCTTCGACGCCACCTGCTCGCTGGTGGTGCGCGGCAGGGATGGCGGTCAGCTCAGCGTATCGGTGTCAGGCGAAAAGCGCTGGGACACCATCGTCTGGCTCGATCACCGCGCCATTGCCGAGGCCGACGAATGCACGATGAGCGGTCATGCCGTGCTCGACTATATCGGCGGTGTCATGTCGCCGGAAATGGTGACGCCGAAGCTGATGTGGCTGAAGCGGAAGCTGCCGGGAACGTGGCATGAAGCCGGCTATCTATTTGACCTCACCGACTTCCTGACCTGGAAGGCGAGCGGCTCGCTGGCGCGCTCGCAATGCACGCTGACCGCCAAATGGACCTATCTCGCGCATGAGCAGACAGGCTGGCGGCGCGACTTCTTTGAAACCGTCGGCCTCGGCGATCTTTTCGAACATGGCAATCTGCCGGAGACGGCGAGCCCGGTCGGCGCCGATATAGGGGCGCTGAACGCGCAAGCCGCTGGCCAACTCGGCCTGACGGAGCAATGTCGCGTCGGCGCCGGGGTCATCGACGCCTATGCCGGCGCGCTCGGCGTGCTCGGCGGCTTTGCCGGCGACGAGAAGAATATCGGCCGGCACTTGGCGCTGATCGCCGGCACGTCGAGCTGCGTCATGGCGATGTCGCCCGACCCGCAGCCCTTTGCCGGCGTCTGGGGACCGTATTATGGCGCGGCCCTGCCCAAGCTGTGGCTGTCGGAAGGCGGCCAGTCGGCCACCGGCGCGCTGCTCGACCACATCATCCGCTGGCACGGCGCCGGCGGCGAGCCGGATGCGGCGATGCATGCGAAGATCGCCCGTCGCGTCGCCGAACTGCGCACCGCCGAGGGCGATAATCTCGCCGCACGGCTGCATGTGCTGCCGGACTTCCACGGCAACCGCTCTCCGCTCGCCGACCCGCATGCCGTCGGCGTCGTCAGCGGGCTGACGCTGGATGCGTCCTTCGACAGCCTGTGCAAGCTCTATTGGCGCACCGCTGTCGGCATCGCGCTTGGCGTGCGCCATGTGCTGGAGGCGCTGAACGAAAACGGCTATCTGATCGACACGCTGCATGTCACCGGCGGTCATACCAAGAACCCGCTGTTGATGGAGCTCTATGCCGACGCCACGGGCTGCACGGTCATCGAGCCGCTGGCCGACGAAGCGGTGCTGCTCGGCACCGGCATGGTCGCGGCCACCGCCGCCGGGCTGTTCCCCGACCTGAACGCCGCTTGCGTCGCCATGCAGCAGGGCGGCAGGAAGCGGCCGTCAAACCCGGCCTCATCAGGACGCTTCGACCGCGACTACAAGGTGTTCCTCGAAATGCACCGGCAGCGGCAGGTGCTCGACGCGATCAGATAGGCAGGCTGCTTTTGCCGGCGTCTGGTCTCAACAGGGACGCCCCGGATTGCGCATCGAACAGATGCAGGCTCTGTTCGTCGACCGTGTAGCGGACGGGGCTGCGCAGGACCGGGCACTCGCGCGTCGGCACCAGCGCGCTGATTTCCTTGCCGCCGAAAACGAAGATCACCAGCGCATCGTTGCCATGGAACTCGATAAGATCGGCCGTGCCTTGCAGGAGATTCCCGTTGGCGTCAGGGCCCGCGGTCTTCAGATCCGGGGGCCTGATCCCGAGCACCGCGCGATCGACACCTTGCAGATCGAAGCGTGAGCCGTCGATGGTAAACACCGTTTCCGCATTGGTCAGCGCCCAGCCATTCCCTTTCCGGCTAACCGCTACGTCGATGAAGTTCATGTTCGGCGTTCCGATGAACCCGGCCACGAACAGATTGCCGGGCCGTTCGTAGATTTCCGCCGGAGAACCGATCTGTTCGATCCTGCCGTCCCGCAGCAGCACGATGCGGTCGGCAAGCGTCATCGCTTCGAGCTGATCGTGGGTGACGTAGACGGTGGTCGTCTTCAGCGACTGATGCAGCCGCGCGATTTCGATGCGCATATGGTTGCGCAATTTAGCATCGAGATTGGACAGCGGCTCGTCGAACAGAAACACTTTTGGCGTCTTGATCATCGCCCGCGCAATGGCGACGCGCTGCTGCTGGCCGCCGGACAGTTCGGCCGGCTTGCGGCCGAGATAGGGTTCGAGACCCAGTGTCTTCGACACGGCCTCGACGCGCTGCTGGATCTCTGCCTTCGCCACCTTCTGCCGCTTCAGGCCGAAAGCGATGTTGTCGAAGATCGTCATATGCGGATAGAGCGCATAGTTCTGGAACACCATGGCGATGCCGCGGTCACCCGGGTCGAGATCGTTGACCACCTTGCCGCCGATCGAGACCTCGCCGCCGCTAATGTCCTCCAGCCCGGCCAGCATCCTGAGCAAGGTCGACTTGCCGCAACCGGACGGGCCGAGGAACACGACGAACTCATGGTCCTCGATGCTGAGGTTCAGATCGCGGATGACGGTGGTGGCGCCGTAGGATTTGTCGACATTCGAACAGACAATCGCGGACATGGTTTCTCTCAGCCCTTCTCGCCAGAAAGCAGGATCTGCAATTTGACGTCTTCCGGTCTGCCGGCCGCCGCCCGCTCGAACGCCTTGATGCTGTCGGAGAAAGCATAGGTGCCGGTGATCAGCGGGTTGAGGTCGACCTTGCCGGAAGCGATGAGCTGCAGCGCGCGGTCGAAAATGTTGGCATAGCGGAACACCGTCTCGATGCGAACTTCCTTCGAAATCGCCGCCGGAACGTTCAGGCTCACCGGCTCCACCGGCAGTCCGACGAGCACCACCGCGCCGCCGGGGC
The DNA here is from genome assembly GCF_056404235.1 of Mesorhizobium sp. P2_E10. Lineage (NCBI taxonomy): Bacteria > Pseudomonadati > Pseudomonadota > Alphaproteobacteria > Hyphomicrobiales > Phyllobacteriaceae > Mesorhizobium > Mesorhizobium sp. P2_E10. The sequence continues at coordinate 326,795 of NZ_JBFUEK010000001.1, forward strand.
GCACGATGTCGAACAGATTGGCGAACGCCTTCGGGTGGCCGCTGGCCTCGAACACGATGTCGGCGCCCCAACTATCGGTCGCTGCAGCAACCGCGTCGACCAGCGACTGCTCGCCGACATTGACCGGGACGATGCCCGGATAGCGGGCCGCGATTTCGAGCTTTGGCGCGGAGAAATCGGAAATCAGCACTTTCGAGCAGCCGCCGGCGAGTGCCGCCAGCGCAATCATGATGCCGATCGGGCCGCAACCGACGACGACGGCGACGTCACCCGGAACGATGCGGGCGCGGGCCGCCGCCTGCATGCCGATGGCAAAGGGTTCGACCATCGCGCCGTCGGCAAACGAGACATTGTCGGGCAGTCTGTAGGTGAACGCAGCCGGGTGGACCGCATAGGGCGCAAGAATTCCGTGCACCGGCGGCGTTGCCCAGAAGGAAACGTCCGGGTCGACATTGTAGATGCCGAGCTTGGTCGCCCGCGACGACATGTTCGGCACGCCCGGCTCCATGCAAACGCGGTCGCCGACCTTCAGCGTCCTGACATTGGCGCCGACCTCGACGATTGTCCCAGAGGCTTCGTGACCCAGCACCATCGGCGCGCGCACGACATAGCTGCCGATGGCGCCGTGGGTGTAATAGTGCACGTCGCTGCCGCAGACGCCGACCGTGTGGATGGCGATTTTGACATCGTCCGGCCCGACATCGAGCGGCAACGCAATCTCGCGCAGCGCAAGTTCGCCTTTTTTCTCAAGTACCAAAGCCCGCATTGGATCGTCCTCGCATCAAGTCTTTTTTTGCCGGAAAACGGAATTCAGGAAACCGCTCAGCACGCCGAGAAACAACAGCGGCGGCAGCGACAACAGCACGACCGAGGCATTCAGGATGCCCCACGGCACGTTCATGCCTTGCTGCGACAGTTCCGAGGCGACGATCGGCAATGTCTTGGCGTTGGAGCTCGACAGCATCAGCGCGATCAGGAACTCGTTCCAGACCAGCACGAAGCTGAAGGCGACCGCGCCGATCAGCGAGCGTGCCGCGACCGGCAACGCGATCTTCCAGAACACCGAATAGGCGCCGTAGCCGTCGACGAAGGCGGCTTCCTCGACCTCCTTCGGCACGGCCTGGAAGGCGGGAATGGCCAGCCACATGATCACCGAGATGGTCAGCAGCGAATAGGTGACGATCAGCGCCGCCAGCGTGTCGTAGAGCCCGATCTGCAGCCAGATCACCATCAGCGGGATGGCGACCGCCACCGGCGGCAGGAAGCGCAGCGACAGCACGAAGAACTGGATGTCCCCGGCCCAGCGGTTGGGGTAGCGCGCCACCGCGTAAGCCGCCGGCAGGCCGAGCACCACCCCGATCAGCACCGCGACGCCGCAGGCGATCACTGAATTGTGCAGGCCGGTCATGACGCTGTCGCGGCCGAGAATATAGCTGATGTTGCCGAGCGTCGGCGTGAACACCAGGCGTGGGACGCGGGTGATGATGTCGACATTGTTCTTCAGCGAATTGAGCGCCGTCCAGGCGAGCGGAAACACCGCCATGAAGCCGGCAAAGGCCAGGATGGCTTTGGCGATCAGGCGGCCCGGTTTCATGCGAGATGATCTCATGCCTGCACCCGCTTCCACAACATGGTGAAGGTGATGACGGTGGCAATCATCATCAGCACGGCCATTGCCGAGGCGTAGGACACCTTGCCGGATTCGATGAAGCCTTGCGAGAAGGCGTACATATCGAGCGTTTCTGTGGCGACGCCCGGTCCGCCACGGGTCATCACATAGATCAGGTCGAAGGAGCGCAGAGACTCGATCATCTTGACGAACATCAGGCTGATCAGTGGCGCCTTCAGCATCGGCAAGGTGACATAGGCGTGGATCTGCCAGCGCTTGGCATGATCGAGCCGCGCCGCCTCGATCGGCTGCGGTGGCAGGGTTTCCAGAAGCTTCAGCACGATGACGGCGAAGAACAGCCCCCATTGCCAGACATCGACCGAGGCGACGGCAAACAAAGCCGTCGACGGCTTGGACAGCGGATCGAAGATCAGCCCGCCGGTCAGCAGCCTGTAGGGGTAGGTGGCGATGCCGTAGAGCGGATGATAGGCGAACTTCCACACGAAGGCGGCGGACACACGCGGCAGCAGCACCGGGATGATGAACAGCAGGCAGTAGAAATTGCGCAGGCGCGGTGACGCGACCTCGAACATCAGCACGCCGAGGCCAATGGCCACCGCCATGGTGGCGACAACGGTGACGATTTCCCATTTCACCGACACCCAGACGGCGTTGAGAAAGCGGCGGTCGAAGAACAGGTCGTAAAAATTCGAGAACCAGACATAGGAATAGGTCGCCGAGCTCAGCTCGCGGTTCTGCAAGGCGATGACGATCGCATAGAGCGTCGGCACCATCGACAGCACCAAAAGGATGGCGAGCGTCGGAACGACAAAGGTGACCGGCAGGGAGGAACGTCGCGGCATCGGTATCTATCTCGCGTGTCTCGAACGCTTGGCTGGCATGGAGCGCGGAAATCCTGCGGCGCACAGATCCCGACATTCGCTCGAATGCCGCGGATCGCGCGCCGCAGGGGGAGGATAGCTTATTTCTTCACCAGCTCGTTGGCATACGCTTCAAGCTCGTTGAGGCCGCCCTTGATGTCGGTGCGGGTGCCGGTGACCAGCTCCTCGAGGATGATGCCCCAGCGGTCGCCGAGATCCGGCCAGCGCGGGTCCTGCCAGAAGTTGACAGCCGTGACCTTGCCGGTCTCCGCCAGCGCCTGGCCGAGATCGGCGCCGTAGATGTCGGCGAATTCCTTGCTGGACAGGATGCTGGTGCGGTTGAGTTCGCCGAACTGGTGGGCATCGAGCCGGCGCTTCTCGTTTTCCTTCGACGTCGCCCAGGCGATGAACAGCCCGGCGCATTTCTTGGAGGCGTCATCGGCATTGGCTTTCGCCGCGATGGCGAGACCATGGCCGTAGCCGCCGCCGGTCAGCGGCGACGGTGGCGGCAGGAAGCCGACCTTGCCGACTACTTGCGACGTCTTCGGATCGACCGACATGCCCGACAGCGGCGTCGATTCGACGAGGATGGCGACCTGGCCGGACAGGAAGGCGCCGGTCGACTCATCCCAGCTGCCTGTCTGCGTGCCGGGTGCAGAATCCTTGAACAGCTGCAGATAGGTCTCGGTCGCCTTGATGGCGGCGTCCGAATTGAAAGCCGGCTTGTCGCCGTCGAACCATTTTCCGCCATACGCCTTGAAGAACGGCATCCAGCGCCAGACATTGGCGCCTGAGCCACGCGCGCCGCGCAGCGCGATGCCATACATGCCCTTGTCCGGATTGGTCAGCTTCGGCACGGCGGCGATCAGCTCGTCCAGCGTCTTCGGCGGTTGGATGCCGGCGGCTTCCAGCACGTCCTTGCGGTAGACCATCAGGTCGCCGCCGCCGGTCAGCGGCGCAAACCAGACCTTGCCATCATAAGTCGCGACCTTCTGGCGGCCCGGATCGAAGTCGGCATAGTCGTAGTCAGCCGGATAATAGTCGGTCAGCGGCACGATCCATTTCGACGAGGCAAACAAAGCGACGTTGGCTTCATCGACATAGTAGACGTTGTAGTTGCCGACGGTGGACGCATCGGCGCGCGACTTGGCCCGGCGGTCGTTTTCGTTGAGGTAGTCGATCTGGAAGCTGGCGCCGGCGAGCTTCTGGAACTCGTCCTTCGAGTCCTCCAGCAGGGTCAGGCCGTCACGTGGCTGCGCCAGCACCTTGACCGGCGCCGAGCAGACCGGCGCCTGCGCCAGGGCCACGGTGGATACGGTAGCGGAAAGCATGAAAGCTGCGCTCAAGCTCGCAGCGAGCCGAATTGGTTGCATGATCTTTTCTCCTCCAGGAACACTCGCAGGAAGCGCAAGTCCTCGGGTTGTGCGATCCTCACTATCGCCCGAGCGACAAGCCACCCATCGCCAAGATGCGGAGTTGCGGCGGGCCATGCTAGAAGCCCCGTTGCACCAGACCTGTACTTTTATGCATTGTGCAGCGCAAAAACCGGCGCAGACTTGCAGACCTCGTCACACAAGTATTGGTTGAGTCTGAAGCGGTGTTTTTGAGGGTGCTTAAGCCCGCATTGTCAGCCGCTGCCGCGACAGCCGGCGATAGGACGATGGCGTCATTTTGTGCTTGCGCATGAAGGCCCGGTTGAAGTTCGAGATGTTCATGTAGCCGACCTGAAAACAGATGTCGGTGATGGCAATATCGGTGTCCGCCAGCAGCTTGCAGGCCTGCCAGAGCCGGAGCTTGGCAAGGTGGTCGCTGAAGCTGTTGCCGGTGTTCTTCTGGAAGAAACGCGAAAACGTGCTCTCGCTCATTCCCGCCAGTTCCGCCACTTCCGGCAGTTTCAAATCTTCGGCGAAGTGCTGGAACAGATAGGTCAGCGTGCGCTGGACGATGTCGAGCGAAACGGCATCCAGAACCGGCGAGAAATCCGGCGACGACAACAATTCATATTCGTCGGTTCTGGCCAGCAGATCCACCAGTTCGAGGAACAGGCAGAGTCGGGCGAGCCCATGCACCTTGCCCATCCGTTCCATCATCTCGGCGCCCTTCAGCGCCGTGTAGCCATGGAAGACGATGCCGCGCAGCGACCGCTCCAAAAACGGTTCCAGCTCGCGCAGTTCCGGCAAAAGGCCTGCCGATCCGCGCAGCCTTTGCGCATCGAACTGCAGGACGATGTCGCGGCCTTCGATCAGCTCGCCCGGCTGCACCGCCGTGACCCAGTCATGCGGCAGTCCGCCGCCGACGATCGAGAGATAGCCCGGGCCGAATTCGCCGATATGGTCGCCGACCAGCGCGACGCCGGAGGATTTTCGCAGCAGGTGGATTTCATATTCCGGGTGGAAGTTCCAGACGTTGCGTTCCCACGGATAGTCGTCGAGACGCCACAGGAAACTGTCGCTCGCCTCGGTGACGATATGCTCGAAGGACGGCGCTGTTCGCGGGATCGCGGCCGGGTTTTTTCGCTGTCTGAACTGCATCCAAACCTCCCGGCACTGCGTCGGCTGCCGATATGCCGGGCAATCCGTAGCAGCCCTGGGCCTGCAAGTGAACGCGGCACCGGCGGCTCCCGGCTCGCCTCTGGCTCAATCGCTCACCATCCCTCCTCCCTTGCCTTCGTCTAGTGTTTCGTTCAAAAGACGGCCCAAACGCCGCGAAACCGAAGGTTTTGCCGTTTGATATGCGGCTTCCGGCTCATTGCCGACGTGCCGTATCTGGAAAGAGCGGAAAATGTCTGCGATCGAGGCCGGTGCTCGCGCACCGGAAAATCTTTGGCGTCAGGAAATCAGGGCGACGCTGGCGCTCGCCTGGCCGATGGTGCTGACCAATCTCGGCCAGACCGCGATGACCGCCACCGATGTCATGATGATGGGGCGGCTGGGGCCGGACACGCTGGCCAGCGGCGCGCTCGGCGCCAACCTCTATTTCATGCCGCTGATCTTCGGCCTCGGCCTGATGTTGGCGACCTCGCCGATGATGGCCACCGAACTTGGCCGCCGCCGCCATTCGGTGCGCGACCTGCGCCGCACCGTGCGCCAGGGCCTGTGGCTGGCGATCCTGATCTGCATTCCCATCTGGTTCGTGCTCTGGCATGGCGAGGCCATTCTGCTCGCCATGGGCCAGGAGCCGGCATTGGCGCATCAGGCCGGCATCTATCTGCGCTGGCTGGAATGGGCGGTGCTGCCTTTCTACGGCTATATCGTGCTGCGTTCCTTCATCTCGGCGCTGGAGCGGCCGGGCTGGGCACTGGTCATCGTCTTCGTCGCCGTCGCCTGCAACGTCTTCTTCAACTGGCTGTTCATGTTCGGCAATCTCGGCGTTCCTTCGATGGGCATTGCCGGTTCCGGCCTCGCCACCACCCTGTCCAGCATGCTGATGTTCGTCGGCCTGGCCGTGGTGGTGATGCTCGAGAGAAAGTTCCGGCGCTACCGCCTGTTCGGGCGCTTCTGGCGCGCCGACTGGCCGCGCTTCAAGGGCTTGCTGCGGCTCGGCCTGCCGATCGCCGGCATTCTAGCCTTCGAGGTGACGATCTTCAACGCGGCGGCGCTGCTGATGGGCCTGATCGACGCGGCCTCGCTGGCAGCGCACGCCATCGCCATCCAGATCGCCTCGATCTCCTTCATGGTGCCGCTCGGCCTCAACCAGGCGGTGACGGTGCGCGTCGGCCTCGCCCATGGCGCCGGCAATCCGGAGGGTGTCAGCCGCGCCGGCTGGACCGCCTTTGTCATTGGCGTCTCCTTCATGGCGCTGATGGGGCTGGCGATGATCCTGTGGCCGCATCTCCTGATCAGCGCCTTCATCGATCTCGCCAATCCGGCCAATGCCAGGGTGGTCGCGCTTGCCGTGTCGTTCCTGGCGTTTGCCGCGCTGTTCCAGATCTTCGACGGTGCGCAAGCCGTGGCCGCCGGCATGCTGCGCGGCCTGCACGACACCAAGGTGCCGATGATCTATGCCGCGATCGGCTATTGGGGCGTCGGCCTGCCGCTCGGCGTGCTGCTCGCCTTCCATTTCGGCTTGCGCGGCGTCGGCATCTGGATCGGCCTGGCCTCGGGACTGGCCGTGGTGGCGGCGCTGCTGCTGGCGCGCTGGCTGCGCCGCGACCGGATCGTGCCGCAGCTATCCTTCGGGCATTGAAACGGATGGCCGCCGACGCCCGGCGGCCGCGATGTCCTGACATTGTGGCTAAATAAACGGCGCGCCGTGATAGCCCATCGAAGGGTCCGCTGAGCGCCACGAGCCGACATTCGTGTTCCGGCAGGCGGACGATCACCACCGATGCAGAGCGGTCGTTCCTCGCAAAGAGCGCTGGGGCTAGACTAGCCGAGCCTGTCGTCGGACCGCGGTGGGTCAGAGGCTCGGACGCAATCACATCGCTGCGTCGGTTTCTTCCATCGCCCCGCCAGCCAACAGAGAGTGCACCAGCTCACGATCTTCGCAACGGAACCATTTCGGCTTCGTCGGTGCCCGAATTTTTGCACGATTCTATCGCCTGAGCCGATTGGTGCTACACTGACAAGCCAGTTACGCGACGGACCTGTGTTCGGTGATATGACCAAAGTAACCGCTTTACCCGACGGAGTGGATTTCGACGTGGCCGCGGATGAGACGTTGCTTGAGGCGGCTCTCAGATCGGGCGTGCCATTTGCCCACGCATGCGGTGGCAGGGCGAAATGCTCGACATGCCGCGTTTGGGTTCTCGACGGCATTGAGGCTTGCCCGGACCGGAATCCGGACGAAACCCTGATGGCGAACCGGTTGAGATTGGCCGATGAGGTTCGGCTGGCCTGTCAGCTCAGGCCGGAAGGCGAGCTTCGCGTCCGACGCCTGGTGCTAGACGAAACCGACATGATGATCACCAGCCAGCTTGGCACTTCTGCCGCCACGCGTTGCGGCGAAGCAAGGCATGTTGCGGTCTTCTTCAGCGACATTGTCGATTTCACAGCGCTGTCGGAGCGGCTTTCCCCCTACGACGTGATGTATCTGCTCAATCGCTACTTTGCCCAGGTCGGCGACATCATCGAGCAGAATGGCGGCTTCATCGACAAACTGATCGGCGATGGGCTCATGGCAATATTCGGTATCGACGACCAGCCCGACGCTCCGCTCCGCGCCGTAAACGCCGCACTTCAGACCCTCGCCACAGTCGATCGTCTGAAGCCGTTCTTTGCCTCGATGTATGGCATCGATTTCGATATTCGTATCGGCCTCAACTATGGCGAAGCCGTCATCGGCACATTGGGTTTTGCTGGACACGAACGTCTCACGGCCATCGGCGACGTTGTAAATCTGGCCAGCCGGGTCGAGGCCGCCAATAAGGATGCCGGTACGCGACTGCTGATATCCGAGGCCCTCCGCGACCAGATCGCCGACAAGGTGGAAATCGGCGACTTCGTCAGGGTACGCCTTCGCGGTATCGGCGAGCGCACGAGCCTGTTCGAAATCGTCAGGCTGAAGCCCGAAATTGACGCCGACCTGAATGCCAAGGGGCTTCGCGAAACCATCCGTCACGGCGGCAGGAGGTGGGTTCGCGCTTTTGCCGAAGACGAGGTTGGGCCATATGAACGCCGGATTCTCGATTTTGAAGATTACGACATCGTCGTCGTTCGCGGATCCGACAGCTATTGCGCCTTCAACAATGCCTGCCCGCATCTTCATCTGCCGTTCTACGAGCGCCGAAGCTCCGCTCAGGCCGAAAAGCTGAAGCTCCCACACACGGAGAGCACGATCACCGCAGATCTTGGCCTGGTCTGCCGCTGGCATCAGAGTTGTTTCGACCTGTCTACTGGCGAAATCAGGGGTTGGGCGCGGCTGCAGCAGGATGGTACCGCGCCGGGCTATGAATTCGCGGGTAACATTTCGAAAAACCGCGCAAAGCTGATCGTATACCCCTGTCGAAAGCAGGACGGCTTTGTGTGGATCGGGCTCGAGTGAAGCGACGTCCCGATATTTCAGTTTTCCGTCGCTGTTACAATTGTCCGGATCGGGTCATTCTCGTCGGTTATGGCTTGTCTGTTCACGTCCGGTCACGAAGCAATCCGGGACATCTGAGTTCACCGTTGGTGATGCACAGAACATCGCAGCGACAGCAAGCACCTTTGCGCTTGCCTTGAAGGCATCTATTTTGGAAGGTAGTAGCCGCTCGTGGGCATAGAATGTCGGTACTGCCTTTCTTAAGAATTTACGCGCCGCTCAACGCGGTGCTGGCTGCGCCAGGGTTGCTGGCGGTGGCTGCGCTCACAATACCGGACATGTCCGGACGAAGCAGACTGGCTCTGGCTGCCCTGCTCGCTGTCATCTGGGGCGCCTATCTCCTGCAACTGGCCGCGACGCTGCTCAAGCGCCGGGCGGGCGGGGTTCGGGACAGGACGCCGGCAATCGTCATTGATGTGCTCGCGGTTTTGGTTCCACTTGCCGCATTTCTGCTCGTCGGCACGCCCGACCGGAGCCTCTACTGTGCTGTCTGGCTGCTGAAACCGCTGCGCGACTCGACTTTCTTCCCGCTGCTGGGCAGGGTCCTGGCCAGCGAAGCGCGCAACCTGATCGGCGTCACCACGGTCTTCGGCGTCGTTCTGTTCGCTGTCGCGCTCGCGGCCTATGTCATCGAGCGCGACATCCAACCGGAAAAGTTCGGCAGCATCCCCCAGGCAATGTGGTGGGCGGTGGTCACGCTGTCCACCACTGGCTATGGCGACACTATCCCGCAAAGCTTCGCCGGCCGCGTCCTTGCCGGGGCGGTCATGATGAGTGGCATCGGCATCTTCGGGCTCTGGGCCGGCATTCTTGCCACGGGCTTCTATCAAGAAGTCCGTCGCGGGGATTTCGTCCGCAATTGGCAATTGGTCGCCGCCGTGCCGTTGTTTCAGAAGCTCGGCCCGGCCGTGCTGGTCGAGATCGTGCGCGCGTTAAGACCTCGCACGGTGCCGGCGGGCGCCGTGATCTGCCGCATTGGCGAGACCGGTGATCGGATGTTCTTCGTCGTGGAGGGGCGCGTCAGCGTCGCGACGCCGAATCCGGTGGAGCTTGGCCCTGGCGCCTTCTTCGGCGAGATGGCGCTGATCAGCGGCGAACCGCGTATGGCGACCGTCAGCGCCGCAACGGTGGTCTCACTCCTGTCGCTGCACTCGGCGGATTTCCAGATGCTGTGCGGCAGCAGCCCGGAGATCGCGGAGATCATCCGCAAGACCGCGCTCGAGCGGCGCGGCGCGGCACCGATGGCTTGACCGTACTAGGTTTGTGCAGCCCCGGACTGTAATGGTGTATCATCGATCCTGAGGCGTCAGGAGCAGGATGCGATGGCAGGTTGCCAATTGCCTGCCGATGGTGGTCGGCTGGAACTGCATGGTGATGCAGGGAAGAACGAGAGCGGACGTTTAATCTCAGGATCCTTTGACGGTCGCTCGGTGGTCGAGTGCTTGCGCACCTAGCTTGAGATGCGATGCGCTCCAGGGTCGGCACTGCCAAGCGGCAAATCAGGCCGGGAGCCGCCACATTCGCACACGACCTGTACCACGCAATTCCGTTTCCTCGAGAGGGTCGCAAGCAAAATCTGGTCCAAGCAGTTTGCGAGTTGCATCCGAAATACGGATTTCATCGGGCTCCGCGGACGTTTGAATACGTGCGGCGAGATTAACGGTGTCGCCCCACAGGTCATAGGCAAACCGCCTTTCGCCTATGACGCCCGCGACGATTGGTCCTGAGTGAATTCCAATTCTGAGTCTTATCGGTTCTCCTGCGAAGCGTTCGCGCTTCACCGCCTTCCGCAGTTCAAGTGCATAGTGGGCAAGGGCTTCTGCATGATCGGATCGCGCGACGGGCAGGCCAGCGACCGCCATCACGCAATCGCCGATTGTCTTGATCTTTTCGCAGCCGTATCGTTCCGAGAGCAGATCCGCCGCCTTGAAGAAGTAATTCAACATAGCGAGCGTCGTCTCGGCTCCGACGCTCCGCGCTCTTTCCGTAAAACCAACGATGTCGGCAAAAAGCACACTCACCTCTGCGTGGTTGTCTGCAATTTGTTCGTGCGCTTTTAACCGCTCCGCGATCGACGCCGGAAGAATGTTGAGGAGTAGGGTCTCGGCACGCTGGTATTCATGCGCCAATCCCTCCTGGCTCTTCCTCAACGCCTCGTTCATCGATTGTAATTTCTCGTTGAGTTGACGCTCCCTCTCTTGCAGGAGCGTCATTTCGTAAGCCTTCTGTTGCAGCCGCTGCCTGTTGTCGCGTTCGGCAGTGGCATCAAGAAAGAGCAGCCACACGCAGGCATCGTCAGCAAAAAGATGAAGGTCCGCGACACGCCCGCTGGGCAGTTCGACCATGGGCATATGATATGGAAGCTCCGGGCAAGGCAGCAAACCTTCCATGAATTCAAGCTGATCGGTAACAGGCTTACCGATGCGAAGGGATGAGAGCCCGTAATGTTTAACGTTACCGCCCTTCGCCGCTATGCAAAGCTGGGCGTCAATTTTCACATATGCGATAGAGTGCTCGTTGTAGAAGAAATTGTAAATCCAGCTTCCGACTTCTCTTGGCAATCTATGCATGGTCTATTTGGTGACCATCGAAGCAAGTTGAAGAAACGCATCATCGACATGTTCGCCCGAAAGCGCGCTTGTTAGATAGATCTGCCATTCACGTTGCCTCAGTTCGTCAATCTCGCTATCCGATATTTCCCACCGATCGGCCAGATCGGATTTGTTGAACAGCAATACAAACGGCATAGCGCCGAATTCGGCCTCGACCCGCTCGCGCAGCGTGAGCGCTGCGGCAAGAGTAGCGGCGCGGGTTCCATCGACGACAAGCACGAGCCCGGTCGCACCTCGCACATGGCTGACGCGGAATGAGCCGATATCGTCTTCGCCGGCCAAATCCCACAAAATCAGATCCACGGTTTTGTCCGGGAGTGCGACACTCTTCTTGTCGATTTTCACTCCCACCGTGGTCAGGTAGGTTTCTGAAAAGATGCTTTGCACAAACCTGCGAACCAGGCTCGTCTTTCCGACGGAGAACCCGCCCAACATACAGATCTTTTTTTGCAACATCTTGGGCTCCGCCCTAGTCCAGGTTTACCGTAACCGAAACTCGGCGATTGATGGAGCTACCAGTTTGACTATTTTCAGGCACTGCCGGCTCAAAGGTGCCCGCGCCCCGAACCAGCAGCAGTTCCGGAGCGACGCCGCGCTTGTTGAGAAGCGCACGAACTGTCTCGGCGCGGGCGGCGCTGATCGACGCGTTGGCCGTCTCACGGCCCGTGGTGTCCGAATGCCCGGTCAACATGAACCGCGCCGTTACGCCTGACTTGCGGGCATTTTGGGCGAATTCCTTTAGTTGATCCGCCAATCTGTCGAGAACCGGCGTCTGCTCTGGTCCCGGCACAACTTTGCCGGAAGAGAAGAAAATATCGGTCGCCTGGATGGCTTCTCGCAAATGATTAAGTTCTGCAAGGTTCAGCTCACGCAGCTGCGAGACATCCAGAACCACTCCGTCCGCTGAAAGTTGTTCGGCGGCGTCCCGTGCCCGGTTGATCCACGTGGCAGGAGCCTCGCCCTCGACAACGATGCGACCCTGGATGATCGAAAGGCGGACCGATTTTGGCGGGGTCAGCGACGCCGTCAGCCGCTTCACCACGAACTTCGGATCAAGGCTCTGATAGAATTGCCACTGTGAATGAACGCGGGCAGGATCAACCTCCGTTCCGGACAGCAGAGCTTGCGGGTCGGCGGCAAGCGGGTCTCTCAGGCCGGAAATGTAGAAATGTCCGCCCCTCGCCGTTTGTTGGGCGACGATGATTCCCGGTTGGGCCTCAAGTCGCGACACATAATACTGCCAGTGCTCCGCCGCGCGTGCTTCGGGGCTCACATCACGAACCTTGGAGATGTCGAATTCCGGTCCGCCTGCCGAAAGCTGTCGGGCCGCTGCGCGCGCCCGATCTATCCAGGTGTCGGGAGCCTCACCCTCGGCAACGATGCGATCATCGACGATCGAAAGTCGTACTGTATCCGGCGGATACAGCGACGCCGTCAGCCGCTTCAACACAAACTCCGGCTCAAGGCTCTGATAGAATTGCCATTGCGAATGAACCCGGGCGGGATCGACCTGCGTTCCAGACAACAGCGACTGCGGGTCGGCGCCAAGCGGGTCTCTCAGGCCGGCAATATAGAATTGGCCGTCGCGTATCTTTTGTTCGGACACGATGATGCCCGGCTGGGTTCCCAGTCGCGACACATAGGCCTGCCAGCGCTCCGCCGCGCGTGCTTCGGGGCTTACATCACGGACCCTGGAGATATCGAATACCGGTCCGCCTGCCGAAAGCTGCTGGGAGGCGGCCTGCGCCCGGTTGATCCACGTGTCGGGAGCCTCACCTTCGGCAACGATGCGATCATTGACGATCGAAAGCCGTACTGTATCCGGCGGATACAGCGACGCCGTCAGCCGCTTCACCACGAAGTCCGGCTCAAGGCTCTGATAGAATTGCCACTGCGAATGAACCCGGGCGGGATCGACCTGCGTTCCCGACAACAGCGACTGCGGGTCGGCGGCAAGCGGGTCTCTCAGGCCGGCAATGTAGAATTGGCCACCGCGTATCTCTTGTTCGGCCACGATGATGCCCGGTTGGGTCCCCAGTCGCGATACATAGGCCTGCCAGTGCTCCGCCGCGCGTGCTTCGGGGCTCACATCGCGAACCTTGGAGATGTCGAATTCCGGTCCGCCCGCCGAAAGTTGCTGGGCGGCGGCCTGCGCCCGGTTGATCCACGTGTCGGGAGCCTCACCCTCGGCAACGATGCGATCATTGACGATCGAAAGTCGTACTGTATCCGGCGGAGTCAGCGACGCCGTCAGCCGCTTCAACACGAACTCCGGCTCAATGCTCTGATAGAACCGCCACTGCGAATGAACGCGGGCGGGATCGACCTGCGTTCCCGACAACAGCGACTGTGGGTCGGCGGCAAGCGGGTCCCTCAGGCCGGCAATGTAGAATTGGCCACCGCGTATCTCTTGTTCGGCCACGATGATGCCCGGCTGGGTCCCCAGTCGCGATACATAGGCCTGCCAGCGCTGCCCGGATTGCCAGGAAAGAAAGAACCAGCCGCCTGCCAGACTCAAAAGCAGCAGGGCCGCAGTCACCACCAGCCACGGAAATCCCTGGTTCGATTCCTCCTGCTTCAGCTCGACGCATGTCTGCAACTGCGACTCTACGCCGGCCAGCTGCGAACTGTCGCCGTCAAACTCCGCCAAAACCTCTGAGGATTCCTCATGGATACGAAGCAATACATCGCGAACTATTTCATGTAATTCCTCTGGCGGATTTCCTCGGATTACCGAAACCAAAGTCGCAAATTGTCCAACTTCTGACCAGAGACGAAGGTCGCCAAAACGAATAGTGTCCAGGCTGCTCTGCTCTTTCTCGTTAAATGAGTCTTTCACAAAATCCTGAATTGCACTAAGCATCGAGGAAATGAGTTGAGGGTCTTCGCTCGTTGCATTATCGGCAGTTACATGCGCAATCAATAGCCCGGAATTGCGGCTAATGAGAAAGGCATGTTCTACGCGATAGACAAGAGAATGCTTCAGAACAACTTCCGAGAAGCTGGCGCCAGTCCTCCAGGACTCAAATCTCCACTTGAGACCATGCCAGGTAAATATATGTCTTAAAGTTTCATTCAGCGACTGAAAGGTCTGGTCGATCTTTTCCCCGATCGACTTGCGAATTGCCGGCAGAAACACCGGGTATAATATATCCGTCAGCGTGCGCGGGCTCTTCTGGATCGACCGTTGCACAGCCCTTTCGACAGCTGGCGCAAGGGCCTCGCCGAGCTGCGCATGAGGCGCTCGTGCGGCTGCACTGGGGAGAACGTCGCCCACTGCTGCCGCAAGCTGCTCGGGTTCGTCGAGCAGATGCGTAACCCGTGAAAGCTCCGAAATTTCGCGGCTGACCAGCAACTGGCGCAGCGTTTCCATGCGAGGATCGGCGGTTGGAACTCCGTCGAAACGCGCACGGTAGTCCGGATCAACGTTCCGGGCAATTTCGATCAAAAGACGAGCCAGAGCCTCGCGATCAATCTCTGTATCGTTCGAGGCTGTTCTTTGCGGAAGGTTGATTGGGTCGACGGTTGACGTCAAGGTCCCATCAACTCACTTTCCAACTACGGTCCGAGTTGCCCTTGCTGCCGACGGGATCCTGGTTCAGACATTTTGCAACCTCGACAAACAGGCCAGCCAAGAGATTTCGGTCGGTCTTGACGTTGCTGACATCGGCAAACATTTTCTCTATCAGCATCTGAACGCCTTCATTCTTCTGCTTGATTTCCTCACGCAGCAAATGATCGTTTCGATTTATCCGGTCTGCAACGTCGCGCTCAAGCGCGCTCAATTGATCCGACAACGCGCGCACCTGCTTTTCAAGTGCCTGGTTTTGCTCGCGAAGATTCCGGTCAATCTCCTTGTCAGCATCGGCTCGTGAATCTTTTTCGCTCCGCAATTGCCCCGCAAGCGAATCGACCTGCTTCTTTGCATTTGACTCGTACATGTCGAGATTGCGCTTGGCTTCGGATTCGACATCCTTGAAGCGCTGCAAGACCCGTTCTTCAAGCTTGGAAAAGCGACGGTCATAGTCCTGCATCTGGTTACCGAACAGCAGGTCACGTATCTTGTCGACACCTACAGCGTCGCCGGGGCCTCCGTTTTCGCGAGCCTGGACTCCCATGAAGTTCAGCCCGTTTCCTTCTGCGTTACCTATCAGATTTGCGTCCGCCTTCTTTTCAGAAGAAGCGGTATTCGAAGATTCCTTTGCCATGCTTTTGCCCTTCCATTTGAACACCTGCCACGGTGCAAAACCCCATAAAAAATTGAGCATGTCAGCAAAATACCCGGCTCGCAAGCTGGAATCTTCTTGACTTAAGCCGATTCGTGCGGCAGCCGCGCGCTGCGTCGCCGACTCAGAAATGGAGGTTTGGGGGGCGATGCCATCTTAAAAGCGGACGGCCGCGGCTAGTCGGGGATCAAAGGCAGCACGGGCACGGTCGTCGAAGCAGTGACGGTCCGCCATCTCTCTGCGCTCTCGCCGTCGATACCGATCAACACAACATGCTTGCGGCTCAGCGCTTCGGCGCCTGCTTTTCGAGCGTGCGGGCGTATTGCGCCAGTGTGAGGCCGAGCACGGAGGCCGTCCATGGCTCGATGCGCAGGCCCAGCATCGGCAGGCCGAAGAACATCAGGAACAGCTGCATCAAGAGCGGCGTTCCCTGGAACAGCGCGATGTAGCCGAAAGCGACACGCCGGCTCCATTTTGTTCTTGGGATTACGATTACCGTGACAGTGCACCATTTGCTCTTCGCCACGCGTACGGGCACGCCGACCATTGAACGGCTCGAAGGAGGCCTTGACCAATTGTCGGGGGTTGCTTTTGCATGGATGCATTCAGTTGCCATCGGACGACATGGCGCCGAGCAGCCGGCGGATGTCGCCGAACCTGGCAATCGAACCGAACACCAGGGCCGCCACCGCGACGAAGAACACCGACACCGAAGCCATGGTCGGCGTGTAGCCGTAGCGCAGCGCGTTGAAGATCTTGATCGGCAGCGTCTCGGTGGTGAAGCCGATCGTCATGTAGGCGACGATGTATTCGTTGAGCGACAGCACGAAGGCGAAGGCATAGCCCGAGACGAGGTAAGGCAGGATCAGCGGCAGCACGACGGTCTTCAAAACGGTGCGGTCGTCGGCGCCCATCGTCGCGGCTGCCTCGACCAGCGAACGGTCGATGGAGGCAAAACCCAGCGACAGCGTCACCAGCGGCAGCGTCACAAAGAAGATGGCGTGGCTGATGATGGCGGTGAAGAACTGGCCGAACAGCCCGACCGTCGCCCAGAAGGTGAGGAAGCCGAGCGCCGTGATCACCGGCGGCAGGATAAACGGCGCCAGCCCCAGCACCTGAAAAATGTTCGCCCATGGCGCGATGCGCCGCCACAGGAACCAGGCCAGCGGCAATGCGATGGCGACCGCAATCGCCGCCGAGCAGACAGCCAGCGTCACCGAATGGATCAACGCCAGCCGCCATTCCGGATCGTTGAAGATCTGCCCGTACCAGGCCAGCGAGAAGCCGACTGGCGGGAAGGCCAGATCCTGCTTCTCGTTGACCGAGACGCCGGCAACGACGATCAGCGGCGCTGCCAGGAATAACGCGACGACGACGAAATAAAAGCGGCGAAGCAAGGTCTCGATCATAGCGCGTTCTCCCGGCGTCCGACGAGCAGCATCATGCCGACCAGCGCCAGCGAGATCAGCACCAGGAACACCGCCATCGCTGCCGCGAACGGCATGTTCGACTGGTAGATCGCCTGGTCGGTGATCAGCACCGACAGCGTCCAGTGCTGCGGCCGGCCGAGGATTTGCGGTAACAGATAGGAGCCGAGCGCGAACACGAAGACCATGATCAGCGTCGCCACGATGGTGTTTCGCAGCGCCGGCGCGACGACATTGAAAAAAGCCCGGATCGGCGAAGCGCCAAGCGTGCGCGCGGCCTCGAGCAGTGTCGGGTCGAGACGCACAAGGGCGGGGTAGAGCACCAGGATGGTGTAGGGCAGCGCTTGGTAGACCATGCCGGTCAGCACGGCGCCGAAGGTAGGCAGCAGCGCCATTGGCTTGTCCATCAGCCCCAGCGCCACGAACAGATTGGTGATCCCCGCGGTGCGCGAGAACAGCGTCGACCAGGCAAAGCCGATGATGACTTCCGACAGTGACAGCACCGACAGCAGCCCGACCAGCCACAGCGTCTGCACGGTGCGCGGCCGCCTGGTCAGGAGATAGGTGAAGGGAAAGGCGATTGCGACGCAGCAGATGGCCACCAGCACCGCTAGCATCAGCGAGAAGCCGAGCACGCCGCCGAAGAATACCGACAGGAAGCGGGCGTAATTGTCGAAGACGAAATCCGGCGTGTAGAAACCGGCCGGGTTGCGCTTGAAGAAGCTCACCGCGATCATCGTCGAGAACGGCACGACGAAAAAGACGACGAGCATCAGACCCGGAAAGAACAAAGGTGTGTAGTCGGCTACCGACCTTGGGGCTTCGCGTCTCATGAGCCGAGCACCACGCAGCTTTCGGGCGGCAGCACGACGCCGACCTTGGCGCCGACCGCAACGTTGAGCCGCTCGCGCGGCGTGGTCACGGCGATGATGCTGGTGCTGCCGACCTCGACGAAGGTCTCGATGGTGCCGCCGAGATCGCGCACGAAGCTCACCTGGCCGGTGATAGCGCGGCTGCCGGGTTCGCCCAGATGCACGTCCTCGGGCCGGATCGACACCGAGGCCTTGGTCATGCCGGCCGGCATGGCAAGGCCGGGAATGGCAGTGCCGAGGATAGTGGTGCGCCCGGCGCTGTCGAGTTCCGCCGGCAACAGATTGGTGATGCCGATGAAGTCGGCGACGAAGGCGTCGGCCGGCTTGCGGTAGATCTCGATCGGCGGCGCCGCTTGCAGGATCTTGCCATGGCCCATGACCACGACCAGATCGGCCATGGTCATCGCCTCGCGCTGGTCGTGGGTGACGACGATGGTGGTGATGCCGAGCCGCTGCTGCAACTGGCGCAGCTCCACCTGCATGGCTTCACGCAATTTGGCGTCGAGCGCCGACAGCGGCTCGTCGAGCAGGAACAGTTTTGGCGACAGCGCCAAGGCGCGGGCGATGGCCACGCGCTGGCGCTGGCCGCCGGACAGTTTGGCCACCGGCCGGTCGGCGAAGCCGGTCAGATGGATCAGTGTCAGCAATTCGTCGACGCGCTTCTTCTGCTCTTCCTTCGAAGCGCCGCGAATGCGCAGAGCATAGGCGATGTTGTCGCCGACCGAGAGATGCGGAAACAGCGCCAGGGACTGGAACACCATGCCGAGATTGCGCTTGTGCGTCGGCAGCGGTGTGATGTCCTCGCCGTCGAGCACGATGGCGCCGCTGGTCGGCTCCTCCAGCCCGGCGATCATGCGCAGCAGCGTGGTCTTGCCGCAGCCCGAGGGACCGAGCAGGCAGACGAAGGTGCCGTGCGGCACGTTCAGCTGGACATTGTCGACGGCGGCAAAATTGCCAAATTTCTTGGTGATGGCGTTGATGTCTAGTCCGGACATGAGTTGATCCTGTAAACCGGAGAATATTGCGAATGGTCGTTTCCCCACTTCGCGATGGGAATTCGGCGATCGGCGGCCTCTCCCCTGTCAGGGGAGAGGCAATATGCGGGGTCAGGCGAGTTCTTCGGGGCTCACCCGACGATAAGCTCGGTCCATTTCTGGTTTATCCAGTCGGCCTTCGACGTGTAGAGGTCGTAGCGCGGAATGATCGGCTCGATCTCCGACGACACCGAGGCGAACTCTTCCGGCGTCAGGTCGAGCACCTCTTTCTTGAGCGTCGGCGTGGTGCCGACCTTGCGCGACATCACGCCCTGCATCGAAGGCTGGCTCATATAGTCGATGAAGACATGCGCCTCGTCGACCTTGGTCGAGGCGCGCGACAGCACCCAATTGCCGGAATCCTGGATGCCGCCTTCCTTCGGGAAGGTCGAACGGACATGGAAGCCGTCGGCGACCGCGAGCCCGGTAACGTCATGATAATATTGGCCCATTGGGATCTCGCCCGACTTCAGCGCCTGCTCGAACTGCGCCTCGTCGCGATACCACAGGCGGACGTTCGGCTTGACCTCGGCGAGCTTCTCGAACGCCTTGTTCAGCCCCTCTTCAGTGTCGAGCGCGTTGGTGCCGCCCATGAAGGTCTTGGCCGTCACTTCGAGCAGGAACGAGTTGGAGGCAAGCGCCAGCAGGCCGAGCTTGTCTTCGTTGGCCTTGTCCCACAGGGCTGCCCACGATGTCGGCGCGTCCTTGTAGACGTCGGTGTTGCTGACCAGCGTGATCCACCAGGCGACGGCGCCGATGCCGGCGACGCGGCCATCCGGATATTTGTTGATGAAGCGCGGCAACAGGTCGCCATAGTGCTTGAACTTCGAGGTGTCGAGCGGCGTCCAGAGTTCGGTCGACTGGCCCTTCAGCGTCGAGGTTTGCGACATCATCGAAAGGTCGGCCGGGGCCTGGCCGGCCTTGGCCGCCTGTTCGAGCTGCACCAGCCAGGCCTCGCCGGTCGGTTCGGCGACGGACTCGACTGTGATGCCGGTGGCCTTGGTGAAATCGGGGAAGACATGCTCGTCGAAGGATTTCTTGAAGTAGCCGCCATAGACGCCGACCTTCAGCGACTTGTCCTGCGCCCGCAGGATCGACGGCATGGCAAGCGCGCCGGCGGTGGCAAGGCCGGCGCCAAGCAGGCTGCGCCGGGTGACCGGTGTTGCGATCAATCTGTTCATCTGGTTTCTCCTCTGTTGATGCCGGAGCTCCGGCTGGTTCCCTTAAATCCAGTGTCCGCCGCCTGGCGGCTCAGTGGGCCGCCGCTCGTTGCTCGAGCGTGCGGGCGTATTGCGTCAGCGGAAAGCACATGACGAAGAAGATCAGCGCCACCAGCCCATAGACCTTGAACGGTTCGAAAGTGGCGTTGTTGATGGCGTTGGACGTCCTGACCAGTTCCTCGAAGCCGATGATCGAGGTCAGCGCCGTCGATTTGATCAGCTGCACCAGGAAGCCGACTGTCGGCGCGCGGGTGATCGAAAAGGCCTGCGGCAGGATTATCAGCCTCAGCTCCTGCAGATAGTGCAGGCCGAGGCTGGCGCCGGCATCCCACTGGCCGCGCGGCAGCGCATCGACGCCGCTGCGCCAGATCTCGGCGAGATAGGCGCTGGCGAAGAAGGTGAGGCCGAGCACGGCGGCGGTCCACGGTTCGATGCGCAGGCCCAGCATCGGCAGGCCGAAAAACATCAGGAACAGCTGCATCAACAGCGGCGTGCCCTGGAACAGCGCGATGTAGCCAGAGGCAATCCGCTGGCTCCACTTGTTCTTGGCGATGCGGAAGAACAGCACCACCATGCCGACGATGCCGCCGCCGATGAAGGCGGCCAGCGACAACAGCACCGTCCAGCGGGCGGCGAGCAGAAGGTTGCGCACGATGTCCCAGAAGGTGAATTCGATCATGACACGCCAGCCCCCAACACGCGGCGCCCGCCTGTAACCAGCACCCGGCGCAATGCCATCGACAGGACGAGATAGACCATCGTCACAACGAGATAGGTCTCGAACGAGCGGAAGGTGCGGGCCTGCAGCATGTCGGCCTCGTAGGTCAGCTCGCGAACCGCAACCTGCGACACCACGGCGGACTCCAGCATCATGATGACGATCTGGCTGGTCAGCGCGGGATAGATCACCTTGAGCGCCTGCGGCAGCACGATCTTGATGAACACCTGGCGTGGCCTCAAGCCCAATGCGAGGGCTGCTTCCGTCTGCCCGCGCGGCACCGCGTCAAGCCCGGCGCCGACGATCTCGATCGTGTAGGCCGCCATGTTGAGCGTCATTGCCAGCATCGCCGCCAGGATCGGATCGAGCCTGACGCCAAGGCTGGGTAGCCCGAAGAAGATGAAGAACAGCTGCACCAGGAACGGCGTGTTGCGCATCACCTCGACATAGATGGCAATCGCTCGCTTCACGAGCGGCGGGCCGTTTCGCCGGCCAGCCGCGCCGAGGATACTGAGCAGCGTTCCCACCAGAGTGGTCACGACGATCAGCAAGACCGTCGTGAGCGCTCCGCGTGCGATGTCGCCCACAGCACCTGGAAGCCAAGCAAAGGCCACGGCACATCAATCCTTGAGGTTGTCGGGATTGAGCGGTGTCTTCAGCCAGGCCTTTGAGCTTTCGTCGAGTTTGCCGTCGGCCAGCATCTTGGCAACCGCGTCATTGACCGCTGTCTTCAGCCGGTCCTCGTTCTTGTTGAGGCCGATATGCGAGGGCGAGGTGAGCAGCTGGAACTTCTGCTCCGGCTGCAACGCATCCTGCTTGGCCAGCACCTGGGCGCCGACATCGTTGCCGACCACCATCAGCTGGGTCTGGCCCGAGATGAAGGCCTGGATGACGGAGTTGTAGTTGTCGAAGCGCTTGATATCGGCCGACGCCGGTGCAGCCTCGGTCAGCGAGGTATCTTCGAGCGTGCCGCGGTTGACCGCGATCGACTTGTCGGCAAGGTCTTCCTTGCCTTTGACCGCAAGCGCTGCCGGGCCGATGACGGCGATGTAGTAAGGCGCGTAGGCGGCGGCGAAATCGATCACCTGCTCACGCTCCTTGGAGTAGCCGACGCTCATCAATATATCGACGCGCTTGTCGGTGAGATACGGGATGCGGTTCTGGCCGGTGACGCTGACCAGATTGAGCTTCACCTTCAGCGCATCGGCGATCGCCTGCGCCACGTCGATGTCATAGCCCTTGATGCTCATATCGGCGCTGGCCGAGGAGAAGGGCGGGAAGTCGGAGAAGATGCCGACATTGATGGCGCCCGCCTTGGTGATGTCGTCGACGGCGTCGGCATTGGCCTGAGAGGTGAAGCCAAAGCCGGTCGCGCCGAGCATCAGTGCGGCGGCAATGGATGATTTGAGTTTCATGTGAAGTGTCATTGTCGTTCCCTTCTGGAAGCTTGTTTGTTTGAGTGCGGTCGCCGGCTCCAGCGCGGCGGCCGCCTTGGGATATGTTTGAGTGTCAGGCTCCCTTGCCGGTGATTGCGGGGCTGAACACCATCAGGCTCAGGATCTCGAACAGCACCTGGGCGCCGACATGGGCGGTGTTGGTGGTCGCGTCATACTGCGGCGCCACCTCGACGACGTCGCCGCCGACGATGTTGAGGCCTTTCAGGCCGCGCAGCAGTTCGAGCACTTCGCGCGTTGTCAGCCCGCCGATCTCAGGCGTGCCGGTGCCCGGCGCGAAAGCCGGATCGACGCTGTCGACGTCGAAGGAGATGTAGGTCGGGCCGTCACCGACAATTTTCCGCGCCTTTTCGATGATCGCAGGGATGCCGAGGCCGGTCACCTCTTCGGCATGTACCACGGTCATGCCGGATTCGTAGGTGAACTCCCACAGATATTCAGCCGAGCCGCGTATGCCGATCTGGATGGTGCGGGTCGGGTCGAGCACGCCGTCCAGCACTGCATTGCGGAACGGTCCGCCATGGTGGAACTTGGTCATGTCGAACAGCCCGCTGGTGTCGCAATGGGCGTCGATATGGATCATGCCGACCGGCGCCTTCTTGCCGACCGCCTTCAGGATCGGATGGCTGATCGAGTGGTCGCCGCCGACTGAAAGCGGAATGACGCCGGCATCGACGATCTGGTTGGTGCGGCGCTCGATGTCTTCATGGCTGATCTCGAGCCGGTAGCGGCTGCGGAACGGCGTGTCGCCGATGTCGGCGACGCGAAGCTCATGCGTCGGCGCGCATTCCAGCACATGGTTGTAGGGGCCGATGCGCTCGATGGCGCGCAGCGCCCTTGGCCCGAAGCGCGAGCCCGGCCGGTTGGTGACACCGAGATCCATCGGCACGCCGATGATTGCCACCTGCAGATCGCCAAAATCCGGATTATCGGCTGATATTTCGCGGTAGGGCGCGGCGAGGAAGGTCGGAATGCCGGAATAGGGCGCCAGCCTGGTGCCGCTCTTGGAAAAGATCTTGTCGGCGACGCGCCGGAACTTCGGGTCGAACATCTCGCCGCCATGGCTCTCGCCATATTTGCGACGCAAGGCTTCGAGCTTGCCGCGATCGTAACCCATCTCCGGTCCTCCTGCTGGGCTGATGCAGTGCGGCCTCGGCGACATCTAACGAACTGACCGTCATCCGGCCGGGTCGCTGTCCCGCTGGCTGCCTGCAGATTTCCAAGTCTTGATGCTGTTCCGAGCCAAAGTGTCCGGCAGCCGCATTGAAAAATCAATTGATATTGTTAGGGTGCAGCTTGTGAGAAAACCTCACAATGATCCTGGGTGCCCATGGCCAAGCGTTTGCCCCCCTTAAATCCGTTGCGCGCCTTCGAGGCGACGGCGCGCCATGCCTCGCTGACCAAGGCGGCGGCTGAGCTGAACGTCACCCACGGCGCCATCAGCCATCAGATCAAGGCGCTCGAACAATCGCTCGGCGTCAAGCTGTTCGAACGCACCGGCCAGCGGGTGAAGCTCACGCCGCACGGTGCCGAACTGCTGCCGGCGGTATCGACCGCATTCGACGGCATCGCCGCCGCCACGCAGCGCATGACAAGGCCGGCCAGCGCCGGAACACTCTCGGTCTCCTGCGTGCCGGCGCTGCTGCTTTTGTGGATGACGCCGCGGCTCGGCAGCTTCATGGCGCAATATCCCGATATCAGGCTGACGCTGATCCCCTCCAACGACGCCAAGGATATCCGCGCCCCGCAGATCGATGTCTGCGTGCACTATGGCGATGGCAGCTGGACCGATTGCTGGATGCGCAAATGGTCGGGCCTCGAACTGTTCCCGGTGGTCAGCCCGACGCTGATCAACAACCGGCCGATCCGCACCGTCCGCGACCTCGCCGATCATGTCTTCCTGCATGGTGATGACGGTCGCGAGTGGCACACCTGGCTGGCCGCCGCCGACGGGCTCGATCTGGAGCGCGGCCGACGCCACCATCTCGGCGACGCCCGCATGTCGACGGAAGCCGCGGTTCATGGCCATGGCGTGGCACTCGGCGATTCAGTCACGGCGAGCGCGCTGCTCGCCAGGGGGTTGCTGGTTGCCCCGTTCAGCCTGTCGGTGCCGGCGGTCGACGATTTCTACGTCGTCTGTCGCAACGAGATGAAATCGACGCCGATCGTGCAGCTGTTCATCGACTGGCTGTTTGCCGAGAAGGAGCAGGCCGACAGCCGCGCCGATGCGCCGGTGGCGGGTCGCATCGGCATTCGCAGGAAACGCCCGGCGCTGCGGGTGATAGGCGCCAAGACCTCGACCTGAGCCTGGCCCGAGCGTTTTCTTTTTGTCGGGCCAGCAGCAAAGCGGAAGCACTTTCAAAAATTCAATGCTAAGAGGCTTTTGCGGGGAGCGAGCGAAGGCGGCATCGAGATATGGCAAAGACCGATATAGCGCGGCGCGTCTACAATCACACCTGGAAGCTCGACCCGATCGTGCGCAGCCTGCTCGATACCGACTTCTATAAGCTTTTGATGCTGCAGATGATCTGGGGCATGTACCCCAAGGTCGACGCCACCTTCTCGCTGATCAACCGCACCACCACGGTGCGCCTCGCCGACGAGATCGACGAAGGTGAGTTGCGCGAGCAGCTCGATCACGCCCGCACGCTGCGCTTCTCGAAGAAAGAGATGATCTGGTTGGGCGGTAATAATTTCTATGGCCGCAAGCAGATCTTCGAGCCGGAATTTCTTGCCTGGCTGGAGAATTTCAGGTTGCCCGAATACGAGCTTTCCAGGCACGGCGGCCAGTACGAACTCACCTTCAGCGGCCCGTGGACGTACACCACCCTGTGGGAGATCCCGGCGCTCGCCATCATCAACGAATTGCGCTCACGCGCCGCCATGCGCGCCTTCGGCCCCTTCGCCCTCGATGTGCTCTACGCCCGCGCCAAGGCCAAGATGTGGGCCAAGACCGAGCGGCTGAAGGCGCTGCCCGGCATCCGCATTTCCGATTTCGGCACCCGCCGCCGCCATTCCTTCCTGTGGCAGCGCTGGTGCGTCGAAGCGCTGAAGGAAGGCATCGGCGAAGCCTTCACCGGCACCTCCAACGTGCTGCTCGCCATGGACAACGACCTCGAAGCGCTCGGCACCAACGCCCATGAACTGCCGATGGTGTTTGCCGCCCTTGCCAATTCGGAAAAGGAATTGAAGGAGTCGCCCTACAAGGTGCTGCAGGACTGGCAGCGCTACTATGGCGGCAATTTGCTGATCGTCCTGCCCGACGCCTTCGGCACCGCCTCGTTCCTGCGCGACGCGCCGGACTGGGTCGCCGACTGGACCGGCTTTCGCCCTGACAGCGCGCCGCCGATCGAAGGCGGCGAGAAGATCATTTCCTGGTGGCGCGAAAAGGGCAGGGACCCCAAACAAAAGCTGCTCATCTTCTCCGACGGGCTCGAGGTGGAAACCATCGAGGAAACCTACCGCCACTTCCGCGGCAAGGTGCGCATGTCCTTCGGCTGGGGCACCAATCTGACCAATGATTTCGAGGGCTGCGCGCCGACGGAGACCAACAGCCTCGATGCCATATCGCTGGTCTGCAAGGTGACGGAAGCCAATGGCCGCCCGGCGGTGAAACTGTCCGACAACCCGGCCAAGGCGACGGGTGACCTGAAAGAGATCGACCGCTATTTGCGGATATTCGGGGCGAAGGATCGCGTGGAGCAGCTGGTCAAGGTGTGAGGGTGATGCCGGTAAGAAGGAATTCTTGGAAAGCGTGAGTTCCTTCGCGCCCCCCTCTGTCCTACCGGACATCTCCCCCACGAGGGGGGAGATTGGCTTTCATCTCTGCCTTCGCCAATCTTCAACGCTACAAGAAGAGCGCCGACCGAGCGACCTGCCGATCTCCCCCCAAGTGGGGGAGATGTCCGGCAGGACAGAGGGGGGCGCCGTAGAGCGCTGCCGTCCGGCAGCCAAGGCGATTCTCGGCCTCGGCGCTTCGATAGCCCTCCTCTCGCCCACCCCCGCCTTCGCCCACGCCTCCGACCGCGGCCACGTCCTCCTTCTCCCCACAGGTTACTATGTCGCTGGCGGCGCGCTCGCTGTTGCCGCGAGCTTCCTTATCCTGGCTCTGTTGCCGCCAGACGCGCTCGACCGTTTCTGGCGCCGCCGCCTGCCGCTTTTCGCCTTCGGCGACAGCGCGCGCGCAGTCGTCAGCCTGCTATCCTTTGCCGGCTTTGCAATTCTCATCGCCGCCGGCCTGTTCGGCAGCCGCGATCCGCTCTCCAATCCGCTGCCCCTAACCATCTGGACGCTGCTCTGGGTCGGGCTTGCCTTGCTGCAGGGCCTGCTCGGCGATCTCTGGTCGTGGCTGAACCCGTGGTATGGGCCATGGCGCATCGCCTCTCGCTTGATCGGCCGATCCGGTGACGAAACGCAGCAATCGCGACTGCCAGCATGGCTCGGCTGTTGGCCGGCCGTCATCCTGTTCTTCGCCTTCGCCTGGTTCGAGCTGATCGACCCGGCGCCCGACGATCCGGCGCGGCTGGCCTGGGCCGCTGGCCTCTATTGGCTGGGCACCTTTGTTGCCATGCTGATGTTCGGTTATCCCCACTGGAGCCGGCGCGGCGAGTTCCTGACCGTCTTCTTCGCCATGGTGGCGCGCTTCGCCATTGTCGAACGCGATGAAGATGGCCGGCTCAATTTCTGCTGGCCGGGCGCCAAACTGCTCAATGCCGAGTCGCTGCCGCTCAGCGGCATCGCTTTCCTGCTGCTCAGCCTGTCATCGGTCTCGTTCGATGGCCTGTCGAAAACCTTCTTCTGGCTTGGCCTGTTCGGCATCAATCCGCTGGAGTTCCCCGGCCGCACGGCGCTGATCGGCATCGGCAGCTTTGGCCTCGTGCTGACCCTTGTCCTGCTGGCAGCTGCATTCATGCTTGCCGTTGCCGTAGGCCAGCGTCTGGCCTCCAGCCCGCATCCCTTCACTCAGGCTGCCGGCCTGCTGGTCTGGTCGATCGTGCCGATCGCGCTCGCCTATCATGTCGCCCATTATCTGACAGCGCTGCTGGTCGACGGCCAATACGCGCTTGCCGCGCTTTCGGACCCGTTTGCGCTGGGCTGGAACCTGTTCGGCACCGCCGACATGCAGATCGAGGCCGGTGTCGTCGCTGGGGCCGACTCGGCGTGGTGGCTGTGGAATGTGCAGGCCGGAATCATCATCGCCGGTCACATGCTCGCTGTGCTTGTCGCCCACGGTTTTGCCTGGCGCCTGCACCCGGTTCCCGCCCGCGCCGCGCTCAGCCAGTTGCCGCTCACCCTGCTGATGATCGCCTACACCGTCTTCGGCCTCTGGTTGCTTGCCACACCGACCGCCGGCTGAGAACAAGGCGACCGGCATGCCTTTGCGCAAAGCTCGCTTGCCAGGTCGCGGCTTTGGTGATTTAGTTTGTACACATGCGATTTCTGCCCTCCCACTTGGGAGTGGCCTTGCCTCGTTGCTGCCAGTCAAAACTCGAAAACAGGGGAACTGCCGTGACCGACAAGAATGGGTTTTTCGATCTCTCCAAAACCGCTCTCTCTCGCCGCACTGCGCTGAAGGGCCTCGCCGCCGGCGCCGGCCTTGCCGTCGCCCCAGGCTTCATCCGCTACAGCCAGGCGCAGAGCTCGGCGCCGATCAAGATCGGCTTCCAGTCGCACCGCACCGGCATCGGCGCCGCCTATGGCCGCTGGTACGAGAAGACGAGCGCCGCCGCGGTCAAGGCAATCAACGATGCCGGCGGCATCAACGGCCGCCCGGTTGAGCTGGTGATCGAGGATGACGGCACCGATCCCGCCCGCGGTGCCGAGGTGGTCGGCAAGTTCGCCACCCAGCACAAGACCGACATCGTCTTCGGCACCTTGTTCTCGCATGTCGTCATCGGTTCGGCGCCAGCCGCCGGCGAAAACAAGATCCCCTATTTCGTCGTCAGCGAAGGTCACCACGTCGCCTCGACCAAATTGAACCGCTACATCTTCCAGCCCGGCATCACCGATGTGAAGAGCCAGATCCAGTCCATGGCGCCGTGGATCGCCGCCAATGCCGGCAAGAAGGTGACGCAGATCTTCCCCGATTTCGCCTTCGGCTACGACCATCGCGACTACCTGCCGCCAGCGCTGAAGGCCCAAGGCGCCGACGTCATCGCCCAGATCGCCATCCCGCCGACGGAATCCTCCTTCACCAAATATTTCCCGCAAATCCCCGCCGAAACCGAGGTCATCTACCACGTGATGGTCGGCCCGGCCGTGCTCACCTTCGTCAAGGAACTCGGCGAATTCTACGGCTCCAACCGGCCGCAATTGTTCGGCTTCATGGATTCACTCGAGGCCACCGACATCAACAGCCCCGGCCTCGAATTCCTCGACGGCAGTCATTTCTGGGAGGGCTCGCCGCGTTATGCGCAAGCCGATGATTCCGCCGGACAGAAGGCCTATCGCGCCGCTGTCGGCATCGACGACAATGGCGCAGCGGTCGGCGATCCCAAGGACGTCTCGACGGCGTCGCACATGTTCGGCTGCTGGGAAACGCTCTACGTCGTCAAGAAGGCGATGGAAGATGCCGGCTACAAGGGACCGGAGGACCGCGCCAAGCTGGTCGAGGCGACCGAAGCGCTGACCGAATTCGCCGAAGGCCCCGAGCATCCGCAGGGACCAAAAACCTTCAACGGCAAGATCCACCAGTGCTTCGGCATCCAGAACATCTCCAAGGTCGAAGGCGGCAAGCTGAAGGTCGTGCACAAGACCAAGATCGAGGACGGCCTGTACGAGGCCGAGGGGGATTACACGACGCAGGCGCTGTGAGCCGCCTTGCCCTCCCCGTTGGGGGGAGGGTCGGCAAGCAGGCTTTGCGTCCGCGAAGCCTGTGCGACGGGGTGGGGGTCGCGACGGCCCATGCCCCACTCCCCCACCCGACCGCTGCGCGGTCACCCTCCCCACAAGGGGGAGGGTAAGGGCGCCTTGAATGCACTTCGGACCCCACCTCCTCCTCGCCGCCCTCGAAGGCCTCGTCACCTCCGCCGTGCTGGCGCTGACGGCGCTTGGCCTGTCGCTGGTGTTCGGCGTCATGCGCGTCGTCAATGTCGCCCATGGCGAGTTCTTCATGCTGGGCGCGGTGCTGGCCTGGGCGATCACCACGGCTATCGGCGGCCATCCGGCACTCGGCTTCCTCGCCGCGCTGGTGCTGGCGCCACTGATCGTCGGCGCCATCGCGCTCGTCGCCGAACGGTTGGTGCTGCGCCGGCTCAACTACAATCCCGAAGCCACCATCGTCGCCACCATCGGCATGCTCTACATCATCCAGCAGCTGGCATTGACCTTCTACGGTCCGGAGGCGCGGCCGGTCGAGCCGCCCTTCAGCTACCGCATTCTTCTGCCGTGGTTCGGGTATTCCGGCTATAAGCTTTCGATCATCGCCGCCTCGGCGCTGCTGCTTGTCGCGACATGGTTCGTGCTGACGCGCACCAGGATCGGCCTCGTCATGCGCGCCACGCAATATGACAGCGAGACGGCGCAGGCCTTCGGCATTCCGGTTGGCCGGGTTTATGCCGGCGTCTTCGCGCTCGGCGCCATGCTGGCGGCCGTCGCCGCCGTGCTGATCGTGCCGATCAGCCAGGCGCATTACCTGATGGGGCAGGACCCGCTGCTCTTGTCCTTCATCGTCGTCATCATCGGCGGCCTCGGCTCGCTGCGCGGCACTGTCGTCGCGGCCGTGCTGATCGGCATGTCGGACGGCATCATCTCGGTGTTCTTCTCGCCGACCCTGGCCAAGATCATCGCCACGATGCTGGTGGCGATGGTGCTGGTGTTCCGGCCGCAAGGCCTGTTCGGGACGGCGTCGCGATGAGCGAAGCTTCGCCGGTGAAGGCCTATGCGCTGCATCTCGGCGTCATTGCCTTGCTTTTCGCCTTGAGCTTCGTCTTGCCCGATTATCACCACGGCCTGCTCGCCCGCATCATGGTGCTGGCTGTCTTCGCCATGGGCTACAATATCCTGTTCGGCTATGTCGGCCTGCTCAGCCTCGGCCACGCCATGTTCTTTTCCGCCGGGCTCTATGGAGCCGGCCTCACCGTCATTCATCTCGGCTGGAACGTGCCAGCCGCCTTTGCCGCCGGGCTGGCCTGCGGCGCGGCTCTTGCCCTTGTTATCGGCCTGCTGGCACTCCGCACCACCGGCGTCGCCTTCATGATCGTCACCATGATGTTCGCGCAGGTGTTTTATCTCGTCATCCTCTATTTCGCCTCATGGACCGGAGGCGACCAGGGCATGGTCGTACCGCAGCCGGCGCGCGTGCTCACCTTCGGGGCGACATCGCTCGACCTCACCGATCCGACCGTGCGTTACATGACGGCACTGGTGCTGTTTTCGGTCGTGTTGATGGTCACGCTGGCCATCGTTCGCTCCCGCTATGGCCGCGTGCTGGTCGCCATCCGCGAGAACGAGGAGCGGACAAAAATGCTCGGCTACGACACCTTCTCCAACAAACTCGTCGCCGTGGTCGTCTCGGGCACCATCTGCGCGGCATCGGGCGCCGCCTACGCGCTGTTGTTCGGCTATGTCGGCTCGAGCTTCGCCTCGGTGCAATATTCCATCCTGCCGCTGCTCTGGGTGCTGCTCGGCGGCGCCGCCACGACGCTTGGGTCGCTGATCGGCACGCTGTTCATGTACTATGTCACCGACATCACCAGCGGCTTCACCTCCGCCTATCTGCTGATCGTCGGCATCGCCCTCATCCTGCTAGTGCTGTTTTTCCCCAAGGGCATCCTGGGCAGCATCCGCCAGCGCTGGCTTGGGTGGTTGCCATGATGCCGCTGCTGACCACCAAGGGCCTGTCGCGCAATTTCGGCGGCCTGCGCGCCGTCGACGGTGTCGACTTCCAGTTGATGCCGGGCGAGATCCGCGCCGTCATCGGCCCTAATGGCGCGGGGAAAACCACCTTCGTCAGCCTGGTCAGTGGTCGCATACAGCCGTCTTCCGGCATGATCGTCTTCGACGGCGCCGACATCACCAACCAGCCGGCCTATATCAGGGTTCGCCAGGGCATCGCCTACACCTTCCAGATCACCAGCGTCTTTGCCAATCTCTCCGCCTACGACAATGTCGCGCTGCCGGTGCAGCGCACGCTGACCGATGGCCGCTCGAAAGGCGCGGTGCGTGCCGGCGTCATGGCAGCGCTCGAGCGCACCGGCCTCGCCGACCGGGCCCACATGCCGGCCGGGCAATTGTCCTATGGCCACCAGCGCCTGCTGGAAGTGGCGATGGGCCTGGCGCTGAAGCCGCGCCTGCTGATCCTGGACGAGCCGACGCAAGGGCTGGCCGACAGCGAGATCGACAATTTCATCACCCTGGTGCGCGAGATCGCCAAAAGCGCCACCGTGCTTTTGATCGAGCACAACATGCCGGTGGTTATGCAATTGGCCGACCGCATCACTGTCTTCAACGCCGGCAAGATACTCGCCGAAGGCACGCCCGAGCAGGTCCGCGAAAACGCCGATGTGCAGGAAGCCTATCTGGGGACGGTGCATGACTGAGGCGCTCACCATCTCCGGGCTCGACTGCTTCTACGGCGAAGTCCAGGTGCTCTATGGCCTCGATCTGGTGCTGAACACGGGCGAGGTGCTGTGCCTGTTCGGCCGCAACGGCGCCGGCAAGACGACGACGCTGAAAGCGATCATGGGCCTCGTCCCGGCCAGCGCCGGTTCGATCAGGCTCGACGGTAAGGAGTTGACCGGCCTGCCGGCGCATGAAGTGCCGAAGGCCGGCGTCGCCTATGTGCCGCAAGGCCGGCGGCTGTTCGCCGAGATGACGGTGGCCGAAAACATCGAGATCGGGCTGATGGCGCGCGGCAAGGGCAAGGCCGTGCGGGAAAATGTCCTCGACCTTTTTCCATTGCTGCGCCAGCGACTGCGCCAACGCTCCGGCACGTTGTCCGGCGGCGAGCAGCAGATGCTGGCCATGGCGCGGGCGCTGTGCATCGAACCACAGGTGCTGCTGCTCGACGAGCCGACCGAAGGGCTGATGCCGTCGATGATCGCCAAGATTCGAGAGACGGTGTCGAAATTGCGCGAACGGGGTGTGTCCACGATCCTCGTCGAGCAGCGCGTCGATGCCGTGCTGTCGGTCGCCGACCGCGTCTGCTTCATCGAGAACGGCCGCAACCGCGAGACCGTCGATGTCGAGGAATTGCGCGCCGACCCATCAGCGGTGCGCCGCTATGTGGGGGTGGGGTAAACTGCGAAGTCTGAGCGGCAGCGCCAGGAGACAGGCGGTTGCGCCGCCCCTCATTGCCCTGCCGGGCATTTCTCCCCGTGAACGGGGAGAAAGAAGCTGGCCGTGCCTTCGGCGCTCATTCTGCAAGGCTGGCGATTGGCGAAATCGGCGATGACAGCGTCCTTCTCCCTTTCACGGGGAGAAGATGGCGGCAGCCAGATGAGGGGCGGCGCTGCCGGCAGAAATCAGTGCGCCATTCTCACCCAAAGAACAGAAAGCCAGCGATCAAAAACGTCGGGATCAGCACCGCGCCCGACCACGCCATATAGCCGAAGAAGCCCGGCATCTTGACGCCGCGATGCCTGGCGATGGCGTAGACCATGAAGTTGGGCGCGTTGCCGATATAGGTGTTGGCGCCCATGAACACCGCACCGGCCGAGATCGCCGCCAGCGTGGAGGCGGCCTCGGTCATCAGATGCTGCGGATTGCCGCCGGCGAGTTCGAAGAACACCAGATAGGTCGGCGCATTGTCGAGGAAGGACGACAGTGCGCCGGACAGCCAGAAATAGGCAAGGTCGTTGGGTTGGCCCGAGGGCGCGGTGACCAACGCCACCAGCGGCGACAGCGCCCCGTCATGGCCCGCCCGCAGGATAGCGATGACCGGCACGATGCAGATGAAGATGCCGGCAAACAGTTTTGCGACTTCCGCGATCGGACCCCAGGTGAAGCCGTTCGCCTCGCGATGGCTCTTGCGCGACACGGCAAGCGAGACGAAAGCGAGCGCCAGGATGACGGCGTCGCGCACCAAATTCTGCAATTCGAGGCTGACGCCGAGGACTGAAAAGCTCACGCCCGGCTTCCAGGTCGCCGAAAGCAGGATCGCGCCGACCACCCCGGCCAGCAGCGGAATGTTGGGCAGGCCGCGGATGCGCACTTTCGTATCGGGCGTCGTGTCCTTGATCTT
Organism: Mesorhizobium sp. P2_E10; assembly: GCF_056404235.1. Classification (NCBI taxonomy): domain Bacteria; kingdom Pseudomonadati; phylum Pseudomonadota; class Alphaproteobacteria; order Hyphomicrobiales; family Phyllobacteriaceae; genus Mesorhizobium; species Mesorhizobium sp. P2_E10. The sequence goes on from NZ_JBFUEK010000001.1 coordinate 360,051, forward strand.
CGGCGCACCGCCCTCGCGGCGATGCAGCACGATGTCGATGGCCAGGAAGACAAGCAGCACAAGGCCGCCCGTCAGCAGCGTCTCGCGCCAAAGGTTCACCGTCGTCCAGAAGAAGTCGACGCCGCGCAGGAAGCCGACGAACAATGGTGGGTCGCCCAAGGGCGTCAGTGAGCCGCCAATGTTGGAGACGAGAAAAATGAAAAAGATGACGACATGGGCGTTGAACGGCCGGTTGTCATTCGCGCGCAGCATCGGCCGGATCAGGATCATCGAGGCGCCGGTGGTGCCGATGATCGAGGCGAGGATCGCCCCCACCAGCAGCAGCCCGGCATTGACCAGCGGTGTGCCGTGGATGTTGCCGGCCACCAGAATGCCACCCGCAATGGTGAACAGCGCAAACAACAGGATGATGAACGACATATATTCGGTGAGCAGCGTGTGCAGCACCGCTTGCGCTGCCGAATTCATGCCGAAGGCGAGTGCCAGCGGCACCACCACCAGCGCTGCCCAGAGCGCTGCGATCTTGCCATAGTGATGCTCCCAGACATGGGGAAACAACAAAGGCCCGGTGGCGATCGACAACAGCAGACCGGCGAAAGGCAGCCCCCACCACAGCGACATGGCAGCGCCGGGCAGGTCGTGTTCCTCGGCCGCCAAGGCCAGTCCCGGAAACAACATTGCAACAGCCACCGCAGCGCCTGCCGTCAAAGCTGTCGCCCGCACCGCATTCATGGTCTGTCAGTCCGATGCGTGGTCTTCAAGGCTTACGCCGGCTTCGCGCATTCGCTTCAGCATCGTCTCGACCGAGCCGTTGAGATTGATACCGCGACAGGCGTCGAGCCGCACCGTGGTCGCAAAACCGTGTTTGACCGCGTCGAGCGCCGAAAAGGCGACGCAGAAGTCGGTCGCCAGGCCGACCAGGGTCACGCTATCGACTCCGCGCTCCTTGAGATAGCCGGCAAGCCCGGTCGGCGTCGTGCGGTCGTTCTCGAAGAAGGCCGAATAGCTGTCGATGGCCGGGCGGAAGCCCTTGCGGATCACCAGTTCAGCCTTGGTCCAGGCGAGGCCCGAATGGAAATCCGACCCAAGACTGCCCTGGATGCAATGGTCCGGCCACAGCGTCTGCGGGCCGTAGGGCATGTCGATCGCCTCGAAAGGCTGCTTGCCGGGATGGCTGGAGGCGAAGCTCGAATGTCCCGCGGGGTGCCAGTCCTGCGTCAGCACGACATGCTCGGTGCGCCGGATCAAATCGTTGACCAGCGGCACGATCTCATCGCCGCCGGTGACCGCCAGCGCGCCACCTGGACAAAAATCGTTCTGCAGGTCGATGACAACAAGCGCTTCGTCGGCCATGGGGCCTCCCTCTTTTGTCTCAGGCTCCAGTGAAGAAATGCCGCTGATGCGACCGGCTGCAGAAACTTGACCAGATGGCCGGCGGCGTCAACCTCCAGCGGCATAACAAATGCTTGTCCGGAGCGTTGATGCGGACAGCAGCACAAACTCTGGCTTTGACAATTCCTGCCGGCTTGATATCATTTGCATACGAATGAATTCGACCGGCTCGCACGCTGGCAGACTCCTCGTGAAAGCCCTTTTTCTGGAAAGCTCTTTGGAAGGCTCTTTGTTTTTGGAAGGCAAAGCGTGATCCGTTACGCGAAACCCACCACGGTCGACGAGGCGCTCGCTCTGCTTGGCGAGGGCCCGTGGCGCATCCTTGCCGGCGGCACCGATTTCTATCCGGCGCAAGGCAGCAAGCCGTTTCGCGACAATGTCCTCGACATCAATGGCCTCGCGGCGTTGCGAGGCATCACTGAAACCGAGACCCATTGGACGATCGGCGCGCGCACGACGTGGACCGATCTCGTCCGCCATCCCTTGCCGCCGGCTTTCGATGCACTGAAGCAGGCGGCGCGCGAAGTCGGCTCGGTGCAGATCCAGAATGTCGCCTCGATGGCCGGCAATCTCTGCAATGCCTCGCCGGCCGCCGACGGTGTGCCGCCCTTGCTGGTGCTCGATGCCGAGATCGAATTGCGCTCCGCAGCGGCGACCCGCACCCTGCCGCTGGCAAAATTCATCCTCGGCAATCGCCGCACCGAATTGCATCCGGGCGAGATGGTCACCGCCATCCGCGTGCCGAAACAGGCGGGCTTGGGAACGTCGACCTTCGTCAAGCTCGGCGCCCGGCGTTATCTCGTCATCTCCATCGCCATGGTGGCCGCGCGTCTGGTTGTCGAGGACGGTATCGTCAGCGAAGCAGCCGTCGCTGTCGGTTCTTGCTCGGCGGTCGCCAAACGTCTCGCCGGCGTTGAGGCAGCCTTGCGTGGCCAACCTGACAACCCTGCGCTCGCCGCTGCGGTCCAGTCCGCACCGATGGACGAGTTGGCGCCGATCGGCGATGTGCGCGGCAGCGCCGAATACCGGCTCGACGCGGCGCGCGAGATCGTCGCCCGCGCCGTGCTTGCCGCGGTCGGGCACAGCGCCGGCGACAAGGTGGCGGCATGAGCATGGAACGTGCCGATATAGCCTTCAAAATCAACGGCGCCGCCGTTTCCGTCCGCGTGCCGCCGGTCCGCCGTCTGTCCTCGGTGCTGCGCGATGAATTGCGCCTGACCGGCACCAAGGTCGGCTGTGATGCCGGCGATTGTGGCGCCTGTACGGTGCTGGTCGACGGCAATCCTGTCTGCGCCTGCCTGGTGCCGGCGGCCTCGGTGGCCGGCGCTGCGATAACCACGGTCGAGGGCCTGGCCAACGGAAAACTGTCGGCGCTGCAGGTCTCATTTCTCGAGCATGGCGCGGCGCAATGCGGCATCTGCACGCCCGGCTTGCTGGTTGCGGCGACGGCTCTTCTCGACGAGAAACCGTACCCAACCGAAGCTGAAACCCAGGATGCGCTGGGCGGCGTCCTCTGCCGCTGTACTGGCTATCGCAAGATCATTGCGGCGGTCATGGATGCGTCGCGCCACGTCAACGGCCTCGACCACCGCATGCCGCAATCCGGCCATGCCGTCGGCGCGTCGCCGATCCGTCTTGATGGCCAGCCAAAGGTCACCGGCGGCGAGAAATTCGGCGGCGATTCCTTCCCGGCCGACGCGCTTGCCGTGCTGGTGGTCCGCTCGCCGCACTATCATGCCGGGTTCACCTTCGGCGATCTCGATGCCTGGGCAAGAAATCATCCTGGCATCGTCGGTGTCTTCACCGCCGCCGATATCCCGGGAAAGAACTGCTTTGGCGTCATCGGCCCGTTCGCCGACCAGCCGGCTCTGGCCGAAGGGTTTGCGCGCTTTCGCGGTGAGGCGGTGGCGCTGGTTGGCGGCGAGCGCGAGGCCATGCTCGATCTCGACCTTTCAGACTTTCCTGTTTCCTGGACCGAACGAGCGCATTTCCTGCAGCCCGGCGAAGCACAGGCCGGCGGCGCGAAGCTGATCCACGACCACCGGCCGGCAAACCTGCTCACCTCCGGCTTTGTCGAGCGCGGCGATCCCGACGCGGCGCTCTCCGGCGCCGTCGTCACGGTGTCCGGCGCCATCGACACCTCCTATGTCGAGCACGCCTATATCGAACCGGAAGCCGGCTATGCCTATATGGACGGCGACACGCTGGTCGTCGTCGCCTGCACGCAGGCGCCCTATATGGACCGCGACGACACGGCAAAGGTGCTCGGCCTCTCCGTCGACAAGGTGCGTATCGTGCCGACCGCCACCGGCGGCGGCTTTGGCTCGAAACTCGATGTTTCGCTGCAGCCTCTCATCGGCCTGGTGGCGCTGAAGACCGGAAGGCCGGCCGCACTCACCTACACCCGCAATGAATCGATGATCTCGACCACCAAGCGCCATCCCGCTGAGATGAAGGCGACCATTGGCGTCGATGCCGATGGCCTTGTCACCGGCATGATCTTCGCCGGCGATTTCAACACCGGCGCCTATGCCAGTTGGGGGCCGACTGTCGCCAACCGCGTTCCCGTGCATGCCTCCGGTCCTTATGCGACGCCGAATTATCGCGCCGAGGGCCGTGCCATCCACACGCATGGTCCGATCTCCGGCGCCTTCCGTGGCTTCGGCGTGCCGCAAGCGACGATCATGCAGGAAACCCTCTACGACGAACTGGCCGAAAAGCTTGGCCTGGACCGGCTGGCGTTTCGGTTGAACAACTGCCTTCGTAACGGTTCCGAAACGGTTACCGGCCAGAGGCTGGAGTCGGGCGTCGGCATCGCCGAGTGCCTCGAGGCCTTGCAGCCGCACTGGGCGCGCGCGCTTGCCGATGCCGCTGCCTTCAATGCTGCCAATGAGAAGCAAAGGCGCGGCGTCGGCATTGCGTCCTGCTGGTATGGCTGCGGCAACACCTCGCTGCCCAATCCCTCGACCATCAGGGTCGGCATCTCGCCCGCGGGCGAGGTCATCCTGCATCAGGGCGCCGTCGACATCGGCCAGGGCTCCAACACCGTCATAACCCAGATCTGTGCCGACGCGCTCGGCCTGCCGCTGGACAAATTCCGGCTGAAAAGCGCCGACACCGCGATCAGCCCCGACGCCGGCAAAACATCGGCCTCGCGCCAGACTTTTGTCACCGGCAAAGCCGCCGAAAAAGCAGGCCGCGCCTTGCGCGAAACCATCCTGCGCTTCGCCAATGTGTCGGAAAAAGCGTCCCTGCATCTCGATGGGCCGGCAATCGTCATTCGCGAGGGTGAGGCCACCCGCCGCATCGACCTTGCCGCCCTTGATGTCGATGCCGGCGGCTTCGTCTTCCGTGCCGAGGAAACCTATGATCCGCCGACGCTGCCGCTCGATGCCAAGGGCCAGGGCAAACCCTATGCCGTCTATGGCTATGGCGCCCAGATCGCCGAGTTGGAAGTCGATCTCAAGCTGGGAACAGTGAAGCTGCTGAAAATCACCGCCGCGCATGATGTAGGCAAGGCGATCAATCCGCTGCTGGTCGAGGGCCAGATCGAGGGCGGCATCGCCCAAGGCATCGGCATGGCGCTGATGGAGGAATACATCCCCGGCCGCACCGAAAACCTGCACGACTATCTCATCCCGACCATCGGCGACGTGCCGCCGATCGAGACCATCCTGATCGAGGTCCCCGATCCCGAAGGTCCATTCGGCGCCAAGGGGCTGGGCGAGCATGTGCTGATCCCGACGGCACCGGCCATCCTCAATGCCATCCGCCACGCCACCGGCGTGGTGGTCACCAAGGTTCCGGCGACGCCGACCCGCATTCGCGCTGCCATACGGGAGAAGGAGGCACGCCAATGAGCGAACTTGCCGAGCGTTTCGAAACCCACGATCCCGGCGAAAAGCAGGTGGCGGAAAAGATCCGCTGCGATGCCTGTCCGGTCATGTGCTACATCGCAGACGGCCGCACCGGCGCCTGCGACCGCTACGGCAATGTCGGCGGGAGGATCGTGCGCATGGATCCGCTGACCATCCTCGACCACGCGGCCGAGACCGGCGGCGCTGTGGTGCCCTTCGTTGCCGAAGGCGAGGCCTGGGACGGCGAACTGATCAACACCGGCCGCCGCTTCGTCACCGCGATCGGTGCTGGCACTACCTATCCCGACTATAAGCCGGCCCCGTTCATCGTCAGCCAGGAAGTCGAAGGCGTTGATCTGGTGACCGTGGTCACGGAGGGCATCTTCTCCTATTGCGGCGTCAAGGTGAAGATCGACACCGACCGCCACCTTGGTCCGGAGACCGCCATCGTCCGCTCCCAGGGCGAGGCGATCGGCCATGTCACCACAGGCGAATACGGCTCGCAGATGCTGTCGCTGGGCGGTGTGCATCATTTGACCGGCGGCTCCAAGGCTGAGGGACGCGCCACTTGCGATGCGCTGCTCGATCTGTGCAACCGCAAGCCGGTCGAACTTGTCATCGATGGCGGTGCGACCATCATCGTCGAAGCCGGCAAACCACCTGTCATCGACGGCAAGGTCGAGCACCGCATGCGCGTCGGCTGCGGTTCGGCCACCATCGGCATGTTCGCCACCCAGTGGCGCGGTCTGGTCGACGAAGTGGTGGTGGTCGACGATCACATCACCGGCGTCGTCTCCGAGCATCAGGCCGGCAAGGTGCTGGGCTGGCAGGATACCGGCATCAAGATCATTGGCCGCCGTTCGACGCCCGGCCGCTATTTCAAGGTCTCCGAACCCGGCCTCGGCTGGGGTGGCACCTCGATTTCCGACCCGCTGTCGATCCTCGGTGAATGGAATTCCAAGAAAGGCGCGCATCCTGGCCTGTCGCTGCTGATGGTCTCGACCACCGGCGAGCAGTTTGCGTATTACGAGCTCGACGACGATTTGAAGCCGGTCGAAAAGCCGTTCCCGGAGCGGCTGCAGAAATCGGTCGGGCTGATCGAGGACAATTGCGAGCCCGCTTTGTGCACCGTGTTGTTCATCGGCGGCGCCGGCGGCTCGCTGCGCGCCGGCGTCACCGAAAACCCGGTCAACCTCACCCGTTCGGTGCAAGGCCTGAAGACCTACGTCACCGTCGGTGGTGCCCCGGTCTATGTCTGGCCGGGCGGCGGCATCACGCTGATGGTTGACGTCACGCGCGTACCGGAAGGCGCTTTCGGCTATGTCCCGACCCCGGCGCTGGTGGCGCCGATCGAGTTCACCTTGCGTCGCGACGACTATATCAGCCTCGGCGGCTACGAGGTCGAGATCCGCAGTGTCGACGACATTGTCGCCAAGGGCGGCGAGTACCTCAACCCGCGCCGCGGCGCGGGTGCGGCAGTACAGAACCCGTGGCCGCCGCTGGCGCAGTTGCGCCGCGCCGGCTCGAACGGGGCCGGGTGATGCAAGGCCCGCAAGTGCACTGGCTGCAGGACGGCAAGCGGCTGCATCTCAACCATGGGCCGATCGACCTGATCGTCGAGGCCTTCGGCGAGGCGGATGAGTGTCGTGCCGCCTATGCCCAGGCCGTCGAGCGCTTCCAGACGATCCTGGTCGAGTTGGTCGAGGAGCTTCCCGAATTGCGGCTCCCGGCATTTTTCCTGGCGCCGCGCGCCTTTGACGGCCCGACGGCGCGCCGCATGGAAGCAGCCGTCATGCCCCTGGCGGAAGGCTTCATAACACCGATGGCCGCTGTCGCTGGGTCGGTAGCCGACGAAATGCTTGCCGCACTGCTTGCCGGTCGCAAGCTCGATCGCGCCTATGTCAACAATGGCGGCGACAGCGCTCTCCATATCGGCAAGGGCCAGTCGATGAACCTGGCGATCGCCGGCACCGGCAACGGTATGGCCGACCGCATCACCATTCGCTCTGAAGACGGTGTGCACGGCGTCGCCACCAGCGGTTGGCGTGGCCGGTCGTTTTCGCTCGGCATTGCCGACGCCGTCACTGTGCTGGCGCGGACTGGCGCCGAGGCCGATGCGGCGGCGACGCTCATTGCCAACGCCGTAGACCTGCCCGGCAATCCTGCCATCAAGCGCATTCCCGCACAGGAACTGTCGCCCGACAGCGATCTCGGCGCGCGGTTGGTGACACAGGCCGTCGGCACGCTTGCACTTGGCGAAGTGGCGCGGGCGCTGGACAATGGCCTTGCTGTCGCCGAAGATTTTCGCAGGCGCGGCCTGATTGCCGCATCGGCGCTGTTTCTGGGCGGTGAGGCCCGCATCAGTGGTTCCATGGTGCTTGCCGCGTCCAACAAAAGTCCAGGGAAGGAAGTTGCGCATGCCTGAGTTTCCGATCCGCAAGATCGCGGTTCTGACCGAAGAGATCTTTCACGATGGCGGGCCGGTCGCCGCGGCGCCGCACCGACGCGCCGCCGCTGTGGCGCTGGTGAAAAACCCGTTCGCCGGCCGCTACGTGGAAGGGTTGCAGAGCGCCATGGACGATCTGAAGCCGCTTGGCCTGCTGCTCACGGATAAGCTCATTGCCGCCTTGGGCGGTGACGTGAAACAGATCGACGGCTACGGCAAGGGCACGATCGTCGGCTCGTCAGGTGAACTCGAGCATGGCGCGCTGTGGCATGTGCCGGGCGGCTACGCCATGCGTGAGCGGCTCGGCGGCGCCAAGGCGATCGTGCCGTCAGCAACCAAGGTCGGCGCCTTCGGCTCGCGGCTCGACGTGCCGCTCGGCCACACCAACGCCGCCTATGTGCGCAGCCATTTCGACGCCATGGAGGTCGGCATCAGCGACGGGCCGCGTGCCGACGAGATCCTGTTCTGTCTCGCCATGAGCTGCGGCCCGCGCGTGCACGACCGCATGGGTGGACTGGCGGTTGGCGACATCAAGGCTTGGGACGGTTTGCGATGAGCGGCGGGGACAATCTGCTGAAACTGGTGGAGGCCGAAGAGCCTGACGAGCATGACTACCGCTTGCAGGAGCAGGTCGGCTTCATCCTGCGCAAGGCGCACCAGCGCCATGTTTCGATCTTTGCCGCGCGTATCGCCGACCTGACGCCGCCGCAATTCGCCGCTCTGGCCAAGCTGCACGACGTCGGCGAAACCTCGCAGAACCAGCTCGGCACGCTGATCGCCATGGACGCGGCGACGGTCAAGGGCGTCATCGACCGGCTCAAGGCGCGTGGCCTGGTCGACCTCACCAAGCACGAGGTCGACAAAAGGCGCCTGCTGGTCAACCTGACCGCCGAGGGCCGTGATGCCATCGAGCGGCTGATTCCGCTGGCCCGCGCCATCACCGAGGAAACGCTGGCGCCGCTGTCGGCCAAGGAAGCCGCGACTTTTATGAAGCTACTGTCCAAGCTGGCGTGACCGAGCCACCCTTTGAACTTGCGAGGCTCTTACGCTCGGAAATGCTGGCGGACAGCCACCAGATCAAGCTCACCACGGCCACGGAAACGTAGCCATCAAGGGCATAGTGCCAGCCGGTGTAGACAGAGCCGAACAGGATCAACACGGCAAACACCCATCCCCCGACACCGCACCAGCGATTGAGCCGCGCAAGGTAGAAGGCGTTCAACGTAGCAATAGCCACATGCATGCTCGGCATCGCCGATATTCCCGTGCCCAATTCAGATGACCCTGCCCTGTAGTTCTGCAGCAGGTATTCGGAATGGCGCACGATATGTTCGTTGTAAGGATAGTGCCGCAACGCCTCATAGAGGTCGGCAAAGCGGGTCTCGTTGAGAAGCTGATCGTAGAAGATCGGTCCAACTGAAGAGAACAGCGTCGCCAGAAACGTGCCAATCACCGCGGTGGTCAGTGCCAACGCCACGAGATAGCGCTGATGCAGAGGCTGCCTGGTATGGAACGCGGCAAGGAACGCCATTCCGAACCATTCGAAAAACCACGTCCCATAGTAGGTTCGCGAGACGATCCAGGAGGTCATCTCGGAATCGACGGAATGCGCAATTTTCCAGGGCGGGCCACCATGTAGAAAGTCATCGATGTCGGCCATCGCCTTGTCGCCGTAGAAGGGCACGAAGGTTGGAATGTTCAGCTTGTAGGTGGTGAATGCGGCGAGACCGAGCGCGAAGGTGGCGACGACGAAAACGGCCAGCATCCCTCGGCGGCGGATTATGTCTATCATCGCCCGAACCGGCTGCTTCGGCGCAGCAATGACTCCAAGAGGGAGGACGATTGCGAGAGCAATCATCCAGCCGTAGAGGGCGAGCACCAAGAAATAGGTTGGGGCCATTTCGATAAAGGTTGCCGGCCAGAGCGCCAGAGCGCCGGCTATGTAGCAAAAGCAAAAAGCCAGCACGAGAAGAACGGTCCGGGGCGGCCGGGCGGACACAATGTCCTCGGCTTCGACACGCGCACCAGCCACCGCTTGCGTAGATGCGCCCATGATCCCTCTCGCAATCAGTGTCGGGTCAACCTCTTCAGTATAGTGCCAACCTAATCTCCCGAAATTAATATGTTGTTGCTCAGGTGTATCGAAACAAAGTATTAGCAAAGACTGAACAAACTTATTAGATTTGTCTAAATAATGTCGGGTAGGCATTCGCATTGTTGGATTGCTTTGCAACGCGGCTGTGCTGTCAAACCGGCTAAGGCCGAAGCATCTTGTCTGCTAAGCCGTATCGTTAGCCGGGCCTGACATCCTCGGCGACCAGCATAGTTGAAGGGCGGATTGGCGCGCCCTCGGTGCCAAGCCCGAGCTTCGGCCAAATGACGCCGCGACATTCATGACGATGCTGGCGAAATTGGCCTGATCTTCAGGCGCGAAGCCGTGTCCCTTCCGGATCGAAGAACGGTATCGGCGCCACCACCGCGCGGGTCGGCACGCCGTCGATGTCGACGCTGAGTTCCGTGCCGATAGCGGTCAACGGCAGCCGCAGATACGCGGTCGCCAGCACTTTGCCCAGCGAATAGCCGTGGTCGCTATAGGTGACGACACCGGCATCCTCGCCATCGGCCAGAACCCGCGCATTCATTGCAGCCGGCTTGTCGCCATCGAGGATCAGTCCGGTCCAGCGTTCGTCGAGGCCCTTGTCGCGGGCCCTGAGCAGCGCCTCGCGGCCGATGAAATCGCCCTTGTCGAACTTGATCCAGCGGTCAAGCCCGACATGAAACGGCGTGCGGCTCTCGTCCATGTCGATGCCATGCGCCGGATAGGCCTTTTCCAGCCCAAGCGTGAACATCGCCAGCACGCCATAAGGCTTCAGGCCGAAATCCCGGCCAGCCCGCACCAGCGCGTCCCAGATCGAAGTGGCTTCGTCGGCCGGCACGAACAGTTCGAAGCCGAGCTCGCCGGTCACGCCGGTGCGCGAGATCAGCACTTTGGTCTCGCCGACGCGCCCTGATGTGAACGCCCAGCGTTTCAGTCCATCCAGGTCGGCGTCCTGCACCAGCGCCTTCAGCAGTTCGCGCGAGCGCGGCCCCTGTATGGTCGGGAAGGCGATGGCCGCGGTGATGTCGGTGACATAGGCCTTTCGCCCCTGCGCATGATGCAGCAGCCATGGCAACATTTTGAGCCGATTCACCGATCCGGTCACCAGCATGAAATGCTCCGCTCCGAGCCTGAACACGGTGAGGTCGTCCATGATGCCGCCGTCGTCGCGGCAGACGGTGGAGTAGCGCACCTGGCCCGGTTTCATGGCGGCGGCATCGTTGACGATGACATGATTGACCAGCGCCTCGGCCTCCGGCCCTTTGATGTCCATCTTGCCCATGGTGCTGAGGTCCTGGACACCGACATTCAAGCGGGTGTTCAGATGCTCGTCGGCAATGCCGGAATAATATTTGGCCGAGACGAAATCGCCGCCGACCCGGCCCATGGTCGCGCCCAGGCCGACGATGCTGTTGTAAAAGGGGGAGCGCCGTTCGGCCAAGAAAATTCTCCGTCATTCATGAAAAACGGCAGCGCCGGGCGGCGCTGCCGAGGTCGGATCGGTGAAGGGATTAACTCCCGTAGACGTCGAACGAGAAGTATTTGTCGTTGATTTCCTTGTATTTGCCGTTGGCGCGCAGCGCGTCGATCGCGGCATTGAGCTTGTCGGTCAACTCCTTGTTGCCCTTCTGCAGCGCGATGCCGACGCCGGGGCCATGGATGGCCGGGTCCGGGGCCAAGGTGCCAAGCAATTTGCAGCAGGCGCCCTCGGGCTTCTTCAGCCATTCGGTCAGGATGATCGAGCCATCCATCACCGCATCGAGGCGGCCATTGACCATGTCGGCACGGGCGTCATCGCCGGTCGGATAGGGCTTGATGGTCGAGCCCGAGTATTTCTGCTCGGCGAAATTCTGGTGGATGGTCGCGCTCTGCACGCCGAGCGCCTTGCCCTTCAAGTCCTCGGGCGAGGTGCCGGTGAGTGTCGAATCCTTGGGCACGGCAATGGCCGGCGGCGTCTGGTAGTATTTGTGGGTGAAATCCACCTTCTCGGCGCGTTCCGGCGTGATGGTGATGTTGATGATCGCATCGAACTTGCCGGCCTGCAGCGCCGGGATCGAGCCGTCGAAATCCTGCACGACGAATTCGCATTCGGTCTTCATCTCAGCGCACAGCGCCTTGCCGAGATCGATGTCGAAACCACCCAGCGTGCCGTCTGCATTGGCATAGTTGAAGGGCGGATAGGCGCCTTCGGTGCCGAGCTTGAGTTTCTTGTCCTGGGCGGAAGCAATGCCGGTGGCCAGAGCCATCGCGACGGAAGCGGCAAGCACGAAACGACCGAAAAGACGCATGATCCTGATCTCCTTTGACCGGAGAAGTCTACGGTCTTTTGTGCCCTCGTCGGAGACGGAAGCGACATGCTCGGCGGCGATCACGGCGCTGCGAACGCACGAAGGGGGCGCAGGTGGCGTCGCCATGCCGGTGAGACATCCCTAGCGCAGCTTCTTCTCCGCAGCGCTCAGGGCCGTCAGCCCTCGCAGAGGCGGTTCTCCGGCGTCGAGATAGGCCTGGATCAGCCGCTCGTCGTCAACGCCTTTGTAGGCTTGTGGGATGCCTCTGATCTGGGCAGCTATATCCCAATCGGCCGGCCGGGACTTTGGCCAAAACCATCGGCAATGCTCGACTTCGACCCAATGGTGCCGACGCCAGAGACAGAGCTGCAAACCTTCGTCGTCGTAGCCGAACTCGACACCGCAACAATCGCAGATCAAGTATGAACGGTCATTACCATCCTCGCCCCATGGCATGTCCGGGAAATGGCTCAGTCCGCAAACGCGGCACTTGAACTTATCCTCGACCACCCCCGAACATCTCCCTGGCCTGCTCCTCCGTATAATAGCCAAGCCTGACGTCTTCGGCGACCAGTTTCGGGTCGCGCTCAAGCGGATCGCCATAGCCGCCGCCGCCCGGTGTCCCGACGCGCACGCGGTCGCCGGCCTTCAGCGCGATGTCCTGTTCCTTGGACAGATGCGGCGGCACATGCTCCTCGCCGGCTCGGAACACGGTCACTGTGTTGACAGCGCCGTCCTTGCCGCCGAGCGCGCCTTGCGGGCCAAAGCGGCCATGGTCCATCACGAAGGAGGCGCGGGCATCGCCGCGCAGGATCTCCACCTCATAGGCAAGCCCAAAGCCGCCGCGATGCTTACCGGCGCCGCCCGAGCCTTCGCGCAAGGCGTAGTGGCGGTAAAGCACGGGAAATGCCTGCTCCATGATCTCGACTGGTGGCGATTTGGAAATGCCGATGGTCGAGCAGCCATTGGTCAGGCCGTCATGGCCGGCATTGCCGCCATAGCCGCCGCCGGAGATCTGATACATGACATAGTCGCGACCGCGCGCCGGATCGTTGCCGCCGAGCGCGAAATTGCCGCTCGAGCCGGCCGGCGCCGCCGTCACCTTGTCCGGCAGCGCCTGCACCATGGCCGCAAACACCGCTTCGGCGATGCGCTGCGACACCTCGGCCGCGCAGCCCGACACCGGCCGCGGGTACTTGGCATCGAGGAAGGTGCCTTCCGGCCGCTTGATATTCAGCGGCTCAAAGGCGCCGGCACTGATCGGCACATCAGGGAAAATATGGCGCATGGCGAGATAGACCGATGACAACGTCGTCGCCAGCACGCTGTTCATCGGCCCGGCACAGGGTTTTGATGAGCCGGTGAAATCGAAAGTCAGTGTGTCGCCCAGTTTCTCGACCGCCAGCGCGATGGTCAGCGGCTCGTTGACCACTCCATCTGAGTCGACAAACGCCTTGGAATGGTAGGTACCGTCGGGAATGGCCGAGATGTTGGCGCGCATCTGTTCCGCCGCACGGCGGCGCAACTCGGCGATCGCCTCGACAACTGTTTCGTCGCCGTAACGGTCCAGGATTCCATTCAGCCTATCCTGGCCGATCAGCAGCGCCGCGGCTTGCGCGCGGATGTCGCCGATGCGCTGGTCGGCGACGCGGATGTTCGAGCAGATGATGGCGTAGATCTCGGGATCGAGCACGCCCTTCTTGAACAGCTTGACCGGCGGCAGCCGCAGCCCTTCCTGTTCGACAGCTGTTGCCGATGCGGAGAAGCCGCCCGGCACCGAGCCGCCAATGTCGGGCCAGTGGCCGGTGTTCGACAGCCAGCAAAATATCTTGCCGTTCCGGTAGATCGGCATGGCGAAGCGCACATCCATCAGATGCGTGCCGCCGAGATAGGGATCGTTGACGATGTAAATGTCGCCCGGTTCCGGCGCCAGGCAGCGTCCGTCGGCGATCATCTCGATCACCGTCTTGGTCGAATACTGCATGACGCCGACGAATACCGGCAGGCCCTGGCTGCCTTGCGCGATCAGCGAACCATCGACGGCGGAATAGATGCCGTCAGAGCGGTCATTGGCTTCGGCGATGACCGGCGAAAAGGCGGCGCGTGAAAAGGTCAGGTCCATCTCGTCGCAGACCTGCTGCAGGGCCGCCTGGAGGACCGAAAGCGTGATGGCGTCGAGCTTTTGCATCTCAGGCCTCGCCGATGTCGATGATGATGTTGCCGTCAGCGTCCGAGCGCGCGCGGTCGCCGGGTTCGAGCACGGTGGTCGCGTCCATCTGTTCGAGGATCGCCGGTCCTTCGATGACAGCGTCGAGCGGCAGTTTTTCGCGCGCATACACCGGCGTCTCGTACCAGGTTCCGGCGTACCAGACCGGCCGTATCTCGCGCCGCGCTTCGTCAAGCGTTTTGGCGCGCCCCGCCGGATCGATCAGTCGCGACAGATCGATCGCCGGCCGCACGCCGGTGACCGAAGTGTTGAGGTTGACCAGATTGGCGCGGATCTCCGGCAACTCGACCTTGAAGCGGGCGAAATAGGCTTTTTCGAAAAGCTGCTGCAACGTTGCGCGGGTCACCGACGACGACGGCAGCGGCACGTTGATGATGTGGGTCTGGCCAACGAACTGCATGTCGGCGGAGTGGGTGACGCGGATCGTCTCTGGCGTCACCGCTTCCTTGCCGATCAGCTCCTCACCTTCGTTTCGGTGCCGTTCCAATACCTCGCGAAGCTTGGCTTCGTCGAGCATGGCGACCGGCTGGTTGATCGTGTTGACGAAGTCGTGGCGCAGGTCGGCGACGACGCAGCCGAGTGCGTTGGTGATGCCCGGACGCGCCGGCACCAGCACTTTCGGCAGGCCGAGCTCGCGCGCCAACGCAGTCGCATGCAGCGGCCCGGCGCCGCCAAAGGCGAACAGCGCGAAATCGCGCGGATCGTGGCCGCGCGACACCGACACCATGCGGATGGCGCCGGCCATCTTCATGTTGCCGAGCCGCAGCACCGCACCCGCCGCCTCGACGCCGGACAGGCCGGTTGCGCGGCCAATCTTGTTCTCGAAAATGCCGGTGACGCGTTCGACGGTGACCGGATTTTCGACCGCCAGCAATTTCTTCGGCGCCAGCCGGCCGAGCACCAGATTGGCGTCGGTGATGGTCGGCTCCAGGCCTCCGCGCCCATAGCAGATCGGGCCGGGATTGGCGCCGGCGCTTTCCGGGCCGATCTGGATCAGCCCTGCCGCATCGACGCGGGCGATCGAGCCGCCACCGGCGCCGACCGTATGCACGGCCACCATCGGCACATGGATCGGCATCGCATATTCGATCTCGATCTCGTTGGACACTGCCGGCTCGGCATTGCGGATCAGCGCCACGTCGGTCGAGGTGCCGCCCATGTCGTAGGTCACCAGGTTTTCGAAGCCGGCGCGTTTTCCCGTATAGGCGGCGGCGATGACGCCTGAGGCCGGCCCGGACATCACGGTCTTTGCCGATTCGCGGGTGACGAAGCGAGCCGAGATCATGCCGCCATTGCCGTTCATGATCAGGAAGTCGCGGGCGTAGCCTTTTGCGCCCAATTCCTTGCGCAGCCGCTCGACATAGCGCTCGAGGATCGGCTGCACCGAAGCGTTGACCGAGGCGGTCACGCCGCGCTCGAATTCGCGCGCTTCCGAAAGCAGCGCATGGCCGGTGGTGATGTAGCCGTTTGGCCAGAGTTCGGCGGCGATTTCGGCCGCGCGCCGCTCATGCGCAGGGTTGGCATATGAGTGGAGGAAATGGATGACCAGGGATTCGCAGCCGTCGGCGATCAACTGCGAAAGTGCCGCCCGCATCTCGGCCTCGTCGAGCGGAATGCGCACCGCTCCGGACGCTTCGACACGCTCGGACACTTCGAGCCGCAGATTGCGCGGAATGATCGGCACGAAAGTGCCGGTCATGCCGTAAGCTTGCGGCCGCGTGCGACGGCCAAGCTCGATCACGTCGCGAAAGCCGCGCGTGGTGATCATGCCGGTTTTCGCCAGCCGGCGCTCCAGCACGGCGTTGGTGGTGGTGGTCGTGCCGTGCACGATCAGGTCGATGCCGTCGATCGGAAATCCGGTGGCCCCGAGTGCCGAAACGACGCCGAATGCCTGGTTGTCGACCGTGGTCGGGGTCTTGGCGATATGCACCCGTCCGCCGTCGCGTCCGTCGATCAGAAGCAGGTCCGTAAAGGTCCCGCCGACATCGATGCCAGCGACGACTTTGCCAAGGGAATCGTGCGCCTGCGCCGAAAAATTCTCTTTCATTGTCGAAACCCGAAATATCAGGACTACGGATATGTCTCAGTTTGGAAAGCTGTTTCACACTGGCGTCTTGACGCAAATATCGTTTGTATACTAATAAATTCCGGACACAAGAGCTTACCGCTTGGCAGTGTGCAAACGGCACGCCGGAACCTGAATGGTTCGGGCGCGCTGGTGAAAGTTCGGCGCCCGCATCCTGAGTTGGGCCAGAAAGTTGGATTTGATGAACACCACATCCGCTCTCAACACCGCCGGCGCCCGTCCGCTGCAATTCCCGATTCCGGCCAACGTCTATGCCGAGACCGTTGTCTCGGTGAAGCACTATACCGACCGCCTGTTTTCGTTCCGCATCACCCGCCCGCAGTCGCTGCGCTTCCGCTCAGGCGAGTTCGTCATGATCGGCCTGCCCAATGCCGAGAAGCCGGTGTTCCGCGCCTATTCCATCGCCAGCCCGGCCTGGGACGAAGAGCTGGAATTCTTCTCGATCAAGGTGCCGGACGGCCCGTTGACCTCGGAGTTGCAGAAGATCCAGGTTGGCGACACCGTCATCATGCGCCAGAAGTCGACAGGCACGCTGGTGGTCGACGCGCTGACCCCGGCCAAGCGCCTGTTCATGATCTCGACCGGCACTGGCATCGCGCCCTTCGCCAGCCTGCTGCGCGATCCCGATACCTATGAAAAGTTCGACCAGCTCATCCTGACCCACACCTGCCGCGATACCGCCGAACTGACCTACGGTAGGGAATTGGTGGCGGCGTTGGAAAGCGACCCGTTGATCGGCGAGCTGACCGGTGGCCGCGTCACCCTTTACAATTCGACGACGCGCGAAGAGTCCGAGCGTATGGGCCGCATCACTGCGCTGATCGGCTCCGGGAAGTTCTATGCCGATCTCGGTATCGACAAGCTCAATCCGGAGACCGACCGCATCATGATCTGCGGCTCGATGCATATGCTCAAGGACGTCAAGGAACTGGCCGAAAGCCTGGGCTTCCAGGAAGGCTCGCTGCATCACCCCGCGACCTTCGTCGTCGAGCGCGCCTTCGTCGGCTGACCAGACCCAGGCATCTCAAAACCAGCACTTTTGACCACGCGGTCAAAAATCAGCTGTTTCCGCGGCCTTTTTCAGCTATGACCCTTTGAAAGACTCGTGAAGCATCAATTCACGAGCTATCTTCGGCGCAAGTCGTTGAATGAAAGGGCAGGAGATGAGCAGCACAATCCGCGAAGCCGATCTTGGCTCGCCCAAGGTGACGCCGTTGCCGGCGCGCGCCGCGGCCAACACGCCTGTCCCGCTCGACCATCGCATCGCCCGCAACCCCGGCATGAAGCTCGATCTCGGCTTCATGGAATCGGTGCGTAGCGTCAACCGTTCGGCACTCGAACGCCGCGTCGCCAGCCTGACCAAACGGCGCTCGATCAAGGCCGACAATCAGGCGGCCTGGCTGCTGCGCGCCGTTGCCTGCATGGACCTGACGACGCTGAATTCCAACGACACCGAGGAGCGTGTGCGCCGGCTCTGCGCCAAGGCGATCAATCCGTTCCGCCGCGACATCGTCGAAGGCCTCGGCATAGTGGGTGAAAAGATCCGCCCGGCGGCGGTCTGCGTCTATCATCCCTTCGTCGCCACCGCCGTCGACGCCGTGCGCGGCACCGGCATTCACGTTGCTGCCGTGTCCACTGCTTTTCCGCATGGCCTTGCCCCGCTTTCGACGCGCCTGCAGGAGATTGAGGCCTCGGTCAGGGATGGCGCCGACGAGATCGACGTCGTCATTCCACGTGGCTTGGTGTTCGGCGCCAAGTGGCGGGAGCTTTACAATGAGATCGTCTCGATGCGTGCCGCTTGCGGCGATGCGCATCTGAAGGTCATCCTAGGCACCGGCGACCTCGCCACGCTGCGCAATGTCATGCTGGCCTCGATGGTGGCGATGATGGCGGGTGCGGATTTCATAAAGACCTCGACCGGCAAGGAGAGCGTCAACGCGACGTTGCCCGTTGGCCTGGCCATGGTGCGCGCTATCAGGGCCTATTTTGAAGAGACCGGCTACCTCATTGGTTTCAAGCCGGCCGGCGGCATCTCCACCGCAAAAGCCTCGCTCGATTGGCTGGTGCTGATGAAGGAAGAACTCGGCCGCCCATGGCTGGAGCCCGACCTGTTCCGCTTCGGCGCGTCGAGCCTGTTGACCGACATCGAGCGCCAGCTCGAACATCATCTGACGGGCCATTATTCGGCCAATCACCGCCACGCGATGGCGTGAAACCCCCACCCCGATCGGCTTTGCCGATCGACCCTCCCCACAAGGAGGAGGGTGAAGGAGGCACCACATGAACATTCTCGAACGCTATCACGCCATGGAGTACGGCCCGGCGCCGGAAGCCCGCAGCGAGGCCGATGCGTGGCTGGCTGCACGCAATTTCGGCAAGGCGCTGTTCATCGGCGGCGGCTGGAAGGCAGCCACGGGCGGCAAGACCTTTGACACCAGCGAGCCGTCCTCGGGCAAATTGCTGGCCAAGGTGTCGGATGCCGGCGCCGCCGATGTCGATGCCGCGGTTTCCGCCGCCACCAAGGCGCTGCCAAAATGGTCTGCTTCCACCGGCTATGTCAGAGCCAAAGTGCTTTACGCCATCGGCCGCGCCATGCAGCGCCACCAGCGCCTGTTCGCGGTGCTTGAGACAATCGACAATGGCAAGCCGATCCGCGAAAGCCGCGACATCGACGTGCCGCTGGCCATCCGTCATTTCATCCATCATGCCGGCTGGGCGCAGGCGCTGGACAGGGATTTTCCCGGCCATAAGGGCGTCGGCGTCGTCGGCCAGATCATCCCGTGGAATTTCCCGCTGCTGATGCTGGCCTGGAAGATCGCGCCGGCGCTCGCCGCCGGCTGCACCGTGGTGCTGAAGCCGGCCGAATTCACGCCGCTCACTGCCATCCTGTTCGCCGAAATCTGCGAGCGCGCCGGCGTGCCGAAGGGCGTCGTCAACATCGTCCAGGGCGGGCCTGAGGCAGGCGCGGCAATAGTCAACCATCCCGGTGTCCAGAAGATCGCCTTCACCGGCTCGTCCGAGGTCGGCAAGATCATCCGCAAGGCCACCGCCGGCTCGGGCAAGAAACTGTCGCTGGAGCTCGGCGGCAAGTCGGCCTTCATCGTCTTCGAGGACGCCGATCTCGACAGCGCCGTCGAGGGGCTGGTCGACGGCATCTGGTTCAACCAGGGCCAGGTCTGCTGCGCCGGTTCGCGCCTTTTGGTGCAGGAGGGCATCGCCGATGCCTTCATCGCTAAGGTCAAGACGCGGATGAGCCGGCTGCGCGTCGGCAGCCCGCTCGACAAAAACACCGATATCGGCCCGCTGGTCGACGTCACCCAGCTTGACCGCGTCAAGGGCCTGGTCGCCAAAGGCGCCAAACAGGGCGCCGTCTGCTGGCAGCCGGATGTGGCGCTGCCGTCTTCCGGCTATTACCATTTGCCGACGCTGGCTACAGGTGTTGCGCCGGCTAACATATTGGCCCAGGAAGAGGTGTTCGGGCCGGTGCTCGCCACCATGACCTTCCGCAACACCGAGGAAGCGATCGAGCTCGCCAACAACACGCGCTACGGGCTGGCCGCCTCGGTGTGGAGCGAAAACGTCAATCTCGCGCTGCACGTCGCGCCGCAATTGAAGGCCGGCGTCGTCTGGGTCAACGGCACCAACATGTTCGACGCCGCTTGCGGCTTTGGCGGCTACCGTGAGAGCGGCTTTGGCCGTGAAGGCGGGCGCGAAGGCATGTTCGAATATCTCACGGCAAAATTGCCGCTCGGCCCGGTCATCAAGCCGGCAACAGCGTCGGCTCAGGCCATCGAGCAGGCCGAAGGCGACGCCATCGACCGCACGGCAAAGCTGTTCATCGGCGGCAAGCAGGTCCGTCCCGATGGCAATTATTCGATCGCCATCGCCACCGCCAAGGGCAAGCTCGCCGGCGAGGTCGGTCTCGGCAGTCGCAAGGATATCCGTGACGCCGTCTCGGCCGCCCGTGCCTGCAAGGCCTGGCCGGAAGCGACCGCCTACAACCGCAGCCAGGTCCTCTATTACCTCGCCGAAAACCTCTCCGGCCGCGCCGACGAATTTGCCGCACGCCTGACCGAACTCACCGGCGCCACCGCCAAGGCCGCGCGCGAAGAAGTAGAACAGTCCACAGAGAGGCTGTTCCTCTACGCCGGCCTTGCCGACAAGTTCGAGGGCAGGGTGCATCAACCGCCGGCCCGCGCCGTCACGCTGGCGCTGCATGAGCCGGTCGGCGTCGTCGGCATCGTCGCACCGGACAATGCGCCGCTGCTCGGCCTGATCTCGCTGGTGGCGCCCGCACTTGCCATGGGCAACGCCGTGGTTGCAGTGCCCTCGGAAAAATATCCGCTGCTCGCCACAGATCTCTACCAGGTGATCGAATATTCCGACGTCCCGGCCGGCGCCATCAACATCGTCACCGGGCGCAGCGCCGAACTCGCCGGCGTGCTGGCCAAGCATGATGATGTCGACGGGCTCTGGATCTTCGCCGATGCCGAGACCTGCGCCAAGGCCGAAGCCGAGTCCATCGGCAATCTCAAGCGCGTCTGGACCGGTCAGGGCCGAAGCCTCGATTGGGCGTCGAATGAGGCCGCCGGCGATGCTTTCCTGCGCCGGGCCGTCGAGGTCAAGAACGTCTGGGTGCCGTACGGCGACTGAGGGTCGCACCCCGTGTCCGAAGCAGGCGTTCGGGCTTGACGCACGAAATAATGTTCTTTAACGAGAAAAAACATTTATTGGGTTGGGCGCAGGCGGCACAATAGTGCGCGTCTGGCACAATGCGTCGCGACCATCCGCCGGTAGAACCCGGTTGATCGCAAACGGACGAGGAGAAGACGAATGGCGGATCTGACCGGCAAGACCGTTGTCGTCACGGCCGCGGCGCAAGGCATCGGCCGGGCGAGCGCGCTGGCGTTTGCCAAGGCGGGTGCCATCGTCCATGCCACCGACATCAACGAGGTGCTGCTCGCCGAGCTTGCCAAGACACCTGGCATCAAGACCCGCAAGCTCGATGTGCTGAATGACGAGGCGGTGGCGGCTGGCTTTGCCGGGATCGGCCCGGTCGACGTGCTGTTCAACTGCGCCGGCTTCGTTCATTCCGGCTCGATCCTCGAAATGAAGGACTCCGATCTCGATTTTGCCTTCAACCTCAATGTCCGCGCCATGATCCGCACCATTCGCGCCGTGCTGCCCGGCATGCTGGAACGCGGCGACGGCTCGATCATCAACATGTCTTCCGTTGCCGGCGCCGGCAAGGGCGTGCCCAACCGTTTCGCCTATGGCGTCACCAAGGCGGCGGTCATCGGCCTGACCAAGGCGATCGCCGCCGACTATGTCGGCAAGGGCATTCGCTGCAACGCCATCTGCCCCGGCACGGTCGAAAGCCCGTCTTTGCAGGACCGCATGCATGCGCAGGGCGATTATGATGCCGCGCGCGCTGCCTTCATCGCCCGTCAGCCGATGGGCCGCCTCGGCTCGCCCGAGGAGATCGCCGATCTTGCCGTCTACCTCGCCGGTGCAACCTATACGTCCGGACAGGCTTATAATATCGACGGCGGCTGGTCGATCTGATCACGGTTTCGGAAAAGATCGTGGGCGACAGGAAGATCGGCCCCCAATCCAGCGTTTATGGGGGATCGAGCAGTCTGAAAATCTCGCTCGCCGGCTAGCCGCGCGTGCCGGGATCAGGTTGATGGGTACGGTCGCCCGGTTCCTCGCAGGAGCCATCGCTTCGGCGGAGAGTTTGCAAACGGCCACGAGGCCGCAAGTAGGAGAAGGACTTAGATGAAACTGCTGCGCTATGGCGAGATCGGAAGCGAACGCCCAGGTCTGCTCGATGCCGATGGAACGATCCGCGACCTCTCGGCTCACGTCACCGACATAGCCGGCAAGGCGCTTGATCCGGCATCGCTCGCCGCGCTGTCGAAGCTCGATGCGAAATCGCTGCCGGCTGTCTCAGGCAAGCCGCGCCTCGGCGCCTGCGTCGCCGGCACTGGCAAGTTCATCTGCATCGGCCTCAACTATTCCGACCACGCCGCCGAAACCGGCGCTACCGTGCCGTCGGAGCCGATCATCTTCATGAAGGCAAGCTCGGCCATTGTCGGCCCGAACGACGACGTGCTGATCCCGCGCGGTTCGGAAAAGACCGACTGGGAGGTCGAACTGGCCGTGGTCATCGGCAAGACCGCCAAATACGTCACCGAAGCCGACGCATTGGATTATGTTGCCGGTTATTGCGTCGCCCATGACGTGTCCGAGCGCGCCTTCCAGGCCGAGCGTCAGGGCCAGTGGACCAAGGGCAAGTCCTGCGACACTTTTGGGCCGACTGGCCCGTGGCTGGTCACCAAGGACGAGGTTGCCGATCCGCAAAACCTCAAAATGTGGCTGACGGTCAACGGCAAGACGATGCAGAACGGCTCGACCAAGACCATGGTCTATGGCGTTGCCTATCTGGTTTCCTATCTCAGCCAGTTCATGTCGCTGCACCCCGGCGACATCATCTCCACGGGCACGCCGCCCGGCGTCGGGCTCGGCATGAAGCCGTCGGTGTTTTTGAAGGCTGGTGACGTGGTGGAGCTCGGCATCGAAGGGCTCGGCCAGCAGAAGCAGACCTTCAAGGCGGACGTGTAGGGGCGACTTCTCCGTTCTCTCCTTGTGGGCCTCAAAAAGGGGAGGAGGAGGCGGTTTCGCGCCCTTCCTCTCCCCCCTCCGGAGGGAGAGGAAGAGAAGCGCCGAAATATCTACTTGATCGTCCTGCCGTCGGCTCCAAACCGATACGTCCTCGCCGGATCCGGCGTCGCGTACAGCGTGGAACCCGGTTCGGCATTGTAGACGCCGAAGATGCGTACGGTGATCAGCCCGGCCTTTTCGCAGTCGAGATAGAGGTTGGTGTCGGCGCCGAGATGCTCCGCGTGCACCACCGTGCCCTTCCACGCCCCGGATTTCGGATCGACGGTCAGGTGCTCAGGCCGCACGCCGATGGTCTTGGCCGTCTCGCCGAGACGGGCGCCGTCGACGAAATTCATCTTCGGGGAGCCGATGAAGCCGGCGACGAATTCATTCGCCGGCGAATTGTAGAGCTCCATCGGCCCGCCGATCTGCTCGATCCTGCCGGCATTCAGCACCACGATCTTGTCGGCCAAGGTCATCGCCTCGACCTGGTCGTGGGTGACGTAGATCATCGTCGCCTTCAGCCGGCGATGCAGCTGCGCAATCTCCAGCCGTGTGTTGACGCGCAGCGCCGCATCGAGGTTCGACAGCGGCTCGTCGAACAGAAACAGTTTTGGCTCGCGCACCACGGCGCGGCCGATGGCGACGCGCTGGCGCTGGCCGCCGGACAGTTCGGCCGGCCGCCTTTCCAGATACGGCTCCAGCGACAGCATAGACGAGGCAATGCCGATGCGCCGCTCGATCTCTGCCGCCGGCGTACCCGCCTGCTTCAGGCCAAGGCCCATATTGTTCTTCACCGTCAGATGCGGATAGAGCGCATAGGTCTGGAACACCATGGCGATGCCGCGTTTGGCCGGCGGCGTGGCGGAGACATCCGCGCCGTCGATCACCACCCGGCCGGAGGTCGAATCCTCCAGCCCGGCGATGACCCGAAGCAGCGTCGATTTTCCGCAGCCGGAAGGACCGACGAAGACGACGAATTCGCCGTCATTCACTTCGAGGTTGATGCCTTTCAGCACCTCGACCGGCCCGAAGGCCTTCTTCACATTCTCGATTATCAGCGAGCCCACGGCGTCGTTCCTATCGTTAGAGTTTGACGGCTGCGCCGCTGCGCACGCTCTCGTCGGCGGCAAGGCAGACGGCGAGCGATTTCACCGCGTCGTCCATATGGCGAGTCAGGTCGAGATCCTCGCGGACCGCCTTCAGCACGAAGGCCTGTTCGAGGTCACAAAGGTCCTGGTGGCCGGGTTCGCCCTGCATCGACAGCATCTCGTCTTGCCTGACGAACTTGCCGTCCGGCCCGGTCGCCGCGCTGTGCAGGCGGATGGTCGAGGTCTTGGTGTGGGTGTCGATGTCGTCGGACTTGACGCCCTCCTTCATGACGATCGACACGCAGCCATTCGGCGAGATGACGTCCTTCACGAAGAAAGCCGTCTCCGAAATCATCGGACCCCAGCCGGCCTCGTACCAGCCGACCGACCCGTCGTCGAACAGCACCTGCAGGTGGCCATAATTGTACATCGAGGGCGCGACCTCCTCGGTCAGCCGCAGCCCCATGCCGCGCACCTCGACCGGCCTGGCGTCGGTGATCTGCAGCATCACGTCGAGATAGTGCACACCGCAGTCGACGATCGGCGACGTCGTCTGCATCAATTGCTTGTGCGTGTCCCAGGTATGGCCCGAGGATTGCTGGTTGAGGTTCATGCGGAAAACGTAAGGGCCGCCAAGTTTGCGCGCCTCGACGATCAGCCTGACCCAGGACGGGTGATGGCGCAGGATGTAGCCGATCACCAGCTTCTTGCCATTGGCCTTGGCCGCCGCGACGACGCGCTTGGCGTCCGCCACCGTTGTCGCCAGCGGCTTTTCGACGAAGACATGGCAGCCGGCCTCGAACGCCTTCACCGCATAGTCGGCATGGCTGTCCGAATAGGTGGCGATGCAGGCGACATCGGGCTTTTCGTCGCGCAGCACCTCGTCGAAGGAGCGCCTGATGCCATAGCCGGAAAGCCCATCCGGCAACGGCACGTCCGAGCGGTTGATGAGTGCGGCAATCTCAAAGCCCGGATTGTTGTGATAGGCCAGCGCATGACTGCGGCCCATATTGCCGAGGCCGGCGACGACGACGCGAAGAGGCTTTTCGAAACTCACTTGACGGCTCCGGAAGTAATGCCGCGGATCAGCTGCCGCGAGAAGATGACGTAGAGGATCAGCACCGGCATGATCGCCAGCGACAGGGCGGCCAGGATCGCGTTCCAGTTGGTGACGAACTGGCCGAGGAAGAGCTGCGCGCCCAGCGTCACCGTCTTGGTCTCCTCCGACGGCGCCAGGATCAGCGGGAACCACAGATCGTTCCAGATCGGGATCATGGTGAAGACGGCGACCGTTGCCATCGATGGCCTGACCAGCGGCAGCACCAGCCGGAAGAAGATGGTGTATTCCGACAGCCCGTCGATGCGGCCGGCATTCTTCAAATCGTCGGACACCTGCTTCATGAATTCCGACAGGATGAACACGGCCAGTGGCAGGCCCTGCGCGGTGTAGACCAGGATCAGCGACGTCAGCGTATTGACCAGCCCGCTCGCAACCATCAACTGCAGGATGGCGACGGTACCTAGCCGGATCGGGATCATGATGCCGAGCGCCAGGTAAAGTCCCATCATCGTGTTGCCGCGGAAGCGATATTCCGACAGCGCAAACGCGGCCATGGCGCCGAATAGCAGCACGAAGAACAGCGAGGCGACGGTGACGACGAGGCTGTTCTGGAAATAGTGGATGAAGTCCCCCTGGCCGATCACGGTGGTATAGCCGATCAGGTCGAAGGTTTTTGGCGTCGGCGGCGTCAGCGGCTCGCTGAAGATGCCAGCGCGGGATTTGAACGAATTCATGATCACCAGGATCACCGGGGACAGTGCGATCGCTGTGTAGGTCAACAGGATCGCGTGGGCGCCGATGGTGCGGGGCAGGGAACGGGTGGCGGTGCTCATCTTGCGCCCCTCAGAACTGGTAGCGACGCAGGCGCGTCTGCACGAGGAACAGGTAGACGCAGACGCCGCCAAGGATGATCAGGAACATCATCGTGGCAATCGCAGCGCCCATATTGGGATCGCCGACCTGCAGTTGGAAGCCGAAGAAGGCGCGGTAGAGGAAGGTGCCGAGAATATCGGTCGAATAGTTCGGCCCGGCGAGCGCCCCTTGCGCGGTGTAGATCAGGTCGAAGGCGTTGAAATTGCCGACAAAGGTCAGGATCGAGATGATGCCGATCGACGGCAGGATCAGCGGCAGCTTGATCTTCCAGAACTGCGACATGCCGGTGATGCCGTCGCATTCAGCGGCTTCGATGACCTCCTCAGGGATCGACAGCAGCGCGGCGTAGATCAGCATCATCGGAATGCCGACGAACTGCCACACCGAGATCAGGCTGAGCGCGGTCAATGCGTATTGTTCTTTGCCGAGCCATGGTGTGAACAGGTTTTTCAAGCCGACCAGGTCCATAAGATGCGGCGCCACGCCCCACAGCGGCGACAGGATCAGCTTCCAGGCGAAGCCGACGATGACGAAGGACAGGATCGTCGGCACGAAGATCGCCGTGCGGTAGAAGGCGGCGAATCTCAACCTTGGGCTGGACAGCAATGCCGCCAGAAGCACGCCGATCGGGTTCTGCACCAGCATGTGGATGATGAAGAACCAGGTGTTGTTGCGCAGCGCGTTCCAGAAATTCACCGACCAGTTGGGATCGCCGAACAGCGTGCGGAAATTCTGCAGCCCGACAAAGACCTGATTCTGCTCGATGTTGCGGAACAGCGACAGCTGCAGCGTGCCGGCCAGCGGCAGGATCATGATCGCCGTATAGACCAGCAGCGCCGGCGCCAGGAAGACGCCGATATGCCAGCGAAAGGGTCGTTTCGGTCGTGTGTCTGCGGCCATGAGTTCGGTCCCCGCCGTCTCTCGGTTCCAAAGGGTGCGATGCTAGATGATGCCTCGATGCACGGCCCGAATGTCCTTGCCCGAAACGGGAAGAACAAAGGCTTGCGACAAGTCAGCCAGCCTTTCCCACACGGAGCAGGGTAAGGCCGAGAGGCGGTGCCGACAATCGCTATCTAAAATCTGAAAGCCGGCCGGGCATATGCCCGGCCGGTCCGTTGCCTGAGCTCTTACTTCGCCGGCTTGTACCAGCTGTCGAGGCCGTCCTGCAGCTTCTTGGCGGCAGCTTCCGGCGTATCGGTGCCGTTGATGACGTTGGCCGATTCGACCCACGTCTCGTTCTCGAGGTTCGGCGTGCCGCGCGACAGGATCTGGTAGGTCGAGCGGATCGTCGACTTGCACTTGTCGCGCCAGGAGACGAATTCCTGCGCCAGCGGGTCCGCCATCTTCACCGGGGTGGAATTCAGGCTGAAGAAGCCCGGCAGTGCGTTGGCGTAGATGGTGGCGAAGTCCGGCGAGGCGACCCAGGACAGGAAGGTCTTGGCCGCATCAGCATTCTTCGACGCTGCATTCAGACCCATGCCGATATCGGTGTGGTCGGAGATGTAGCAGGTGTCGCCGGCCTTCTGCACCGGCGGCGGGAAGGCGCCCATCTTGAACTGCGCCTGCGTGTTGAACAGGCCGATCTCCCACGAGCCGGCCGGGTAGATGGCGGCACGGCCGAGCGTGAACAGGTTCTGGCTGTCCGGATAGGTCTGGGCTTCGAAACCGTCGCCGAGATAAGGCTTCCACTTGGCGAGTTCGGCATAGGGCGCGACCCAGTCGGCGTCGGTCAGCTTCTGCTCGCCCTTGATCAGGGCAGCGCGGCCTTCCTCACCCTTCCAGTAGTTCGGGCCGATGTTCTGGTAGCCCATGGTCGCGGCTTCCCAGAGATCCTTCGTGCCCATCGCCATCGGGATGTAGGTGCCGTCGGCCTTGATCTTGTCGAGCGCGGCGTAGAACTCCTCATTGGTCGTCGGAATCTTGATGCCGAGCTTGTCGAAGGCGTCCTTGTTGTAGATGAAGCCGTGGATGACCGAGGCCATCGGCACGCAGAAGCTCGCCTTGCCGTCGTCGGTTTGCCAGGCCGCCTTGGCCACGGGCGAGAAGTTCTCCATGCCGGGCAGCGCCGACAGGTCGGCGAGGTTGCCCTTCTTGTAGAGTTCAAGCGACTTGTCGAAGGGGCGGCAGGTGATCAGGTCGCCCGCCGAGCCGGCGGCCAGCTTGGCGCCCAGCGCGGCGTCATATTCGGTCGGCGCCGAGGGTGCGAACACCACCTTGATGCCCGGGTTCTTGGCTTCGAAAGCCGGGATCAGCTTGTCCTTCCAGATGGCAAGATCGTCGCCGCGCCAGCTTTCGATGTTGAGCGTTACGTCGTCGGCGTACGCAACCCCGGCGGTGCCGAGAATGCTGGTGCCGAGCAGCAGTGCCGTCAGTAGTTTCGTAGTCATGCTTAGTCTCCCTGTTGACCTTTTTCAGGTTCGGTTTTGAGAACAGGGGCCTTCGTGCCCTTGTTCCCCTCGATCGCGGAAAGTGCTGGCCTGAGCTTCTGGCCGGTCCCTTCCAGTATCTTCTCGGCCGCATCGGCGTTGGCAGCACCGGCGGCGAGCAGAATGGCGGTTTTGACAACGCCGCCGCTCTTTTCGAGCAGGCGCGCTGCATCTTGCTTGTCGAGCCCGCTGATGGCGGCGACGATGCGCGCCGCGCGGTCGCGCAGCTTGATGTTGTCGGCGGTGAGGTTGACCATGTAGCCGTCATGGACATGGCCGAGATGGATGGCGGCCAGCGTCGACAGCATGTTGAGAGCGATTTTCTGTGCGGTGCCGGCGCCCATCCGCGTCGAGCCGGCAATCACCTCCGGCGGCGTTTCGAGCAGTATCGCAACATCGGCCAGCCGCAGCAGCGGCGTGTCCTTGTTGTTGGCGATGGCGATGGTCGCCGCACCCAGGCGCCTGGCTTCTTCCAGCGCCATGACGGCATAGGGTGTCGAGCCGCTGGCCGAAATGGCGATCAGGCAGTCCCCCTTGCCGATGCCGGCGCCGGCAACCGCCGCGGAAGCTTCCTCGGTGTCGTCCTCCGGCCCGCCGGCCAGCGTCTTGAAGGCCGCGTCGCCGCCGGCGATCAGGATGGCGATGCGCTCGCGCTGGATGCCGAAAGTGCCCGGCAGCTCCAGCGCATCGGCCAGCGCCATCAGGCCTGAGCTGCCGGCCGCCGCATAAGCGAGCTTGCCGCCGCTGTCCAAGCGGCTGGCGATGATCTCGGCTGCTTTGGCTATTGCCGGAATGGCGCCGCGCACGGCCTTGGCGGCCTCGATCTGCGCATTGGCCAGAGAGGAAAGGATGGCGTCCGGGGCCTGGATGTCCAGTCCCTCGGCATTCTGATGAAGCGCTTCGGTGCGCGTGTCGGCCATCCGGTTTCCTCCGATCGGGGAACAATACCAAAAAAATACCACTTGTCTACACGCATTAACGAATTCGTTGCGCCGGAGCCGGCCTCGCGACAAAAATCCCTGATCTTTCAATAAAATACGGCTTAATCTTTTTGAAATGGAAATTAATCCTTGGCTATTGGTATTTTATTGGTATTATCCGCCCGGAGGAGAAATCGCGTGAATTTCGTGCTCGGTATCGATGGCGGCGGCACCAGCTGCAGGGCAGCCCTTGCGACGGCGGACGGCATTGTCGTCGGCCGCGCCAAGAGTGGCGCCGCCAACATCCGCACCGATCTCACCGGCGCCAGGGCCAACATCGTCGATGCGGCACGCCAGGCCTTTGTCGCCGCCGGCCAGGATCCCGGACTTATCCCGCAAACCCCCGCCATTCTCGGCCTCGCCGGCGCCAATGTCGGCACCTACCGGCAGCAGCTCGAAGCGATCCTGCCCTTCAGCATGAGCCGCGTCGAGACCGATGCCGAGATCGCGCTGGAGGGTGCTGTTGGCTCCGGCGATGGCGCCATGGCCATCCTCGGCACCGGCACCGCCTATATGGCGCGCAAGAACGGCAAGTCGCGCGCCATCGGCGGCTGGGGTTTTCAGGTCGGCGACCAGGGCAGCGGCGCCCGCATCGGCCGCGACCTGCTCGAGCAGACGCTGCTTGCCCATGACGGCATTCGCGAGGGATCGCCGCTGACGCAAGCCATGCTCGCCATCTTCCGCAACAATCCCGAAGACGTGGTCGAGTTCACCACCAACGCCAAGCCCGGCGATTTCGGCGGCTTCGCGCCAAAAGTCTTCGATCATGCCGAAAAGGGCGACAGCGTCGCCAACTGGATCCTCGACAAGGCGGTCGCCGATGTCGCGGCCGCGCTCGGTGCGCTCGATCTCTCCGGCGACGCCCCGCTCTGCCTGCTCGGCGGGCTGGCGCCGCTCTATGCGCCGCGACTGTCTGCGCGCTATCGGGCGCTGCTCAAGCCGCCGCTCGACGATGCGCTGGGTGGTGCGGTGCAGATGGCGGTTCGCATTTTCGCCAAAGCGTCGGAGGCAGCGCGATGAGCGAGGCCGCAGACCAGATCTTCGCCACGCTGAGACAGTCGTCGCAAAGCGGTGCGCCGCTCTATCTGCAGCTCAGGAAAAGCATCGAGGACGCGGTCAATCGCGGCCTGATCGGGCCCGGCGACGCGCTGCCGTCCGAGCGTGATATCGCTACCAAGGCCGACATTTCGCGCGTCACCGTGCGCAAGGCGGTGCAGGATCTGGTCAAGGGCGGCATCCTCGTCCAGCGCCATGGCTCCGGCACCTTTGTGGCGCCGCGCATGGAACGCGTCGAGCAGTCTCTGTCGCGGCTTACGTCCTTTACCGAGGACATGGCGCGGCGCGGCATGGATGTGCGTTCGGCCTGGCTCGACCGTGGTCTCTATGCGCCGTCTCCGGACGAGATGATGGTGCTCGGCCTGTCGTCGAACGAACTGGTGGCGCGCGTGGCGCGCCTGCGCATCGCCAACGACACACCGCTGGCGATCGAACGCGCCTCGCTGTCGGCCAGCGTGCTGCCGGATCCCGCGGCAATAGGCTCCTCGCTCTACGCGGCGCTGGAGATGACCGGCAACCGGCCGGTGCGCGCGGTGCAGCGCATTTCCGCCGCCAATCTCGGCGACAGCGATGCGCACCTGCTCGAAGTGCCGCCCGGCATCGCCGGCCTGCACATCGAACGCATTTCCTATCTGGCGAGCGGCAAGGTGATCGAATTCACCCGCTCCATCTACAGGGGCGACGCCTATGATTTCGTCGCCGAACTCCGGCTGAGCGGGCCGGGCGAAGAGGGCCGGCCATGAGCACAACCACCACCCATATGCGGCGCGAGATCGAGGAGATTCCGGAGGCCGTCGCCCGCCTGCTCGATGGTTCGGCCGCCGTGCTGGCCGAGGCCGGGCGCGGCATTCGCGAACGCAATCCGCATTTTATCGTCACCGTGGCGCGTGGCTCGTCCGATCATGCCGCGACCTTCATGAAATATGCGGTTGAGCTGACCGCAGGCCTTGCCGTCGCTTCGGTCGGCCCGTCCATCGCCTCGATCTATGGCGCGAAACTCAGGCTCGGCGGCTCCGCTTGCCTGGCCATCTCGCAGTCGGGCAAAAGCCCGGACATCGTTGCCATGGCGCAAGCCGCCAAGGACGGCGGTTCGCTGACCGTCGCCGTCACCAACACCGCCGATTCGCCGCTGGCGCGCGCCTCGGATTATGCCATCGACATTCTGGCCGGACCGGAGCGTAGCGTTGCGGCGACGAAAACCTTCGTCAATTCGGCGGTCGCCGGCCTCGCGCTGATGGCGCACTGCACCGGCGACGATGCGCTTGCGGCGGCACTTGCCCGCTTGCCCGAGCATTTCAGCAAGGCGATCGCTTGCGACTGGATGGCGCTGGCTGGCGCACTGGAGACGCCGAAATCACTGTTCATCCTCGGCCGCGGACCGTCATCGGCCATCGCCAACGAGGCGGCGCTGAAATTCAAGGAAACCTGCGCCATGCATGCCGAGGCCTATAGTGCCGCCGAGGTCATGCACGGCCCGCTCGCGCTGGTCGGGCCTGGCTTTCCGGTGCTGGCGCTCGCCGCCCGCGATGCCTCGGAGCCGTCGGTTGCCGAAGCCGCCGACAGCCTGGCGGGCAAGGGCGCGGCCGTCTTCGTCACCTCGGACAAGGCTAAAAGTGCTGCGCGCCTGCCGCATGTCGCAACCGGCCACCCGCTGACCGACCCGCTGACGCTGATCGTGTCGTTCTATGGTTTCGTCGAAGCCTTTGCCCGTCATCGCGGCCTTGATCCCGACACCCCGCCCAATCTTCGCAAGGTGACGGAAACCGTATGAGCGACCGTTTTGCCCTGACTGGCGCCCGCATATTCGATGGCGATGACTGGCACGACAATGCCGCCCTAGTCGTGCGCGACGGTCTGGTCGAAGCCATCGTTGCCGCCGGCGCCATCCCGTCCGGCATTCGCAGAGTCGAGACCGGCGGCGGCATGCTGGCGCCAGGTTTCGTCGACCTGCAGGTCAATGGCGGCGGTGGCGTCATGCTCAACGACCATCCCGATGTCGCCTCGATCGAAACCATCTGCCGCGCGCATGCGCCGTTCGGTACCACGGCGCTGCTGCCGACACTGATCACCGACACGCCGGCAATCACCGCCGCGGCAATTGCCGCTGGCGCGGAGGCTGCGCAGCAAAAGCTGCCGGGTTTTTTGGGCCTGCATCTCGAAGGTCCGCATCTGTCGGTTGCCCGCAAGGGCGCGCACGACCCGGCGCTGATCCGGCCGATGCTCGACGCAGACCAGGCGGCGCTGATCGCGGCGCGGAAGAAACTGCCGGTGCTTTTGACGACGATAGCGCCTGAATCGGTCGAGCCCGCGCGCGTTTCGGCGCTGACCAAGGCCGGCGTCGTTGTCAGCCTCGGTCATTCCGACACCGGTTACGCCAATGCCCGCGCCTTCGCCGAGGCGGGTGCCTCGGTGGTCACGCATCTGTTCAACGCCATGAGCCAGATCGGCAACCGCGAGCCGGGGCTGGCGGGCGCTGCCATCGACATCGGCACGCTTTTCGCCGGCATCATCGCCGACGGCATCCATGTCGACCCGGCCACAATGGTGATCGCGCTGCG
This sequence comes from Mesorhizobium sp. P2_E10, assembly GCF_056404235.1. Classification (NCBI taxonomy): domain Bacteria; kingdom Pseudomonadati; phylum Pseudomonadota; class Alphaproteobacteria; order Hyphomicrobiales; family Phyllobacteriaceae; genus Mesorhizobium; species Mesorhizobium sp. P2_E10. The sequence continues at coordinate 393,152 of NZ_JBFUEK010000001.1, forward strand.
CGCCAAGCAGGGCCCGGGCAAGATCGTGCTGGTCACCGACGCCATGGCGACGATCGGCACCGACATGACCTCGTTTACGCTCAACGGCCGCATCATCTACCGCAAGGACGGCAGCCTGCGGCTTGCCGACGGAACACTGGCGGGGGCCGATCTCGACATGATCTCCGCTGTTCGATACGTCCACCGCGTGGTTGGACTGGACCTGGCGGAAGCGTTGCGCATGGCCTCGCTCTATCCGGCGCAAGCCATCGGCCAGTCGCACCGGCTTGGCCGCTTTGCCAACGGCACCGCAGCCGATATTGTCGCGCTGTCGGATGACCTGGATGTCAGGGACGTATGGATCGGTGGCGACAAGGTTTTTGGAGCCGCCGCCGGCACTTTGCACTGAGGCCGAGCTATGCAGGCTGTCGATTGCGTTGTCGCCGGGGCAGGTGTCGTGGGCCTCGCCATCGCGCGGGCGATTGCCTTGTCGGGGCGCGAGGTGCTGGTGGTCGAAAAGGCCGATGCCATCGGCACCGCGACCAGTTCGCGCAATTCGGAAGTCATCCATTCCGGGATCTACTATGCGCCGGGCAGCCTGAAATCCCGCCTCTGCGTCGTAGGCCGCCAGCGCCTCTATGCCTATTGCCGCGACCGCGACATCGGCCATGCGCGTACCGGCAAGTTGATCGTCGCTGTCGAACCCGCACAGCTCGACAGGCTGCGGGCGATCCAGGCCAATGCCGAACGCTGCGGCGTTGACGATCTCGACCTTTTGACGCGCGCTGAGGCCGAGAGCCTCGAACCGGCGCTGCATTGCGCCGGCGCGCTTCTGTCGCCGTCGACCGGCATTGTCGACAGCCAGGCGCTGATGCTGTCGCTGCGCGGTGATGCGGAAGCCGCCGGCGCCTCCTTCGCCTTCCTGACCACTGTCACGGGTGCGGCGGTTTCGGCCGCCGGGGTGGAAATCCTGACCCAGGGTGCCGACGGTGAAGCCTTCGAACTGGAGGCCGGCGCTTTCGTCAACGCTGCCGGTCTGGACGCGCAGGCCTTGGCCGGCGGCATCGCTGGATTTCCGCAAGACAGAATCCCGCCGCTATGGCTGGCGCGCGGCAATTATTTTGCGCTGTCGGGCCGCTCGCCCTTCTCGCGGCTGATCTACCCGGTCCCGGTCGACGGCGGTCTCGGCGTCCATCTCACCCTCGACCTTGGCGGCAGCGCCCGTTTTGGCCCGGATGTAGAATGGATCGACCGCGTCGACTACACGGTCGATCCCGGCCGCGGCGACGTCTTCTACGACGAGATCAGGCGCTATTGGCCCGGCCTTGCGGATGGCGCGCTGCAGCCGGCCTATGCCGGCGTCAGACCGAAACTGTCCGGTCCGGGCCAGCCGGCCGCCGACTTCATGGTGCAGGGTCCGGCCGACCATGGCGCCGGCCAGATCGTCAATCTGTTCGGCATCGAGAGCCCCGGTATGACGGCGAGCCTGGCCATTGCCGAGCAAGTCGTAGAGCTTCTGTATCCGACCTGACGCAATGCTGGACAGCCAGGGTTGGGGCTGCCTACCAGGTGCAGATGGTTAGCCGGCTTTCTCGGAAGTGTAGAGATCCTTGTAGGTCTCGCGCAGCAGGTTCTTCCGCACCTTGCCCATCGTGTTGCGCGGCAGTTCGTCGACGAAAATCACCCGCTTCGGGTGCTTGTATTTGGCGATCCGCCCGGCGATGGCACCGAGGATCTCGGCAGCGCCGATGGTCGAGGCCGGCGCCCGCACCACGATTGCGGTGACGCCTTCGCCGAAATCCGGATGGGCGACACCAATCACGGCACTCTCGCCGACACCGGCAAGCGCGTCGATCTCGCTTTCGACTTCCTTCGGATAGATGTTGTAGCCGCCTGAGATGATCAGGTCCTTGCCGCGCCCGACGATATGCACATAGCCATCGGGATCGATCAGGCCGAGATCGCCTGATATGAAGAAGCCGTCGTCGCGGAACTCCGCCTTGGTCTTTTCCGGCATGCGCCAGTAGCCGGAGAACACATTCGGGCCTTTCACCTCGATCATGCCGATCTCGCCCTGGGCAAGCGTTTCGCCGCTGTCGGGATCGGCAATGCGAAGCGCGACACCGGGCAAGGGAAAGCCGACCGTGCCGGCGCGCCGCTCGCCCTCATAGGGGTTCGACGTGTTCATGTTGGTCTCGGTCATGCCGTAACGCTCGAGGATGGCATGGCCGGTGCGCTCGCGCCACGCCGCATGCGTCTCGGCCAGCAGCGGCGCCGACCCGGAGATGAACAGGCGGATATTTTTCGCCGCTTGCCGGTTCAAACCGTCCTGCTGCAGCAGCCGGACATAGAAGGTCGGCACGCCCATCAGCGCGGTGGCGCGCGGCAAAAGCGAGACAATCCGGGCCGGGTCGAACTTGCTTTCGAACAGCATCGCGCCGCCCGCCGTCAGGATGACGTTGGTGGCGACGAACAGGCCGTGCGTATGGAAGATCGGCAGTGCGTGGATCAGCACATCAGCGCCGGTGAAGCGCCATTGCTCGACCAGCACCCGCGCGTTGGAGGCGAGGTTCTCATGGCTGAGCATGGCGCCTTTCGAGCGGCCGGTCGTCCCCGACGTGTAGAGGATCGCCGCAAGATCATTCGGTCCGCGCGCCACATCGCGGAAGTCCGCCGGCTGTTGCGCGGCGCGATCGGTCAGCGAACCTTCGCCGTTGCGGCCGAGCGTCACCGCGATGGCGCCCGATGCCTCGGCTAACGGTCCGATCTCGGCCGCCCGTGCCGGATCACAGACGACCAGCCGCGGCTCGGCATCGCCGAAGAAATAGCCGAGCTCCGTCAGCGTGTAGGCGGTGTTCAGCGGCAGGAAGACAGCGCCGGCGCGCAAGCAGGCGAGATAGAGAAAGAGGGCTTCCGGGCTTTTCTCGACCTGCACGGCAACGCGGTCGCCCGCCGTGACGCCCAATAGCGTCAGCGCCTGCGCCAGTTGCGCCGACCGCGCCAGCATATCGCCATAGCTGATCGATCGCCCGTCATCCGTCTCCATCAGGAGCCGCTCGGGCGCGGGCATCCGGGCGCGAAATGCGTCAAACAGGTGATTGCTCATGATCTTCCCTAGACCATGATCCCGAAAAGGGGAATCCTGACTTCAGGGGCATGCGTCGCAAAACGATCTTGCTCCGGCAGCTACTTCCGGGCACGCAGCGCCTTGGTGGCGCTTGCCCTTGGATCGCCGCTCTGGCTGAAGCGCTCCATGCACATGGCCGCCGTCAGCCGGTAGTGGTTGAGCAAGGCTTCAACCGCGCCGTCGGCATCGCCGTCCAGGGCGCGTTCCGCGATCAGGCGGTGCTCGCCGATTTCGTCGCGATTGCTGTTGTCCTGCGAGATCAGCCTGTAGCGCGAGGCCTGGTCGGAAAGCTGGTCGCAGAAACCAATCAGCCAGTGCGACCGGCAAGCCGAAATCAGCGCGCGGTGGAAGGCACGATGCAGTTTCTCCCATTCCGGATCGTTCGACGTGGAATCCTCGGACAAGCGGCGTTGCGCGCGCGCTAGCCGATGCAGCGCCAGCACCAGCTGTTCTTCCCATTCGCCGGTGCGGCGGGCGATGGATTCGCGAAGCGCCCGCTCTTCCATCCAGCAGCGGGTGCGCGTCAGCTCCTCCAATTCCTCCGCGCTGACCGGCATGAGGAAGAAGCCGCGCTGGTCGTGCCGGCCCAGAAGACCTTCCGAAGCAAGCCGGTTGAGAGCCTCGCGAACGGGCGAGGCACCAGCGCCATATCGGGAAACCACCCATTCGACCCGCAGCTTGCTTTCACTCTCGAGCACACCACGCAGGAGGTCGTCGCGAAGCTGATTGTAGACGGCGCTGGCAAGTGTGCCCTTAGACCCTGTGCCTTCGTCTCCCGGATCGGCGGTTCCGTACGTCAATGTGCCTCCTGTCGTTTGCAGTGGCTCCGACGGTTCCCAGCCGCGAAGCATTCCGAATCCCCGTACATGTACTATACCGTGTCAGGCTTCCGCACCCAAGCGAAAGATCACGATATTGTACTTTAAGAGGAAGGGTCGCCCTGTCAGGCTCTGCCAAGTAACGACTGTGGTGAAAATCCTGTTCTTCTCAAGAAACTTTGTACAGCCGGGCGTCGGGCGCCACGATACCCGGCAGCGAATTCATAATTGTTCGTGATTTATTCTCGACCCAAAGCTCAGCCGACAGCCTGGTCCGCAGCTGCCCTGATCGCCTCGATGTTTGTCCGATAGGCCTCGACGCTGCCGCCCTTGAAGATGGCGGCACCCGCCACCAATACGTCGGCGCCGGCGGCGGTGACCAGGGGCGCGGTTTCAGGCGAAACGCCGCCGTCGATCTCGATGCGGATCGGCCGATTGCCGATCAGCGCCTTCACCCGCTTCACCTTGTCGACGATGCCGGGAATGAAGGCCTGGCCGCCGAAACCGGGGTTGACGGTCATGATCAGGATCAGATCGAGCCGGTCGAGCACATATTCGATCATCGCTTCCGGCGTTGCCGGGTTGAGCGAAACACCGGCTTTCTTGCCGAGATTGCGGATCGTCTGCAGCGAGCGATCGAGATGCGGTCCGGCCTCGGCATGCACGGTGATGCCGTCGCAGCCGGCCTCGGCGAAGGCCGCCAGATAAGGGTCGGCCGGCGCGATCATCAAATGGCAGTCGAAGAAGGCCTTGGTGCGGTTGCGGATCGCCTTGATCACCGGCGGACCGAAGGTGATGTTGGGCACGAAGTGCCCGTCCATGACGTCGAGATGGACCCAGTCGGCGCCGGCCGCCACCACCGCCTCTACCTCGTCGCCGAGTTTCGAAAAATCCGACGCCAGCACCGATGGCGCGATCAGGGTCTTCTTGCTCATGATGAGGCCTTTCCGAGCCCTTGTTTCGAGGCACCTGATCGACTGCCTAATGTTCCGGAGCTGACTTGTCGAGTGTGCCGGTATGCAAACAAGCGCGAAGAGTGCAGGTTCCCTTCCAGGCGCCGAGGCCCAAGAAAAACCCCGCCGGACTGCTCCGGCGGGGTTCTGGTCTTGGTGCGCAAGATTACGGCTTGAAGGTCTGGATGTTATTGCTTGCCGGGTCTTGCTGCAGATCCACCTGCGGCTTGCGCGTCGGCAGGAGCTGCTGCAGGACATTCGGGTTCAGCAGTTGGGTCGGATCGACCCCCAGCGTCCTGCGGATCGGCTTGCAGTTCGGGAACCGTCCAATGGTCCCCTCCGGGCAGCGCCGAATTGTGATGATCGGCTCGCACTGTCCGCCGACCATATGCGAGCCCGGCGCGCATTCCGCCTGTGGCTTGCGGCAGGCGCCGTCGATCACCTGGGTGCCACGCGGACAGACACACTCGCCGCGCTTGTTGTGGACCTGGCCGCGTATCTGGCATTGCTCCACGACAGGCTGCTTGCGCCGGCAGGCGCCGTCGCTCACTTCCGTACCCCGCGGGCAAACACAATTGCCGTTGGCGTCGTGGACCTGGCCACGGATGGTGCACTGCTCCACCTCGGGCCTCTTCTTGCGGCAGGCGCCGTCGCTCACTTCCGTACCCCTCGGGCAAACGCAATTGCCGTTGGCGTCGTGGATCTGGCCACGGATGGTGCACTGCTCCACCTCGGGCCTCTTCTTGCGGCAGGCGCCGTCGATCACTTCCGTACCTCTCGGGCAGACGCAATCGCCGTTGGCGTCGTGGATCTGACCACGGATGGTGCACTGCTCCACCTCGGGCCGCTTCTTGCGGCAGGCGCCGTCGCGCACTTCCGTACCCCGCGGGCAGACACAATCGCCATTGGCGTCGTGGATCTGGCCGCGAATGGTGCACTGCTCCGGTTTGTCGATCCTGACGCAGGCGCCGTTCTCGAGCTCGGTTCCGCGCGGACAGACACAGCGTCCGTCCTCGGTGCGGATCTGGCCCTTGAGCAGTACGCAGGGCTTTGGCTTCGGCTCGACGATGACGCCGCCGTCGGGCGAGCACTGGCCGTTGCGGAACGTCGTGCCTTTCGGGCAGACGCACCTGCCGGCATCGTTCATGACGAAGCCCGCCGAGCACTCCTTCTTCACCTCGTTCTTGATGCTGAAGGGGTGGCAGGCATAGGCCTTGCCGCGGTCGCCCTGCACGTTGGTCGCATCGCGCGGCAGCACGTCGCCACCGCCTTGCACCTTGGTGTCGGGAGACAGCACGCCGACGCAGTTCCGGCCATTGACGCTGCCTTGCAGATTGGCCAGGCGGCCGTCGTCGGGAATAACCACGGTCATCGTGTGGACGTGGCTTTCCCCGGCGCCGAGCGTCAGGTTGGCAATGCAGGACAACGGCAAGGTTGTCGGCTCCGGCGAGCAGCCGAAGGGCGGGTCGATCGAGGTGATCTCAACGCCTTCCAGCCTGCCGAGGCCTTCCACGCCGATCGCATCACCGATGCGAACCGGACCGGAGAAGGGGCTCGTCCCGTCATTCGTGATGGTGATCTCGAACGAGCAGGGTTGACCGGGCTTGCATTCGCTGTCGCCGGTCTTTTCGACGCGGATCGTCGAGGCACCGCCGCCCTTGGCGCAGGCCTGGCCAATCGGATAGACGATGTCGTCTCCCGGAGCCGGGCCATAGGAGCCGCGTGCGCAGTTCTCGAACTCGCCATTGGCCGAGACCGTCACGTCGAAGTGGCGGCTGGTTCCGGGCGTCATCACGGCGCCGGGAATCTGGCACGACAGCGCATTGGCCGGAACCGGTCCGCACGCCCATTCCGCGCCGTCAGGGGTGACGGTCTGGATCTGGACGGGCGCTCCGCCGGCCACCAGCTTGGCGGCATCGTTGACCCGCACCGGACCGGTGGGGGCCGCGGTCCCAAGGCTGATGACGGTGATGCGGCAAGAGATGACCGCCGCACCGGCCAGCGAGCCGTTGCACACCTTGGTGATGCGCAGGGTCGGCTTGCCGCCATTGGGATGACGGAAGCGTTCCTTGGCGCAGGCCTTGTTGTTGGTGAGGTCGACCTCACCGGGGATGGGCTTCACCGCGGCGCAGTTCTCCACCGTGTCCGACTGGTAGCCGGCCGGCATCACCGCCTTGACGACGATCGCCGTCGAGGCGCCCGGCAGCAGCACGATGCCGGCACTGTCGCAGCGGAACTGGCCGGGGCCGTTCGGTCCGCAGGCCCAGGGCGGGCTCGGGCCGAACGTCGAGGATGCCGGCGCGCCGCCCGGGTAGGTGTCGACAACCGTCAGCGGCCCGACATAGGGGACGCTGCCGTTATTGAGGATGTCGATCACGAAGTAGCAGATGCCGTCGGCCGTACAGACCGGGATGCGGGCACGCTTCTTCAGGATCAGGTCGACCTTCTTCTCGACCGGCGGCTGGCAGTCGCGGTCGCGATCGCCACGCCGGCAGATCGGGATCGAGGCGCAGCCCCTGTCGTTTTGCTGGCTGCCGAACAGCGGCTTGCCGCTGGCCGGATAATTGTAGGTGGCGCAGTTGCGTAACACCTTGCCTTGCCAGCCTCCGGCCGGCTTGAAGCCGAGCTTGAGGTCGACGAAGGCCCCCGGGTTGAGCGTGGTCACCGGATAGGTGCAAATCATCGGCGTGGTTCCGGGCACGCAGACCCAGGGCGGGTTCGGCCCTGAATCGAGGGTGGAGCCGGCCGGCAGCGTCACTTCGTCGAGCACGATCTTGCCGTGATAAGGGCCTGTGCCGACATTGGTGACCCGGATGGTGAAGTCGCAGCCACCGCCCATCGTGCAACGCGTCACGTCGGCGCGCTTCTCGACCTTGAGGTCCGGCTCCTTGCCGGGCGGGCATCTGAGGTCACGCGGAATGACGATTTCGATCGTCTGCGTGCAGCACAGGCCCCAGCCCTCCTTCGGGCCGGCATAGGTTTCGATGCCGGTGACGATGAGGTGGATGACGTCGCCGGGCGATGCGCCGACGATCTTCCAGTTGAGCACACCGCCGCCTGCCGGCACCAACTGCGTGTCGGGGATGATGGTGATGCCGGGTGTCGTCGTCGAAACCTGCACCCACTTGCCGCCCATCTCCGGGCCGACCGGCATGTGGTAGATGAAGGCGCCGCCACCGGGCACGCAATCGACCGTGCCGCGTTCCACCTTGAAGCATTCCTTGCCGGGAGGTGGTGGCGGTGGTTCGCATTTGGTGACGTCGATCTTGATCGAGGTCTTTTCACCGGTGAGATAGTCGCCGTCGTCAGGCTTGTTCGGATCCTGCGATGGGATGATGATCCCGGTGCCGACCCCATTGGTTACCTTGATCATACCCTGGTTGTCGACGATCGTCGGCGAGGGAAACGCCGCATGGTCGATCTTGGCGGTGATCCTGAAGTTGATGACGCGCTCGTTGGGTGCGCCAGCGCCGTCGAGATCGGTGGCGGAAATCCGGAAATCGGAAACTGTCGCCGTATCGTTCGGGCTAGCCGAGGTGCTGATCGTTGCACCCGGCAGCGGTCCACCGGACGCATCCGTGCCGTCGCCGGACACGTTGACATTGACGATCGCAAGGCCGTGCGGAAGCTGGTCCTTGAAGTCGAGCTGGAGTTTCTTTAGCCGGGCCACGAAGCTTGGGTCGGCAAAACTCTCCGGGCCGCCGCGCAAGCCGAAGCTCAGCGAATAGACGACGTAGTCACAGCCTCTTTGAGTGCCTTTCTTCGTGAAGAAAGGGATAACCCGGTCCGGCCTCGGATTGACGACGCGCGGATTGTCGAGCTGGAGTTGGACATCCGGGCTGGTCGCCTGGATGTTCTGGGCGGCGACAGCCGGTAGGGCGGGCGCGAGAGCGACCGCGATACCGGCCGCCATCAGCCAGCGCGCGCCGCGCCTGGCGTATGACAGGGGTTTCATGATCGTCTCCATGACGGTTGATTGATTGCTGTTTGCGAGCGGGGAGAGGATTGAAATGTTCATCTTCCCCTCCTCAACGTTCACAGCTGATTGCTGGCGTTCTGAGCGGCACGGTCATCTTGCAGCAAGGGTAGTAGCCACCCTTGTCCCGGTCGGATTGCCTGTAGAAGCAGAGCCCGACATCGACGGTGTCGCCAGGGTAATGGCCGGTGATGTTGACCGTGTAGGGCGCGCCGGGAGCGTGCGATTGGGATGATGTCACCCCGACGCCCGGTGTCCTCGACTGAGCCTTGATCGAATCGCCGCCAAAGCCGGCATGGTCATGGAGATAGAGATCGGCCTCGAGGCCCGACGGCGTGCAGTAGTACTGGACGTCGTCGATATCGAGGCAAGGAGGCAGGTCGCCGGGGGGCGGGAAGTCCGGCGGATAGAAAGGTGGCAGATAGCCGCCCGGTATTTCCTCATAGTAGCCGGCACGGCCCTCGCAGGGGTGCCAGACCTCGACGTCGCCGACATGGCCTTCGACCTCGGGGTCTTCGAAATAGCCGTCGAAGTCGACGAACCACGAGCCGAACGGCGGCACGTTAGCCGGCTTGACCAGTTCCTTCGGCGTGATCTGCACGCCGTGCACGGCCAGAGGCCCGCCGGCGGCGAGCTGTTCGGCAAGTGCCGGGTTGTCGCGCAGCTTGTCGCCGGTGTTGACCAGCGTCTGCGTGCACACACCGGTGTCGAGATTGCCGTCGGCATCATAGCCATATTGCAGGTCGAGGCCGCCGGCCGACTGCCGGTTGCCTTGCGGGAAGCCGACCGCATATTCCTGCGGCACTTCCACCCAGACCGATTCCGTCGCCGGATCGTCCGGATTTTCGAGCCAGTAACGGATGACCTCGCCTTTGCCGGAATCGGCGAACTGGCTGTAGTCGTAGCGGTTTTCCACCGGGCCGCGCTGGGCCAGGTACATGAAGCCGTTATTGTCGAAGGCAATATCGGTGACTGCATAGTCCTTGTCGGCACTGACCGTCAGTTCCCAGCGCGGGTCGCCGGCAAAGCTGCCGTCGCGGGCAATGCCCACCGACCAGATCTCGGCCTTTTCGCCGACCGAATAATAGAGCCGGCCGCCATGATAGGCGACGGACCAGACACGGCGCTCGTCCTGCGTATAGCCCCATGTGTCAGGGTCTTCCGAATCGAAGGCAGCCCCCTGTATGTCCATCACCGAGCCGTCGTCGGCGAGCGGGGCGAGCCCGTGCGCCGGGCGTCCGTCAACACCGTGATCGAACGTGTCGATCAGGGTGCCGTTGGCGTCGATGCGGTGGATGAGGCCGGTGTCGAGGTCCGAGGCAAAGAACTGGCGATGGATGCTGTCGAAGCTGACGTCGCCAATGCCGGGACCGCTGTTGGTGTCGATGTCGGAGAATTTCGAAACGGCGCCTGATATACCGTCGATCTTCCAGATCGTGCCCGGTCCGCCGCCGTTTTCGGTGCCGAACTGGCCGTCCATGAAGGTGGCGCCTGGGGTGCCGCGGCGCTGCCGCTCCGGGCGGCCGTCCGCGTCTTCGTCAGGGGTGACGATGCGGATGCCGTGCAGCGAAGTGGCGCCGGCATAGAGGTTTGGAATGCCGGAGGGGACACCGTCGCGCACGCCGTCATCATAGGTGATGCCGAACACCTGGCCGATCTGCTCGGCCGTCACCTCGAAGGGCGGCGGTGTGTTGACGAGCTGCCCGGAGGCCGGCCCACCCAGCGCTGAAACGTCGAAAATGCGCAAGGTTGCGCGCGTCGTGTCGATGAAGGTTTCGTCGACCGGATCGACCCCCGGCGGCAGGCCTTCCTCGAAACCGGGAATGATGGTGCCGGAAAATCCGGTCACCGCCATCGAGCCGGGATAGATGATCTGGGTTTGCTGATCCTGTGCCTGGGCAGGGCTGCCGAGCCAAAGACTGGCGGCCAGCGCCAGTGCCACGAGACCACTGGATATTTGGATTGCGTGGCGCCAGCGGCCAGCAGTGTTGGACACGAACGAGCCGTGGTTGCCAGACATGAAACTACCCCCGTAGCCTACGGGAGAAACGTCCAGCTTTGCCGCGCGAATCAGGGATAGGCGCGGCGTTCCGGCTCGTTCGTCCCCGATCGAATTGTCTGCTTTCCTCACATTCACGATACGCCTGCTCTTCCGCAGGGTCAACGGAATCAGCGAGAAGCCCAGCGCGTCCACCCGTTCCCGAAGGCGGTGTTCGCGCTGAGCTCCTGTTGTTCCCGGAGACCATGGAGTCTCTGGGTTTCTGATCATGGCGGACTTTCCTTTCCGGGGCCGCACCATGCGGCACCTGAGCGTCAGTCGCAGGCTGGAGCGGAAAGGTTCATCCAAGCGGCGGCTGGGTCTGTTTGCCATTTCACAGAAGCGGCGACTAATTCTTGTGTCAGGCAACTCAGGACGGAAACCAGCTTGGCGCGAAACACTGGCAGGCTTACTTACCGTCAGTGCCGGCTTCTGCTAGCGTCATCCCAACCCTGGGGGGGTATCATGATACGCAGGCACTTCTTTTTGTTGCTGGCCGCGCTTTTTCTATGTGCCCTGCCGGTCCATCAATCCTTGGCCAAGACCCTGGTCTATTGCACCGAGGCCAGTCCCGATACGTTCGACCCGGCGCTCGCTTCCGGCACCCGCGACGCCTCCGCCACCACGCTCTACAACCGCATCGTCGAGTTCGAGCCGGGCACCACCAAAGTGCGCCCCGGCCTGGCGGAAAAATGGGAGGTTTCCGACGACGGCCTCACCTACACGTTCCATCTGCGCCATGGCGTCAAGTTTCACACCATCGACGGCTTTACGCCGAGCCGCGACTTCAACGCCGACGACGTCCTGTTCACCCTGGACCGTCAGGAAAATGCGCAGAATCCGTTCCACAACTATGCCAACCGCCCCTACACCTACTTTGACGGTATGGGCATGCCGCGCCTCGTGGACGGATGGCGCAAGCTCGACGACTATACCGTCGTCATGACGCTCAAGGCGCCGAATGCGCCGATGCTTGCCAGTCTGGCGATGGATTTTGCCTCGATCGTTTCAAAGGAATATGCCGACAGGCTGCTGGCCGAAAAACGGCCGCTCGATCTGGCGGTGAAGCCGGTCGGAACGGGCCCGTTCCAGCTCGTCGATTACCAGCAGGATGCGGTCATCCGCTACAAGGCCAATCCCGACTACTGGCGCGGCCGGCCAAAGATCGATGACCTCGTCTTCGCCATCTCCACCGACGCCAACGTCCGCATGGAGAAGCTGCGCGCCGGCGAGTGCGATGTCATGCCTTATCCCAATCCAGCCGATCTCGAGGCGATCAAGGCGACGCCTGGCATCGAGGTGATGCAGCAGGAAGGCCTGAACACCGGCTATCTCGCTTTCAACACCTTGCAGAAGCCCTTCGACGATCCCCGCGTCAGAAAGGCCATCGACATGGCGATCGACAAGCAGGCGCTTGTCGACGCGGTGTTCCGCGGCACCGGCAAGGTCGCGCGCAACCCGCTTCCGCCGACGTCCTGGGCCTATGACGCGTCGACCCTTGACGCTGTTTTCGATCCTGCAGCTGCCCGGCAGGCGCTCGCTGCCGCCGGCGTAAAGGATCTGCATATGAAGGTCTGGGCGATGCCGGTGCAGCGTCCGTACAACCCGAATGCGCAGCGCATGGCCGAAATGATCCAGTCGGATCTGGCAAAGATTGGCGTCACCGTGGAGGTCGTCACCTATGAATGGGTCGAATACCTCGCTCGCTCAAAGGCACTCGACCGCGACGGCGCCATGCTGTTCGGCTTCACCGGCGACAATGGCGATCCCGACAATTTCCTTTCCGTGCCGCTCGGCTGCGCCGGTGTCGGCGCCACCAATCGCGCCAATTGGTGTTTTCCCGCTTTCGACGACTTGCTCAAGCAGGCAGCTGGGATCGTCGATCCCGATGCCCGCGCAAAACTCTATGCGCAGGCGCAGCAGATTTTCAGGGAGCAGACGCCATGGGTGGTGATCGCCCATTCGGTTGTGTCGGTACCGATGCGCGAACGCGTCAAGGGCTACGTGATGGACCCGTTCGATCATCACGACTTCTCGAGTGTCGACATCCAGGACTAGGCATGATCCCGAAAAGTGGAATCCGTTTTTTGGAAAAGATCATGCTCAAACAAAGAGATAGAGCCCCCATCCCGATTCTGTCGGGATGGAACGGGCTCTAGCGCTCTGGCAATGCGCGCGGATCTTGATGTCTATGTGGAGAGCCTGGGCAATTTTCGCTCAGGCGAGGAGTATTCCGTCCAGTCGCTGCTGCCCTATCTGCAGCAGGCTGGCATGACGGTGCGCGTGTTCGACAGGCCGGCGCGTGCTGATAGGGCGCCGGCGGCCCTGCTGCACATCGACCTGACCGAAGTGCCGCAACTCTACCACGACATCCCTGAGCTCTACGACCGCACCATCAACGGCCGTGCGCTGTCCATCCACCGGCACCTCTATTCGACGCTGAGGCTGAAGGCAGGCGACAGCCATTCCGGTCCGGTCGTCGTCAAGACAGTGCTCAACAGCAAGGGCCGGCCCGAACTGCGCTGGCGGCAGTACCGCAATCGTTGGACACGGACGGCGCATTTCGTCCGCAAGACCTTCGAGCCCGGCTACAAGCAACGCCTGTGTCCGCCCTATCGCGTCTACGAGACCATGGGACAGGTTCCGGCGGGGGTCTGGTCAGACGATCGGCTGATGGTCGAGAAATTCGCCTTCCACAACCTCGACCTGCCGATCGTCAAGCATCGCTACATGTTCCTGCTCGATGCCGAGGTCAATATGCGGCAGGTCTACAACGACGTGCTGTGCGCCGGGTCGAAAATCCTCAGCAACGAAGAGGGCGGCCCTGTTCCGCCGGAGGTGCTGGCGGTGAGGCAGCGGCTCGGGCTCGATTTTGGCGCGATCGACTATTTCATCGTCGACGGCAAGGGCATCGTCGTCGACGCCAACAAGACCGTCGGCTCCAACCCCGACTGGCTAAAGCAGAACCGCTTTCGCCAGGAATTCAACGACCGCATGGGAGCGGCGCTGATAAGGTTTGTCCGCGGCTGAGGCGGGCTGTCACCAGACCCATTCGCCCTTGCCGAGCGCCGACACTGCGTCCGTGATGCGGGTAAAGCTGGCACGCGCCCGGCCGACCGTGTGCCTGGCCCTGAGATAGCCATGCACCAGCCCCGGCTCCTCGAGCCAGATGGCGCGCCCGCCGGCCGCAACGATGCGGTCGCGATAGGCCTCGCCGTCGGATGACAGCGGATCGCACTCTGCGGTGATCAGCACTGTCGGCGGCAGATCGGAGAAATCGGTGTCGGCAAGCGGGGCCAGCGTTGCGTCATCGCTGCGGTCGCCACCGCCGCTGCGGATATCCTTGTAGAAGTCGAGGTCGCGCAGCGTCAGCATCGGCGCCTCGGCGTGAGCCGTATAGGAGGCGCCAGAGCGGTCGCCGCCAAGGCCGGGATAGACCAGCACCTGGCCGATCGGTTTGCGCGGGTGACCGCGCGTCGCGTGGCTGACGGCAGCGGCGAGATTGCCGCCGGCGCTGTCGCCGCACAGCAGGATTGGGTGCTTGTAACTGGTCGCTGCCCATTCGAAGGCGCTGATGACGTCATTGAAAGCGGCGGGGTGACGATGCTCGGGCGCCAGTCGGTAGTCGACGGAGACCACCTCATAGCCGGTGCAGGCGCAAAGATCGGCGCAGACATCGTCATGGCTGTCGAGCCCACCGAGGATGAAGCCGCCGCCATGGAAGTAAAGCACCATCGCCGCCGCCTTGTCCGATGTTGGCGTGCGGTAGATGCGGATCGGGATGTCGTGCGTTGGGGTGGCAATGGCCGAGGTTTCGACTGTCACGCCCTTGGGATAGCCGGCAAAGAATTCGCGGCACATGCGGTCATAAATGCTGCGCTGTTCGGCGATCGTGTAGTCGATCGTGTCCGGCGGATAATAGGAATTGGTCTTCTCGATGAAGGCCCAGGTCTCGGCGTCGATGAGGGTTTTGTAGTCGGTCATCGGAGCCGGCCTGCCGCTCACTTCCCCTTCCACACCGGCTCGCGCTTTTCGGCGAAGGCACGAAAACCCTCCATACCGTCTTCGGAGCCGTAGAGCACATCGACCGTCGGCAACTGGCGGCGCGTCACCTTGTTCATCGCCTCCTGGAAGGTCAGTGATTCCGCCACCCTTGCCGTTTCCTTGATTGCGGCAAAGACCAGCGGCGGGCCGCTGGCTAGCAGCCGGGCGATCTCCCAGACGCGGTCCTCGAGCTTGTCCTTGGGCAGCACCTCGTTGACCAGGCCCCAGCGATGCGCCTCCGCGACATCCATCCAGCGGCCGGTCAGCAAAAGGTCCATGGCGACGTGGTAGGGAATTCGCTTCGGCAGCTTGATCGTCGCCGCATCCGCCAGCGTGCCGGCGCGGATTTCCGGCAGCGCGAAGGAGGAATGGTCGGAGGCGTAGATGAGGTCGCAGGACAGTGCCAGCTCGAAGCCGCCGCCCACCGCCATGCCGTTGACGCAGGCGATGACCGGCTTGTTGAGGTCGCGCAGTTCCTGCAGCCCTGCAAACCCGCCGACGCCATAGTCGCCGTCGACCGCATCGCCGCTGGCCGCCGCCTTCAGGTCCCAGCCGGCGCAGAAGAACTTGTCGCCGGCTGTCTTGACGATGGCGACGCGAAGCTCCGGATCGTCGCGGAACGCCTTGAACGTCTCGCCCATCAGCCGTGAGGTCTTGAGGTCGATGGCATTCGCCTTCGGCCGGTCGAGCGTGACCTCGAGAATAGTGCCCTCACGGCGGGTCGAAATGACGTCAGACATTCTTCTTGTCTCCCAGCACCAGCAGCGCGTCGGCGATCCAGGCGCCCTTGCCCTCTGTGCAGACGATCAGCGGGTTGATGTCGAGTTCCTCGATCTCGCCGGCATTCTTCTGCACGAAGGCGGCAATGCCCGAGATGGCGTCGATGGCAGCCTGGACATCGGCCTTCGGCCGGCCGCGATAGCCTTCGAGCAGCGGGAACAGTTTCAGGCCGCGCAACGCCGCCTCGATGTCGTCGCGGGTTGCAGGCAGCATCAGCGTGACGCTGTCGCGCAACAGCTCAACCAGCACGCCGCCGCTGCCCAACGTCATCACCGCGCCGAACATCGGGTCGCGAGTGAAGCCGACGATCAGTTCGGCGACACCGTCGCGCACCATGCGTTCGACATAAAGGCCGGTGCCGAGCGGCAAGAGATCATGGGCGGCCGTGCTGACGGATTCGGCGTCCTTGAGGTTGAGCGTGACCGCACCGAGCTCGGATTTGTGGGTGACGCCCAACGCCTTCAGCGCCACCGGAAAGCCAAGCGCCATCGATGAAATGACCGCCTCGACGGCATTGCCGGCGCGTTCGCCCTTTGGCACGGACAGGCCGGCCTTGATCAACCGCGATTTGGCTTCGG
Source organism: Mesorhizobium sp. P2_E10 (assembly GCF_056404235.1). Classification (NCBI taxonomy): domain Bacteria; kingdom Pseudomonadati; phylum Pseudomonadota; class Alphaproteobacteria; order Hyphomicrobiales; family Phyllobacteriaceae; genus Mesorhizobium; species Mesorhizobium sp. P2_E10. Next base: position 409,445 of record NZ_JBFUEK010000001.1, read on the forward strand.
CCTCGTCAGGCGTGACATGGTCGCCGGCCGGCGCGCCGGAAGCCGAAGTGTCGATCGGCAGTGCCTCGGGCTCGCTCCATGCCCAGCCGATGAAAGCAGCCGCCTGCGCCGCGTCCATGGCCTCGGAAATGCCGAACAACGGCACCATGCCGCGCGCCATCAGTCCGGCCGTGTATTCCTCCGGCAGGTTCTCCGGCAGCGAGGAGACGATCGCACCTTGCGCCGAATTGGTCTTCAGCGCCGATTCGAAGGCGCGCAAAGTCGCCCACCAGTCGGTGTCCGAACAGCGGTCGGGACGCGGGAAGTCGAGCACCAGCATGTTGAGGTCGAAGCCGCCCGACACCATGGCGGTGAAGGTGGCGGTCATCGCCGGCTCATTGTTCCAGATGAAGGTGTGGTAGTCCAGCGGGTTGGCGACAGCGACCAGCGGCCCGAGCGTCGATTTGACATGCCGCCGGTGCTGGTCGGTCAGTACAGGGAAATTGACCCAGCGGCCTTCGGCGCTGTCGGCCATCACCGATGCCTCGCCGCCCGAGCAGCTCATCGATGACAGCCGGTAGCCGGGCAGCGGCCCGGTGATATGCAGCAGCTTCAGCGCCTCGATGAAGGCGGGGATGGAATCGACGCGCGCAATGCCGAGCCGCCTCAGGAAGGCGCCGGAGGCAGCATCCGAGCCGGCCAGCGAGGCGGTGTGTGAGACGGTCGCTTGCCGTGCCTGTTCGGAGCGGCCGACCTTCATGGCGATGATCGGCTTCTTCAATTCGCGCGCCCGCGCCGCCAGCCGCTCGAAGCCGGCTACCGAATCGAAGGCCTCGATGTGCAGGCCGAGCGAGGTGACGCGGTCGTCCTCGATCAGCCCGAGCGCCATTTCGGAAAGGCCGGTCTGTGCCTGGTTGCCGGCGGTCATCAGGAAAGCGATCGGCAGTCCGCGCTTCTGCATCGTCATGTTGATGGCGATGTTGGAGGACTGCGTGATGATGGCGACGCCACGGCCGCCCTCGGGCAGCCTGATGCCGCCATGCTGGTCGGGCCATAGCAGCGCGCCGTCGGCGTAGTTGATCAGGCCGTAGCAGTTCGGCCCGATGATCGGCATTTCGCCCGCGGCAGCGACCAGTTCGGCCTGCAGCCGCTCGCCATCCGCGTCATAGGCCTCGGTTTCGAGGAAGCCGGCGGCAAAGCAGACGGCGCCGCCGGCGCCGCGCTCGGCCAGCGCCTTGACCACCTCGATGGAAAGATGCCGGTTTACACCGACAAAGGCGGCATCGGGCGCGCCGGGAAGATCGGCGACGGAGCGATAGGCCTTGCGACCGGCGACCTCGTCCTTGGTCGGGTGCACAGGCCAGATTTCGCCGGCAAAGCCCATCTTGATCGACTGTGCGACGACGGCGGCGGCTTGCGCCCCGCCGAACACGGCAATCGACTTCGGGCGCAGGAGACGTTCGAGTTTATGCATGGCCATCTTTTCGTTTGAACATGATCTTATCCCCAAAACCGGAACCCGGTTTGGTGGCCATCATGCTCTAAGCGCCGAACGGACGCAGCAGCGCCCGCGAAATAATATGTCGCTGAATCTCCGAAGTGCCTTCCCAGATGCGTTCGACACGGGCGTCGCGCCAGATGCGCTCCAGCGGCAGATCATCCATCAGCCCCATGCCGCCATGGATCTGGATCGCTTCGTCGGCAACAAAGGCAAGCATTTCGGTGGCCTTCAGCTTGGCCATGGCCATGTCCTGTTCGGTGACGGTGCCTTGATCGTACTTCCAGCCGGCTTCGAACACCATCAGGTCGGCCGCCTTCAATTCGGTCGCCATGTCGGCGAGCTTGAACGAGACGCCCTGGAACTTGCCGATCTGCTGGCCGAACTGCTGGCGCTGCGCGGAATATTCGATGGCATGGCCAAGCGCCCGCTCGGCGCGGCCGAGGCAAGTGGCGCCGACCTGCAGGCGGGTGGCGCCCAGCCATGAATTGGCGACCTCGAAGCCCTTGTGCACTTCACCAAGGACCTGGCTTTCTGGGAGCCGGCAGTCGTCGAATTCGAGGATGGCGTTGGTGTAGCCGCGATGCGAGACGTTGCGGTAGCCGTCGCGCACCGTGAAACCCTTGGTGCCCTTGTCGACAAAGAAGGCGGTGATCTTCTTGCGCTTGCCGCGCGCAGTTTCTTCCTCGCCCGAAGCCATGAAACAAATGGCGAAATCGGCGAGGTCGGCGTGGCTGATGAAATGCTTGGTGCCGTTCAGCACCCAGTCGTCGCCATCCTGCACCGCGGTGGCCTTCATGCCGCGCAGATCGGAGCCGGCGCCCGGCTCGGTCATCGCCAGGCAATCCCATTTCTCGCCGCGAATGCAGGGGAATAGGTACTTTTCGCGCTGCTCCGGCGTGCCGGCCAAAAGGATGTTGGAAGGGCGTGCGACGCAGGTCCAGTGCAGCGCGTAGTTGGCGCGGCCGAGTTCCTTCTCATAGAGCAGCCAGGTCACCGTATCGAGGCCGGCCCCGCCGACATCGGCCGGCATATTGGCGGCATAAAGCCCGGCTTCGATCGCCTTGACCTTGATCTCCTCGATCAGCTCACGGCGCAGCACGCCGGTGCGCTCGACCTCGCGCTCATGCGGGTAAAGCTCATTCTCGACAAAAGCCCGCGTCGTCTCGACGATGAGCTTCTGTTCCTCCGACAGACCGAAATCCATGGGGTCAGCCCTTCTTCTTTTTCTTCGGCTTCTCGGCCTTCTTCACCGGCTTCAACGCCTTGGCCTTTTCGGCCGACTTGGACGCGGTCGGCTTCTTCGCCGCCAGCTTGGCCAGCTGCTTGGTATAGTCCTTGTGCAAGGCGCCGGCACCCCAGCCCTTGCCTTTGTTCTGCTTCGACAGCGCGTCCATGATGGCGACCAGATTGTCGTCGCGGATCTTTTCCAGCTCGCGGATCGACAGGCCGTGCGCCTGGTCATCCGACTGCATGGCAATCAGATCGACCAGCTCGTCGTTGAATTCCGGCACGTCCATCAGTTTGGTCCACGGCCATTTCAGGCACGGTCCGAACTGCGCCATGAAGTGGCGCATGCCGGCCTCGCCGCCGGCGACGCGATAGACCTGGAACATGCCCATCTGCGCCCAGCGCAGGCCGAAGCCATAGCGCATGATGTCGTCGAGTTCCTCGACCGTGCAGATGCCGTCCTTGATCAGCCACAGCGCCTCGCGCCATGCTGCTTCGAGCAGGCGGTCGCCGACGAAGGCTTCGATCTCCTTGCGGATCACCACCGGCTTCATGCCGATCGAGGCATACATCTCCTTGGCGACCTCGATCGCCTCGGGAAAGGTCTGCCCGCCGCCGACGATCTCGACCAGCGGCAGGAGATAGACCGGGTTGAAGGGATGGCCGACGACCAGCCGCTCCGGATGCTTCTTCATCGCCACCTGCATGTCGGTCGGCTTGATGCCGGAGGTCGACGAGCCGACGATGGCATTAGCCGGAGCGTGGCTGTCGATCTCGGCCAGCACGCGGTGCTTGAGGTCGAGTCTCTCAGGCACGCTTTCCTGGATGAAATCGGCATCGGCGACAGCTTCGGCAATCGTCTTGGCAAAGGTCAGCTTGCCCTCCTTGGGCAAGCCGCCGGGAACCATCTGCTTGTAGGCGCGTCGCGCTCCCTTCATCACTTCCGAGACCTTGCGCGAGGCCTCGGGATCTGGATCGAAGATCGACACGTCGATGCCGTTGAGCAGCAGCCGCGCCACCCAACCGGCGCCGATGACACCGCCGCCAATGGCGGCTGCCTTGTTGATGATGCTCATGCGGAAGCTCCGGTTCTTGTCTTGGCTGTTTGGGGATCGATGAGGGGCACGCGCTCGCCGGCGCGGATTACCGAGGCGTCGTAGGCCTTGCGGGCAAAGACTTCGAGCACGAAGGGCCGGAAGAAGTCGATCGGCAGCGTGTCGTAGTCGGGGTCGAAGCTCGACTGGTCCCAGCGTTCGCAGAACTGGTCGCAATCGTCGAAATAGACATGGCCGGCGAAGCGGTCGCGGGCATGGCGGTTGCCGCCGAGATGGTGGGCATAATAGAGGCGCTGGAAGTCGCCATGCTTTTCCACCACCCAGGTGCATTGCTCGCGCACGAAGGGTTTCAGGATCGAAGCGGCATATTCGTCGTGATTGTAGGGCGCGTAGATGTCGCCAATGTCGTGCAGCAGGGCACAGGCGATCCAGTCGGTATCGGCGCCGTCTCGCCAGGCCCGCGTCGCCGCCTGCAGCGAATGACCGAGCCGGGTGATCTTGTAGCCGGACAGGCCCTCGTCGAGCTGCACCAGCGCATCGAGCAGCCGCTCGCCGGTCCTGGCCGCATAGTCGATCTCATGCGCGGTCAGGAATTCGTAGTCGTCCCGGTCGCCATCCTTCATCGCGGTGAATTTGACGGTTGTCATCTCCGCACCCCTCAAATCACGCGGCGATGGGCGCCCGCTTGGTCAGGTTCAGCTTCTTGCGCACTTCCTCCGGCCCAAGAATCCTGGCGCCGAGATTGGTGACGATGCTGGCAGCACGCTCGACCAGCTGCGCATTGGTCGCCAGCACACCCTTGTCGAGCCAGAGATTGTCTTCAAGCCCGACGCGGACATTGCCGCCAGCGAGAACGGCAGCGGCGGCATAGGCCATCTGGTTGCGGCCGATGGCAAAGGCCGACCAGTTCCAGGTCGACGGCACATTGTTGACCATGGCCATGAAGGTGTTGAGGTCGTCCGGCGCGCCCCACGGCACGCCCATGCAAAGCTGCACCAATGCATCGGCGTTGAGCACCTTTTCCTCGACCAATTGCTTGGCGAACCACAGATGGCCAGTGTCGAAGGCTTCGATCTCCGGCTTGACGCCGAGCGCCGTCATCATGCCGCCCATGGCGCGCAGCATGCCGGGCGTGTTGGTCATGACATAGTCGGCTTCGGCGAAATTCATGGTGCCGCAATCCAGCGTGCAGATCTCCGGCAGGCACTGGCGCACATGTTCCATGCGGTTGGTGGCGCTGCCCATGTCGGTGCCTTTTTCATTGAGCGGCAATGGCGCTTCCGGCGAGCCGAACACCATATCGCCGCCCATCCCGGCGGTGAGGTTCAGGATCACGTCGACGTCTGCCGCGCGGATACGCTCGGTCACTTCGCGGTAGAGATGGACATCGCGCCTAGGCTTGCCGGTTTCGGGGTCGCGCACATGGCAGTGGACGATGGCCGCGCCGGCCTTGGCAGCATCGATCGCCGAATCTGCGATCTGCTTGGGCGAACGCGGCACATGCGGCGAGCGGTCCTGCGAGCCGCCGGACCCGGTCACGGCACAGGTAATGAAAACCTCACGGTTCATCGCGAGCGGCATGGAACTTCCTCCCAATCGAAACAGACCACAACATTGCGCTACTTGCAGGAAACTGTTTTGCGTTTTACGAAAGCCTCATGATCAAAAGCGAAAAACCAACGATCTTTCGCGCCGAGCGCTCGCCGCTCAAGGTGACGCTGCTGGTGTTTTCCGGCGCCTCGATCATGTGCGTGGCCTCCGCTGTCGATCCGCTGCGCGCCGCCAACCGCATCGCCGGCGAGACCTTGTTCGATTTCAAATTGGTCTCGGTCACCGGCGAGGCACCGGTCACCACATGCGGCCTGCCGGTGGCGGTCAGCGGCCGCTTCGATGCGGCGGAGCCGACCGATATGCTGGTCGTCGTCGCCGGCTTTGGCACCCAGAATTACACCACATCGGCCCTGCTTGCCGGCCTGCGCCGCGCGGCGCGGACGGCGCGCGCCTGCGGCGGCGTCGAGGCCGGCACTTGGCTGGTGGCCCGCGCCGGCCTGCTGGAAGGGCGTAGCGCCACCACCCATTGGGAGGATATGGAGGATTTTTCGTCGGCCTTTCCCGGGGTCGACGTGCGCCCCGATCGCTACGTCATCGACGGGCCGGTCTTCACTTCGGGCGGGGCGTCGCCGACCTTCGACCTGATGCTGCATCTGATTCGCACCCGGCTCGGCATGGCCGTGGCGCTCGATGTCGCCAGCGTCTTCATCTATGACCAGGCACGCGCCGCGACCGACGCGCAGCCGCTGGTCTCGCTCGGCCGGCTCGACGGCTACGACCCGCGGCTGGCGCAAGCGATCCGGCTGATGGAAGCGCATGTCGACCAGCCGCTGACCATCGCCGCGGTGGCCAAACGCGCCGGGGTGACGGCGCGAACACTGGAAAGCATCTTTCGCAAATCGATCGGCGAGACGCCGGGCGCCTATTATCTCAGGCTGCGGCTGGGGGCAGCGCGCCGGCTGGTGGTCGACACAAGGGTGGCCATGGCCGATATTGCCGGGCGGACCGGATTTTCGTCCGCCGCGGCATTTTCCAGAGCGTTTTCAAGAGCTTTCGGCGAAGCCCCGGTCAGGCTGCGTCGGGGCTAAGTCAGTCTATTTGTATTGTCGCAATTCCGGACGGAAAACCGCTTCACACTTTTCCTGGAATTGCTCCAGGGGATCAAGCGGCGTTCTGCCGATCGCCGCTGGTGTCCATCTGCGAGCGCATCTGTCTCGCCAGCCGCACTTCGAACCGGCTGCTGACGGCACGGTCCCATTCGTTCTTCACATCGTCGGTCGGCCTCGGCAGCGCCATCAGCCGATCGATGATCGATCCGGCCTCGCCGGATGAGAGCAGGGCGTCGATCTCGCGTTCGTGCTGCATATCGGTTCGCCTCCTTCCTTTTCACCCGCCACAGAAGCCGTCTTATACGAGTTCCGTGACGGCTGTTTGAAGGCAAGAGCGAGGTGATTGAGGGGCAGCGCGAGGCAGAACCTTGTCGTCGGACAGGGTCTTGCGCAAACCAATTCCGGGGCGGCCGGGATGTTATCCCGTCGCCCTCAAGCAATACGAATCGGCTTTTCGCCCCAGACGTAGCGGTTGACTAGTTCTCCAGATATTCTTGGCGGCCGGACTTCGGCTGCCGGTCGTTTCGGATTCAGCCCTTGCGCTCCTGAAGGCTGTTGCCGCCGTCGACCACCAGCACGGCGCCGTTGACGTAGCTCGCACCTTCCGATGCCAGGAATACCACCGCTGCGGCAACCTCGTCCGGTCGCCCGGCCCGCGCCGGTGGCGTGTGCAGGGCAGCTTGCCGCTCCATTGCGCTCGACGAGCCCGTTTCGATCCAGCCAGGGGCCACGGCATTGACTGTCACGCCGCTTTTTGCCACCTCGAGCGCCAGCGTGCGCGTCAGACCGACCATGCCGGCCTTGGCGGCGGAATAGGCTGCTGTGCCTTCGAAAGACACCAGCGGCCCGGTAACCGACGCCACATTGACGATGCGCCCATAGCCCGCCTCGACCATCGCCGGCAAAAACGCGCCGGTGACCAGGAATGCGGTCTTCAGGCTGACGTCGATCCCTTGGTCCCAATCGGCCTCGGTCATGGCGAGAAACGCCTTGTCGGCCGAGGGCGATGCCAGCGAACCCATGCCGGCATTGTTGACCAGGATGTCGACAGCGCCGACATCGGCCCGCAGCCGCGCGACTTCGGCCGCGATGGTGAGATCCGCGACCGCGGCTTTGGCATTGATGCCTTCGGCGCAAAGCTCGGCGGCGCGATCGAGTACACGCGCGCTGGCACCGTTCAGGAAAACGGCATGACCGGCAAGGCCGAGCTGCCGCGCAATGGCAAAGCCGATGCCGTCGGCAGCACCCGCCCCGGTGATCAGCGCACGCTTGGTGGTAGAAGGCATGGTCAAATCGGACTCCGCTGGTTGCGCCGTCGCGGTCTTACCACGCACTTTGGCGACCGTGCTGAGAAGATTTGATCTGCAACATTCCGCGCCGCTTGGCGTCCTCGAAATGCCGAGGCCGGCCGCTCAGGATGTCCGCTCTGCTGCCAGAATACCGATTGCGCAGCCGTCCTTGCGTGGGTCTGAACCGCCCTGCAGCATCCCATTCATCCAGTCGATCATGACCTGCTTCAGGGGGCACCCGCCGCGGCGGCTTTCGGCCATGCGCGGCGGATGTCAGTCCAGAGGTCAGGCTTCAGACGTAACGGTTGACGATGTTCTCGAGCAGTTCCTGGCGGCCGGATTTCGGCTGCGGCTCGATCTTCTTCTTCACCACGCGCTCGGCGATCTCCTCCAGCGTCCGTTTGCCGGCAAGCATTGCCTTGGCTTCGGCCGAGTTCCAGCCGGCGTAGCGCTCGGCCAGCGGACCCGACAGCGCCTTGTCCTCGACCATGCGTGCCGCGGCCTTGAGACCCCGTGCGCAAGAATCCATGCCGCCGATGTGGCCGATCAGCAGATCTTGCGGATCGAGCGACTGACGGCGTAGCTTGGCGTCGAAATTGGTGCCGCCAGTCTTGAAGCCGCCGGCCTGCAAGACCTGGTAGTAGGCCAGCGCCATCTCCGGAACATTGTTGGGGAACTGGTCGGTGTCCCAGCCCGACTGGTAGTCGTTGCGGTTCATGTCGATCGAACCGAAGACGCCGAGCGCATTGGCCAGCGCCAGCTCGTGCTCGAAGGAATGGCCGGCCAGGATGGCGTGGCCCTGCTCGATGTTGAGCTTGACTTCCTTCTCCAGCCCAAAGCGCTTGAGGAAACCGTAGACCGTCGCGACGTCATAGTCGTACTGGTGCTTGGTCGGTTCCTGCGGCTTCGGCTCGATCAAGATGGTACCCTTGAAACCGATTTTGTGCTTGTAGTCGACGACGAGGCTGAGGAAGCGGCCGGCCTGTTCCTGCTCGCGGGCAAGGTCGGTGTTGAGCAGCGTCTCGTAGCCCTCGCGACCGCCCCACAGCACATAGTTCTCGCCCTTCAGCCGCTTGGTGACGTCGATGCAGCTTTTCACCGTCGCCGCCGCATAGGCAAAGACATCCGGATCGGGATTGGTGGCCGCGCCGGACATGAAGCGGCGGTTGGAGAACAGGTTCGCCGTGCCCCAGAGCAGCTTGACGCCGGTCTGCTTCATCTTGCCGGCAAAATAGTCGGCGATCTCGTCGAGGCGCGCCGCGCTCTCGGAGAAATCCTTGCCTTCCGGCCGGACGTCGGCGTCGTGGAAACAGAAATATGGCGCGCCGAGCAGCGAAAACATCTCGAAGGCGACGTCGGCCTTGAGCTTGGCCAGCTCCATCGTGTCGACACCGCCGGCCTTGGGGAACCACGGACGATCGAAAGTCTGGCCGCCGAACGGATCGCCGCCCGGCCAGGCAAAGGAATGCCAATAGGCGACGGCAAAGCGCAGATGATCTTCCAGCCGCTTGCCTGCAACGACTTCGTCGGGGTTGTAGAACCGGTAGGCTAGTGGATTGGTCGAATCCGGGCCTTCATATTTGATCGTCTTGATGTCGCCGAAAAATCCGCTGCTCATGATTTTTTTCCTCTCTCGAATAGTTCGCCCTGATTACCTCAGGCGTAATTGGTTTCGTTCTTTCGCTGGCCGAAAAGGGTCGTGTCAAAGCCACTCAACGAAGGAGACAGACCATGACCGACCTCAACACGATCGCCCAGAACTACATCACTGCCTGGAACGAAGGCGATGCGGACCGCCGAGCGGCCTTGCTCAAGGCGACATTCACCGAAGACGTCAGCTACCGCGATCCGCTCATGCAGGGCGACGGCCATGACGGTGTCGCCGCCCTCATCGACGGCGTGCAGCAGCGCTTTGCCGGCTTCCGGTTCTCGCTGAAGGGCAAGCCCGACGGCTTTGCCGACACGATCCGCTTCTCGTGGAATCTCGGACCGGAAGGGACGGACTCCGTCATCGAAGGCACCGACATCGGAGTCATCGAGAACGGGCGGCTCAAGAGCGTCACCGGGTTTCTCGATAAAGTGCCAACGCAGTGAGGGCAATCGGCCAAGGTGTGGTGGGAAGTGCCAACCGCTGGTGCCGCCCCTCATCCGCCTGCCGGCACCTTCTCCCCGTATAGTGACGGGGAGAAGGGAGCTGTCGGCCATGCCGGCTGCTTTTTTGCAACGCTGGTGACTTGCGAAATCATCGATGACCGCGCCCCTCTCCCCGTTACTATACGGGGAGAGGATGCCGGCAGGCAGGTGAGGGGCAGCGCTGGCCCGCGGAATTGGGTTATCGGCCAAGGCCCAACTCATGCCGTGGCGCCCTTGATAGCCGGGTAAAGTGCCCGGTACCGCTGATAGGCATCCGCATAAGCGCCAACCAATGAGGCGTCCGGCTCCACGGTGGCATCCGTTGCTGGTGCCGTGCAGACGCTGAGCGGATAGGCACCCGTCGCCGCGATAAGCCCGAGCCTGGCGGCGCCGAAAGCAGCACCGAAATCGCCATCTGCAGGAATGTCGACGGGCACCTGCAGTGCGGTGGCGATCGCTTTCAGCCAGTAGCGCGAGCGCGAGCCGCCGCCGATGGCGGTGACCCGGGTCAGCGTCGTACCGGCCGTCTTCAGCGCTTCCAGACTGTCGCGGAAGGCGAAGGCGACGCCTTCCAGTACCGCCTGGGTCAGGACGGCTCGGCTCGACTCATGCGCCAGGCCGGTGAAGGAGCCGCGAATGGCGGAATCATTGTGCGGCGTGCGCTCGCCCGAGAGGTAGGGCAGGAAGGAGACCCTGGTCGGCGCCTTCAGCGCCTCGCCGAGCTCTGATGTCAGCTCGCCGGCGCCTTTCCCCGTGATCTCCGACAGCCAGTTGAGCGAATCGGTCGCCGACAGGATGACGCCCATCTGGTGCCAGGTGTTGGGCAAGGCATGGCAGAACGTGTGCACTGCACTTGCCGGGTTGGGTAGATAGGCCGCGTTGGCGGCAAACAGGACGCCCGACGTGCCGAGCGAGACGAAGGCATGGCCGGCACCAACCGTACCCATGCCGCAGGCCGAGGCCGCATTGTCGCCGGCGCCGCCGGCGATCGGAATGCCTGAAGCCATGCCCCATTTCGAGGCCAGTTCGCTGCGCAAGCCGCCGGCCTTCTCGGTGCCCTCGACCAGCGACGGCATCTGCTTTTCATCGAGCGAGGTGGCGGCCAGCAGATCGGACGACCAGGCGCGCTTGCCGACATCGAGCCAGGCGGTGCCGGCCGAATCCGACATTTCCGAAATATGCTCGCCCGACAGCCAGAGCCGCAGGAAATCCTTCGGCAGCAGCACCTTGGCCACCCTGGCGAAAATGGCGGGTTCGTTGTTCTTCACCCATGCCAGCTTGGGCGCAGTGAAGCCTGGGAAAACGATGTTGCCGGTCAGCTTGCGGAAGCGCGGGTCGGCGTCGAGCGCGGCGGCTTCGGCATGGCTGCGCGTGTCGTTCCACAGGATGCAGGGGCGCAGCACCTGGTCGCCCGCGTCGAGCAAGCTAGCGCCATGCATGTGGCCGGACAGGCCGATGCCTTTGACCGCGGCAAGCTCTTCCGGATGCGAAGCCTTCAGCTCGGCGATCGCCGCCTCGCAGGCGCGGGTCCAGTCGGCGGGGTTCTGTTCCGACCAGCCGGGATGCGGCCGCGACACATCAAGCGACGCATGACCGGAACCGACGACAGTTTGCCCGGCATCGATCAGCAGCGCCTTGACGCCCGACGTACCGAGATCGAGCCCGAGATACATGTTTTCCTCCCCATGCCGGTAATTTTTTCGGGTCTCGAAAAAATCTGGCTTGGCCAGTTTTTAAAACAAGATCCGCTTCGGGTCAATTCTCTGACAAATCGGCGGCACGCCGGGAAAACAGCGCCGACAGCGGACTGTCCGGTCGCGCCAGCGCGCGCTCCGCCGCGAGAGCTTTTGCCAGGGCTTGATCGTCCGAACGCAAGGCCGCCTCGATCAGCGTCAGGTCGATGACATCGCGCTGGGCATGGCTGCCGCCGAAGCGGTGGGCAATCGCCCGGATGGGCCGGATCAGCCGCACCGTCTCGGCATAATTGCCGTCGCCGAATGCCTTGATGGCGAGCGTCAGCGGATGGCCGACATCCCTGGTGAAGGCGGCGTTGTCGTCGTCGGCGCGCATGGCCTCGCGCTGGGCTTCGAGCAGGGTGTTGGCCGGCGCCTCCAGACCGGCGCCGACAAAGGCCATCATCGCGTGCGCATCGTTGAAGGCATAATCGCCGGCACCGGCCTTGGGCCAGTTGGCGGCCAGCGCCGCCCAGCGGTCGCCGACATCGGCGCCGCCGAGATGCAGCCGCCACAGGATCGCCGAGGCATCGACCATGTTGAGCGCCAGCGTCGACGGCGTCCCGTAGATCGGGCCGTCATAGAGCTTGAGCACTTCGTCGGTCTCGCCGAGATCGTAGTGGAACAGCGACAGATGCCACCAATTATGCACCTGCAGGAAGCTTTCCTTGGTCCACGCCTCGGGGTTGGCACGCATCCAGGCGATGCCGTCTTTTTGCCGGCTCTGCATTTCCATGACATGGGCGACCGCATGCTGTGCCCAGCCGTCGCGCGGCTCGATCTCGACAGCCGTGCGGCCGAGCTTTTCGGCCCTGATATAGTCGCCCATCTCCTCCAGCCCGAAGGCCTGCATGCCGAGGATGGCGTGGTAGCCGGGCATGCCGCTTTGCCAGGAGGGCAGCGCGCGGCCGATGCGGTCGCGCAGCATGCGGGCATTGCCGGTGAAGAAGTCGATCTGGTGGCCGGTCTGCAGCGCCACCATGTCGAGTGGAAACTCGATTGCGATGTCCTCCAGCATACGGGCGGCGTCGTGCCAGCGTCCGCCGGCGAGGTGGCCAAGGGCTGCGACATGCGCCTGCTCGCGCGCAGTGGCGGCCAGCGGCAGCGCCGCCTGGTGGCAAGCTTTAGCCACCGCCGTCGCCTCACGCTCGGTGGCGAGGCCGAACAGATAGCCCTTGAACACATGCGCCATGACGAAGTCGGGATCTTGCGCAATGGCACGGTCGACGGAGCCGACCGGGTCGCCGATGAAGCACTGCAGCTCACGCACCGCCTGGCTGTAGGGCGAGAACCCAGCCTCCGTCGCACCAGAAAACGTCAGTCCGAATGCATCCTTGACTGCCATGTTGCGTCCTTGCCGATAGCCGCCATCACAGACCTGGATGCGATCCTAATGCAACGGCGCCGGGCGTGCCAACCGGGTTTGGAACTCACCAATGCCGGAAGCGGTTGGCTTCGCCTCGCCATCAATTGCCCGAACGCATCGCCATGGTGGCGATGCCGGCGCCGACCAGCAGCGTGCCGCCGGTGCGGTTGAAGATGCGGATCGCCTTGGGATTGCGCACCACGTTGCGGGCTCTCGCCGCGATCAGCGCGTAACCGAAGGCATTGGCGAAGGCGAGCGCCAGGAAGGTGGTTTCGAAAATCAGCATCTGCGGCCAGAAATCGGCGTGCCGGTCGAGGAACTGCGGCAGGAAGGCGACGAAGAAGGTAATGCTCTTCGGATTGAGCGCGGTGACCAGCCAGGCATGCGCCGCCATCCTGGCCGCGGACACCGCATCGGTGCGCGGCTCGGCCCGCAGCGCGCCGCCGGCGCGAAACAGCTTTATGCCGAGATAGATCAGGTAGCAGGCGCCGATCACCTTCAGCACGGTGAACACAGTGGCTGACGCCGCCAGCAGCGCGCCGATGCCCAGCATCGACAGCGTCATGGCGGTGAAGTCGCCAAGCGCCACGCCGACCGCCATCGGCAGCGCGGTGCGCCAGCCCTGGCCCAGCGCATAGGACACCACCAGCAGGATGGTCGGACCCGGAATGATGAGAAGAATGGCCGAGGCGGCGGCAAAGGCAGCCCAGTTTTCGAAGGACATGGTCGTCTCCTTGAGCTTAAAGAAGAGGATAAATCCTTGGCCCCGCGAAGATGTAAAGAGGCAAGTTCGAAAATCTGCAGCACCTCGGTTCGGTCAGCCGCGTTAAGACGGCGTGGCGCGTCTTCACGCTTTTTCAACCATGATTGGTGAAAATGCTTCTATCCGGCCGGACCGTGTTTCCCGCCGATAGCGTAGGGTTTGGGTTACATGCGTGAGTTGCCGCAAAGTCTGACGCCGCCAATTCAGGGCGACGCCATCGAAAATCCCGAATTTCAGCTTTCCCGCCGCACCATGCTGTCGGGCGCCGGCGCCATGGCGCTGCTCGGCGTTGCCGGCTGCAGCACCCAGACACTCGAGCTGCCGCAGCTGCAGCTCGACGATCTGACCACCGGCTCGGTCCACCCCGTCCGTCCTGCCATCAGCGTCGACAAGAACATCACCGGCCCGGATGTGATGTATGCCTCGCTCACCGATGGCGGTTTCGTCGTGCCCGCGGTGCCCTACAAGAAGGTCAAGCCGGAGTTCCGCCGCCAGATCGTCGTCGATCAGACCGGCGAAGCGCCCGGCACCATCGTCGTCCACCTGCAGGAGCGCATGCTCTATCTGGTGCAGCCCGGCGGCGACGCCATCCGCTATGGCGTCGGGATCGGCAAGGATGGCTTCCGCTGGTCCGGCCGCGCCAACATCCAGTACGGCAAGGAATGGCCGGTCTGGACGCCGCCGCCCGAAATGATCGCCCGCAAGCCGGAACTGGTGAAGTGGCAAAACGGCCAGCCCGGCGGCCTCACCAATCCGCTTGGCGCCAGAGCCCTCTACATCTACCAGGACGGCAAGGACACCGGCTACCGCATCCACGGTTCGCCGGAGTGGGCGAGCATCGGCCAGGCGATGTCGTCGGGCTGCGTGCGCCTGATCAACCAGGACATCATCGACCTCTACAGCCGCGTTTCCAAGAAAAACCCGGTCGTCGTCGTCTGACGTCGCGGCGGCCCGCATGGCCGCTGCGCGATCTCTTGTTTGAGCATGATCTTTCGGGACCATGCTCTGGTTTCTCCCGTTGCGTGATGCGCCAAGACAGGCGAATGTGCCTGCGAAGCCACCATCCCGGAGAGAAGAAGAATGTCAGGAACCTTTGTCATCGCGCAGGGCGGCGGCCCCACCGCCGTCATCAACCAGACCATGGTTGGCGCCGCGCTCGAGATCCGCAAGCGGCATCCCGGCGCCAAGGTTCTCGGCTCCATCCACGGCGTGCGCGGCATTCGTGACGGCAACTACGCCGATCTCTCTTCCATCCCCGAGGACCGGCTGCGGCTGATCGCGGCAACGCCGAGTGCTGCGCTGGGTTCGACACGCGACAAGCCGGATGCCGCCTATTGCGAGGTCATTCTCAACGGCCTGAAGAAGGCCGGCGCCGACGCCTTCATCTATATTGGCGGCAACGACACCTCGGGCACGCAGCAGATCCTGACCGACGCCGCCGGCGGAAGCATTGCTTTCGTTCACGCGCCAAAAACCATCGACAACGATCTTGAGGAAAACGACCACACGCCGGGCTTCATTTCCGCGGCCGAGTTCGTCGCCGGCGCCTTCCTGTCAGTCGATCTCGATTTCCGCGCCTTGCCGGGCATCTATGTCGGCATCGTCATGGGCCGACACGCCGGCTTCCTCACCGCCGCCGCGGCCGCATGGCAGCTCGACCCCGACAGTGGCCCGCACCTCGTCTATGTGCCGGAGCGGCCGTTCTCGGCCGCGGGCTTCATCGACGATGTGCGCGCCACGCTCGACCGCCACAAGCGCTGCATCGTCGCCGTCTCCGAAGGCGTCAGCACCGCCGACGGCAAGGCGCTGGTCGAAAGCCTGGTGCCGCCGGAAAAACTCGAGCGCGACGCGCATGGCAACGTCAAGCTGTCGGGCAGCGACCTGCCGGCGGCGCTCGAGCGCGCGCTGGCCGAGGGGCTGCCGGGCAAGCGGGCGCGTGTCGATGCGCTCGGCTACATGCCGCGCGGCTATGTCGGCGCCATCAACGCGGTAGACGCGCAGGAAGCCTTCGATGCCGGCGCCTTTGCCGTCGCGGTCGCCGAACAGGGCGGCGGTTCGGTGGCGCTGCAATTTGATGGCACGAAAACCGTGCTGAAGAAGGTGCCGCTGAAGAATGTCGCCGGCAAGACGCGCCACATGCCGGACGATTTCATGAAGCCCGACGTCAACCAGCTGTCGGAAGCCGGCATGGCCTATCTCAAGCGGCTGGTGCCGGAGAAGTACAAGGTCGGGAAGCCCTTCGTCTGATGGCTGACCGGTTTGGCGGCAAACGTGTTGTTGGTGACTGGTTCGGCAAGACAATTATCGATGCCAAGACAACGATGCTGACCGAGCCGTTCGTGCATGATTTCGTAAGCGCCAACATCTGGCATCTCAAAGGCCGCGATGCCGACCTTCTGGTCGACACCGGCATGGGCATCTGCCCTCTGGCGCCGGAGATCGACACGCCCGCCGGCAAGCCGCTGCTTGCGGTCGCCACCCATATCCATCTCGACCATGTCGGCTCGCTGCACGAGTTTCCGTTGCGGGCGGGGCCTAGCCACAGCGCCGCAACGTTCGAGACCATGGATGAAGCGGTGACCTACGCCTACATGTTCCACAATCTCGACGGCGCCGTCTCCAAACTGCCGGCGCCGGGGTGGAAGGCGGCAGACTACAGGATTCCACCGGCGCCGCTGACCCGCACCCTCGACGAGGGCGACATCGTCGATCTCGGCGACCGGCAGTTCCGCGTGCTGCATCTGCCCGGTCATTCCCCGGATTCGATTGCGCTGTTCGACGAGGCCGACGGGTTGTTCTTCGCCGGCGACGCCATCTACGATTCCATACTGATCGACGACCTGCCGGATTCCGACCGTGGCGCCTATCGCCGCACGATGCAGCGGCTGCTCGACCTGCCGATCCGCATCGGCCATGGCGGCCACGGACCAAGTTTTGATGGCAAGCGGATGCGCGAGATCGCCACGGCCTATTTGCGCCGGACGGGTGGTCTCTAGCGGCCTCCCGGATATTAAATCTTCGTAAGGTCACTCGAAAACCCTAAATCGGTCCGATCCGCGCCCTAGATGCTGGTTGTCGATCCGGTTGGCTGCCCAGGCCAGGCGAGACAGGGAAACCCGACCGTCGACACGCCGATGGCATGCTCCCCCCGGGAGGCTGCGGCGCCGGATCAACTCTCGCCCGGACAAACGACCATGTCAGATATCCTTAGCAGACATCGCGTCGCGGCCTTGCTGGGCGCTGCGCTGATCATATCCCCCTTTGTCGTGTCTTTCGCTCAGAGTGCGAACAACATGGGCGCGAGCAATGCCGTTCCGACAACCCAGACGCCTGTCGCCGGCATAACGGCTCCTTCGCCCCGATCGTGGCCACCGACAAGCCGGCGGTAGTCACCGTCACCACCGTCGTGAAGGCGCGGCCGCAGGGCATGAGCGAGGACTCTCCTTTCGACGGCGGTTCGCCCTTCGACGACTATTTCCGCCAGTTCTTCGGCGATCAGGGCATCCCCGGGCCCAAGGCCCCGCCGCCGCAACAGTCGCAGCGCGCCGAGGCGCTGGGTTCCGGTTTCATTGTCGGTGCCGACGGCACCATCGTTACCAACAACCACGTCATCGATGGCGCCACCTCGATCAAGGTGACGCTCGACGACGGCACCGAACTTCCCGCCAAGCTGGTCGGTCGCGACACCAAGAACGATCTCGCCGTGCTCAAGGTGAAATCCGACAAGGCTTTGCCGATCGTCAAATGGGGCGATTCCGACAAGCTCATGCCGGGCGACCAGGTGCTGGCTTTCGGTAACCCGTTCGGCATCGGCACCACGGTCACATCAGGTATCGTCTCGGCGCGCGGCCGCGACCTGCACAGCGGCCCATTCGACGATTTCATCCAGATCGACGCGCCGATAAATCACGGCAATTCCGGCGGTCCGTTGGTGGATGTCAGCGGTAATGTCGTCGGCATCAACACGGCGATCTATTCGCCCAATGGCGGTAGCGTTGGGGTCGGCTTCGCCATCCCGTCCGACCAGGCGCAAAAAGTGGTCGCCAAGCTGATGAAGGGCGGCAATATCGAATACGGCTATCTCGGGGTACAAATCCAGGAGGTGACGCCGGACGTCGCCAGTGCTATCGGCCTCGACCATCCCGCCGGGGCGCTGGTTTCCGAGGTCACCGACGGATCGCCGGCGGCCAAGGCTGGCATCCAGACCGGCGACGTCATCACCGGCTTTGCCGGTCAGGAGATAAAGGAACCGAAAGACCTGTCGCGTGCCGTCGCCGACGTAGCGCCTGGCGCGAGGGAAACGCTCGATGTCTGGCGCAATGGCAAGGCCATGCAGATTTCCGCCGATGTCGGGCGCAATGGCGATGATGTGAAGACCGCCTCGGCCGAAGGCAATGGCGGTAAGTCCTCTGAACAGGCTTTGCGCGTGCCGTCACTCGGCCTTGGCCTCACCGACCTCACGCCGGATGTTCGCGAGCAACTGAACCTGCAGGACAACCAGCGCGGCGCTCTGGTCGAGCGCGTCAACCCGGACAAGGCGGCCTCTGCTGCCGGCCTCCAGCCAGGGGACGTCATTGTCGGCGTCGACCAGACGCCGGTTAAGAACGCGAGACAGGCAAATCAGGCGATCGCGCAGGCCGGCAAGTCGAGGAGGAAATCCGTGCTGCTGCTCGTCGATCGCGGCGACGCACAGATATTCGTGGCCGTACCCTTCGCTGCCGGCTGAGGCATGAAGCCCGACAGGCTTGCCGCATCGGCGGCGAGCCTGTCGGATAGCCCAAGATTCCTGTTGCCCGCCGGGAAATCTTCGAGAAGACTGGCTGCGGTCGATTTCGGCCGTAGCGCAAACGGATTGTCCCGATGGTCACTCGCGGCTTCTCTTCCGGGCGAAAGCCCCCGACGGATACGGATGAGCGCATTCCGCCGGGCCAGTATCTCGAGCAAGGCTTTCCGGTCCTGTCGGCCGGGCCGACACCACGCGTGCGCACCGAGGACTGGTCGTTCACCCTGAAGCACGGGCCGCGCCCGATCAAGAAATGGAACTGGGCCGAGTTCAACGCGCTGCCTTTGACCAAGATGACGCGCGACATCCATTGCGTGACCGCATGGACCAAGTTCGACACACCATGGCAAGGCGTGCTGGTCGACGACATTCTTGGCGACGCCGGCATCGAGCCGCCGACCGGCTTCACGCTGGCGCATGCGTTCGACGGCTACACCACCAATGTGCCGACAGCCGATCTCACTATTGGCAAAGCGATGGTGGCGCTGCTTTATGAAGGCAAGCCGATCACCGCTGACCATGGCGGCCCGGCGCGGCTGCTGGTGCCGCATCTCTATTTCTGGAAATCGGCCAAATGGCTGAACGGGCTGCAGTTCACCGAGCGTGACGAGCCGGGCTTCTGGGAATTGCGCGGCTACCACATCTATGGTGACCCGTGGCGCGAGCAGCGCTACACGAACGATCCATGAGCGACGCATCGGCGGTGCAATCGCCCTGGCAGACGGCGAAAATCACCCGCATCGAAAAGCGCACGCCGCGCGTCACCAGTTTCTTCTTCCTGTTGTCTCGGCCCTTCGCCTATCGGGCCGGACAGCATGTCGATGTCAGGCTGACGGCGCCCGACGGCTATCAGGCGCGCCGCTCCTACTCCATCGCCTCCGCACCGGAAGCCGGCGCGACAATCGAGCTGGCGATCGAAAAGCTCGACGACGGCGAGGTCTCGCCGTTCTTTCACGAGGTGGCGGCGGTCGGCGACGAGATCGAGTTGCGCGGACCGCTCGGCGGTCACTTCGTCTGGTCCGACAGCGAGGGCGGCCCCATCCTGTGCGTCGGCGGCGGTTCGGGCGTGGTGCCGCTGATGGCAATGGTGCGCCATCGCGGTGCGTTGAAGTCGGCGGCGCCGGTCGCGCTGGTGTTCTCGGTGCGCGTCTGGGACGAGGTGATCTTCCGCGACGAGCTGATCGGCCTCGACGACCGCCGCGATGGTTTCGACCTGGTGCTGACTTTGACGCGCGAGGCCGCCCGACGTCCGGCGGACTATTCGCGGCGGGTCGATGCCGCCATGATGATGCAGTCGATGGCACGGCTGCCCGAGCCGCCAAAGCTCGCCTTTGTCTGCGGCTCGAATGCCTTCGTCTCCGCCGCTGCCCAGGCGTTGATCGACGCCGACGTTCCGGCAGGGCTCATTCGCACCGAACGCTACGGGGTCTGAGGGCGCTCGCGGGATGGTTTCAGCCGAGTGGTGAGAACTTTGCCGAGAGCAACTGGAAGGGCAGTGCGCCATAGCTGGCGACGGCAGCTTGATCGTCCCATGTGCGGAACTGGCGGGACGGTCGTGCCTCGAGCACCAGCGCCTGCCGCGTCTCGTCCAGTGTCACCTTGCCGCGAAAGTGCAGCACTCTTTGTCCGCCGGCGCGGCTGATGACCATCGAGCGCAAGCGCGCGACATGCCGGCCGGCGGCATTGATTTCCATTTCGATGCGCCGCCGCACCGGGGGAACGGCGATCCTGACGGTCACATCCAGGACCATCTCTCCGGTCCCATCTGGACTGGGGATGGTTTGCGACAGCACGAAGGGGATCGGCGTTGGCTCGACCTTGCGCCTCGTCGTCTTGCCGCGCCAGACGACATCCGGCGCCGATTGCTGCAGCCGGCCTTGCTTGCGTTTCAGTCGCAACTGCTTGGCGAACCCGCGCGACAGCCAGACGAGGCCGCCGAAATCCGTGCGCGGTTTGGCTTGCAGCACCGAGGACCATCGCGACAGGCCGGCGCGATCGGCCATATCAACTGTTCCTGCAAGAACTGTCCCAGGCACCGTAATGCCGATCTCGAGTGCCAGATAGGAGAGTGCCACCGCCGCGGCAACGGCAAGACCACGCTTGGCAAGGATGTCGTTGAACACCCCCCAGTCGACCGCGCCACCATGGATGGCCACGGCGCAGTCAACCAGCCAGTCGCTGTGGGTGTGGGCATCGAGGCCGCCATGACCGATGGCCAGCGCCATACGATCGGCCGGCGACGGAACAAAGACGCTGACGCCGCTGAATTCGGCCGCGACCGCCCGCTGCCAGATCGCCAGATCGTCTTCCGTGCTTTGCTGCGACCCGTCATAGGCAAGCTGGTGAAGGTCGATGTCGCCGAAACTGCCCTTGAAGAAGTTCATCGAGCGCACGGACGCCAGCCGGGTCCTGAGATAGTGCGGGCTGACGCCGGTGGCGATCTGCCAGTCACGCTCGCGCAGCACGTCGAAAGCAGCGGTCATGTCCTGTAGGCGCACCAATATGTCGATGTCATGCGCCACCCGGCCGCGCTGCGCCGAGGCGTTGACGGCGATGCGGCTGGCGCCCTTGATCAGCATGACGGCGCAGCCGGCCTCTACCATTGCCTGCAGCGCCGGTTCGGCCTCGCGCATTGCCATGCGCGATTTGGTCCACAGCATCTTTTGCAGGCCGACAAGGCGTGGATAGGCGGGATGGGCGGCGAGTTTTCGGCCGAACCTGTCGGAAATCGCTGCCAGCAGCCGGTGCTCGCGAAAGGAGACCAGATCGATATCGTTCTCGTCGAGCCAGCGCGCCGCGTGCTGGCAGGCCGCTTCCTCGTCGGGAAGCAGGGCTGCCTTGAGCAACTGGTCGAGCTTGCCGGTCGGCCAGGACCAGCCATAGTCCGGAAACCGGCGGCCGATATGGCGGACTGACCTGGCCATCAATCGGGAACCGCCTTGTTACGCGCCCGGCGCTGCATGGCGAGCCGCGCGACTTCGAGATAGCCGCGGTCGCGAGTGGAATCGCGGCCATAAGACAGGCTGCCTGGTCGGATACGCCTGAGCGCCAGCACCTCATCCAGCATGTCGAGAACGAAACCTGCCTCGCGCGCCCGAGCGATCCAATCGATCATCTCGCCACGCCCCCCTTGCGGGTCGACAATCGGCCCGACGGCATCGGCGACCTCCCGGCGGATCAGCATTGTGGTCCGCGACCAGCCCGCCACAGAGGTGACTTCCGGCACTTCGGGCCTATCGCCACGAAAGGTACGCCAGTGCGTGAAAACGCCCGATGTCCCTGGGAGCCGGTTCAGATGCGCAAGCTGTCTTTCAATCTTGGTCGGCAACCACAGATCATCCGCATCAAGCGTCGCCACGAAGGGGGTCGACAGCGCTGCGATGCCTCTTGTCGTGGCGCTGCCGGGGCCGGCGTTTTCCTGGCGCAAAAGCCGCACCGGCTGCTTCAGCGCTTCGATCACCGCCACGGTGTCGTCGGTGGAACCATCGTCGACAACGACGATGGTTTCGGCCTGCACTGTCTGGGCCGTGATCGATCTCAGCGTTTCGGCAATGGTGGCTGCCGCGTTGAAAGTCGGGATGACGACGCCATAACCGCTCATCACATGAAGCGCCACTGCGCGAGCTCTTTGAAATCGAAAATCCCTTCGATCGGACGCAAGGAGGGATCGGCCTTGCGACGCTTCATCGATTTGTGGATGGCGCGCATGAACTCGCGAAGGGGGACATCGGCCTCCCTTGTCATATTGCCGGGATGACGCCTGTAGTAGAGAGCCACGGTATCGGGCATAGTGTATCTCGGACTGCTTTCAAAGGCACGCAGCAGATAGTCGGTGTCTTCAGCCTGGTTGAAGTCCTCGTCGAAACTGCCGATGCGTTCCACAAACTGGCGAGCAAAAATCCCCGCCGACAGATGAATCCCGCGAACGGTCACGCAGTGGCTTTCGGTTGCGGGTTCCAGTGTCTCGTCGTCTATGAGATCAACCAGTGTCATGCGCGAATAGCTCAGTTCGAGACCTGGATCGGTTTCGAAGCAGGCAAGGTCGGCCCTGAAACGCCCGGCCGGCGAGATGTCGTCCGAATCGAGAAATGACACAAGCTCTGTTTCCGGCAGAAGCTGCCTGAGGCCGGCATTGCGTGCTTTGGTGACACCACCATTGGCTTGCTGGAAAAGGCGGATGCACGAAGTCTCACCCATCATGGCGCGCACCGCCTCGGCCGTGCCATCGGTTGAGCCGTCATCGATGACGATAATATCGAGGTCGGCGGCGTCGCGTTGCCTGAGCAGCGACCGCAATGCCGAAACGACGTAGCGCTCGCGGTTATAGGCAGGCACGATTACGCTGAGTTTCATAAAATGCCTCGTGCGAGAAACGCCGAAATCGTGCCGGCGATTTCCTCGGGCCGTGTCCCCAGCGACAGGCGATAGCACGGCAGCTGGCGTGTCAGTTCGCCAAAAAAGCGAAAGCCGCTTTCCCGTTCGCCCGGCATCTGTGCGATTCCGGATGGCGCCAGCGCAATCATGGCGTCCTTGCGCGACACCGGCATGATCGAGCTTGTCTCACCACCGCTGATATGTGGCACCACCAGCGCGACGATGTCCAGACTTGCAGGTACTGGCCGGACCGCGATGTCATCGATATGAAACGGATACTTGCCTTGCCAGTTCAGCGGACCGTGCGACTTCAACCTTCGTTCGAGCTGCAGCCGCCGGAAACCTTCCGGGTCCTGCTTGAGCGTGGCAAACAAGGGGTGGGCAGTCACCCCATTGTCGGTTTCGATCAGCACATAGTCGTCGCCGACGCTGTCGAGCCCGTTGAGCAGTCCGGCGACAACCGTTCCCGATTTTCCCGCCCCACCCGCGCCGGCGAGCAGCATGCCCTTGCCGCCAATGCCCAGCGTACCAGCATGGGTAAGCCGCATGCCGCGCGCGGCATACTCCCAATGCAGGAAGGCGCGCAGCGGCGCCCCTTGCTCCCAGGGCGGAAACGCGTCGGCGGACCTCATCAGCTGTGCACCGACGCGACGTTCGGGATCGTAGAACTGCCAGAAATCCAGGTCATGGAAATAGCTGCCGCGCAATCCGGCTTCGGCCAGCTGTGTGGCGAAGGCGTGATGCGTGTAGTCGGCTTGGCCCCATGTCGCCGGGGCGGGGATGCCCTCAACATCAGGATCGGCGACGAAAATGCGGCAGTCGCCCACGCTCGGCTGGTCGTCGGGAGCAGGGACGAGGCCATGGCCGACAGCTTCGGCCAAGGCGCCGGGGCTGAGATGCGCCGTCAGATCCAGCCGCGGCAAGCGGACCGTGGTGGTGACCGGATAGCGCTCAGTCGCGCTTTCCGCCGCCGCCAGCACATGACGGGCATAGTCGGTCAGGGTTTGAAGGGTGACGCCTGGCATGGCTGACTTCCAGCGTTGCCCGACCGGGCCACTTGGGTGGTTTCAGGGCGCCGGCTTGACCGCCGGCCAACCGAGAGGTTCCTCGACCTCGTGGATCGGGTCGACAAGAATGAGATCGGCAAGGTCGTCATGGATGTCGACCTTGAGCGGCTCGCTGCTGCCGGCGAGTTGGGCCAGCAGGGCGCCCGAGATGGGTTGCGCGGCTGCATCGGCCGCACGCACGAGCAAGCCGAATTCGAGCAGTTGGGAAATGAAGCTGTCGAGCTCGGCTAACCTGATTGTGGCCCCGCCAGCCGCTTGTCCGACCAGTGCGTGGGCGCCAACACCGGACGACAGCGCCTGCCAGACCCCGCTGCCCGAATCGGAGAAGCCGAAATATTTCCCGTTCGAAAGATCGAGGACTACGGCTTCGCCGTCAAAGGACTCGAAAACGATGTCCTTGCTCGCGACCGCGTAGACCAATTGCTCCATCAAAACGTCCCCACACCAGGCTGCCCGAAAGCGATCACCGGTCGCTGCGGTTCGCCTTGCCCTGGAAAAGCGTCTAGCCACTTGGCCGTTCTTTGGCAAGACAGAGCGCCGGCCAGGGCCAGGCTGATACGCAAAGGCAAGCGGCCAATCCGCGGTCCTGTCAGGCCTCGATCTCGAGCGCCGACAGCGGCCGCGAGCAACAGGCAAGGATAAAGCCGTCATCGATCTCGTGATCGAGAATGCCGCCATTGTGGCTCATCTCGACCTCGCCTGAAACCTTCTTCACCTTGCAGGTTCCGCACAGGCCGAACTCGCACGCTGCAGGGATTCTCACACCCGAAGCGCGCGCCGTCTGCAGCACGGTCTGGCCGGCAACGCATTCGGCGTCGACATCCGAAAGCGAGAAGCGAACCGGCGTAACAGTGTCGGCAGGCACTTCGATCCCAGCCGGCGATGTGAACGGAGCCGGGACTTCTTCCACAGCGGGAGCCGCAAAACTCTCCTGGTGGTAATAGGCCATGTCGAAGCCGGAGGCCTCCAGCATCTGCCGCACCGCGCGCATGAACGGGTCCGGGCCGCAGCAGAAGATTTCGCGCTCGCGGAAGTCCGGCGCCAGCAGCGGCAGCCGGATCGCGTCGATCCGCCCCATATGCCCGAACCAGCCTTCGCGGCTCGACCGCTCCTCGATCATGAAGCCGAGCGACAGGCCCGGCATGCGGCTTCCCAGCAATTCGAGTTCCTTGCGGAAGATGATCTCTTCCGGGCGCCGCGCGCAGTTGACGAAGCCGACATCGGTCCACGGCGCGCAGTCGTTAAGCCAGCGCAGCATCGACATCATCGGCGTCACACCGGAGCCGGCCGAAATGAACAGATATTTGGCCGCGGGGTGGCTGTGCAGCGAAAAGTCGCCTGCCGGTCCATAGGCCTTCACGTGGACGCCGGGCTTCAAATTATCGAACATCCAGCGCGTGCCGACGCTGCCGGCCTGGGCCTTCACCGTCACCGCAATCGAGAACGGCCGCGACGGTGAGGACGACAGCGTGTAGGTCCGCATCAGCGGGCCCTCGGTGGTCGGCAGTTCCAGTGTCACGAATTGCCCCGGCTTGTAGCGAAACCAGGTCTGATTGTCAGAGCGGAAGGTGAAGGTCTTCACCTCCGGCGCCTCGTCGCTGACGCCGATCACTTCCAACACCTGCAGCCTGTCGTTCCAGGGCGCCATCTCGTCGAGATGGCGGTAGAGGCCAAGGTCCGTCATCGCATTCATCCTTCCGACCTTTTCATGCTGCACATGGCGTTACTCCAAAACCGCTCAACACTTTTGGGCGCCATGTGCTAGGCGACGCTGCGCAGCGCGGGCCGGCCGCCCTCGGCAAGGCGCGGCTCGATGAAGCGGGCATACCAGTCGACGAACTGGATCACGCCGCCTTCATGCAACTCCGAATAGGGGCCGGGCTCATAGGCCGGCGACAGGATGCCGAAGGCGTTCTCTTCGACGATGCGGCGGTCCTGGTCGTTGGTCTCGGTCCAGACATGGGTGAGCTCGGCGAGGTCGTAGTCGACGCCTTCCACCGCATCCTTGTGGACCAGCCATTTCGTCGTCACCGCCGTCTCCGTGGCGCTGATCGGCAGCACGCGGAAGGTAACGGCGTGGTCGATGAGGATGTGGTTCCAGGTCGTCGGGTAGTGGTAGTGCATCAAGGTGCCGATGCGGTCGGCCGAAACGCTGTCGGAAAGGTTCTTCTTCACCGCGCGCTTGCCGTTCATCGTATAGCTGACGGCATCGCGCAGCAGCGGCGCGCGGGTGGCGCGAAACTGTCCGGTGGGATCGATGCGGAACTTGCTCGGCAGGCCCGTTGCCTCGCACTTCGCCCAGTGCGCCAGCATTTCAGGGTCGCTGTCGGCACCCTGCACACCGGTCACGGTCGGCGCTTCCGGGAAAGTCTTGCACAGTTCCGGATGGTTACCGGCGCAGTGATAGCACTCGCGGTTGTTCTCCCAGACCAGCTTCCAGTTGCCCTTTTCGACGATGGTCGATTCGAAGGCGACCTTTGCCTCGCGCAGCCGGTGCGGCAACAGATAGGGTTCGATCATGGCGCGCATCGGCGCGAAGTCCGCCGGCTCCCTGGCCAGGCAGATGAAGATGTAGCCGCCGACGCTCTCGCAGGCCACCGGCTTCAGGCTGAACTGGCTCTTGTCGAAACCATCGGCCATCTGCCGTGCGAACAGGAGCCTGCCGTCCAGTTCGTAGGTCCACTGGTGATAGGGGCAGACGAGCTTGGCCGCAGTGCCTTTCTCTGCGTTGCAGACGCGGCTGCCGCGATGACGGCAGGAATTGTGAAACGCGTTGATCTTGCCTTGCTGGTCGCGGACCAGCACCACCGGATAGTCGCCGACCTGGGCGGTGATGTAGCTGCCCGGCTTCGGCAATTCGCAATCATGACCGATGAACAGCCAGTCGCGATACCAGATCAGCTCCATGTCGAGCTTGAAGTAGTCGGGATCGGTATAGAAGGGCTGCTCGAGCGAGTAGCCGTCCCTGCGGCTGTGCAAGAGCCTCAGCATGTCGTTGCGCGCATCCATGTCCTGTCCTCATCTTCAAAGGACTGAACTTGGTGGTGATGGAGGAAAGACCGGTCGCAATCCGGCGACAAGGCCGGCATGCACCATCCACCTCTTGACCGCCCACCGCGATCAGTCGAGTCTAGCTATCTCGGGCTGGTTTCCGGGCTCTGGAGTGTCCTTGCGGACGGTCGCGACACCTTCCCAGGCTTGTGGCCCAGTGGTCTCCCGTTGCGACTTGAACTCCACCACCGTTGCGGGGGCAGCGCCGGGTTTTGACCGGCTTCCCAATTCTCCGCTTCATCGTCACGAAGCGGCACCTGAGATGCCATCATCTAATCACGACAGCGGCCGCGCCATCGGCATGAAAGCGACATCGCATCCATGCGGCGCGACACCATAGGCGAAATGCACCGACCAGGATTTGTGACGCGAACCCAGCCTTTTCACTGGCCGCGACCCGCCCGCTTCGCGCGTCGGATTCGACCTGCGGCGGGGCTAAAAACAGTTAACAGTTTCGAAGTGACTATTAGTAGTTTCTAAAATCGAACCGAACGGTTCGTTTCTGTTGACAGAGCGTGCAGGACGCTGTGAACGCTGGTTTGCCAATTCGTCAGCTGGCTCACCGGTGGCACAGCATAACGAATTGAAACTATTAACTAAAATAGAAAGTGTAGGAGGCTCTGGTACAATTTCAAGGTGCAGAGCCATGGTCCACGCGGAACAACTTCGTGATTGGAAACAGGCGCTGGCCTCACCCACATCGGGGCTGTCCGAACGACGCGAATTTCCTTCCAAGACACGCCGCTAGACGGACTGATGAACTAAAATACTGGAGTACTAAAAATGAAAAAGATTGTTCTCACTGCCGTCGCCGTTCTGGCCATCACCGGCAGCGCCTTCGCTGGTAGCGACCACTTTGGTTCCAATGGTGCGAACCAGCCTGCCGCCTCGGTCGACAGCTCGTACACGGCTTCCATTCAGAAGTCGGCTCCGGCTGACAAGCAGCCCGTCGTTCAGGGCAGCGACCGTAACCTTTTCGGCAACAACTAACAGCCGATTCCCAACGGACGGCGGGTTTGCCCCGCCGCCTTGGTGGAATTCAGACATTCAGGAGTACTTAAAATGAAAAAGATTGTTCTCACCGCCGCGGCCGTTTTGGCCATCACCGGCAGCGCCTTCGCCACTGGCAGCGACCACTTCGGCGACAACCAGGCCGCCCCGGCTGTCGACAGCTCGTACACGGCTTCCATCCAGAAGTCGGCTCCGGCTGACAAGCAGCCCGCCGTTCAGGGCAGCGACCGTAACCTCTTCGGCAACAACTAAGCCGATCCGGCAAAGCGCTTTGCCGCTTTCTGGAAACCAAAAACTCAGGAGACTTAAGATGAAGAAGATTGTTCTTGCCGCCGCCGCCATCATGATTGCCGCCGGCAGCGCCTATGCCCACAACGACAGCGTTGGCGGGACCGACATCAACAAGCAGGCGACCGTCAACGTCGATAAGACGCAGACGTCTTCGGTGCGCAACACCGGCTCGCCGGTCTACAAGCTGCTGAACTCGTCGGGTGACGCCCAGAAGTCGGCCCCTCAGGGCAGCGACCGGAACCTCTTCGGCAACAACTAACAGCCGAAGTCGGTCTCCAGAAAAAAGAGCGGCGGGCCAGGCCCGCCGCTCTTTTTTGTTGATACGGACCGGTCGGCCTCAAGCCGCCTTTGCTTCCGGCTTGTGCAGTGCGAAGGAATGTCCGTCGGCGTCGAAGATATGCAGGTCACCGCCATCCGCGCTCAGCCGCAGCGTCGCCCCGCGCTTGACCTCGACATTGCCGGGCAGCTTGGTCACCAGCGGCAGGTCGGCGCGGCCGATGTCGACATAGATGAGCTGAACCTCGCCGAGTTGTTCGACATAGTCCACCTTGCCCTCGAAAAGATAATCGGCGCCGGTGGAGACCACCAGATCCTCCGGTCGCACGCCGAAGCTTACCGCGGCGCCTTTCGCTGAAGCCGGCGTGGTGATTGGCACCGTCGCCTTGCGGCCGCCGACATGGCTGACGACAGTCGAATTGCCGGTTGTTTCGATCGTCGCCGGCAAGATGTTCATGGCCGGCGAGCCGATGAACTGGGCAACGAACAGATTGCCCGGTTTCTTGTAGAGGTCCATTGGCGTGCCGACCTGCTCGATATGACCTTCCTTGAGCACCACGATGCGGTCGGCCAGCGTCATCGCCTCGACCTGGTCGTGGGTGACGTAGATCATCGTCGTGTTGGGCATCGATTCCTTGAGCTTGGCGATCTCGATGCGGGTGGCGACGCGCAGAGCCGCATCAAGGTTGGACAGCGGCTCGTCGAACAGGAACACTTTTGGATTGCGCACGATGGCGCGGCCGATGGCGACGCGCTGGCGCTGGCCGCCCGACATCGCCTTGGGCAAGCGGTCGAGATATTTGGTCAGCTGCAGGATTTCCGCCGCCTGGCGCACGCGCCGGTCGATCTCGGCCTTGTTCTCTTTGCCGATCTTCATCGAGAACGCCATGTTGTCGTAGACGGTCATATGCGGGTAGAGCGCGTAGGACTGGAACACCATGGCGATGCCCCGCTTCGACGGCGGCACGTCGTTGACCACCTCGCCGGCGATCTTGAGCTCGCCGGAGGTGATCTCCTCCAATCCGGCGATGGACCGCAGCAAGGTCGACTTGCCGCAACCCGAAGGGCCGACGAAGACGATGAACTCGCCCGACTTTATGTCGAGATCGATGCCGTGCAGAATGTGCAGATTGCCATATGATTTTTTCACTTGTCTTAGCGTGACATCGGCCATGATTTCCTCCCAGTGAATTCTTCTAGCAAATTCAGTCGATACGCCCGAACCAGGCGCCGTAGCCGCCAAGACGGATAGAGCCGGCGCCAGTCTGTCCTGAAAACCCGTGCCCCGGTAATGGCTGCAGCGCGCGGCCGCCGAGATCGATGTTGGCCAGCCCGGCGCCGAGATTGAAGACGCAGACGATCTGCTCGTTGCCTTCGCGACGTGTGAAGGCGACCGTATCGCCCTCGCTTTCGATGAACTCGATATCGCCCTTGGCCAGCGCCGGATGCAGACGGCGGAAAGCCAGAAAGCGCCGGTAGTGCTCGAGCAGCGAGCTGTCGTCGCCCTGCTGCACGTTGACCGCTTGCGAAAGGTGTTTTCCCGGCACCGGCAACCAGGGTTTTGCCGAGGAGAAGCCGGCATTCTTGGCCGTGGCATCCCACACCATCGGTGTGCGGCAGCCATCGCGGCCCTTGAATTCAGGCCAGAAGCGGATGCCGTAGGGGTCCTGCAAATCCTCGAATTGCAGCTCGGCTTCGCCGAGCCCGAGCTCTTCGCCCTGATAGAGGCAGACCGAGCCGCGCAGCGACATCAGCAGCGCCGAGATGACCTTGAGATAGGCGGTCTCGTCGGCCTCGCCGGCGGCCCAGCGCGACGCCGGGCGCATCACGTCATGATTGGAGAAAGCCCAACACGACCAGCCATCGCTGGCGACCTTGCCGAAGGATTCCAGCACCGAGCGCACCTTTGCTGCGCTGATCTTTTCGGGCGCCAGGAAATCGAACGAATAGCACATGTGCACGCGCTTCCCGCCCGCGGTGTAGGCCGCCACAACTTCCAGGCCGCGCTGCGAATCGCCGACCTCGCCGACCGCGGCGGTTGCCGGATATTCGTCGAGAAGCGCGCGGAAGCGTTCGAGGAAAGCGAGGTTTTCCGGCCGGCTCTTGTCGTAGAGATGGTCCTGGTAGTTGTAGGGGTTGACCGCAGGAGCGGTCTGGTCGTTGCGCTCTTCCGGCGGCAGCGGCGGATTGTTTTCCAGCCCCTGGCTGTGGAAGTAGAAGTTGATGGTGTCGAGGCGGAAGCCGTCGACGCCGCGCTCCAGCCAGAAGCGGGTGACCTCGAGCAGCGCGTCCTGGACGGCACGGCTGTGGAAGTTGAGATCGGGCTGCTCGGCCAGGAAATTATGCAGATAATATTGCTGGCGACTGGTGTCCCACTGCCAGGCCGAGCCGCCGAAAATCGACAGCCAGTTGTTGGGTGGCGTGCCGTCGGGCCTGGCGTCGGCCCAGACATACCAGTCGGCCTTGGCATTGGTGCGGCTTGAGCGGCTTTCCTTGAACCACGGATGATTGTCGGCGGTATGCGACAGCACCTCGTCGATCATCACCTTGAGGCCGAGCCTGTGCGCCTCGGCGGTCAGGGCGTCGAAGTCGGCCAGCGTGCCGAACATCGGATCGACGTCGCAATAGTCTGACACATCGTAGCCGAAATCCTTCATCGGCGACTTGAAGAAGGGCGAGATCCAGATGGCATCGACGCCCAGCGAGGCAATGTAGGGCAGCCTGCCTATAATGCCCTTGAGGTCGCCGATGCCGTCGCCGTTCGAGTCCTGATAGCTGCGCGGATAGATCTGGTAGATCACCGCGCCACGCCACCAGTCGCGATCGACGGCGAGATCGGGCTTCGAGGTCGCCTTGAAAGCGGATTGCATGGTCTCAGCCTCCTTTCACCGAGCCTGCAAGCAGCCCGCGGACGAAATAGCGCTGCAGCGAGAAGAACACGATCAGCGGCACGATGATGGTCACGAAAGCCGATGTCGTCAGGATTTCCCAATCACCACCGCGTGAGCCGAGCAACGCATTGAGCTTGGCGGTCAGCACGATCTGGTCCGCCTCGGTACCCAGGAAAACCATCGCGACCAACAGATCGTTCCATACCCAGAGGAACTGGAAGATGGCGAAGGAGGCCAGCACCGGGAACGACAGCGGCAAGACGATCTTGACGAAAATCTCGAAGTCGCTGGCGCCGTCGATGCGCGCCGATTCCATGATTTCGCGCGGCAGGCCGGCAATATAGCTTCTAAGCAGGTAGATCGCGAAGGGCAGGCCGAAGCCGGTGTGCGCCAGCCAGATGCCGAGATAGGTTTTCGACGGCATGCCGAAGAAGGAGCCGACGCCGTTGTAGAGCTTCAACAGCGGGATCAGCGACATCTGCAGCGGCACGACCAGCAGGCCGATGATCACCGCAATCAGCAGGGCCCGGCCGGGAAAGCGCATCCAGGCCAGCGCATAGGCAGCGAACGCCGCAATCAGGATCGGGATGACGGTGGCCGGAATGGTCACCGTCAGCGAGTTCATGAACGAGCGGCCGATGCCTTCCGAAAACAGCACGGTCTTGTAGTTGTCGGTGGTGAATTTTGGCGGCGCCGACGAGGCGTAATAGACGCGCTGGCCGCGGTCGCCCTCAAAAGCTTTCGGCGAGGACATAACGAAAGTGCCGTCGGCGTTGAGCAGCAAGGTCACGCCGTCGCCGAGATCGGCTGTCGTGCCGGCCGGATATTGCGTCGGCGCGGCCGACTTGACGCCGAAGGCGCTGATGTTGCGGGCGGCACCTTCGCCGAAGATATTGCCCTGGAGGACGAACTTGCCGTCCTTCTCGACCTGCGTCGAGGCGGCTGGCAGCCGGCCGGCTTCCGTCTGGCTGGAGCTGGAGAACGAATTCCACCAACCCGAGGCGATGATCTGGTCCTTGTCGCGCAGCGAGGAGACCAGGATGCCGAGCGTTGGCACGGTCCAGATCGCGACGAAGATCAGAACCGCGATGTGGACGCCGAAGCGGCTGGCAAAGGACTTTCCGGTTGCGACGGCCATTTCAATGCCCTCCCGTCTCTTTGTTCGCCTGGCGGATGTTCCAGACCATGATTGGGATGACCGCGATCATGATGATGATGGCGATGGTGGCGCCGCGGCCGAAATCGCCGCCGCCGCGGAACATCCAGTCGAACATCAGATTGGCCAGCACCTGGCTGTTCCATTGGCCGTTGGTCATGGTCAGCACGATGTCGAAGACCTTCAGCACCAGGATGGTGATGGTGGTCCAGACCACGGCGATGGTGCCCCAGATCTGCGGCACCATGATCTTCCAGAAGATCTGGAACGGGTTGGCGCCATCGATGACCGCGGCCTCCAGCGTCTCTTCCGGGATGCCCCGCAAGGCCGAGGACAAGATGACCATGGCAAAGCCGGTCTGGATCCAGATCAGGATGATCATCAGGAAGAAATTGTTCCAGAAGGGCAGCGATATCCACACCTGCGGCTGGCCGCCGAAATACTGGATGATGGCGTTGAGCAGGCCGATCTGTGTCTGGCCGTCGCCGCGATATTCGTAGATGAATTTCCAGATGACGCTGGCGCCGACGAAGGAGATGGCCAGCGGCAGGAAGATCAGGCTCTTGGCGATCGTGCCCCACCAGATCTTGTCGGTGAGCACGGCGATGATCAGCCCGAGGAAGGTGCAGGCGGCGGGCACGACCGCCAGCCAGATGATGTTGTTGAGGATCGAGTTGCGGAACTCGCGGTCGCCGAACGCCCATTGATAATTGGCCAGGCCGACGAAATGAATGCCGCCGCGATCGAGGAACGACAATCGCAGCGTCTCGACCACCGGGTAGATCAGATAGATGGTCAGGATGATCATGGCTGGGCCGACAAACAGCCATGGCCGGACCAGTCCTTGCCGGCGCAGATTGTCGATGGCAGCCGCACCGGCAACGCCGCGTGACGGGAATATGATGTCCACCAGCTTGTTGGCGCCCCAGAAATAGGCGACGCAGCCGCCGACGCCGACGATGATGACGAATATGGCCGAGAAAATCTGAGCCGCCATGGGTTCCTCCCCTGCGCAGCATCGGCCAAAGTCGAACGACCCAGGCGATGAGATGCGCCGATTCAGTTGTTCAGAGCGCAATCGGCAGGCAGAGCGGGTCCCCCCTTTGCCGATCGCGCTTCATGCCGGAAAATCTATGTGCTCATGACAATCGCCGCAGCACGGGCCGCCGGTCGGATCCGGGCCTCGATGGCCCGGATCGGTAGTCGAAACGAACGTCCAGTCGGATAATCGGCTGCTTACTTGATCGCGTCCCAGCTCTTCTGGATGTCGGTGGCGACATCCTGGGCGGACTTGCCGCCGACCAGGTCGATCATGCCGGTCCAGAACGCGCCGGCACCGATCTTGCCCGGCATCAGGTCCGAGCCGTCGAAGCGG
The DNA here is from genome assembly GCF_056404235.1 of Mesorhizobium sp. P2_E10. NCBI lineage: Bacteria > Pseudomonadati > Pseudomonadota > Alphaproteobacteria > Hyphomicrobiales > Phyllobacteriaceae > Mesorhizobium > Mesorhizobium sp. P2_E10. Next base: position 443,426 of record NZ_JBFUEK010000001.1, read on the forward strand.
AAGGTCGAGGCATTGGCGAGGATTTCGCCCTGCTTCCTCAGCGCGTCGCTGGCATAGGCATCCTTGTTGACCGACTTGAACGGCGTCACGAAACCGCCCTGGGCCATCCAGATCTCATGGGCGAGCGGCATCTTCAGGAATTCGATGAAGGCGCGCGCACCCTTAGAGTCCTTGGTGATCATGGCCAGCGTGCCGGCGCCAAGCACAGGTGTGCCGAGGTCAGGCTTGGAGGCGTAGGGCGGGAAGTAGAAGAAGTCCGCGTCCTGGCCGACTTTCGTGCCTTCCGGGAAGAAGGTCGGAATGAAAGACGCCTGGTGATGCAGGTAGCATTTCGGCGGCACCGAGAAGAGACCCTTCGGGCTGTCGCGGAAATCGGTCGCGGCAACCGCCTTGGCGCCACCATCGACCATCTTGTCGTCGGTGGCGATCTTGCCGAAAATGTCGATGGCGTTGACCACGGCCGGATCGTTGAACGGAATTTCGTTCTTCACCCACTTGTCGTAGACGTCGGGTGTCTGCGTGCGCAACATGATGTCTTCGACCCAGTCGGTCGCCGGCCAGCCGGTGGCGCCGCCCGAACCGAGCCCGATGCACCACGGCGTGCCGCCATCGGCGATGATCTTCTTCTCGAGATCGGCCAGTTCTTCCTGCGTCTTCGGAACCTTGTAGCCGGCTTCCTCGAAATTGTCCGGCGAGTACCAGACCAGCGATTTCACGTCGGCCTTGTAGGGGAAGGCAAAGAAACCGGGCTTGCCGTCCTTGTCCTTGAAGGTGCCGAGGTCGACCCACGATTGGCCGGCGCCGTAATTGTCCTTGACCCATTTGGCGGTGTCGTCGCCGAGCGGCGTCAACAGGCCCTTCGATGCCAGATCCTGGATCAGGCCCGGCTGCGGCAGCACGGCGATGTTGGGCGGGCTGCCGGCCTGCGTGTCGATGACGATCTGCTGTTCGTAGTTCTCCGACGAGGAGTACTTGATCTCGGCGCCGGTGGCTTCCGAGAAATAGTCGAGAACGGTGCGGATGAGGCCCTCGTCCTCGCCGCGCCATGGTCCGAAGATCGTCAGCGTCTCGCCCTTGAGGTCGACTTTCTTGAGCTCTTCGAAATTCGCCCAGTTGAAGCGGGGGTCTTCGCCCGGCTTGAATTTCAGTTCGGCTTGCGCCGGTGCGCTCAGGGCGAGCGTAGCAAACGCGGCGCCCAGCAGAAGCATTTTCTTCATTGGTATTCCTCCCAGTGGTCACAAACACCCGGACGGAACCTCCATTCCGCCCGCCGACGCTGCAGGACTGTGACTCAGTCGGAAAGGAACCGCAACCTTCCGCAGAGTCTTCCAAAGCGCTTTGGCTTTTTTGATCACGCCATTGAATCGGTCGGAAGTCAAGAGGGCGAAAAGCTAATCGATTTAATTTTTGCAGTGAAAGCCAGTGAAAGTGCAGCGCAGCATGCTTTTATGGCAGTGCAACAGCAAATTTTACTTCAAACCCGTACGAAACGGTGCTTATGGTCGGCACGCTTGGTTGCGCTGTCCATGGCGCCTAGATCGATTCAATTTAAAAGCGCTTTGAGGCTTGGAGGCCTCCGGTGAACCTCAAACAGCTCGCCCATATGCTGGCGCTATCGCAGACCACGGTAAGCCGCGCGCTGAACGGCTACCCTGAGGTCAACGAGGAAACGCGCCGGCGGGTGATGGATGCCGCCAAGCGCCATGGCTACCGTCCGAACCCGAGCGCGCGCCGGCTGGCGACCGGCAAGACCGGCATGATCGGCTATGTCTTGCCCACCGGCACGGCCGTCGATATCGATCCACATTTCGTCGAATTCCTGTCCGGCCTCGGCGACTACGCCCGCTCGCACGAGCTGGACCTGGTGCTGTCACCCGCCGATGCCGATGACCAGGAGACCACCTATCGGCGTATCGTCGCCAACCGGCAGGTCGACGCCGTCTACATCTCCTCACCCCGCCCGACCGACCGGCGGGTGGCGCTGGTCAACACGCTTGGCATCCCTTTCATCGTCCATGGCCGCAGCGACGGCTTCGATTTCGACTATCCCTTCACCGACATCGACAATGAGGGCGCCTTTCACGAGGCGGCACGGCTGCTTATCCAGCTCGGACACCGGCGGCTGGCGCTGATCAACGGCGACGACCGCGAGACCTTCGCCATCCATCGCGAGCGCGGCGTGCGCCGGGCGCTGGCGGCCAGTGGGCTGACGCTCGGCGAGCGCCATGTCTGTTCGCTCGCCATGACCGAGGAGAATGGCTATCGCGCCGCCAGGCGACTGCTCGAACAGGGTGACGCGCCGACGGCAATCGCCTGCTCCAGCCTGATCATGGCGCTCGGTGTCGTGCGCGCGGTGCGTGATCTCGGCCTGACCATTCCCGGCGATCTGTCGCTGATCGCCCATGACGACGTTTTTCCGTGGCTCAAGCCGGAGAATTTCTCCGTGCCGCTGTCGACGACGCGCTCGTCGATCCGGCTCGCCGGCGCGCGCGTCGCCGAGCGGCTCGCGGCGCGCATCTCCGGCCTGGAAGAAGGGGCTCGCGGCGAGGTCTGGCCGGTTGACCTGGTGGTCAGGGGCTCGGTTGCAGGAGCGCCGGTTTAGGGATCTGCCTGTACCCGCCCTTGCTTTGGCTTTTGCAGGGTGGCAACCAGATAGCCAGAGCCATCAGCCAGTCCTCCAGGGTGCGCCCTTTGCCCACATTCCCGTTCTCCGAAACGGATCCAATCCAGCATCCTGGCCCACCGCCGAAGAGGTCGGAGGTGGTCATCGTTGGTGGCGGTATTATCGGCGTGACCACAGCTCTCTTCCTTGCGCAGCGCAACATTCCGGTGACGCTGCTGGAAAAGGGACGCGTTGCGGCCGAACAGTCGTCGCGAAACTGGGGCTGGATCAGAAAGCAGGGACGAGACGCGGATGAACTGCCTGTCGTCATTGAGGCTATTCGCCTGTGGCGGCAACTGGCTGAAGAATGCGGCGAAGACATTGGGCTGACCCAGACCGGCGTGACCTACCTGGCGAACTCCGACAAGGACATGGCCGGCTTCGAACAGTTCATGAAGATCGCCGCGATCCATGAACTCGACACGCACCTCCTGGACACAGATGAAACCGCGAAGCTCATCAAAGGCATGTCGCGCAAGTTCAAGGGCGCGATGACGACACCCTCCGATATGCGCGCGGAGCCTTGGCTGGCAGTGCCTGCGCTTGCTCGGCTTGCCGTCAGAAAGGGTGCGAGAATCGTAGAGAATTGCGCAGCGCGGACCCTCGAAATCTCAGGCGGCAGGATCAAGGGCGTGTGGACCGAGGCGGGATACATCGAGACCTCCAGCGTACTGGTCGCAGGCGGCGCCTGGTCGTCCCTCTTCCTTCGAAGACACGGCGTCTCCATCCCCCAACTCAGCGTCAGGGTAACCGTAGCCGCAACGGAACCCCTGCCTGAAATCTATGCAGGTGCGGCGACTGACGAACGCATCGCTTTCAGGCGCCGGCAGGATGGCGGCTACACGCTCGCTGCAGGCGGCAGCCATCTGCATTACCTGGGACCTGACGCCTTCCGGCACGCCACCAAATATCTTCCCGCTCTCAGGGACAATCCGCTGGGAACACGCTATTTCCCGCTCGCGCCCTCAGGCTACCCCGATGCATGGTCGACCCCGCGCGATTGGGCGCCGGATTCGCGGAGCCCTTTTGAGAGAATGCGAGTGCTCAGCCCGGCTCCTGAACCGGCCCGTCTGCGTTCGATAGAACGCAGGTTCAAACGTCTTTTTCCGCAATTCGAGAGGGTTCGCCTAAAAACCAGCTGGGGCGGCATGATCGACGCCATGCCCGACGTCGTCCCGGTCGTGGATCAGGTACAGGCAGTCGGCGGTCTTTTCGTCGCGACGGGAATGAGTGGTCACGGCTTCGGTATCGGGCCTGGAATCGGTCGCGTCGTTGCCGATATGATGCAGGGAAACGAGACCGGGCACGACCTCAGCCGCTTTCGACTGTCACGCTTCTATGATGGAAGCCCTGTTCGGTTAGGGCCTAGCCTCTGAACTGGTCGAGCGAAGTCGACTGTATTTCGACTTCGGCGCAAGTCGCTCAGGCTCACTCCTTCGCCGCTTCCGCCGCCTTCGTATCCAGCAGCCCATAGCCGAAATCATTGTCGCGCCCCTTGGGGCCGAGATCCCTGGCCGTTTCGGCCAGAGCCTTCTCGATCTCGTCGGCCGAGCGGTCGGGCGCGGCATGGATCAGATTGGCGACGGCGCCGCTGACGATGGCTGCGGCAAACGAGGTGCCGGTGACCACATCCGAGCCGGCGCCGCTCGGCGCCACCATCTCGACGCCGGGCGCCGAGATGAAGACATAGGCGCCGCGATTGGCCTGCGGCATCAGCCCGTCCTTGGCATCGGTGGCGGTCACCGCGATGACGCCGTCGAATGCGGCTGGATATCCATAGGGCGCCTTCGGCCCGTTGTTGCCGGCTGCGGCAACCAGCACGATGCCGAGCGCCCGTGCATTGCGGCAAGCGGTGCCGAGCAGATCGTTCTTCGGGCCGACGAAGCTCATATTGATGATACGGACATCCTGATCCGCCGCCCAGTCGAGCGCCGAGAGGATCACGTCCATGGTCGACCTGCCGCCTTCGAAGGCGCGGGCGTGGTAGATCTTGGCCCCCGGCGCCATGCCTTGCAGTGCGCCGATGCCTGCGATCAGCCCGTCGATCGAGGTGCCGTGATCGCGCTTCTCGACCGGCACGTCGGGCATGGCGTCGAACTGTTCGGCAATGACGCCGGAAAGCGCTGGATTGGTGTCGTCGATGCCGGTGTCGATGACGGCGATGCGCACATTCTCGCCGCTCGCCTGCTTCTCGTCGAGCGCGATGTGATCGAAGGCATAGTTGACGATGCTTGCCGCCTGCTGCAGCGAATAGACATGGTTAGGCTCGCGCCGCTGGGTGCGGCCATCGGCGGCAAGCTGCGCCAGCACGACGCCCACCGGGCGGCCATCGGGAATGCCAAAGCGCACCAGCGTCGTGCCGAGCAGCCGCGACTGGCGCTGCGAGCGCACCTGGAGGCCAAAAGACGTGGCGATCTGCTGGACGGCGCCGGCATCGCCCTCGACCGTCACCAGCACCTCGTCGGGCACGAAATCGCCGATGACGGCCCGCGGCGGCTCGGTCGCCACCAGATCGGCCGGGGCAACGATCGGCCCGGCCGGCGCGGCCGGTGTCGCCGGCGCATCGGCCGGTGGGGCTGGCGGGGCCTCCGCTGGATTGGGGAACAGGTCGACGATCAGCTCTGGTAGAAAGACGGCACCGGCCTGGGTCGCACCGCCGGGCGTTCCGCCATCCTTGGCGCAATCGCCGCCGGCTGCATTTTTGCCGTTGAGGCAGTCGATTTCTGTCTGGTTGAGGTTCGGATCATTGGTCTGCGCAAAGGCAGGCGCGGCGACGATTGTCATCGCCGCCGCAAGAAGTGCCGCACATCGAATGACCGCCTTAGCCGCCATCAACCGGTTTCCTTCCCTCGAGCACAGTTTCCGCAAAAGGCTGGGCGGCAATAAGGCCGACGAGCTTGGTGTAGTCTGCTCCAGTCTTGGCCGGGATGGCAATGCGGAAGACGCCCGAGGCGGTCGGCCCGCCAGCAATCTTCAGCCCGTTCTGGTCGAGAAAGACGGCGATGTCGGACATCTTCGCCTCCGGCTTGAACTTGACCAGCGCGAAGGGCAGTTTCGCCAGATCGTCCTCGGCGCCGGCAATCTCGAAATCGCCACCCTTGCCGCCGGGCTGCACAAAAGACTGCACCATGACCAGGGCAAGTAGCACCGCCGCCGCGGCCCAGGCGACGCCGACCGGCACCGCCATGAAGCGGCCCCAGGCCTGCGCCAGCCAGGACGAACCTTGTGCCGCGCGTGCCGGACCGGCCTCGGCGTCGAGCGCCTTGGCGAAGCGGCTGAGCGCATCGGTCGGCGGCCGGATCATCTCGTTGGCGGCCGTCGTGCCGGAGAACTCGACCTCGGCCTCGCCCAGTGCGGCAAGCGCCGCCGGGTCGCTCGCCAGCCATTCCTCGATGGCTTCGAGTTCCGAACCTTCCAGCGAACCGTTCAGGTAGAACGGCAGCAGTGTTTCCATTTCGTCGCGGCGCGACATTTTTTCAGCGGCGCTCATGGCCACCCCCTGTCGTAACCGGCGGCCTTGAGGGCTTCGCCGAGTTTCTTGCGGGCGTAGAACATCCTGGTCTTGACCGTGGCCACCGGAATGCTGAGCACCTCGCCGATCTCGGTCACCGACTGCCCGTGGTAATAGGCAAGGTCGATCACCACCCGATGTTCTTCCGGCAAGGCATCGACAAAGCGCCGCAAGGCGGCGCCCTTGTCTTCCTTCATGGTGGCGACTTCCGGCGTGTCGGCGCTGTCGGGAACCTGCGCCGCGTCATCGTCGTCGATCCAGTCTTCCTTTTTCTTGCGCAGCAAGGACAGCGCCTTGAAGCGGGCGATGCCGAGCAGCCAGGTCGAGACTTCCGAGCGTCCCTCGAAGCCAGGGGCCTGGCGCCAGAGCTCGAGAAAGACCTCGTTTGCGATATCGTCAGCCATCATTTCCGATCCCGTCTGGCGCGCCACGAAGCGGTAGACCCGCGCGTGGTGGCGCATGAACAGGAGCCGAACAGCGGCACGGTCGCCCTTCGCGACCCGGTCGACAAGCGCGCGATCGGTCTCCGTCGCTGCCGTCATGGCCGGTCGAGCCGCCTGGCTCCTGTCTGCTCTGTCGCCGATCGATCCAAAAAGGTTCATCCTTCCGCCAAGGAATTTTCGGGAGGCTAACCGAAGAGCGGGGAGGTTGCCAGAGGTGCGCCTTTTTCCTTCTCCCCTTGTGGGAGAAGGTGGATCGGCGCGCAGTGCCGAGACGGATGAGGGGTGTTGGACGGATCGCTACGCCGAAGAATTAAGCGCCTGAAATCCCTCAATATTTTCACGCCGTGTTTCTTCCAACACCCCTCATCCGTCTTGTCGCTTCGCGACAATCCACCTTCTCCCACAAGGGGAGAAGGGAAGAGCCGCTCAGCTCAAGAAAGGCTTTGCCTTCATCGTCGCCGGCACCGGTACACCAAGCCGCTTCAGCACCGTCGGCGCCAGCTGCAGCTGGTCGATCATAGTGTCGGCCTCCGGTCCCTTGCCGGGTCCGAAATAATACAGCGCGAAATCCTGCATCTCGTCGTCGTGGCCGCCATGATGACCGCGGTCGGTCTGGCCGTGATCGGCGGTGACAATCACTTCGTAGCCGGCTTCCCGCCAGCGCGGCAGGAAGGCGGCCAGCATGCCGTCCATGGCATAGACGGCATGGTCCATCTCATGGCAGTCGTGGCCAAAGCGGTGGCCCATCGAGTCGAGCGTACAGCTGTGCAGGATGCCGTAGTCGATGCCGTGGCGTTTGGTCAGCATGGTCAGCGTCGCGAACAGGTCGACGTCGCTCGGCGTCATCTGGTTCCTGAGATTGTAGCCGGTCATGGTGTGGAAGCGGCCATGTGCGATCGGCCCGCCGGGTTCGTCGAACTCCATGTCGTCGACCGGGTCGAACGGATAGGCACGGAAGAATTCGGACCAGTAGGAATGGGTGACGGCGCCTGTCTTGCCGCCAGCCCTGCTGACCTCGGAGAAGATGTCCGGCTGGGTAACGCGAAAACGGTTCTCGTTGGACAGGATGCCGTGCACTTGCGGCGGCACCCCGGTGTGGATCGAGGCGTAGCAGCAGGCAGAAGTCGACGGCAGCACCGAGCGCATCTTCCAGACCTGCGCTTCGCCCGAGAGCACCCAGCCCTCGAGATTGCCCATCAGCCGGCGCCAGTTCCGGTAGGGCACGCCGTCGAGGATGATCAGCAACAGTTTTGTCTCGAGCGCCAAGGGCTGCTCCGGAAGGCTTTGTCGTTGAAGGCAAGTCTTCGCGGCTGGTGCCGCGAAACCGCTAGTTTCCCGCGCTGGCCATGCGCCGTCCCTTGATCGCCTTTTCCAGCCAGCCGATTTCCATTTCGGGAACGGAGGAGAGCAGGAGATCGGTGTAGGCGTCGAAGGGCGGCGACAGCACCTTGCTCTTCGGCCCGTAGCGCACCACCTCGCCGCGATACATCACCGCGATCGAATCGGCGATCGATTTCACGGTCGCCAGGTCGTGGGTGATGAACAGATAGGCGACGTTTTCTTCCTTCTGCAGTTCCAGCAGCAGCTTGAGGATGCCGTTGGCCACCAGCGGGTCGAGTGCCGAGGTCACCTCGTCACAGATGATCAGTTTCGGCTTGGCGGCGAGCGAGCGGGCGATGCAGACGCGCTGCTTCTGGCCGCCGGAAAGCTCGGCCGGGTAGCGATCGGAAAAGCCCTTGCCCATCTCGATCTTATCGAGCAGTTCGGCGACGCGTTTGTCGCGCTCGCGCCCGCGTATGCCGAAATAGAATTCGAGCGGCCGGCCGATGATGGTGCCGACCGTCTGGCGCGGGTTCATCGCCACGTCGGCCATCTGGTAGATCATCTGCAACTGCTGCAGATCCTCCTTCGGCCGGTCGGCAAGCCGGTTGGCCAGCGGCCGCCCGTCGAAGGTGACGGTTCCCTCTTCGGGTGGCAAAAGCCCGGTGATGGCGCGCGCCAGAGTCGACTTGCCGGAGCCGGACTCGCCGACCACGGCCAGCGTCTGGCCCGGATAGATGTCGACGGAGACGTTCTTCAGCACTTTGATGTGGCTGCGGCCATAGGCAGAGGTAACGTTCTTGACCGACAGGAACGGCGTCGTGCCGGGCTTCTGCTCGTGGTGCTCGATCTCGTGCACCGAGACCAGCGCGTTGGTGTATTCCTGGCGCGGCTCCTTGATGATCTGGCGAGTGCCGCCCCATTCGACCAGCCGGCCATGGCGCAGCACCATGATCTCGTCGGAGACCTGGGCGACGACGGCAAGGTCGTGGGTGATGTAGAGCGCGGCGACATGGGTATCGCGGATGGCGTCCTTGATCGCCGCCAGCACATCGATCTGCGTCGTCACGTCGAGCGCCGTGGTCGGCTCGTCGAAGACGATCAGGTCGGGCTCGGAGCACAGCGCCATCGCCGTCATCACGCGCTGCAGCTGGCCGCCGGAGACCTGGTGCGGGAAGCGCTCGCCGATGGTTTCGGGGTTTGGCAGGCTGAGCTTCTTGAACAGCGCCACCGCGCGTTTTTCGGCCTCGGCCCGTGTCGCCGTGCCGTGCAGCAGCGTGGCTTCCACCACCTGGTCCATCAGCTTGTGCGCCGGGTTGAAGGCCGCCGCCGCCGATTGCGCGACATAGCAGACCTCTCGGCCGCGCAGCTTGCGAAAACCTTCCTTGCCGCCCTTGAGGATGTCTCGGCCGTTGAGGATGACCTCGCCGCCGGTGATGCGCACGCCGCCGCGGCCATAGCCCATCGACGACAGGCCGATGGTCGACTTGCCGGCGCCGGACTCGCCGATCAGGCCAAGCACCTTGCCCTTTTCGAGCGTCAGCGACACGTCATGGACCAGCACGATGTTTTTCGGCGGCTCGCCCGGCGGGAACACCGTCGCCTCGATGCGAAGGTTGCGGATGTCGAGCAGCACGGATTTCTTCTGCTGGTCAGCCATCACCCGCGTCCTCCCTTCAGGCTTGTCGTGCGGTTGAGCACCCAGTCGGCGACCAGATTGACGGAAATCGCCAGCATCGCGATCGCCGCTGCCGGAATGAGGGCAGCGCCAATGCCGAAGACGATACCGTCCTTGTTTTCCTTGACCATGCCGCCCCAGTCGGCGTCCGGCGGCTGTACGCCAAGGCCGAGGAAGGACAGTGTCGACAGGAACAGCACGGCATAAATGAAGCGCAGGCCGAGTTCCGAAACCAGCGGCGACAGCGCATTGGGCAGTATCTCGCGGAAGATGATCCAGCCGCTGCCTTCGCCGCGCAATTTGGCGGCCTCGACATAGTCCATGACGTTGATGTCGACGGCGACCGCGCGCGACAGGCGATAGACGCGGGTCGAGTCGAGAATGCCCATCACCAGGATCAGCGTCACCAGGTTGGTCGGCAACACCGAAAGCACGACGAGGCCCATGATCAGCGTCGGGATCGACATCAGCAGATCGACAAGCCGCGACAGCAGCGTGTCGTACCAGCCGCCGAACACCGCCGCCGAGAAGCCGAGAATGGCGCCGAGCGAGAACGACAGCGCGGTGGCCAGCACGGCGATGAACAGCGTGATGCGGGCGCCGTAGATCATGCGCGACAGCAGGTCACGGCCGAGATTGTCGGTGCCCAGCCAATGTGCTGATGACATCGGTTCCCAGACGTCACCGATGATCTCGCCATTGCCGTGTGGCGCGATGAAGGGCGCGAAGATCGCCGCCAGAACGAACAGTGTCGTCAGCACGATGCCGATCAGCGCGGGGATCGGGATGCGTTTGATATCGAGCATGCCCGCCCCCTATTTCGGATGTCTGAGACGCGGATTGGCGACGATTGCCGCTATGTCCGCAATGATGTTCAGGCTGATGTAGACGGCGGCGAAGATCAGGCCGACCGCCTGCACGACAGGCACGTCGCGCTTGGTGACGTGGTCGACCAGATACTGCCCCATGCCCGGATAGACGAAGATCACTTCGACCACGACGACGCCGACGATCAGATAGGCGAGGTTGAGCATGACGACGTTGATGATCGGTGCAATGGCGTTGGGAAAGGCATGCTTGCGAATGACATTGAAGGCCGACAGGCCTTTCAGCTCCGCCGTCTCGACATAGGCCGACTGCATGACATTGAGGATCGCGGCGCGCGTCATGCGCATCATATGGGCGAGCACCACCAGCGTCAGCGCCGTTGCCGGCAGCGCGATCGCCTGCATGCGCTCGCCGAAGGGCATGTCGTCATAGACGGTCGAAATGCCAGGAAAGATCTGCCATTTCACGGCGAAGAAATAGACCAGCACATAGCCGATGAAGAATTCGGGAAACGATGTCGACGCGAGCGCGAGTCCGGAGATCAGCTTGTCGACCCAGCCATTGCGATAGCGCACCGCAATCAGGCCGAGAATGATCGCCAGCGGCACCGCCACGACTGCGGCCCAGAAGGCGAGGAACAGCGTGTTCCACAACCGTCCCTTGATCGATGTTGCAATATCCTGGCCGCTCGACATGGCGGTGCCGAGATCGCCGGTCACCACGCCACCGAGCCAGCGGAAATACCTGATATAGGCCGGGTCGTTGAGTCCGAGCTGCTCGCGCAGATTGGCGAGCGACTCCGGCGTCGCCGACTGTCCGAGAATGGCTTGCGCGACGTCGCCGGGCAGAACCTGGGTGCCGGCGAAGATCAGGACCGAAACGGCCAACAGGAGAACGATGCCCAGCGCAATGCGCTGGGCAATTAGTTTCAGGATGGGTGAAGACATATCCGCAAGGCCAGGCTCAGGCTTCGAGCCAGCACTTCGCCAGTGCGTAGCCGTTCATCAGCTCCTGATGTGGATCGTCAACCCAGCCGCCAACCTTGGCGCCCGTCGCGTCGATGAACTGGTTGAACATCGGCAGGATCAGGCCGCCTTCGTCGCGCACCATGACAGCCATGTCGTGGTACATCGCCTTGCGCTTGGCTTCGTCGAGTTCGGCGCGGGCCGCCAGCACCATCTTGTCGAAATCCGGACGCTTGAAACGCGTGTCGTTCCAGTCGGCCGTCGACAGATAGGCGGTGGAGTACATCTGGTCCTGCGTCGAGCGTCCGCCCCAGTAGGAAGCGCAGAAGGGCTGCTTGTTCCAGACTTCCGACCAGTAGCCGTCGCCCGGTTCGCGCTTGATCTCAAGCGTGATGCCGGCCTTGGCCGCGCTCTGCTGGAAGAGCTGTGCGGCATCGACGGCGCCGGGGAAGGCGACATCCGATGTGCGCAGCAGCACGGCGCCGTCATGGCCCGACTTCTTGAAGTGGAACTTGGCCTTGTCGGGATCGTACTTGCGCTGTTCGATCTCGGTGAACAGCGGGTAGGAAGCATTGATCGGGAAATCGTTGCCGAGCGAGCCGTAGCCGCGCAGGATCTTGTCCAGCATCTCTTCGCGGTCGATCGCCAGCTTCAACGCCATGCGCAAATCGGCGTTGTCGAAGGGCGCCGTGTCGCAGTGCATGATGAAGACGTAGTGGCCAGGGCCGGCATGGTTGCGGATGGTGACGCCCGGCAGGCGCTTGATCAGGTCGACGATCTTCGGCTCGACGCGGTTGATCATGTTGACCTGGCCACCCTGCAGGGCAGCCGTGCGCGCCGTGGCATCGTTGATGACGATGATCTCGATCTGGTCGGCATGGCCCATCTTGTCGCCTTGCCAGTAGTTGGCGAAACGCTCGCCGCCATGGCGCACGCCGGGCTCGTTGGTCTTGACCTTGTAGGGACCGGCCGAGATGCCGGCATCGGCTCCGTCCTTGCCGCCATTGGGCTGGACGATCAAATGATAGTCGCTGAGCAGGTAGGGAAGGTCGGCATTGGCTTCCTTCAGCGTCAGCACGACTTCCTTGCCGCTGGCCTTGATGGTCTCGATGCCCTTCATGTAGCCGAGCGCGCCGGACTTCGACTTCTCGTCGGAATGGCGCTCGAGCGTGGCGGCCACGTCCTCGGCGGTCACCGTCTTGCCGTTGTGGAATTCGACGCCGTCGCGGATCTTGAGCGTCCACACCTTGGCGTCGTCCGACGAGCCGATCTCCTCGGCAATGCGGTTCTCGAGTTTCCCTTCCGGGGAAAGCTCGACGATCATTTCGCCCCACATCTTGCCGAAGGCGAACGGCACCTGCGTCATCATCAGCGCCGGGTCGAGGCTGTTGGTGGACTCGCCGCCGACCAGACCGGCCTTCAGAGTGCCGCCCTTGACCGGACCTGCCGCGCGCGCAGCGCTTGAAAGCAGCGAGTTGGCGAAGGGTGCGGTGACGCCGAGCGCTGCCGCTCGGCCGAGAAAATCGCGACGGCTCAGCTTGCCCGAAGCGACGCGTCGGCTAAGGAATTCCAGTTCGTTTGACATATTGAGTTCCTCACTCTGTTGGTTCGACCTTGTGGTCGTTTTTGTTGATTGTTATCGGGGGAATAATGACCGTAAGGGAAACCCGTAAGCAAGACCGAATGCGACATGCCGTGGCGTAAATCGCACGTCGCAATTGGACCAACCTCGAAACCCGGCATGGGCGCTCAGAGCAGGGCGCGCGGGATCGTCTCTTCGAAATCGCGTTCGAAAACCAGGATTTCACCCTCGTAGGCTTCGATTCTGGCGCTAACCGTGAAGCTTTGTGCGTCGGAGCGCATTTCGGCAAAGGTCTCGGTGCGCACCGACCATCCATTTCGCGACAATGTCTGCGTCCAGTGGGTTTTGCCCGAGGCTGACAGGGGATTGTCAGGATGGATCGTCCAGGTCTCGCGGGCGATGCTGCCATTTACCAGGTCATGCTCAAGATCGCGCACTGCGCCAAAATCGTTGACGATGGAAAGCGAGATGACCCCGGTCTTCTCGTCGCGGCCGACGTGACGCTCGGAATTGGCGGCACGGATTAACTTCGTCGCCCAGGGCGAGGCTGCCTCCGGCGAAGGGAAGGTTACTTCGTCGCCTTTCGCCAACGGGCGCTGCGGCAGCATGAGCGTCGCGGCCGACAGGTCGAGTTGGACCGGCTCCGGCGATGGCCAGATCATCGGCCAGTAGGCGTTTGAAACGGCGATGCGCAGGCGGTGGCCGGCCGGGGCGCGGTAGGCGCACTGGTCGAGCACGACGCGGGCTGACACGGTTTCGCCTGGAACCAGCGCCTCGGGAAATTCATGCGAGTTGCGGTGGGTCAGGTTGAGCACGCCATAGGAAATCAGTTCCGAGGCACCGTCCGGGTGCACGTCGCACAGCCGGACCGCGATGTTGGCCTGCCGCCGGTCCGAAGAGACTCGCACCAGAACCTCCGGGGCGCCGACGATGTCGATCGCCTCGGTCAGCGTCGGCTGGTCGAAACACACCGACAGCGCATCATCGGGGCGCTGATCGCCCGGCAGTTCCGGGCCGAAGGTGAAGGGAAAATACTCGCCGCCGGCCAGGCCGCAGCTTTGCGGCGAAGCGACGATTGCCGGCTTGCTGCCCTCGGGGAGCAGCTCGATCATTTGTATCTTGATGTTGGGCGACGGCCATTCCTGTTCCGCGATCCAGCGACCCGGCCGCTCGGGATGCCAGCGCGCGGGGCGCACACTGTCCATCACATAGGCGCGGTAGTCCGGGTCGGCCTCGACGCCGGTGTCGATACCCTTCAGCCAGCGGTCCCACCAGCGCAAGGCCTCCTGCAGGAAGCCTATGGCGGGCTTGGGTGCTGCGTAGTGCGGGTATTTGTGGATCCATGGGCCGACAATGCCCTTGACTGGCGCTTCGATATTGGCGGCGAGATGCGAGATCGTGTTGCGATAGCCGTCATGCCAGCCGCCGATCGACAGCACCGCCGCCTTGACGGCGGAATAATCCTCGCAGATCGAGCCACGCTTCCAATAGGCGTCGCGGTGCTGGTGTTTTAGCCACAGCGGCGCGAGAAAAGGCTGGTTCTCCAGCCTGGTCAGCCACAGATCGCGCCATCGGTTGTCGCCGGCCAGCAATGGGTCCGGCGGCCGCGACGAATAGGACAGCATGGTCGAGGCCCAGCCGAAATTCTCGATCAGCAGGCAGCCGCCCTTGTAGTGGATGTCGTCGGCATAGCGGTCGACCGTCGAACAGATACTGATCACCGCCTTAAGCGCCGGCGGCTGCATCGCGGCCACCTGCAGGCAGTTGAAGCCGCCCCAGGAAATGCCCATCATGCCGACATTGCCGTTGCACCAGGGCTGCGATGCCGCCCAGGCGATGACGTCGCAGGCATCCTGCAATTCCTGTTCGGAATATTCGTCGTCCATCAGCCCTTCGGAATCGCCATTGCCGCGCATGTCGACACGGATCGAGGCATAGCCGTGGCCTGCGAAATACGGATGCGTCAGCTGGTCGCGAAAGATGGTGCCGTCGCGCTTGCGGTAAGGCAAATGTTCGAGGATCGCTGGGACCGGATCGTTACCGGCATCTTCCGGCATCCACACCCGCGCCGACAGCCGGCAGCCGTCCGGCATGACGATCCCCATATCCGGGAACTCGACGACCTTGCGGGGGAACTCGGTGATGGTTTTCATGCGGACGCACTCCAAGGTCGCCACATGATGGAGGCCACCGGATCGCGTCATGGGCCAGCCAACGAATTCGGCTGGTCAATCCGCGTCAGTTCAGCGGAATGTCGTTCTTGCCCTTGCTGTCCTGGTAGGCGCCTGACAGCTGGTCATAGCGGGCCGAGATCGCGCCGATCCGGGTCTCCAGCCGCTGGCGTTCTGCCTCTGGCAGCGACCGCACCAGCCTGCGGATGGAAAAACTCTTCCAGTAGGCGTTCTCGGCATTGTAGCCGCCAGGGTCGAGCGTGAAGACCTCTTTGAGAATCTTCAGATCGTGCGGGATGGCGAAAGAGTCGCGCGAATCCTCGTGGCTGAACAGATAGTAGAAATTGTCGAAGCCGGTCCAGGTGATCGCCGACAGGCAGAGCGAGCACGGCTCGTGCGTGGCGATGAAGATGGCGTCTTTCGTAGCGACGCGCTCCGCCTTCGGCATTTCGTAAAAGCGCTTCAGGCAATGCACCTCGCCGTGCCAGAGCGGGTTTTCCATCTCGTTGTTGGTTTCGGCGAGCACCAGCGAACGGTCGTCCTTGCGCAGGATCGCGGCGCCGAACAGCTTATTGCCATGGGCGACGCCTTGCGCCGTCTTCGGCACAATATCGTGCTCGATCACGTCGAGCAGGCGGTCGATCAGCGAAATGTCGGTCATAACTTGATACCGTCGGGGAGATGGATCTCGTAGGCGTGCGAGAAATGGCACTCTTCGAGGTTTGAGCCGTCGCCGCCACGGTCGACGATCAGGAAGTCCTGCGCCTCGCCGATCGGCGTCAGCACGCCATGCCAGAGGTTGCGCGGATAGTTGATGCCTTGGCCTGGCGCGGTGATGAAGGCGTGCGGCTCGCCGGGGCCTTCTTCGCCATCATGGCAGACGACGACCAGGAACGGCCGCGGCGACAGCGGGATGAAGGCCTGGCTGCCGAAGGGGTGGCGCTCGACCATGGTCAGCTTCAGCGGCATTTCGTAGGGCGTGCCGCGCACCATGGAGATCAGCACGCGCGCATTCGGCCCCTGGGCCTCTGCGGTGGCGAGGTCGTGGTAGCGCTCGGCCCGGCCGCCATTGATCGGGTAGTGGTTGTCGCCGCCCATGTCGATGACATCGCCGAATTCGGCAAAGCTCTCGCGGGTCAGCGGCCGCGCGACGATCCGGGTCACGGCGCGCGCCTGGCGAGGCCGGCGCCGCCAAGCTTGGCGTGGCGGTTGACGTCCTTGTAAAGTAAATAGCGGAATTTGGCCGGCCCGCCGGCATAGCAGGCCTGTGGGCAGAAGGCGCGCAGCCACATATAGTCGCCGGCCTCGACCTCGACCCAGTCCTGGTTGAGGCGGTAGACGCCCTTGCCCTCCAGCACATAGAGCCCGTGTTCCATGACATGGGTCTCGGCAAAGGGGATGACCGCGCCCGGCTCCAGCGTCACCACGGTGATATGCATGTCGTGGCGCATGTCGGCCGGATCGACGAAGCGCGTCGTTGCCCACCGGCCTTCGGTGCCAGCCATTGGCGTCGGCGCGATCTCCTGTTCGTTGGCGAAGAAGGCTGGCGGCACATCGATACCCTCGACGGCCTCGTAAGCCTTGCGGATCCAGTGGAAGCGGACAGCAGCCTTGCTTTGGTTGCGGACCGTCCATCCGCTGGCCGGCGGCAGGAAGGCAAAGCCGCCGGGCCGCATCACATGCGTCTTGCCGCCGACGAACACGCTCAGCTCGCCTTCGACCACGAACAGGCCGCCCTCGGCACCTTCATCGGGTTCAGGCCGGTCGCTGCCACCACCGGGCGCGATCTCGACGATGTATTGCGAAAACGTCTCGGCAAAACCCGACAGCGGGCGCGACAATATCCAGACGCGGGTCTTGTCCCAGAACGGCAAGGCGCTGGTGACGATGTCCTGCATCACCCCCCTGGGGATGATGGCATAGGCCTCGGTGAAAACGGCGCGGCCGGTCAGCAACTCGCTCTGGCCGGGGTGGCCGCCCTGCGGCGCATAATAGGTTCGGTCAGCCATCTTGATCGTGTCCATTGAGTTCAAACCTATTGCGGAAGCATGTCCTTGAGCCGAAGCAGCGCAATGCGCTCGACCTGTTTGCAGGCGGTTTCGAATTCGGTGGCGCGGTTGTTACCGATGCGCGCCTCGAACTCGGCCAGGATCTCCTCCTTGGTCTTGCCTTTCACCGCGATGATGAAGGGGAAGCCGAAGGTGGTGACGTAAGCGGCATTGAGCTTGGAGAACAGCTCGCGCTCCTTGTCGGTCAGCGCGTCGAGCCCGGCCGACGCCTGTTCTTTCGTCGACTCCGCCGTCAGCCGCTTGGCCTTTGCCAGCTTGCCGGCAAGGTCGGGATGGGCGTTGAGCACGGCGAGCCGCTCGGCCTCGCTGGCGGCGCGAAAGATGCGGCAGAGTGCATTGTGCAACCCGCCGGCGCTGTCATGTGCCGGGCCGAGTTCCAGCTCATAGGCGCGCTCGGCGATCCATGGCGAATGCTCGAAAACGCCGCCAAAGGCATTGACGAAGGCTTCGAACTCCATCTTCGACGGACGCAGCTCCGGCAGCCGGAACGGATGCGTCGCCTGCCAGTGTTTTGCGATGTCGACGCGCCGCGCCAGCCAGACCTTGTCGTGCGATTTGACGTAATCGACGAAGCGCTTCAGCGCCGCCACCCGGCCCGGCCGCCCGACAAGGCGGCAGTGCAGGCCGATGTTCATCATGCGCGGCCGCCCTTCTCTGCCCTCGGCATAGAGCGTGTCGAAACTATCCTTCAGATAGGCAAAGAACTGGTCGCCCGAATTGAAGCCTTGCGGCGTGGCAAAACGCATGTCGTTGGCGTCGAGCGTATAGGGGATGATCAGCTGCGGCTTCTGCTTGCCATCCGGTCCGTCATGTTCGAGCCAGTAGGGCAGTTCGTCGTCATAGGTGTCCGACACATAGTCGAAGCCGCCTTCTTCCGCCGCCAGCCGCACGGTGTTGATCGATGTGCGGCCGGTGTACCAGCCGGTCGGCCGTGCGCCTGTCACTTCGTAGTGCAGCTTGATCGCCTCTTCCATGTCGCGGCGCTCGTCTTCCAAGGCGTGGTCGCGGTAGTCGATCCATTTCAGCCCATGCGAGGCGATTTCCCAGCCGGCCTCCTGCATTGCCGCAACCTGGTCGGGTGAACGGGCAAGCGCTGAGGCGACGCCGTAGCAGGTGATCGGCACCCGCGCTTCGGTGAACAGGCGCAGCAGCCGCCAGAAGCCGGCGCGGGCGCCATACTCGTAGATCGATTCCATGTTCCAGTGGCGCTGGCCGAGCCAGGGGGCGGCGCCGACAATCTCGGACAGGAAGGCTTCCGAGGCCTTGTCGCCATGCAGGACGCAGTTCTCGCCGCCCTCCTCATAGTTGACGACGAACTGCACCGCGACATGCGCGCCGCCAGGCCATTTCGGATCCGGCGGATTGGCGCCGTAGCCGCGCATGTCTCTGATATAACGCATCGTCACTCCTGCCGGATGTTGTCGTGAGGATAGTCGAAAGGGTTGCCTACGCATTCCCCCGAAAATTTTTGAAAGTGTTTTTGTCCTGCTCCGCTCGACCGGGACTTATGCATCGCCTTTAATTGGCGCACAATTCATCCAGCAATGTTCGATTGTACCGGACCTGTTCGTACCGGGAAGGGAGGCGGCCAGTGGCAGAAACGTCGAAAGCCGATGGCGGGCGTCTGACGACCCACGTCCTCGACACCGCGACCGGCAAGCCGGCGGCGGGCCTGTCGATTGCGCTTTATCATCTCGATGGCGAGGCGCGGACGCATCTGAAGACAGTCGTGACCAACGCCGACGGCCGCTGCGACGCGCCGCTGCTGGCCGGCGCGGAATTCCGCACCGGCGAATATGAACTGATCTTTGCCGCCGGCGACTACCTACGCCAACAGGGGACAAAACTGCCGCAACCGGCCTTCCTCGACGTCGTGCCGATCCGCTTCGGCATGGCCGATCCCGTGCATTATCATGTACCGCTGCTTGTCTCGCCCTACGGCTATTCCACCTACAGGGGGAGCTGAGGCATGGCCAAGTTCAAGACACGCAACGAGATTCGCTTCATCCTCAATGGCGAGGACGTCGTGCTGACCACGGTTGCGCCCGACGAGACCTTGCTCGACTGGCTGCGGCTCAACCGGTCGCTGCGCGGCACCAAGGAAGGGTGCGCCGAAGGCGACTGCGGCGCCTGCACCGTGCTGGTCGGCAGGCTCTCCGCCGGCAGGCTGGTCTATGAAAGCGTCAACGCCTGCATCCGCTTCCTCGGCTCGCTCGACGGCACCCATGTCGTCACCGTCGAGCATCTGCGTGGTGAAGCAGGCCAGTTGCATCCGGTCCAGCAGGCGATGGTCGATTTCCACGGCTCGCAATGCGGCTTCTGCACGCCGGGCTTCGTCATGTCGCTCTATGGCCTGTGGATGCGGTCGCCGGAGCCATCGGATGCGGCAATCGAAAAAGCGCTGCAAGGCAATCTCTGCCGCTGCACCGGCTATGAGGCGATCATGCGCGCCGCGCGCGCCATTTCCGGCTACGGCAAGGCGGCAAAGGATCCGCTGGGGACGGAACGCAAGGCGATCACCGCGAAGCTTGCGGCGATGAAAGACGGGTCGCGGGTCGAGATCGGCGCCGGCAAGGCGCGGCTCATCGTGCCGGCCGATGTCGATGATTTCGCCGCCGTGCTCGACAAGCAGCCGGGCGCCACCATCGTCGCCGGTTCGACCGATGTCGGCCTGTGGGTGACCAAGCACATGCGCGATATCTCGCCGGTGATCTTCATCGGCAATCTCGACGGTCTCTGCACGATCTCCGAGGACAAGGGCGTGATCTCGATCGGCGCCGGCGTCACCTACAGCGACGCCTTCGCGACGCTGGCGAAACGCATTCCGACGCTCGGGCCGCTGTTCGACCGCATCGGCGGCGAACAGGTGCGCAACATGGGCACGATCGGCGGCAACATCGCCAACGGCTCGCCGATCGGCGACACGCCGCCGCCGCTGATCGCACTCGGCGCGCAACTGACGCTGCGCCGCGGCAAGAAGCGGCGCACGATCCCGCTCGAGGACTTCTTCATCGCCTATGGCAAGCAGGACCGTAAAGCCGGCGAATTCGTCGAGGCCGTGCATGTCCCTGTGCCGGCCAAGCGGACAAAGTTTGCGGTCTACAAGATCACCAAGCGCCGCGACGAGGACATCACCGCAGCCCTCGGCGCCTTTTTCCTGGATCTGGCAAAAGACGGTACGGTGGCTGACATTTGCATCGCTTATGGCGGCATGGCGGCGACGCCGAAACGGGCCCTCGGTGTCGAGAAGGCTCTGCTCGGTAAGCCCTGGACGGAGGCCACGGTCGAGGCGGCCATGGCCGAATACGCCAATGATTTCACGCCGTTGACCGACATGCGGGCGAGCGCCGAATATCGGGCGCTCGCGGCAAAGAACCTTTTGCTGCGCTTCTTTGCCGAGACCAGCGGTACCAAGGCGCCATTCCAGGTTTCACGGCACGAGGCGGCCTGATGAACAAGCACGCCACCCCCAATTTGAAGGCGCAAAAGATCGCCGGCGGTGTCGCCACCGACCAGCGCCATGATTCCGCGCACAAGCATGTCAGCGGCACCGCGATCTATATCGACGACATGCCGGAGCCGGCCGGCACGCTGCATGGCTGCCTCGGCCTTTGCACGGCCACCCATGCCACCATCACGAAAATGGACCTGTCGGCGGTACGCTCAGCACCCGGCGTCGTCGATGTGTTGACGGCCAAGGATATACCTGGCGAGAACGACATTTCGCCGACCGGCCGTCACGACGAGCCGGTGCTCGCCGACGGCAAGGTGCAATTCCATGGCCAGCCGATCTTCTGCGTCATTGCCGAGACGCGCGAGCAGGCCCGCCGTGCCACAAGGCTGGCCAAGGTCGAATACAAGGAATTGCCTTTCGTCACCGACATCGGCGAGCTCAACCCGAAGAAGGACAAGCTGGTCACGCCGCCGCTGACGCTGAAGCGTGGCGACGCCGCGGCCGCAATCAAGGCCGCTCCCCGCCGGCTGAAGGGAAAAATGCGCATCGGCGGCCAGGAGCACTTCTACCTCGAAGGCCATATCGCCATGGCCGTTCCCGGCGAGGACCACGACGTCACCATCTATTCCTCGACCCAGCATCCGAGCGAAGTGCAGCACATGGTCAGCCATGCGCTGGGTGTGCCGAGCAACGCCATCACGGTCGAAATCCGCCGCATGGGCGGCGGCTTCGGCGGCAAGGAAACGCAAGGCAACCAGTTTGCCGCTTTGGCCGCCATCGCCGCGAAAAAACACCATCGCGCGGTAAGGATCCGGCCCGACCGCGACGACGACATGATCGCCACCGGCAAGCGCCATGATTTCCTGGTCGACTACGAAATCGGCTTCGACGACGACGGCAATATTCTCGGCGTCGACTTCATGTTCGCGGCGCGCTGCGGCTTCTCGTCGGACCTCTCTGGCCCGGTCACCGACCGTGCCCTGTTCCACTGCGACAACACCTATTTCTGGCCGGCGGTGCATGCGCAATCGGCGCCGCTCTACACCAACACCGTCTCGAACACCGCCTTCCGCGGCTTCGGCGGTCCTCAAGGCATGGTCGGCGCCGAGCGCGTCATCGACGAGGTCGCCTTTGCCGTCGGCAAGGACCCGCTCGAAATCCGCAAGAAGAATTTTTATGGCACCAGTGACCGCAACATCACGCCCTACCACCAGACGGTCGAGGACAACATCATCCACCGCATCGTCGCCGAGTTGGAGGCGAGCGCGGATTATGCGAGGCGCCGCCGGACCATCGAGGCCTTCAACGCCAACAGCCGCTTCATCAAGCGTGGACTGGCGCTGACGCCGGTAAAGTTCGGTATCTCGTTCACCGCCACCCACTACAACCAGGCCGGCGCGCTGGTGCATGTCTACACCGACGGTTCGGTGCACCTGAACCATGGCGGCACCGAGATGGGGCAAGGCCTCTACGTCAAGGTGGCGCAAGTGGTGGCCGAAGAGTTCCAGATCGATCTCGACCAGGTGAAGATCACCGCGACGACGACGGGCAAGGTGCCGAACACCTCGGCCACGGCAGCATCGTCCGGCACCGACCTCAACGGCATGGCGGCGCAGAACGGCGCGCGGCAGATCAAGGACCGGCTGACCAATTTCGCCGCCGAAAAGTACCAGGTGCCGCGCGACCAGGTTCTGTTCCTGCCCAACCGGGTGCGCATCGGCAACCAGGAAATCCCTTTCGCCGATTTGGTCAAGCAGGCCTATATGGCGCGCATCCAGCTGTCGGCGGCAGGTTTCTACAAGACGCCGAAAATCCACTGGAACCGCGACAAGGGCGAGGGCCGTCCGTTCTACTACTTCGCCTATGGCGCTTCGTGTTCGGAGGTTTCGGTCGACACGCTGACCGGCGAATACATGGTCGAGCGCACCGACATCCTGCACGAGACCGGCCGTTCGCTGAACCGCGCCATCGATCTTGGCCAGGTCGAGGGCGGCTTCATCCAGGGCATGGGCTGGCTGACGACTGAGGAACTTTGGTGGGATGCCAAGGGCCGGCTGCGCACCCATGCGCCGTCGACCTACAAGATCCCGCTCGCCTCCGACCGGCCAAAGATATTCAATGTGACGCTGGCCGACTGGCCGGAAGCCGGCGAGCCGACGATCCACCGCTCCAAGGCGGTCGGCGAGCCGCCGTTCCCGCTCGGCATGTCGGTGCTGCATGCGCTATCGGATGCGGTGGCAAGCGTCGCCGACCACAAGATCTGTCCGCGCCTCGACGCCCCGGCAACGCCGGAACGCGTGCTGATGGCGATCGAGCGGCTGAAGGCCAAGGCCTGAGTCCGGCCCAGGGTTGGCAACGGGTGCAAATCCGGCCGAAAAAGCCTATGTTTCCCGCACGGGAATGCGAAACATGAACTCGAAAGTGCAAAGCCTGAAAGACTTCCTTGCCGGTCAAGGCCGCGTTGCTTTGGTCGAAGTGGCCGGCACAAAAGGTTCGACGCCGCGCGAGAAGGGCGCCTTCATGCTCGTCTCGGCCGCGGCGATATCAGGCACGATCGGCGGCGGCCAACTCGAATATATGGCGATCGACAAGGCCCGGCAGATGGTGGGTAAAGAAGCCCGCATCGAAGTCGACGAAATCTGTGCGACGCTCGACGTGCCGCTCGGGCCGGAAATCGGCCAGTGCTGCGGCGGCAGGGTCGAGGTGCTGATCCGATTGGTCGATGCGACGCTGGCGCAAGAGTTGGTCGCGGGGGCGGAAGCCGAAGAGGAGCATCTGCCGCATGTCTACATCTTCGGCGGCGGCCATGTCGGCCAGGCGTTGGCCGCGGCGGTGGCCTTGCTGCCGGTGCATGTCGTGGTTATCGAGACACGGGCCGAGGCGCTGGAAGGCATGCCGGAAGCCGTCGAAACCAGCCTGACGCCGATGCCCGAAGCGATGGTGCGCAAAGCCCCTGCCGGAACCGCCTTCGCCATCCTCACCCACGACCACGCGCTGGATTTCCTGATTGTCGCCGAAGCACTGAAACGCGACGATGCTGCCTATGTCGGCATGATCGGCTCGAAGACCAAGAAGGCGACGTTCAGGAACTGGTTCCTGAAGTCGGCCGACGGCAGCGAGGCCGAGTTTGCCCGGCTCGTCTCGCCGATCGGCGGCGATACGGTCAAGGACAAGCGGCCGCAGGTGATTGCTGCGCTTGCCGCCGCCGAGATCATGACGGCCTTGGTCGCCCACACGGCTGCATCAGTCGCTCCGTACCCGGCGTCTCGCGACAAGGCGATGGCCAGCTGAGGCGGTTTGCGGGCTGTGAGCAAAAGTCACAGCTGCTCCTCGCTTTCCTCGGTTCTCAAATGAGCTGAGAAGGTGTTTCCTGCCTCCTTTGCAGCATGAGGCAGAGACAAATGGACGTATTGAGGATCGCGGCCTTTTCCGATGGCGATACCGGCGGCAATCCTGCCGGGGTGTTGATTGCCGATGTCTTGCCCGATGCTGCCAAAATGCAGACCGTCGCGGCTGAAGTCGGATTCTCCGAAACCGCCTTTGCCGCACCCGACGGCGACAACTGGCGGGTCAGCTATTTCTCGCCGGAATCCGAAGTTCCGTTTTGCGGCCATGCGACGATCGCCTTGGGTGCAGCGCTGGTTCGGCAGTTTGGTGATGGCGTCTTCGCGCTGATCCTCAACCAGGCCTCGATCACCGTCGAGGGTTTTCGCGATGGTGCGAATATCGCCGCTGCGTTGCAGTCGCCGCCGACCCACAGCAAACCTGCTCCGCAGAAGCTGGTCGCCGAGGCGCTGGCGCTGTTCGGCTATTCCTCAAGCGAACTCGATCCGGCCATTCCACCGGCGCTGATCCATGGCGGGGCCGACCACCTCTTGCTGGCGCTGAAGTCGCGCGAGGCCCTGGCCGCCATGGCCTATGAGCTGAAAGCCGGCCAGGCCCTGATGCGGCGCGAAGGCCTGGTCACCATTCTGCTCACTTACGCCGAAACGCCGCGCCTCTTCCACACCCGAAACCCGTTTGCCTCAGGCGGCGTCTACGAGGATCCGGCAACCGGTGCCTCGACGGCGGCATTCGCCGGCTATCTGCGTGACCTCAGCTGGCCGCATGGCGGGGCGATCGACATCGTTCAGGGCGAGGATATGGGCATGCGTTCGCGTCTCCATGCCGATATTCCACCGACGCCGGGCAGTTCGATCAGGGTCTCGGGAACCGCCCGGATGATGGAGGGCTGAGGCGCGTCATGCCGGCCGTTTCAAGCCGAGATGGTCGCGCAGCGTGTGGCCTTCATACTCCTTGCGGAACAGGCCGCGCCGCTGCAGTTCTGGCACGACGAGCATGGCAAAGGCATCGAGCTCGCCGGGAAAATAAGATGGCATGACGTTGAAGCCGTCGGCCGCACCACCCTCGAACCGCGCCTGCAGCTCGTCGGCGACCCGCGCCGCTGTACCGACGATGCGCCAATGACCGCGCGCGCCGGCGAAATGACGGGCAAGCTGGCGGATGGAAAGGCCGTCGCGGCGCGATTGTTCGATGACCAGCGCTTGCCGGCTTTTCATCCCCTCGCTCTCCGGCAATTCCGGCAGCGGCCCGCCGATCGGATAGCGCCAGAGATCGGAGATGCTGAGATAACTGGACAGCAGCGCTACGCCGACATCGTCGGGGATCAGCTCCTGCAACTCCTCGTATTTCTCGCGGGCTTCGGCTTCCGTTTCCGCCACGACGGGCGCCACGCCCGGCATGATCTTGATGTCGTCAGGCTCGCGCCCATAGGCCGCCATGCGCCCCTTCAGATCGTCGTAAAAGGCCTTGGCTTCCTCGAAAGTCTGCGCCGCCGTGAACACGACATCGGCGCTGCGGGCGGCAAGGTCGCGGCCGACGTCCGATGCGCCGGCCTGAACCATCACCGGCGCGCCTTGCGGCGAGCGCGGCAGGTCGAGCGGATCGCGCACCGAAAAGCTCTGGCCGTCGTGACCGCCGTCGAGCTTGCCGTGCCAAAGGCCGGTGACGACTTCGGCGAATTCACGCGCGCGCTCGTAGCGGTCGGCATGCGGCCTGAGACCCGTGGAGCCGAAATTGGCAGCTTCGATGGGACTGGCTGACGTCACCAGGTTCCAGCCGGCGCGACCTCCGCTCAGATGATCGAGCGACAGGAAGGTCCGTGCCAGCCCGTAAGGTTCGTTGTAGCTCGTCGACGCCGTGGAGACGAGGCCGATGCGGCTGGTCTGGATCGCCAGCGCCGAAAGCAGGCTGATCGGCTCAAAGCCGATCGAGCGCGAGGTCTGGCTGGCGATGCCGACATTGGCCTCGCGCAGGCCAGCAGCGTCCTCGCAAAAGATCATGTCGAACTTCGCCGCCTCCGCCGTTCGCGCCAGCTGGATGTAGTGATCGATGTCGATACCCGCCGTGACATGCGCCTTGGGGTGGCGCCAGGCGGCAATATGGTGGCCTGTCGCCCACAGAAAGGCGCCGAGTTTCATCTGGCGGGTCATTGGTCGCCTCCGGCAAGTCCGAAATGCCCGCGCAATGTCGTCCCGCGGTAATCCTGGCGAACGAGGCCACGACGACGCAATTCCGCCAGCACCGGCTCGACGAAACCGTCCAGCGCCGAGGGCGGCATCGCGACGTTGAACCCGTCGCAGCTTTTCGCGCGGAACAGCTCTTCCAACTTATCGGGACTGATATCCGGCCCATTGGCGCTGACGTTCACAAGCGTCCTCAAGGCATCAGGATCGCGCCCGCATGCGGCGACGCGGCGCTTGAGGTCGTCGTAGCGTGCCTTGCCGTCCTGAGCCTCATCCAGCAGGACCAAATCAGCAGTGCGGGCGGCAAGATCGAAGTCGTGCCCCGACAGGCCGGACAGGACCAGTACTGGCATATCCTGCGGCGAGCGCGCGACGTTCAGCGGTCCGCGCACGGAAAAGAACTCGCCCTTGTGGTCGAGCAGATGCATCTTTTCCGGGTCGTGAAAGCGGCCGCTGCTTTTGTCGAACAGCAGCGCATCCGCATCCCAGCCCTGCCACAAGCCTTGAACGATGCCGATGTACTCTTCGGCACGGCGACGAAAATCGTCGTCGGAAAACCCTTCCGGCCGGCTGAAATTGGCCGCCTCGCGTGCCGCCTGCGCCATGGTTGCGTGCCAGCCGGCGCGGCCATGGCTGATGATGTCGAGGGAAGCGAAACGGCGCGCCAGATTGTAGGGCTGGTGGGTGACGGTGGAAGCCTCGGCAACAAGGCCGATCCGGCTCGTCACCGTCGCCAGCGCAGCGAGCAAGGTGGTCGCTTCGAACGGCATCTGCCGGTTGGGCGTATCCGCGTCGGCGGCCGGTTCTGAGTCGGCGAGCAGCACCATGTCCAGCCCGGCGGCTTCGGCCTTCTGCGCGAAGCTGGCAAGGCTGCGGAAATCCGGTACGCTTTGCAGCGAAGCGTCAAGCATCGGCGAAACGGCAAGATGCATCATGGTGCCGTCGGTCATGAATGGTTCCTGCGGTAAGGCAAGCGGGAACTATGTTCGCCACATGCCTCGATGGCAACCGCCGGCGCTGGGCCAACTGTCGCTCACTTGCCGGCCAGCAAATCCTTGATCAGCCGCTGGCAGCGCTCGGCCATGAAGTCGAGCAGCAGCCGCACTTTTGGGTCCTGCAGCTTCTTGTGCGGGTAGACGGCGGCGAACTGCACCGGTGTCGGCGGCGTGTCGGCGAGGATCACCTTCAGCCGCTGGTCGCGGATGAACGGCTCGACCTCGAAGCGCGGCTTGTTGATGATGCCGCGGCCCGACAGCGCCCAGCCGGTCAGCACGTCGCCATCGTCGGTATCGTAGGGCCCATGCACTTCGAATTTCTGCGGGCCGCTCGGCGTCTGTAGCGTCCACACATATTCGCGCGCGCCGGAATAGCGCAGCATCAGGCAGTCATGCTTCTTGCCGATCAGTTCCTGAGGCTCGGTGGGCTCGCCGCGTGCCTCAAGATATTTCGGCGCCGCCACCAGCACCCGTTCGCATTCCATGATGCCGCGCATCCTGAGGCTGGAATCCTCGATGATGCCGAGCCGGAAGGCAACGTCGATGCCTTCCTTCATGATATCGACATTGTGGTCCGAGAGCCGCAGTCGCACCTCGATGTCGGGGTATTTGTCGTGGAAATCGGGAATGCCCGATGCCACCAGCCGGCGGCCGAGGCCAAGCGGCGCCGTCACCTTTATGGTGCCGCGCGGCTGGCCGGACAGTGCCGAGACGGCGGCTTCCGCCTCGGTGATCGCTTCCAGCACCTGCTTGGCGCCGGAATAAAACACCGTGCCGTGCTCGGTCGGCATCAATTGCCGCGTCGTGCGGTTGAACAGCCTGACACCGAGGTGTCTTTCCAGCTCCTTGATGCGGTTGGAGGCGACAGCCGGCGAAATGCGCATGTCGCGGCCCGCCGCCGACAGATTTCCGAGTTCGACGACGCGGACGAAGACGGCGATGTTGTCGAGATAGGCCATGCGGAGCACCTTCGCCGGTTTGCAGCGATCAGCCTAGTATTTTCCATTTTTTTTTGAAAGTCATCGTGCACCTCGCCCCTTTCCGTTTGCGCTCCAGTCCGTAAAGTCACTCGATCGGCAGGGACGACTTCAATGATGGATTTCGCGATTTTCTGGGAATGGCTGAGTTTCGCCGTGCGCTGGCTGCATGTCGTCACCGGCATCGCCTGGATCGGTTCCTCCTTCTATTTCGTCGCGCTCGATCTCGGGCTCCGCCAGCGTCCGGGCATGCCGGTCGGCGCCTTCGGCGAGGAGTGGCAGGTGCATGGCGGCGGCTTCTACCACATCCAGAAATATCTGGTGGCGCCGGCCGAAATGCCCGAGCATCTGACCTGGTTCAAATGGGAATCCTACGCCACCTGGCTGTCCGGATTCGCCATGCTGTGCGTCGTCTACTATGCCGGCGCGGATTTGTTCCTGATCGATCCGAATGTGCTTCAGATGTCGGTGCCGACAGGCATTCTGTTGTCGATGGCCACGATCGGCGTCGGCTGGGTGGTCTATGATCTGCTGTGCCGTTCGCCGCTGGGCAAAAGCGACACCGGCCTGATGCTGGTGCTTTACGGCGTGCTGGTGTTCATCGCCTGGGGGCTGACGCATCTGTTCACCGGTCGCGCCGCCTTCCTGCATCTTGGCGCCATCACCGCCACGATCATGTCGGCCAACGTCTTCATGGTCATCATCCCCAACCAGAAGATCGTGGTCGCCGACCTGATCGCCGGGCGCAAGCCCGACCCGAAATACGGCAAGATCGCCAAGCAGCGCTCGCTGCACAACAACTACCTGACGCTGCCCGTTCTGTTCCTGATGCTGTCGAACCACTATCCGCTGGCGTTTGCGACCGAGTTCAACTGGGTCATCGCCTCGCTGGTGTTCATCATCGGCGTGCTGATCCGGCATTATTTCAACACAGTGCATAAGCGTGCCGGCAACCCGCACTGGACCTGGATGGCAGCCGCCGTGCTGTTCGTGATCATCATCTGGATGTCGACGGCGCCGAAAATACTGACCGGCGAGCCGAAGGCCTCCGCGGCGGCCGAGGTCTATATCGCCTCGGCGCATTTCCCCGCCGTGCGCGACACCGTGCTTGGCCGTTGCTCGATGTGCCATGCGGCGGAGCCGGGCTATGAGGGTATCTACCATGCGCCGAAGGGCGTGATGCTGGATAGCGACGCGGCCATCGCCGAGCACGCTCGCGAGATCTATTTGCAGGCCGGCCGCAGCCACGCCATGCCGCCCGCCAATGTCAGCCAGATTACCGACAAGGAGCGGGCATTGCTGGTGGCATGGTTCGAAGAGGCCGGGAAATAAGCATGACATCAACACTTCTGCGCGGCCGCACGCTGTCCTTCCTGCGCTGGCCCGAAAGCATCGACGACCATGCCGCCTGGCGCTACGAGGAGGATGGCGGCCTGCTGATCAGCGACGGCAGGATCGTTGCCGCCGGGGCCTACGCACAAGTCGAGAAACAGGCCGGCGAGAGCGCCAAACGGATCGACCATCGGCCACACCTGCTGCTGCCCGGCTTCATCGACGCCCATGTGCATTTCCCTCAGATGCAAGTCATTGCGTCCTACGGCGCCGAACTGCTCGATTGGCTGAACACCTACACTTTTCCGGAAGAGACGAAGTTCGCCAACGCCCAGCATGGCCGCCGCATTGCCAGGCTGTTCCTCGACGAGATGGTGCGGCATGGCACCACGACGGTCGCCGCCTATTGCTCGGTGCACAAGGCGTCCGCCGAAGCGTTCTTTGCCGAGTCGCATGACCGCGGCATGCTCAACATCGCCGGCAAGGTGATGATGGACCGCAATGCGCCCGACGGCGTGCTCGACACCCCGCAGTCCAGCTATGACGACTCGAAGGCGCTGATTGCGCAGTGGCACGGCAAGGGGCGGCAGCACTATGCCATCACGCCGCGCTTCGCCATCACCTCATCGCCGGAGCAGCTGGACATGGCCGGCACGCTCTGCCGCGAACACCCCGACCTGCACATGCAGACGCATCTGTCGGAAAACCACGCCGAGATCGCTTTCACCCAAAGCCTCTATCCCTGGTCGCGCGACTACACCGACGTCTACGAACACTATGGGCTGTTGGGCAAAAAGAGCCTGTTCGGCCATTGCATCCATTTGTCGGAGCGCGAGGCGGATGCTCTCTCGGATACGGGTTCGGTGGCGGTGTTCTGCCCGACCTCGAACCTGTTCCTCGGCTCAGGTCTGTTCGATTATCAGCGCTACCGCAGGCGTGACAAAGCTCTCCGGATCGCGGCCGCCACCGATGTCGGCGGTGGCACCAACTATTCGATGCTGCGAACCATGGACGAAGGCTACAAGGTCATCGCGCTGAACGGCGAGAAGTTGAATCCCTTCCAGTCCTTCTGGCAGCTCACCCGCGGCAATGCCGAGGCGCTGTCGGTGGCGGAAAAGGTCGGCACTCTTGACCCGGGCACCGATGCCGACATCGTCGTGCTCGACGCCCGCGCCACGCCGGCCATGCGGCTCAGGATGGAGACGGTGGAGACGCTGGCGCAGGAGCTGTTCCTGCTGCAGACGCTGGGCGACGACCGCGCCGTGCGCGAGGTCTATGTCGCCGGACGGGCTGCCAAGGGCGATATGATTGCGGGGTAAGACCCGCCGCCCAAGGGGAGAGGACCGTAGCTCGACGGAGTGGGGGTCGACCCTGGCGGGGCAAGATGACCGCCGCGACGGGAGCTTGACCAGGCGGAGCTTGTCGTACAAACGACGTGTGACGATTTTCGGAGAAAGAAAATGGCCGCTGCGGACGACATCGCTCTGATCCAGAAACAGGAAGAGACACTCGTCTTCCCCGCCTTTGACGAGGCTGTCGCCTTCGAGATCGGCTCGGCCATCCGCGACCGCGCGCTGACTGAGAACTTCCCCATCATCGTCGATATCAGGACCTTCGACCGGCCGCTGTTCTATGCGGCGATGCCGGGATCGAACGCCTCCAATCCTGACTGGGCACGACGCAAGATCAACGTGGTGAAGCGGTTTCTCAAAAGCACCTATCGCATGGTGCTGGAGCAGCAACGCCCGGACCGCACCTTCAAGGTCGGCGAGGGACTGGATATATCAGACTATGTGCTGGCCGGCGGCGGTTTTCCCATAAATGTCAAGGGCGCCGGCGTCATCGGCGCGATCACGGTCTCCGGCCTGCCGGAGCGTGACGACCACGGCGTCGTCGTCGATGCGATTTGCAACTATCTGCGCCTTGACGCTGCCGAACTGGCACTGCCGCCGGAAGCCAAATGACCGAGCCCAAGCCCTTCCTCATTTCGATTTTCAATGCCGCCGTCGCCGCCGCCGATCCCGAGCGGACGATCCGGAATCATTTGCCGGCAAAGCCCAGGGGTCGCACCATCGTCATCGGTGCGGGCAAGGGCTCGGCGCAGATGGCGGCGGCTTTCGAGAAGGTGTGGGACGGACCGATCGAAGGGCTGGTCGTCACCCGCTACGGCTATGGCGCGAAATGCGAGCGCATCGAGATCATCGAGGCAGCACACCCCGTACCTGATGCCGCCGGGCTCGAGGCGTCACGGCGGCTGCTCGCCAAGGTGCAAGGGCTGACCGAGGACGATCTGGTCGTGGCGCTGATTTCCGGCGGCGGCTCGGCGCTGCTGCCGTCGCCCGCCGGCAGCCTGACGCTGGCCGACGAGATTGCCGTCAACGAGGCGCTGCTCGCCTCCGGCGCGCCGATTGCTGCGATGAACACCATCCGCAAGCATGTCTCCACCATCAAGGGTGGCCGGCTGTCAGCTGCGGCATATCCGGCCAAGGTGGTGTCGCTGGTCGTCTCCGACATTCCCGGCGACAATCCGGCGCTGGTCGCCTCCGGCCCAACCGTGCCGGATTCAGGCAGCCGCGAAGACGCGCTGGCGTCGATATCAGCCTATGGCATGAAGCTGCCGGCCTCAGTCATGGCGCATATCAATTCGCCGGCTGCCGATGCACCACGAGCGGATGATCCGCGCTTTTCTCGCAACGAAGTCCATCTGATCGCTTCGGCCGGTGTCTCGCTGGAAGCTGCAGCCGCCGAGGCCAGGCGGCAAGGCATAGAGGCCGTCATCCTCTCCGATTCCGTCGAAGGCGAAGCGCGCGAGGTCGGCGGCGTCCATGCGGCGATCGCACGCGAGGTGGCGACGCGCAACCGGCCATTTCAAAAGCCGGTGCTGATCCTGTCGGGCGGCGAGACCACGGTAACGCTAAGGGCTAAGGGCAAGGGTGGCCGCAACAGCGAATTCCTGCTCGCCTTCTCCATCGGCATCAACGGCACGCAAGGCATTCACGCGCTGGCCGCCGACACCGACGGCATCGATGGTTCGGAAGACAATGCCGGCGCCTTCGCCGATGGCTCGACCGTATCGCGGATGCGCGCTGCGGATGTGGACGCCAAGGCCATGCTCGCCGGCAACAATGCCTGGACGGCGTTCAATGCCGTCGGCGATCTTTTCGTGCCCGGCCCTACGGGCACGAATGTGAACGATCTCCGGGCGATCCTGATCCGCTGAAGTCGCGCAGCTCTCACACCTCGTGCAGATAGAGGTGGTAGTCCAGCTCGCTGACGGTGCGCGCGACGCGCAGATATTCGGATTGCTTGATCGCCACGAACGTCCGGTGCAGGTCTTCGCCGAGCGCGCCTTTGAGGAAGGTCGACGCCCTTGCCGCCTCGATCGCGGCACGCCAGTCCACCGGCATCGTCGTGCGCGTGATTGCCGATTCGTAGCCATTGCCGGTGGTTTCCGGCCCGGGGTCGAGCCCCTCATCGAGACCTTTGACGATGGCGGCCAGCACCGTCGCCGCGATCAGATAGGGGTTGGCGTCGACGCCCGACGGCCGGTGCTCGATGCGCCGGCTCTTGGCGTCGCCCGCGGGTACGCGCAGCGCCACCGAACGGTTGTTGACGCCCCAGGTCGGCGCCACCGGCGCGTAGGACTGCGAAACGAAGCGCCGCCACGAATTGGCATGCGGCGCAAACACCAGCATGGATTCGGCCATGGTCTGGATCAGGCCGCCAAGTCCCTGCAGCAGCGGCAGCGACCAGCTTTCGCCACCGGCCTCGGCAAAGACGTTCCTGCCGGCTTTGTCCTGCAGCGAGACATGGAAATGCATGCCGGATCCCGCATATTTCTCGATCGGCTTGGCCATGAAGCAAGCGGTGACGCCATGGCGGCGCGCCTGCGCCCGCACCAGTCGCTTCAGCATGACAAGGTCGTCGGCCGCCCGCATCACGTCCTTGCGGTAGTTCAGCGTCAGCTCGTACTGGCCGGGCGCATATTCGGAAATGACGGTTTCCGCCGGAATGCCTTGCGCCTTGGCGGCGGCATAGATGTCGGAAAACAGCGGTTCCATGCCGTGCAGATGGTCGACGGAATAGACTTCGGTCTTACCTGAGACGCGGCCGTCGAGCACGGCGTCTGCCGGCTTTACCTTGCCGTCGGCGTCGCGTTCGTTGGCCAGTAGAAAAAACTCGAGCTCGAAGGCGCCGGCGGGATAGAGCCCCTTGGCCGCCAGTATGTCGACCTGGCGGGCCAGCGCCAGCCGCGGGTCGGAAGACATCGGCCGGCCGTCGAGCATGTACATCGCCATCAGCAGCTGGCCGCGCGGCGGCTGCGTGCCGAACAGCGGCACCAGCGTGCCGGGGATCGGCCATGCCCTGAGGTCGCCGTCGCCGGTCGTCCAGATCAGCCCGGTCTCGTGCACATCCTCACCGGTGATGTCGAGGCCGAGGATCGAGATCGGCATATGGCGGCCGCCCTCGAAAATGCTCATCAGCTCGTGCCGGCGCACGATCTTGCCGCGGCCGACGCCATTGGCGTCGGTCAGCACGATGTCGAAAGCCTCGATTTCGGGATGCGCGGCGAGGAAAGCCTTGGCTTCGCTGGGCGTCGAGCCAGAAGGTGAGGTCGCTGTGGCTGTTGGCATGCGCGCTTGTCTCATGCCGCAAGCCTTGCCGCAACCGCTGCGAAGGCGGTGATCAACCGGTTGACCTGGGCGCCGGTGGTTGCCGGCGAGATCAGCATCATGTTGTGGAAGGGCGCGATCAGCACACCCTGGTTGACCAGCGCGACATGGATCGCGGCTTCGAGCTCCGGCGCATGCGCCATTTCCGCCTCGCCGCCATTCCTGAGCGGGCCGGGGGCGCAGATGAACTCGACGCGGGCGCCGACGCGGGCAACATGCCAGGGCAGACGGTAGCGGTCGATGACGCCGGTCAGTCCGGCATCGAGCCGCCGCGCCAGATGGTCCATCCGGTCATAATTCTCTTGCGTCATCACCTCCTCGAGCGTGGCGCGCATCGCCGCGAATTGCAGCGGGTTGGCCGACAGCGTCGTGCCCATGCCGGAATAGCCCGGCTCCTTGGTCCTGTTGTAGGCGGCATAGCGTGTGGCGATGTCATCGCTCATACCCCAGACGCTGGCCGGCACACCGCCGGCGATCGGCTTGCCCAGCACGAAAATGTCCGGTTCCAGTCCGTATGTTCTGGTGTAGCCGCCGGGGCCGGTCGAGATCGTATGCGTCTCGTCGATCAAAAGCAGCGTGCCGGTCGCGCGCGTCAGCCTGCGCAGCGCATCGTGAAAACCGCGATCGGGCAGCACCATGCAGGAATTGGTCAGCACCGGCTCGGTGATGACACAGGCGACGTCGCGGTCCGCGAGTGCTGCTTCGAGTGTTGCTATATCGTTGAATTCGATAACCTTTGCGGTCTTGGTCAGGTCACGAAACTCGCCAGCCAGCCCAGGCCGGTTGACCGGGATGCCGTCGACCAGCCGCACCATCGTCTCGTCGACAGAGCCGTGATAGCAGCCGTTGAAGACCAGGATCTTTTCTCTGGAGGTGACGGCGCGGGCAACGCGCAGTGCGAAACGATTGGCGTCGGTCGCCGTCGTCGCGATCTGCCAGAAGGGCAGGCCGAAACGCTGCTGCAGCAACGGGCCGATGGCCAGCGCATCCTCGGAAGGCAGCATGTAGGTCAGGCCGCGCCCTGCCTGGCGGCGGATGGCCCGCGCCACCGGCGGCGGCGAATGGCCGAACATCGAGCCGGTGTCGCCGAGGCAGAAATCGTCGAGCCTTATACCGTCGATGTCGGTGATGGTGGCGCCCCTGGCGCTGTCGACCAGGATCGGAAACGGCGTCGGCCAGTCGTTCATCCAGTGCATCGGCACGCCGCCGAAGAAGCCGGGCAGACCGTTGCCGGCCTTGGCTTGCGATTTCGGCCGTGCCTTGCGGAAGATGGCGGCTTCCGCCTCGCGCAATGCGGCGATGCGGGCGGGCCCGATGCCGCCAATGGAGGCCGTTGAATGGTCGAATAAATGCATGAAGGACCCTCTCGCCCGGCACTGTAGACGTCAGCGGTCCGCAACCGCAATTGGCCGACTGGCTGCTCTGCATTGGTTCAGCGGCCGCGGTAGACGCTGGTGGCGCTTGACCTCGAGGCTCGGACTGGCATCAATGTGGCCGAGCTTGGGGGCTTTGGAGGAGAAGAATGCGGACGATCATCTGCGTAGCGACGTTGTTTCTGTCGGCTGGCACGGCTTTCGCGTCCGGCGGCATCTGGTGTTCCGTCGAGGATGCAGCGGCGATATTCACGGTCGAGGCCGGCGTCACCAGGGGCATGGGCGGGCCGACCTTCAACTTTCGCGGCGATCTCGAAATTCTGGGCAGGCCGGTCGGCGACGATCTGCGCAAGACCGTGTTCGAGGATTCCAACCTGACCCAGTACTGGCTCGACGACAAGGAATTGCGGCTGAACATCTACCACGAGCACGAGGTCGCGCAACGCATCAACTCAGTCGAACTGACGATCCTGACCAAGACCAGTGACGAAGGCGTCTATGACGGGCTTTATACGCTCGCCATCTACGACGCCGCGGCGGATACGGACCAGGACGGCAAGCCGGTTGAGGTCACCGGCAAAGTATCCTGCGGGGCCGAATAAGTTACGCTTATGCCGAAATATCGACGACGCCGCAGTCGCCGGCAGCGCTGCCGAAGGCGACGCGGCGCTCTTCCTTGCCCCACATCATCGAGGTGATGGCGCCCTTGCCCGGCCGGCGCAGAAGCACCTCCTTGGCGTCGGCAAAACGCACTGCCATTACCATGCCGTCGTCATAGCCGACGGCGACGACATCCTGGCTCGGATGGCAGGCGACAGCGGTCACCATGGCGTTGCCGCGCGTGCCGAGTTCCAGCGGCGCCTTGCCCATCGGCCCGTCCTTGCCCGAAAACGGCCAGACGATTGCCGCCGGCGCGCCGGAACTCGCCAGCCATTTGCCCTTGGCGCTCCAAGACAGGCTTTTCACCTTGCCGGGATAGCCGGTCATGCGCATGTGCTTGCCGTCGGCGAGCTTCCAGCCATGCAGCGCGTTCTCTTGCATGGTGGTGACGACAAAGGCGCCATCGGGCGAGAAGGTCATGCCGGTATGGGCGCCGGCCCATTCGAGTTCGACCGGCTTGCCCTCGGCAGCAGGGAAATGCAGCGTCGCGCCATTGTAGCGGGCGACGCCAAAACGCATGCCCTTGGGCGAAAACGCCAGCCCCTCGACCGAGCGCGGATGGGCAAACTCCCTGGTTTTGCCGTCGGCAAAGCGCACGAAGGCGGTCTTGCCCGAGGCATAGGCGATGGCGCCCTGCGGCCCGGCGGCGACGCTGGTGATCCATTTCTTTCCGGCTGTCGCCAGTTCATTGGCATTGCCGCCGGCGGTGACTGAAAAGATCTTGCCGTCCTCGCCACCGGTGATCAGCCTGTCGTTGGCCGCGTCATGGAAAGCAGCGAGCAGGCCGTCATTGGCTTGTACCGTCTTGTGGCCATGGTCGAGCC
The DNA here is from genome assembly GCF_056404235.1 of Mesorhizobium sp. P2_E10. Lineage (NCBI taxonomy): Bacteria > Pseudomonadati > Pseudomonadota > Alphaproteobacteria > Hyphomicrobiales > Phyllobacteriaceae > Mesorhizobium > Mesorhizobium sp. P2_E10. The sequence continues at coordinate 480,468 of NZ_JBFUEK010000001.1, forward strand.
GATGAACAGTGCCGTCAGCCAGCGCAAAATGCGGCACGTCGCCGAGGAAGACGGCGGCGATGCAATGTCCTTCGAGATCAAGCGGGGCGACGGTCGGCATGGTTATCTTTGTTCAGTTGGACGAGATTGCAGAGGCGGCTTACGCGACGTTCGCGGTTCCGGCAACCATGAGGATCAGCAAAGTGAAGGGAGGCGATCGTCAAAGCAGTCCTTTGGCCTTCAGGCCGGTTGCGAAGGTCGCCAGTGGCATCACAAGGGTCAAATCCGGTCCCTGAAGGCGCTCGGCCCCATAACTGGCATACCACCTTGCGGCTCGCTCGCTCTTGGCATCGATGATGAGCAGGATGCCGCCGCCCTCGCCAGCGAGCCGTAGGCAGCGCAACGCTGCGGAGGCAAGCAGCTGACCACCGAGCCCTTGTCCTGCCACTGTGCGGTCGGTCGCAAGCCGAGCAAGCTTGAAGCCGGAAACCTCGTGTCGCGCCAAGCCCCTCGTCATGGCTTCGGGGACGGTGCCATGAGCGACTGCGGATGGTGCGATCGTATAGAACCCGAGAATCCGCTCCGAAGCCGTGTCATCGATCGCACAGAAGGTCTTGGCTGCGTTCTGATCGTGGCTCTGGCGCGCGAACCGTCGCAGGAAATCGTTCATCGGCGCGTCGCCGCAATCGAACGAGGTCCGATCGTGCCGTTTCGCAATCGGCTCTTCGTGCCAGGACGGAAGCGTCACAGAGTATCCGGCAAGCTGGCGATCGCCGCCTGAAGCCTGGCATTGGGTTTTGGCGGGTGCTCCAACAGCTCGAGGATGCGCGCAAAATCGCGATCGGATACTTTCGTCACCTCGGCCGCCTCAATCACGGCCTGCGCTTCGGGCACGACCTTGTCGAGGATGAAGTCGGCCACGTCCTTATGCGACAGTGCCGCAGCACGCGCGATCATCGCCTTCTGCGCAGGCGCAATGCGGATTTGATAACGCTCGGTCTTGTTGTCGGCTGATCTAGGCACAAGAGCCTCCTCATGGTGCATGTACACATGATATGTGTACATGCACTCAAAATCAACCCTCCGAGATCATCAAGCCGCCTGGCAGGCGTCGAAGCTCTTCTTCAGCCGCTCGCCATCGAGCTCACGGCCGATGAACACCAGCCGGCTCTCGTGCTTCTCGCCATCCTTCCAGGCGCGCTGGTGGTCGCCTTCGATGATCATGTGCACGCCCTGGATGACGTAGCGCTCATCGTCGCCCTTGAGCGCGATGATGCCCTTCAGCCGCAGGATGTTCGGGCCTTCCATCTGGGTGATCTTCTCGATCCAGGGGAAGAACTTCTTCGGGTCCATCTCGCCGCCGCGCAGCGACACCGACTGCACTGTCACGTCATGGATGTCGGACGGGTGCGCGTGATGACGGTGCCCATCGTGATCATGGTCGTGTCCGTCATGATCATGGTGGTGATGATCATGATCATGGTCATGGTCATGGTGGTCGTGATCGTGCTCGTCATGCCCTTCGAGGAAATGCGGATCGTTCTCCAGCGCCCTGGAAAGGTCGAAGGCGCCGCGGTCGAGCACCTCGGACAGTGCCACGCCAGCGCGGGTGGTGCGATGGATCCTCGCAGCCGGGTTGATGGCGCGGATCGTCGCCTCGACCTTGGTGAGCTCTTCCCGTGTCACCAGATCGGTCTTGTTGAGCACGATGACGTCGGCAAAGGCGATCTGGTCTTCGGCTTCGCGCGAATCCTTCAAACGCAGCGGCAGATGCTTGGCGTCGACCAATGCCACCACCGCGTCGAGCCTGGTCTTGGATCGCACGTCGTCGTCCATGAAGAAGGTCTGCGCCACCGGCACCGGATCGGCGAGCCCGGTGGTCTCGACGAGGATGGCGTCGAAGCGGCCGGGACGGCGCATCAGGCCTTCGACCACACGGATCAGGTCGCCGCGCACCGTGCAACAGACGCAGCCATTGTTCATCTCGTAGATTTCCTCGTCGGATTCCACGATCAGCTCGTTATCGATGCCGATCTCGCCGAATTCATTGACGATGACGGCGTAGCGCTTGCCGTGGTTTTCCGACAGGATGCGATTGAGCAGCGTCGTCTTGCCAGCGCCGAGATAGCCGGTGAGAACGGTTACGGGAATCTGCGTCTGTGCATCGCTCATGTCATGCCTCGAAGTGACTGGGCCGCGACGGGCCTCGAAAAGGATTGTTGGCTCCATATAGGATGCCCCTGCCGGTTTTGCACGTGGCAAACCAATGGGCCAATGAGCCTGCCGACATTGCCGAATTCCATTGGCACCGTCTGGCCATGCCGCTTAGATACGGGTGCGGGAGGCCGCTTGAACTGAATTGAAGAGGTGCCCAATGACCGCCAGGCCATCCTCCTTCCCGCTAAGCCGGCGCCGGGCGCTCGGCCTAATCGCCGTTACCGCCAGCGGCGGCGTCTTCCTGCCGGCCGCCGCAAGGGCGGCGCAGGCCTCGCCCTATGCCGGGCTCGCTCTGTTCGATGGCGGCGCCGGAGTCTGCGCGATTACCCCTGAAGTGACCGAGGGGCCGTTCTACTTCGACCCGAAGCTAGAACGCACGGACGTCACCGAAGGCAAGAAGGGTGTCAGCCTCAATGTCCGGCTGCAAATCGTCGACGCCAGCTGTCGGCCGCTTGCCGGCGCGCGCGTCGACATCTGGCATTGTGATGCGCAGGGCGCCTATTCCGGCTATCCCGGGCAAGGTGATGGCCAGGATGTCGACACCTCCGGCCAGAGCTTTCTGCGCGGCTGGCAGAAGACGGATGACAGCGGCATCGTTTCCTTCGCCACCATTTATCCAGGCTGGTATCACGGCCGCACCACCCACATTCATTTCAAGGTCTTCCCAAACGACAATTCGGTAATGACCGGCCAGCTGTTCTTTCCCGACAGCCTCAGCGAGCAGATCTTCACCACGGTCGCCCCCTATAATGACCGTCCCGGCAAGCGCGACACGTCTAACGCAGGCGACGGCATTGCGCGGCAGGCCGGACCGCTGTCGCAGGCGGCATTGCGCGAAGTGGCGGACGCCTATCAGGCCCTGTTGGTCATCGCGGTGAAGGCCGGTTGAGCGCCTCGTTCCGTGCATCTGGCACTCCGTTGAAAGAGTCCTCGCGCCGAAAAGTCGTTTGTCATCTAACTGAAATAAACATCTGGCATTGACCACGGCGGACACCGTAATGCTTGCCGGCAAAGCTGTTTTGCAAAGCCGGAATCTTTTTGATCGTCGATTGCCAACCCGGCGGCTGGGTCTATGCTGCCCGCACCGGTTCGGCCGAAGAGGGATGACCATGGCCAAGGCGGACAAGACTGCGACAATGAGCCGGCTGCATTCGGCGGCGCGGCTGGCGCGTACGGCGCTCGCCGCACGGCTGCTGGCGCACGGTTTCTATGCCGGGCAGGACCAGATCATGCTGGCGCTCGACCGCGAGGACGGCCAGACGCCCGGCAATCTCGCCGGCCGCCTCGGCGTGCGCCCGCCGACCATCACCAAGACCATCAACCGGCTGCAGGCGCAGGGTTTTCTGGAAAAGCGTGCCTCCTCGGCCGATGCCCGCCAGGCCCATATCTTCCTCACCGAGACCGGCCGCGACATCATCCATGCCATCGAGAAATCGGTGAAGAAGACCGAAAAGCAGGCGCTGAAAGGCCTCGACAAGAAGGACCAGAAGGCGCTGTTCAAGCTGCTGGCCCGCATCGAGGCGAACCTTTCCAACGAGGAAATGGTGCTCATCGACGAGGACGCCGACATCGACGACTGATCTCGGTTGTTTATCAGGCGGCCGCGTTCGCCGGCCCGTGGATCAGTGCCGACCAACGTCCCGGCGTAACGCCGAACGCCTTCTTGAAATGCCTGTTGAAATGGCTCTGGTCGCTGAAGCCGGCCGCAATGGCGATCTGCGCCAGTGGCTCGTTGGCCTCGATCATCCGGCGCGCCCGTTGCAGCCGGCGCATCACCAGAAAGCGGTGTGGGCTGGTTGCGAAGGCAGCCCGGAAATGCCGCGACAGGGCGTAACGGTCGAGCCCGGTGATTGCCTCCAGCTCTTCCGAGCACACGCTTCGCTCTGCGTTTTCCTCAAGATAGTCGCGCGCCAGGCTGACGGCGCGCCATGCGGTTTTCAAGATCGGCTTTGCCGGCTGGCCGGCATGCCGCGCCAGGCTTTGCGTCAACTGCGTGATGAAATCGCTGACGAACAGCTCGTCCAGCTCCTGGTCCAGCGGCCCCAGCGCCGAAAGCAGCGTTGCGCAGAAAACGCGGTCGCTCACCACAGCATCGCGCACGAACGGCAGCGCTGCACCGCCGAGGCAGTCCAGGATGAGCGACGGCTCCAGATAGAGTATCCGGTAGCGCAGGCCGTTTTCGGTGCCGGCGCCGCCATCGTGCAATTCGTCGGGATGCAGCACGATGATCTGGCCCGGCAGGCTGTGATTTGTCGCGCCGCGATAGCGGAAGCTCTGCACGCCATGCAGTGTCACGCCGATCGCATAGGTGTCGTGGCGGTGGAGATCGAAGGCGTTGCCGTGGAACCGCGCCTCGATACGCTCCATGCCGGCATGACCAGGGGCCGCGACGATGCGGTTCTCGGCCGCATCCACGCACAAACGTCCAAGACCTTGCAGGGCCTGCCTGTCTAGATCGTGCGGCATCGCCTCATTTCACAACTCGAATTGGTCAAGTCTCTCATGTTCGATATGAAGTTCGCAATCGTGCTGCAGGATGATCTTCCCGTCTGGCAGAAACTCAACGTCACCGCCTTCCTGACCAGCGGCATCGTCGCGCAGGGTCCCGACATCATCGGCGAGCCCTACCGCGACCGCGCCGGCAACATCTACAACCCGCTGTCGATCCAGCCGGTCATCGTGCTTTCAGCTGATCGCCCAACACTTGGCGCGATCCATAGGCGGGCTCTGGAGCGCGGTGTCACAACCTCGCTCTACGTCGACGAAATGTTTTCGACCGGCCATGACGTCGCCAACCGCGCCGTCTTTGCGCAATTTGCGCCCGAGGACGCCAAGGTGGTCGGCATCGCGCTGCGTGCCGAAAAGAAGCTCGTCGACAAGATCACCAAAGGCGCCCGCATGCATCCCTGATGCCTCTGGGGCCTAAGCCTGTCCGCAGGTCTTGTTGTGCCAGGCGCTTTTGGCTTGCCGGCTGGCGGCAATTGCCGCAAAGGTGGGTTTCCGCCTACCTTCCGTCCGGCCCGAAATTGAGTGCTCCCCCAAGACATGACGAAAGCGCGACGCCGCCGGCGGCGATCGTCTGCATGCTTTCGGTCTATGTGTGTTTCACCTTTCTCGACACCAGCAGCAAATATCTTGTGCTCGCCGGCGTCTCGGCGCTGATCGTCGCTTGGGCGCGCTTCACTGTGCATGTGCTGATCGTCGGGGTCTTTCTGCGCGGCTGGCGCGATCCGTCGCGCTTTCGCGCCAACAATCTGCCGGCGCATATACTGCGCGGCCTGTTCCTGTTCGGCTCCACCATATTCAACGTGCTGGCGCTGCGGACACTGCAGCTGGCCGAAACCACCTCGATCTTCTTCTTCGCGCCGATGGTGATCACCGCCCTTGCCGGTCCGCTTCTGGGCGAATGGGCTGGCTGGCGGCGCTGGCTGGCCATCCTGACCGGCTTTGTCGGGGTCCTCATCATCACCCGGCCCGGCGTCGGCGTTTTCGGCATCGGCCACCTCTTCGCGCTCTGTTCGATGCTGTCGAACTGCTTTTACGTCATCATGACGCGCCGCATGTCGGCGAGCGAAACCTCCGAGAGCCTCATCCTGTTTTCGGCGCTGGCGCCCGCCGTGTTGCTGTTGCCGCTGCTGCCGTTTTCGCTGTCGCTGCCGCAGGACGGCTGGCACTGGGTCGTCCTTTTGATGCTTGGCGTGTGTGGCGCCATCGGCCATTGGCTGCTGGTGCAGGCCTATCGCATCGCCACCACCACCGCGCTCGCGCCTTATCCCTATTCGCAAATGGTGTGGATGATCGTTTCCGGCTGGTTCTTCTTCAACCAGTTCCCCGACCGCTGGACGCTTCTGGGCGCTGCAATCATCGTCGCCAGCGGTCTTTACATCGTCCATCGCGAGCATCGGCTGCGCGTGCGCAATCGCGCCGCGCTCGACGTCGAGATGGAAGCGCTGGCAAAAAAACTTTGATTTGCCCCCGATCGATGGCATAACGCCGCCTTTAAACAGTTTAGGTCTGAAATTCAGGTCGTTCGGGGAGCGCAAGGCGCTGGCACAAAAAATCAAGCTTTCGACGATCGCGGACGCGCTTGGCGTGTCCACGGCCACTGTCTCGCTAGCGCTGCGCGACAGCCCGCTGGTCGCCGGCACCACGCGCGATCGCATCAAGGAGCATGCGCGGGCCATCGGCTATATCTACAACCGCCGTGCCGCCAGCCTGCGCACCTCGCGCTCGGGCATCGTTGGCGTCGTCGTCCACGACATCATGAACCCGTTCTTTGCCGAGATCCTGCGTTCGATCGAAAGCGAGCTCGACCGCAGCCGGCAGACCTTCATCCTGTCCAACCACTACGACCAGCTCGAAAAGCAGCGCACCTTCATCGACACGCTTCTGCAGCTCGGCGCCGACGGCGTCATCATGTCGCCGGCCATCGGCACGCCGGCTTCCGACATCGTCATGGCCGAGGAAAACGGCCTGCCGGCGGTGTTGATCGCGCGCACGGTCGAAGGCGCGGACGTGCCGGTGTTTCGCGGCGACGATTCCTATGGCACCGGGCTTGCCACCAATCACCTGATCTCGCTCGGCCACAAGCGCATCGCCATGATCGGCGGCACCGATCAGACCTCGACCGGCCGCGACCGCTACCAGGGCTATGTCAACGCCATGGAGGCGGCGGGGCTCGAAGTCAGGCCGTCCTGGCGCATTGCCGGCCCGCGCACCAAGCAGGCCGGTTTCGAGGCGGCTGGACAGTTTTTGGCGCTGAAAGACAAACCGACCGCGGCCTGCTGCTGGAATGATCTCGTCGCCATCGGCCTGATGAATGGCATCGCCCGCGCTGGCCTGGTGCCGGGTGTCGATATCTCCGTCACCGGCTATGACGATCTCGAGGAGGCTGCGATCGCAACGCCCGCACTGACCACGGTCTGGAACGGCCAGCGTGAGGTCGGCCGTCGCGCCGCCAGTGCGCTGCTCGACAAGCTCAACGGGCAGACGGTGCGGCCGTCGCAGGAACTCATCAAGCCGGAACTGCATGTGCGTCAGTCAACCGGCAAGCCGGTGGAGCGTGCATGACAAAGGCCGACCAATTGCAGACCGTCGCCATCCTGGTGCCGGGGCATTTCAACGACCATGCCGTTGAGCGCATAGACCGCACCTTCAATCGGATCAGGATCGAGCGCGCCGATCCGGCGCTGGTCACCGACGAGATGCGCAGCAAGGTGCGCGGCATCGCCTCCTTCGCTGGCATCGATGCCGCGATGATGGATGCATTGCCCAATCTCGAACTCATCGCCTCGTTCGGTGTCGGCTATGATTCGGTCGATGTCGGCCATGCCGCCGCGAAAAACATCATGGTCACCAACACGCCCGATGTGCTGACCGAGGAGGTTGCCGACACCGCGATCGGACTGCTGATCAACACCATTCGCGACCTGCCGCGCGCCGAAACCTGGCTGCGCGATGGCAGCTGGGTGCGCAACGGCAACTATCCGCTCAGCCGGTTGACCTTGCGTGGTCGCAAGGTCGGCATCTTCGGCATGGGCCGCATCGGGCAAGCCATTGCCCGGCGGCTGGAAGCCTTTGGCTTACCGGTCGCCTATCACAACCGGCGCCAGGTCGTAGGCTTGGCCTACGCCTACCACCCGACGTTGAAGGGCCTCGCCGAAGCGGTCGACACGCTGATTTCCGTGGCGCCCGGCGGCGCTTCGACGGAAAAGGCGGTCAATGCCGAAATCCTGTCGGCGCTCGGCGCCAACGGCGTCTTCGTCAACATCGGCCGTGGCAGCACCGTGGACGAGGCAGCCCTTGCCGTCGCCCTTGCCAACGGCACCATTGCCGCCGCCGGGCTCGATGTCTTTGCCGACGAACCGAACGTGCCCAAGGCGTTGCTCGAAGCGCCCAACACCTCGCTGCTGCCGCATGTCGGTTCGGCCTCGCACCACACGCGCCGCGCCATGGCCGATCTGTGCGTCGACAATCTGGTGTCCTGGTTCAGCGAGCGCCGGCCGGTGACGCCGGTGCCGGAGACGGCTCAGGTCAAGGCACGAGGCTGAGCGGCGGTCTGCCACATTTATTAACGTCGGCTTAACGCTTTGAAATCATTCTGTATCCTGCGCCGGGGGGCGTGGAGTGAAAGATGAGGATTCCGGCATTGATTGCGGCCGCGGCCTTGTTCGCCGGCGTTCAGCTGTTTCATGGCGGCAGCAGTGAAAGTGCCGCCAATGAAGCAAGGCCGATCAGCAACTACAGGCTGGTCGCCAATGGCGACGAAGCGGCTTGCGCCATCTCGCGTGGCGCCGAAGTTTCGGGCGGCTTGTCCTTGTTGACGGTCGCCTCGAATTGCCGCCGTCTGCTGCCGGGCATCGAGCATGCGAAATTCTGGCGCGAACAGAATGACGGCACGGTTGCCTTCAGCGTCAATGGCGTCGATCCGATCGTCACCTTCGGCGTCGCCGACGGCGATGGCTATGAATCCTACGCGCCGGCTTTGCCGCTGCTGTCGCTGGCTGCCACGGACAATTGATTTCGGAAGGCCGACCTATTCGGCGGCTGCGCGCGCGCCGGATTTCGCCGCCGCGTGCAAGCGGACCGCGTCGCCGAAGGCACGGAATATCTTTGCCGAGACGCTGTCCGACTTGACCCAGTATTCGGGGTGCCACTGGACGCCGACGGCGAAGGCGCGGGCGTCCCTCACAGAGACCGCTTCGATCGTGCCGTCCGTCGCCACCGCCTCGACCTGCAGCTTCGGGCCGAGCCGGTCGATCGCCTGGCGGTGCAACGAATTGACCTTGATGTCAGTAGTGCCGAAGACGCCGGCGAGGCAGCTTCCGGGCTTGATCGAAATAGTCTGGTGAATGGCGAAGCGTTCGTCCTGATTGTCGCTCACCGGCGCGCGGTGGTCGTGCGAGCCCTCGCGCTCCTGAATCTCGGTGCCCAGCGTGCCGCCCAGCGCAACGTTCAGTTCCTGGATGCCGCGGCAGATGGCGAGCAGCGGCACCCCGCGCTCGATCGCCCTGCGGATCAGCGGCAGCGTTGTGGCATCGCGGGCGGGATCGTAGGGACCGTTGGCATCGCTGGCATCACCGCCATAGAGCGAGGGATGCACATTGGATTTCGAACCGGTGACCATGACGCCGTCGACCGACGACAGCAGTTCATCGAAATCGAGTCGGTCGCCGAAGGATGGCACCAAGAGCGGGAACACGCCGGCGCCTGACAGCGCTGCCTCAAGATATTGCTGCGGCGCGGCATGCCATGTGTAATTGTCGAACTGGCGGACGTCGGTCGATATGGCGACGAGCGGCTGATGCATTTTAGATCCGGGTTCCATTTGGTGCGAACAACACTTCTGCCTGCAAAATAGGCGATCTGAAGGCGCTTTTCCATGACAAGTTTCACGCTGTCGCATGGGCCACGGAGCGGGCGTTAGACTATAGTTGCAGTCCCCGCGTGTGCGCTGCGATTATTCCCGAAACGTTGCCGTCAAATCCGGCCGCCGTGCTGGACTCGACCTCTTGCCCGTGTATTGTTTCGCCCCAGGCCGAGCCGGGCTTTCGAGGATTTGCCCGAATGCCGGTCTGTTTGATCCAAACGGGAGGAACTTCATGGATCGTCGTTCATTCATACGCAAGGCCGGCACAGCCGGCGTGGGGGCAGCGGCGGCGGCCGCGACGCTCGCCGCGCCAGCCATCGCTCAATCCAATCCCAAAGTGACGTGGCGCCTTGCGTCGTCGTTCCCGAAATCGCTCGACACGATCTATGGCGGCGCCGAGGTCTTCTCCAAGATGCTGTCGGATGCGACCGACGGCAACTTCCAGGTCCAGGTCTTTGCCGCGGGCGAGCTCGTGCCCGGCCTGCAGGCCGCGGACGCGACCACGGCCGGCACCGTCGAGGCCTGCCACACGGTGGCATATTATTACTGGGGCAAGGACCCGACATGGGCGCTGGGCGCGGCGGTGCCGTTCTCGCTCAACGCGCGCGGCATGAATGCCTGGCACTATCACGGCGGTGGCATCGACCTGTTCAACGAGTTTCTCGCCACGCAGGGGCTCTTCGGCCTGCCCGGTGGCAACACCGGCGTGCAGATGGGCGGCTGGTTCCGCAAGGAGATCAACACGGTCGCCGACCTCTCCGGTCTCAAGATGCGCATCGGCGGCTTTGCCGGCAAAGTTGTCTCGAAGCTCGGCGTCGTGCCGCAGCAGATCGCCGGTGGCGACATCTATCCGGCGCTGGAAAAAGGCACCATCGATGCCGCCGAATGGGTTGGCCCCTATGACGACGAGAAGCTCGGCTTCTACAAGGTCGCGCCCTATTACTACTATCCCGGCTGGTGGGAAGGTGGCCCGACCGTGCATCTGATGTTCAACAAGGCGAAATACGAAGAGCTCTCGCCGGCCTACAAGTCCTTGGTGCGCACCGCCGCCCAGGCGGCCGACGCCAACATGCTGCAGAAATACGACTTCCTCAATCCGGCGGCGGTGAAGCGGCTGGTGGCCGGCGGCGCGAAATTGCGCCCGTTCACCCAGGAGATCATGGCTGCCTGCTTCGAAAAGGCCAACGAGGTCTATGCCGAAATGGAAGCCACGAATGCACCCTTCAAGAAGATCTGGGACTCGATCAAGGGCTTCCGCAAGGAGCACTATCTGTGGGCGCAGGTGGCCGAATACAATTACGACACCTTCATGATGGTCCAGCAGCGCAACGGCAAGCTGTAGGTTTTGGGCTTTGCTGAAAACGACCCCGGGCTTGTCGGCCCGGGGTCTTTTTTTGTCAGGCTTAATGCATGTCGCCCAAAAGTGCGCAGCGGTTTTGGGACAACGACATGCATCAAAACAAAGATTTAAAGCGCGTTGCCTGTATCCGCTTCAAGGCGACGCGCTTTAGGAAGCGCTGACCTCAATGAGGAGGCCGCCCGGCGCATGACAATAAAAGGTCGTCGACTTGATGCCGCCGCGCGTCAGCTCCTGGACCTCGCGAGGCTGCAGGCCGGCATCGGCAAGTTCGGCATGCTTGGTGTGCACGCCATCTGCTTTGCCGACGAAGAAGCCGACATGAAACCCGTCGGGATAGGATGCTGCCTCTCCCTTGCTGGGTTTCATCAGGTTAAGGGCAAAGCCGTCGGTCCCCTGTAGAACCGCGAAGGCATCCTTGCCGCGCATGGCGACAAGTTCGAAGCCGAAATGGCTGGTAAAGAAGCCGGCAAGGGCGGCGACTTCTGATGTAACGAGATTTGCGTGGTTCAGTCTCATGGTCGTTCCTGTTCCGGTTTGAGATGCGGACAGGCGTGGCTGCAGACCGTGGAACCGGCGGGCCGTGACATCAGGAAATCCGGACATGACCCAACCGGCTCGCGGGCTTCGCCTCGCTTGCCGGCCGCGGGTTCTCCCGCAAATCATGCGGCGAACAGGCCTCCGTTCGAAAACGGAAGAAACCGGACTACCGAACCGGTCATGTCTTTTTCGGCGCGGGTTGAATAGCCGATCGTCGAACCGCCGGCAAGCGTCAGCTTAGGCTCGGCACCACCAGCACCTTGACTTCGCCGGGCGCAGCCGGATTGGCGATCACCGCGACCGCCTCCTCCAGCGTCACATGCCTTGAGATCAGCCTGTCGATCTCGATTGCGCCCGAGGCGATGAGATCGGCCGCCCGGCGATGCGTGAAGGGATTTACGAAAGAACCCTGAACCTTCAATTCCCGGAACAACAGATCGAAGGGCTCGAACTCTGCCTTCATGCCTTGTGGCATCACGCCGACGATGACGACCGTGCCGCCGGCCCTGGCCAGCCGCATCGACTGCTCGACGGTTTCCCTGACGCCAGCGCATTCGAACACGACATCGACACCGCCCGGCACCAGTCCGGATGGTCCGGCGATCGCGTCGATCACGTCGCAAGCATTAGGGTCCACCGTCGCTGTCGCGCCCAATTCCTCGGCAAGCGCGCGCCGCGAGGCCTGTCGCGTCGACAGGATGATTGTCGTCGCCCCCGCCAGCCTGGCCAGTTGCACGGTCAGCAAGCCGATCACGCCGCCGCCAAGCACGACGACCGAGGCGCCGGGCCTGATCTCAGCCAGGTCCACGCCATGCAGGCAGCAGCCAAGCGGCTCGCAAAACGCGCCATGTGTTGGATTGAGATCGCCCGGCAGAATAAAGGCCTGCGTCTGCGGCATGACGACATATTCGGCAAAGCCGCCATCGCGATGGATGCCGATGGCGCGCAGATTCTTGCACAGATTGACCCGCCCAGCATGACAATGCGCGCATCGCCCGCAGGCGATGTTGGGATTGCCGGTCACCCGGTCGCCAATGGCAAAGCCGGATACGGAACGGCCCACCACTTCCACGATGCCGGAGAATTCATGTCCCAGCGTCACCGGGGGCGTGCAGGGGAATTCGCCATGGAGAAGATGCCGGTCCGTGCCACAGACACCGCAGGCCTCGATCCGTACCAGAAGATCGTCGGGCCCGGCAGAGGGTTTGTCGACCTCGCGCAGCGCGATGCTGCCAATCGCCTCCAGACGCACTGCTTTCATGACTGTTTATCCATCCGCATCAGTTGAAGTTCGGCGGCTGCGAGAGGTCCGTCGCCGGCGCAGCCGGCTTGGCGGGCGGTGTCTCGCCGAAGTTCGGTGGTTGCGACAGGTCGTTGGTCGGAGCTGCCGGTGCAGCGCCGCCATTGGCCGGGGCGCCGCCATCCGCCGGCGGCGTGCCGAGCGGCGACAGACCTGGCATGTCCGGCAGCTGAATTTCGATCGTGCCGGGATCGACCGCCGCGCCCTTGTAGCGCATCACCATCTGCGGGAAGGCGATGGTCAGTCCGATCATGATGACCTGGATGCAGACGAAGGGCACCGCCCCCCAATAGATCTGGCCGGTGGTGACCGGCGCGATCTGCTTGCCGGTGAGGCGGTCGAGATAAGGCACGCGGGCAGCGACCGAGCGCAGGTAGAACAGCGCGAAGCCGAAGGGTGGGTGCATGAAGGAGGTCTGCATGTTGACGCCCAGCAGCACGCCGAACCAGATCAGGTCGATGCCGAGCTTGTCGGCAGCCGGCGCCAAGAGCGGCACGATGATGAAGGCAAGCTCGAAGAAGTCGAGGAAGAAGGCGAGGAAGAAGACCAGGATGTTGACCCCGATCAGGAAGCCGACTTCACCGCCCGGCAGCGAGATCAACAGGTGCTCGACCCAGATGTGGCCGTTAACGCCGTAGAAGGTGAGCGAGAACACCCGCGCGCCGATCAGGATGAACAGCACGAAGGACGACAGCCGCGTCGTCGAGGTCAATGCCTGTTTGATCACATCCAGCGACAGCCGCCCCTTTACCGCGGCCATGATCAGCGCCCCGACGGAGCCCATGGCGCCGCCTTCGGTCGGCGTGGCGATGCCGAGGAAGATGGTGCCAAGCACCAGGAAGATCAGCGCCAGCGGCGGGATCAGCACGATGATCACCTGCTGCGCCAGCCTGGACATCATGTTGATGTTCAGGCGCTTGTCGGCGATGGCCACGATGTAGATGAAGATCACGCCGACGCTGGCGCCGAGGATGTCGGCATTGTCGCCATGCGCCGGCACCAGATAGCGATACGCCGCATAAGAAATCACCACCGCCGCCAGCAGCGCCGCCAGCAGCGAAAGCACACCGTGACCCAGCGTGCGGGCTTCCAGCGGCAAGGCCGGCATCGACTTTGGCCGGACGATCGACATGATCAGGATGTACAGCGCATAGAGGCCGGTCAGCACCAGGCCGGGGATCAACGCGCCCGCATACATGTCGCCGACCGAGCGGCCGAGCTGGTCGGCAAGCACGATCAGCACCAGCGATGGCGGGATGATCTGGGCGAGCGTGCCCGACGCCGCGATGACACCGGCAGCGACACTGCGGTCATAACCGTAGCGCAGCATGATCGGCAATGAGATCAGTCCCATGGCGATGACGGAAGCCGCCACGACGCCGGTGGTCGCGGCCAGCAGCGCGCCGACGAAGATCACGGCATAGGCGAGGCCGCCGCGGATCGGTCCGAACAGCTGGCCGATCGTGTCGAGCAGGTCCTCGGCCATGCCGGAGCGTTCGAGCACGATGCCCATGAAGGTGAAGAACGGAATGGCCAGCAGCGTGTCGTTCGACATCACCCGGCTGCCGTAGAAATTATCCGGCAGCGCATGCAGCAGCGGCCAGGCGAGGTTGATCGATCCGCCCGAGTAGGGCGACAGGAGTACGCCGATGAAGAAGAACATCAGGCCGTTGGCGGCCAGCGAAAAGGCGACGGGGTAGCCGATCAGCAGGAAGATGATCAGCGAGGCGAACATGATCGGCGCCATGTTCTGGGCGATGAACTCCATCATGAGCGCACCTGCCCGGCGAGTGCCTTGGCTTCTTCGGCGAGCGCCTTGGCCTCAAGTTCGGCCTGCTCATGCGCGGATATGAACGGGTTTGGATCGTCCATGTCGCCACGCATGATGGCGATCTTCTTGATGATCTCGGAAATGCCCTGCAGCGCCAGCAGGAAGAAGCCGACCAAAAGGATGGCCTTGGCCGGCCAGATGATCAGCCCGCCGGAATTGTTCGACATCTCGCCGCTACGGAACGACAGCGACACATAGGGAACGAAATAGATCACCATCAGCGTCACGAACGGCATCAGGAAGAAGAGGTGGCCGAGAAGGTCGATCCAGTGCTGCACCCGACGCGAGAACATGCCGTAGACGATGTCGATGCGGATATGGTCGTTCTGCTTCAGCGTGTAGGCGGCGGCCAGCATGAAGGCGGCGCCGAACAGATACCACTGCAGCTCCAGCCAGGCGTTCGACGAGATGTCAAAAACTTTGCGGATGATTGCGTTGGCGGCGCTGACCAGAATTGCCAGCAGGATCAGCCACGACACCCATTTGCCGATGAACTCGTTCATACGGTCGATCGTTCTGGATAGAGCGAGAAGCCCTGCCATGCATTCCTCCCTTATGTCAGAGGCGTGCCGATCCCCCCGCTTTTCCGCCACGCTGCTGTGGCCCAACGGTATGCCGTGCGTGGTTCGGCGGGTCAACATGGAGAGAGCGGGTAAACGCTGTTGTCAGGCCAAACCTGCTGCCTGGCCGCGCGGCATGCAACCAAAGTCTGATACGGTTCAGACGATCTTCTGCTGGTCGCGGCCGGCGCCGATCAGCAACAGCATGGCGACGAGGAACAGATACATCCAGGCATCGCGCCATTCGAGCGGGAAATAGCCGGCCCACAGCGATTCGCCCATGCCGAAGCAAGCGGCGCCAAGGGCGGCCCGCGGCGGCGAGAGGTAGCCGCCGACCGCGGTCACGAACAGAATCTTCAGCCCGTACACCAGACCGGTGCCGAAGCTGATATTGCCGTAATAGAGACCGGCCAGCATGCCGGCCAGTGCCGCGCAGAAACTGCCCGCGAGCACCGCGCCGCGGAACACCGCGCGCACGTCGACCCCGCACATGGCGGCTGCTTTGGGATCGTCGGATACGGCGCGCCAGCGCCGGCCGAAGCTCGACCGGGCGAATGCCCAGGCGGCGAACGCAATGATTGCCAGCACGAATGCGCAGTCGAGCACCTGGATGAGCGTCAGTGTCGCCGTGAATGTGGGACTTTGCGCGAAAATGATGGGTTGGGCCAGCATTGGCGGCAGCCACAGATCATGCGTGTCGGCGGCGATGCGGCTTGCTTCCGACAGCACCAGCAAGATGCCGAGCGTCGTCACCACGATGGCGTTGGGCGTACGGTCGGCCAGCGGTTCGAAGACGCTGCGCGACAGGACATGGCTGATCAGCGCCGCATACAGCAACGCCGAGACGACGCCGAGCGCGACCGATGCGAACAGCGTCAGCCACAGGGTCTGGTAGCCAAAAGCCGCGGTCAGGATCATCGTCTGCCCGCAAAAGGCGAACACCGCGCCATAGGCGAGGTTGGTGCGGTGCAGGATGCCGTTGGTCAGCACATAGCCGAAGGCGAGCAGCGCATAGAGCGCGCCCGAATGCAGCCCGTTCAGAACCTGCTGGAAGAAATAGAGCATGCACAGTCCTCAGAGCATGTCGCCCAAAAGTGCGAGGCGGTTTTGGGACGACGACATGCTCGACAAAAGGTCGCCACAAAGGCACCCAGCCAAGGTTTGCATTGTAGAATCTAACTTGTCAAACGCGATTTATCGGTTAGATTTGTGCCATGACGGTATCCTGGACCCCGCACCGCTTCACCGGCGGCATTCTTGCGCTCGACACGGCGAACACCGTCGTGCTGCGTGACGACCCCCAGAAAACCTTCGACCGTTTCGACAACCCGGCGGAAATCGCTCGTTTTGCCGATGCCGCAAGCGGCTTTCGTGCCGCCGAGCTTGGCGGCAGGCGGCTGGAAGCGCCGTTGCCGGACAAGATCGCACCGGTCGTGCTGTCGATTCGCGAGACGACCGACCGGCTGTTTCGCGGCGCGGTGGCCAAAGGCGTTGTTGCCACCGGCGATCTGCCCGGCTTCCTGGAGGCCTGCGCCGACGGTCTTGCGCGCAGCCGCACCGAAATCGGCGCGCCTGGGCGGCCGTTCGGCGATCCGGCGACGCCGATCGCCTTCGAGGCGGCACTTGCCGTCTCGGCGTTGTCGCTGCTGCGCGACGACACCGTGGCAAGGCTCAGGATCTGTCCCAACTGCAGCTGGCTGTTCGTCGACCGAAGCCGCAATTCCAGCCGGCTTTGGTGCGACATGGCGGTGTGCGGCAACCGTCAGAAGGCAAGTCGACATTATCGCCGCCGGACGGCGGCCAGGGAGGTCTCCGATGCCTAGAAAATATTCGCGTTCGATGGTTCTGGCTGCCGCCTTGTTTGCGGCCGCCGCCCTTGGCGCCTGCCGCGACTCCGGCGAGGATCAGTTGTTTGCCATCTCCGGCAAGCTGTTCGAATTCAACTACCGCCTGGGCATCGCCACCTATGTCATCACCCTCAATCCGCTGCGGCCGATGGGCGAGGGGCAGGTCGCGGTGGTCAGCTTCCAGAACCCGGCCGGTGGCGATCCGATTATCGTCAACCAGAAGATATGGCCGAAACTCGCGCACATAACGCTCACCAGCCCGCCGCTCACCTGCGTGGTCAAGGACAAGCCCTATGCGGTGTCGATCCGCATCGAGGATGCCAGCGGCACCTTGCTGCAGAGCTTCGAGACGACGCTGACATCCTCGCTCGATCAGTCGATCCTGCCCGATCGGCCGCTTGTAGTGGGGCCGGTCTACGAACTCAACAAGGACATGGTCGGCCACGCCGACGGCAAGCTGCCGGGCGAGCCCAAGCCGGATTGTTCGAAGGCCGCCTGACGCGGCCTCTATCTCTTTGTTTTTGCGCAATTCCCTGGGGAAAGCGCTCCGCGCTTTCCCCAGGAAAACCGTTCACACTTTTCCTGGAATTGCTCTGGCCTGCCGCGGCCGGAACTTCCTGCACCGCGAAGCCTGTTGTCGCGTAATTTTCATACGCCGGCCGATGCGCACCGGATCGTTCGTTGCGCATTGCCTGGTATCTTCGATTTTATTTGACCTCCCCGGCAAGGGGAGAAACACTGTGGCGTCCGACTCCGACGTTGGTTGCACGCCTTGGCGTGGCCTCCGCAGAGGAAATGCCTGATGACGCTGCATGATGTCGCGCTCGACGACAAGTTCGATCTTGGCAAGGAGCGCATCTTCCTGTCCGGCGCGCAGGCGGTCATCCGCATGCTTTTGATGCAGCGCGAGCGCGATCGCCGCGCTGGCCTGAACACCGCCGGCTTCGTCTCCGGCTATCGCGGCTCGCCGCTTGGCGGCCTCGACATGCAGCTGTGGAAGGCCAAGAAGCAGCTGGCCCAGTCGGAGATCGTCTTTCAGCCCGGCCTCAACGAAGAGCTCGCCGCGACGGCGTGCTGGGGTTCGCAGCAGACCGAATTGCTGGGCGAAGGCACCCATGACGGCGTGTTTTCCGTCTGGTACGGCAAGGGCCCGGGCGTCGACCGCTCCGGCGACGTGTTCCGCCATGCCAACCTTGCCGGCTCGTCAAAACATGGCGGCGTCCTTGCCCTGATGGGCGACGACCACATGGCTGAATCCTCGACCAATGCGCATGCCACCGAATTCCTGTTCGTCGACACCATGGTGCCGATCCTCAACCCGGCCGGGGTCCAAGAGATCATCGACTACGGGCTCTACGGCTTTGCCATGTCGCGCTTTGCCGGCACCTGGGCGGCGATCAAATGCGTCAAGGACAATGTCGAATCGACGGCTTCCGTCGATGCCTCGCTCGAACGGCTGAACATTGTCGTGCCCGACTTCGACATGCCGCCCGGCGGCCTCAACATCCGCCATGAGATCGACATGCTCGGCCAGGAGGAGCGGCTGCATGAGTACAAGCGCGCCGCGGCTTCCGCCTTTATCCACGCCAATGGCCTGAACCGGATCGTCTATTCGGGCGGCCGCAGCCCCAAGCTCGGCATCATCACGCTGGGCAAGAGCTATCTCGATGTTCGCCAGGCGCTGGAAGACATCGGCGTCGACGAAGCGGCGGCCAACCGCATCGGCATCCGGCTGTTCAAGGTAGGCTGTCCGTGGCCGCTCGACCTGCAGCATATCACTGACTTTGCCCGCGGCCTCGACACCATCGTCGTCGTCGAGGAAAAGCGCTCGCTGATCGAAGTGCAGTTGCGCGAAAGCCTTTATGGCACCGCCACCCAGCCGGCCATCGTCGGCAAGAAGGACGAGCGCGGCGACTGGCTGTTCCCGGCCAAGGGCGCGCTCGACCCCAACGACATCGCCATCGCGCTCGGCGAACGGATCCTGAGGACGATTGGCCCGTCGGAAGAGATCGCCGCGCGGGTGGCAAAACTGCGCCAGTTCCAGGCAATGCTTGCCGACACAGCCGACATCGCCACGCGCACGCCCTTCTTCTGCTCCGGCTGCCCGCACAATTCGTCGACCAAGGTGCCGGACGGCTCGCTTGCCGCCGCCGGCATTGGCTGCCACTTCATGGCGCTGTGGATGGACCGCAACACTGTCGGCTTCACCGCCATGGGCGGCGAGGGCGCACAATGGGTCGGCCAGGCGCCGTTCTCCAAGCGAGAGCACATCTTCCAGAATCTCGGTGACGGCACCTACAATCACTCCGGCGCGCTGGCGATCCGCTTCGCGCTTTCGACCGATGCCAACATCACCTACAAGATCCTTTACAACGACGCCGTCGCCATGACCGGCGGCCAGCCGCATGATGGTGGCCTGACCGTCGACATGATCGCCAGACAGGTGCGCGCCGAAGGTGTCGATCGCATCGCCATCGTCACCGACGAGCCGGATAAATATGCCGGGAAGGCCGAATTCCCCACCGGCGCCAGCATCCATCACCGCGACGACCTCGACCTCGTCCAGCGCCAGTTGCGTGACGTCAAAGGCATATCGGTGCTGCTCTACGACCAGACTTGCGCTGCCGAAAAGCGCCGCCGCCGCAAGCGCGGCACCTTCCCCGATCCCGACAAGCGCGTCTTCATCAACGAACTCGTCTGCGAAGGCTGCGGCGATTGCGGCGTGCAGTCCAACTGCGTCTCAATCCAGCCGGTCGAGACCGAATTCGGCCGCAAGCGCAAGATCGATCAGTCGAGCTGCAACAAGGATTTTTCCTGCGTCAACGGCTTCTGCCCGTCCTTCGTCACTGTCCATGGCGCCAAGATCAGGAAGGCCGAGGGCATCGCCGGCAGCACCGATCCGCTCGACGGCGTACCGGTTCCCGCCGAATTCCCGCTCGGCGAGCAAGGCTGGGCGGCGATCATCGACGGCGTCGGCGGCACCGGCGTCGTCACCATCGGTGCTGTGCTCGGCATGGCGGCCCATCTCGAAGACAAGGGCTGCGGCATGATCGACATGGCCGGCCTCGCCCAGAAGGGCGGTTCGGTGTTCACCCATGTCCGCATCGCCCGCACGCCCGACGATATCCACGCCATCCGCGTATCGGCGGGCAAGGCCGATCTGGTGCTGGGCTGCGACCTCGTCGTGTCGGGCGCCAAGAAGGTGCTGGCCGCGGTGCGCGAAGGCCACACCATCTTTCTCGCCAACACCGCCGAGATCATGCCCGGCGATTTCACCCGTTCAGCCGATTTCTCGCTGCCGGTCGAGCGGCTGAAAAAAGCGATCCGCACTGCCGCCGGCGACGACAAGGCGCATTTCTTCGACGCCACCCGCACCGCCACCGCGCTGTTCGGCAATTCGCTCGGCGCCAACATGTTCATGCTCGGCTTCGCCTTCCAGCATGGCGGGCTGCCGCTGTCGGCAGAGGCGGTCGAAAAGGCGATCGAGCTCAACGGCGAAGCGGTGGCGATGAATGTCGCTGCGTTCCGCTGGGGCCGCCGCGCTGCCCACCAGCCGGATTTCGTGCGCGGCCTCATCGCCCAGCCGGGCCAGACCCCGCAGACTGCCGCCCTTGCCGAGACTCTGGACGACATCATTGCCCGCCGCGTCGCCTTCCTGACCGCCTATCAGAACGCCGCCTATGGCAAGCGCTATGCCGACAGATTGGCCGCGCTGCGCCAGGCCGAAGCCAGGGCCGTGCCTGGCTCGTCCGCGGTCACCGAGGCGGCGGCAAGAAACCTGTTCAAGCTGATGGCGATCAAGGACGAATACGAGGTGGCGCGGCTTTACACGGATGGCTCCTTCGCCGCTGAGCTTGGAAAACAGTTCCAGAGCTACGAAAAACTCGAATTCCATCTCGCGCCGCCGATCATGGGCAGGCGCGGCAATGACGGCAAACCGCGGAAATCGAGCGTTGGCCCGTGGATGATGCAGGGATTTCGCCTGCTGGCCGCGATCAAGGGCCTGCGCGGCACCGCTTTCGACCTGTTCGGCTACAGCGCCGAGCGGCGCATGGAGCGGCAGCTTCTGGCCCAGTATGAGGCCGATCTGGAGCTTGTTGGCGCGGCACTGGCGCCGGGCAAGATTGAGGCCGCGGTCGCGCTCGCCTCGGTGCCGGCGCTCATTCGCGGCTATGGCCATGTCAGGCAAGCCAGTGCCGAAAAGGCGGCGGGCGAGCGCGCCAGGCTTCTCAACCGGCTGAGCCAGGCCTTGCCGGAGCCGGCACTTCACGCAGCGGAGTGACCGCGCCAACGCACCAACGGATTGCCGGAAGCCTGATTTTCCGGTCTGTCTTGCCTTTCGCGCCCTGGTCAACCGAGCCCAAGCCGCTGTTCTAAGCCTTTCTTAAGGCGAGTGTGGCATGACAAGGCGCAGCTTTGGGCCGACGGTATGGGCAAAACAAAGACCGAAAACATCCCAGCGGATGTTTATATCCAGTTTGTGCGGTCGTTGTTCGACAACGCGCACATGCTGGTGATTGGCGGCGCGTGCTATTGGATCCTCGGATTCATGATCTACCTGCGCACGCACAATCCACTGTTTATTGGCTTTTCTTTCGTTCTGCTGTCCGTCAGCCTTTTCCGTTACTTCGGCATTCGCAGCTTCCGCAAGGCGGGCGGCACCATAGCCACGGTCGAAGAGGCACAGCAGTGGGAGCGCAACTATATCCTCAAGGGCTCCTTGCAGGGCCTAGGGTTGGGCTCGCTGTGCTTCATATCGATCTATGTCTATCCCGATCCGTTTGCCGAACTGGCCGCGATGTCGCTGACTTTGGCGACCCTGGTTACGGTTGTCGGCCGAAACTACGGATCGCCGCGCATGGTGCGGATTTTCTCCGTGACCTTCATTGGTCCGGCAGCACTTGCACTCTTGCTGCGCATGGATGCTCCCTCGGTCGTCCTCGGCTTGATGATCATCCCGATGACGTTCATCACCATCAACAGCGCTGACCACGTCCGCAACGTGCTTTTCTCTGCGGTCATCGGCCACCAGCAGGCCAGGAAGCTCGCGCACCGGTTCGATCGCGCGCTCAACACCATGTCGCATGGCCTGGTCATGCTTGGCCCCGACGGCAAGGTCATTGTCGCCAACGCCGAAGCCGCGCATCTGATGGCGCTCAAATCGCCCGACGCGCTGCTTGGGCGGTCGATTCACAGCCTGCTGATGCGCGGTGTTGCCGGCGGCATGCTGGCGCCGAAGGATTGCCGTTACGTCGAGGCGCAGCTGACGCGCGCGCTGCGCGAGGGCCGCGACCGCAAGGTTCTGGTCTCCTTTTCCACGGGCCAGCATTACGAGTTTTCGGCCCGCGAAGGCAGCCAGGATCTGGGCGTTATCACGTTTGAGGATGTCACCGCTCGCGTCGAGTCTGAAGAGAAAATCCGCTTCATGGCGCGCTACGACAACCTCACCGGCCTGCCCAACCGCGCCTATTTCCACGAACTGGTCGGCGAGGCGATGGCGTCCGGCGGCCGCGATCGTCTGTGTGGGCTCGCCGTGCTCGATCTTGACGATTTCAAGAGCGTCAACGACACGCTTGGCCATCCTGTCGGCGACGGGCTGATCTACGCCGTCGCCGAGCGGCTGGCCGCCATCGCCGGGCCGAGCATCACCGTCAGCCGTTTCGGCGGCGACGAATTCATGATCTTCTTCGATCGCGTCGAGGACGAAAGCCATCTGACCGGCCTGCTCGACCAGATTTTCGGCGAATTGCAGGGCGAAGTCGATGTCGCCGGCCATGGGCTGCGCATCCAGGCCAGCGCCGGCACGGTGCTGTCCAAGGTCGAGGACACCGATGTCGACGCGATGATCGTCAAGGCCGACCTGGCGCTCTACAAGGCCAAGGAACTCGGCAAGAACAACTGGCGGCTGTTCGAGGCGTCGATGGATGCGGCTTTCCGCAGCCGTCAGCTGATGAAGGCCGACCTGCGCAACGCCGTCGAAGCCAAGGCGCTGCGTGTCGTCTATCAGCCGATCGTGGCAATGAACACGATGCGCATCGCCAGTTGCGAGGCGCTGTGCCGTTGGGACCATCCCGATCTCGGGCCGATCTCGCCCAGCATCTTCATTCCGCTGGCCGAGGAAATGGGCATCATTTCCGAGATCAGCACCTTCGTCCTGCAGGCCGCATGCACCGAATGCGCCAAATGGCCCGACCAGACCAGCGTCTCGGTCAACCTCTCCGCCAGGGATTTCCGCAGTCGCGACGTCATCCAGAAGGTCCGTGATGCGCTGGTCAGCTCCGGGCTCGCTGCCGGCCGCCTGGAGATCGAAGTCACCGAGACCGCGCTGCTCGACGACAAGTCACTGACGCGCCAATACATCGAGGAATTGAAACAGCTTGGCGTGCGCATTGCGCTCGACGATTTCGGCACCGGATATTCGAGCCTGAGCTATCTCCACAAGCTGCCGCTCGACAAGATCAAGATCGACCGCTCGTTCCTGATGGACGTAACCCAGAACCAGCGCTCGCTGGACCTGTTGAAGGGCATCGTCGATCTCACCCGGGTGCTGGGCCTGACTGTCACCGTCGAAGGGGTCGAGACCTTCGAGCAGCTCAAGATTCTGGTGCATTCGGTGAAGCCGGACCTTGTCCAGGGCTTCCTCTTCGGTGCTGCGCTCAGTGCGTCGGGCATCGAGACAATGTCGACCGTCACCTGGCCATTCGCCGCGGACCTGCGTCTCCCCGCCAAACGGGGCAGCCAGCTGGTGTCGTGATCTCGAAGTTCACCTGAAACAAATTTCCAGTATCTTTCGAGATTTAAATTCGCTCCGACCTTGATATCGAACTCATGCGAATTTCAGAATCGGGATGTTGCCCCACCTGATTTTGCCTTTGCACACTGAAAGGACCTTCCGCGGCTGTTAAGGTTAACGAAAGGTAAATCAACAGTATCTAACTTTCAGCTTGTGTCCCATTTCAACTCGAATAGCCTATCAGCAGGCGGAATTTTCGAGGACAGATAATGGATATTGCAACGCAGGATGCTTCTGCTGGGATTCGCACGAGCGGCGGATCGGTGCTGAACCGCTCGATGATGCAACTGCTGGAGCATGTCGAGTACCGTCTCATTACCGGGGGCGAGGATCTGGAGGCAATCTATCGTCTTCGCTATCAATCCTACTTTCGCTCGGGCATGTCCGGCCCGATCGCCAGCGGGATGTTCGAGGACCGCTG
The DNA here is from genome assembly GCF_056404235.1 of Mesorhizobium sp. P2_E10. Taxonomy (NCBI): domain Bacteria; kingdom Pseudomonadati; phylum Pseudomonadota; class Alphaproteobacteria; order Hyphomicrobiales; family Phyllobacteriaceae; genus Mesorhizobium; species Mesorhizobium sp. P2_E10. The sequence goes on from NZ_JBFUEK010000001.1 coordinate 504,682, forward strand.
GGACAATCTGCCCAATTCCTACCGGTTCGGCGTCTATTTCGATGGCCATTTGGTCAGCACGCTGCGCATCCACTACATCTCTCGCGAGCACCCGTATTCGCCCTCCGTCGATGCCTATCCGGAAATATTGGCCGAGCGGCTTGCCAGCGGCGAGACCTTCATCGACGGAACCCGGTTCGCAACCGACCCCGACAGCGCACCGGCACCCGGCGTGCTGCCGTTCCTGACACTCAGGCTTGGCATGGTCGCATCCAGCTACTTTGGCCAGACCGCGGTGCTTACGCCGGTCAAGATCGAGCATTCCGCTTTTTATGCCCGCATCTTCAATGCCAAGCAGAGGACCGAGGCCAAGGTATTCCCGGGCGTTCTTGCCCCAATCGCCTTGTTCGAAATCCCCTGCGGCGAAAACCTGCGCCTGACACTCGAACGCTTCCCGTTTTTCAGGTCGACGCCGTTGGAGCAGAGGATGATGTTTGCCAATCCGGCCATCAACCGTCTGCAGCCCCTGTCCATCCTGCCAACAGCGAAATATTACCGCGACGCCGCCTGAGGCGCCGATCTCTGCGAAATGCCTGGAGCTTTCGGGCCGGATCCGCGTTCTGATGGCGGCGGCGCGTTGACGCTCCGCGTCTTCGACGGATTTGTCAAAAGGAACCTGACATGCACATTTCCCAGCTCGCGCTCACCCCGCTGATTTCGCTCATCGCCGGCGTGCTCATCCTGGTGATGCCGCGGCTGCTCAACTACATCGTCGCGCTTTACCTCATCGTCGTCGGCTTGCTCGGGTTGTTTCCGCACCTCGCCGGCTGAGGCGCCGCGCGCCAGGTCCGTCTCCCCACGGCTCGCGGCGCGCCTGCCTCATTGGCGGCTTTCAACTTTCATTTGAGGCTGTTGTCTCCGGCGATGCGGCAATAGCGCCATTGCCCTCGGCGCGGCTTTTCGCTATGTGCCTCAAAGATGTCTTCGAAGGGGAATTCCTATGGCTGATCACACGCCGACCGGTCCTGTCGAACTGGGCGCGAAGATGGACTACGCCGAGCACGACCGCACCTATGCGGGCTTCATCGCGCTCGCCAAATACGGCTCGTTGTTTTGCGGCGCCCTGCTCTTGGCGATGGCTTTCGGCTTCTTTGCGGGCGGCTTCTTCTCGGCGACCATCCTGTTCGCCGTGATCCTGGCCGTCGGCGGCTTTATTCTCCGATAGACTTTTCAGACCCTTTGCCGGGGAGGTCGCCGGACATCCGGACGAAATCTTGCGCAAACAGGTTCCAGCCGAAAGGATCATGCGGTGGGACAGACGGTTTTCATCCCTCGTGAGCTCGACGCCAACGAGCCGCGTGTTGCGGCATCGCCCGATACGGTGAAGCGGCTGGCGGCTCTGGGTCTCGACGTGGTTGTCGAAACCGGAGCCGGCACCAGGTCACGTATTCCCGACGAGGAGTTCGCCAAGGCGGGCGCTTCGATCGGCAAGGCCGGCGATGCCGCCAGGGCCGATGTGGTGCTGAAAGTGCGCCGGCCAGGCGAAGCGGAACTCAAGGCCTACAAACCGGGCACCACGGTCATCGCCATCATGGATCCCTACGGCAATGATGCGGCTGTGGCAGCACTTGCCAAGGCCGGCGTCACCGCCTTCTCGATGGAATTCATGCCGCGCATCACCCGCGCCCAGTCGATGGACGTCTTGTCGTCGCAGGCCAATCTCGCCGGCTACCAGGCGGTGATCGACGGCGCTTCCGAATATGACCGGGCACTGCCGATGATGATGACCGCAGCCGGCACGGTGCCGGCAGCAAAGGTCTTCATCATGGGTGTCGGTGTCGCCGGCCTGCAGGCCATCGCCACGGCAAGGCGGCTAGGTGCTGTCGTCACTGCCACCGATGTGCGCCCCGCCGCCAAGGAACAGGTCGCCTCGCTCGGCGCAAAGTTCCTCGCCGTCGAGGACGAGGAGTTCAAGGCGGCCGAGACGGCGGGTGGCTATGCCAAGGAGATGTCGAAAGAATATCAGGCCAAGCAGGCTGCGCTGACCGCCGAGCACATCGCCAAGCAGGACATCGTCATCACCACGGCGCTGATCCCCGGCCGGCCGGCGCCAAAACTGGTTTCGTCGGCCATGGTCGCCTCGATGAAGCCGGGTTCGGTGCTGGTCGACCTTGCGGTCGAGCGCGGCGGCAATGTTGAGGGCGCCGTGCCGGGTCAGGTTGTCACCACCGCCAATAACGTCAAGATCGTTGGGCATCTCAACGTACCCGGCCGCGTCGCCGCTTCCGCCTCGCTGCTTTATGCCCGCAACCTTTTCGCCTTCGTCGAAACGCTGGTCGACAAGACCACCAAGACGCTCGCCATCAACCGCGACGACGATCTGGTCAAGGCGACCATGCTGACCGACGGCGGCAAGGTCGTGCATCCGGCTTTTGCCAAAGCGGCGGAACAGCCCCATGTCGAGCCGGCCGCAATCCCGGCCAAGACGATGGTTGCCGACGCAGCCGCGCCGAAGAAAGCCGCTTCAAAGAAAGCTGCAGCACCCAAGTCGCCTTCGTCCAAGTCCAAGGGGATTGCGTGATGGACCAGACCTTGCAGAAAGCCCTCGACCAGCTCGATCAGGCCTCCGCCGCCGTCCGGCTTGCGGTGCAGAACCTGGCCACCGCCCCAGGTGGCGCTGATGCCGCGGGCGATGCCGCGCACGCTTTGTCCGGCGGCGCCATCGATCCTTTTGTCTTCCGCTTCGCCATCTTCATCCTGGCGATCTTCGTCGGCTACTATGTCGTCTGGTCAGTGACCCCGGCGCTGCACACGCCGCTGATGGCCGTCACCAACGCCATTTCCTCGGTCATCGTCGTCGGCGCGCTGCTTGCGGTCGGCATCGCCGCCTCCGGTATTGCCGCCGGCTTCGGCTTCGTCGCGCTGATGCTGGTCTCGGTCAACATCTTCGGCGGCTTCCTCGTCACCCAGCGCATGCTGGCCATGTACAAGAAGAAGGACAAGTAGAGCGCCATGAACGCCAACTTCGCGTCCTTCCTCTATCTCGTCTCCGGCGTCCTGTTCATCATGGCGCTGCGCGGCCTGTCGCATCCGACCACCAGCCGCCAGGGCAATCTCTACGGCATGATCGGCATGGGCATCGCCATTGCCACCACGCTGGCACTGGCGGCCCCGTCTGTCCCGTCGGCCGGCCGCTACTGGCTGATCGTCCTCGGCCTCGCCATCGGCGGCTCCATCGGTGCGGTCACCGCGCGGCGTATCGCCATGACCTCGATGCCGCAGCTGGTCGCCGCCTTCCACTCGCTGGTCGGCCTTGCCGCCGTCATGGTGGCGGCTGCCGCCATCTATGCCCCTGAAAGTTTCGGCATCGGCACCGTTGCCGATATCCACGCCCAGGCGTTGATCGAGATGAGCCTTGGCGTTGCCATCGGCGCCATCACCTTCACCGGCTCGGTCATCGCTTTCCTCAAGCTCGACGGCCGCATGTCGGGCAAGCCGATCATGATCGGCGGTCGCCACTTCATCAACGCCGCGCTCGGCATCGCGTTGATCGTGCTGATCATCCTGCTGGTTACCACCGAGTCCAAGCTGGTGTTCTGGCTGATCGTCGCGGCCTCGCTTCTCCTTGGCGTCCTCTTGATCATCCCGATCGGCGGCGCCGACATGCCGGTGGTCGTCTCGATGCTCAACTCCTACTCGGGCTGGGCCGCGGCAGCACTTGGCTTCACGCTCGGCAATCTGGCGCTGATCATCACCGGCGCACTGGTCGGTTCGTCCGGTGCGATCCTGTCCTACATCATGTGCAAGGGCATGAACCGAAGCTTCATCTCCGTCATCCTCGGCGGCTTCGGCGGCGAGACGGCGGCCGCTGCCGATGACGGCATCGAGCGCACGGTCAAGCAGGGCTCGGCCGACGATGCAGCCTACCTGATGATGAACGCGCAGAAGGTCATCATCGTGCCCGGCTACGGCATGGCGGTCGCCCAGGCGCAGCATGCGCTGCGCGAAATGGCCGACAAGCTCAAGGCCAATGGCGTCGACGTCAAATACGCCATTCATCCGGTTGCTGGCCGCATGCCCGGCCACATGAACGTGCTGCTGGCCGAAGCCAACGTGCCCTATGACGAAGTGTTCGAGCTCGAGGACATCAACTCCGAATTCGCGCAGGCCGACGTCGCTTACGTCATTGGCGCCAACGACGTCACCAACCCGTCCGCGCGTGACGACAAGTCGTCGCCGATCTACGGCATGCCGATCCTCGACGTCGACAAGGCGCGCACCTGCCTGTTCGTCAAGCGCTCGCTCGGCTCCGGCTATGCCGGCATCGACAACACGCTGTTCTACAAGGACGGCACTATGATGCTGCTCGGCGACGCCAAGAAGATGACCGAAGAAATCGTCAAGGCGATGGATCACTGAGCCGTTTTCCCGCCCAGCCAACCCTTCGAAACAGAAAAGCCCGGCTGAAGCCGGGCTTTTCGTTTCGGGATGAGAGCCCGCTCAGCGACTGGTCAGTAGGATTGCTTCCTCGTCGTCGCGCTGCCTGCCGCCAAGGGCGGCCGCGGCGCTGGCGATGAAAGCGCCGATGACCAGCGACAGTGCGCCAAGCAGCGCAAACGTCGCGCTGCCTTTCCTGGCGGTGTCGGCAACCTGTTTTGCCTTGACCTTGGCGTCCTCAACCTTGGCAACCAGCGCATCGACCCGTGCCTTGGCATCGGCTTCTGACAGACCGGTGCGGGCAGCCACCAGCTGCGACAGATAGGTCTTGTCGTCGGCCGAAATCTCGTCCGCCGCAGCGCTGGCGATCAGGATGCGCGAGGCCTGGGCCGCGGCATCGCCGTCCGGATTGGCGGTTGCTAGCTTGGTTGCATCGGCCGGACGGAATAGCGAATCCACGAGATAGGATGTCGCATTGTCGGCTCCGCCAGCATTCGCTGAGGCACCTGCTGAAGCACCGAGTGCGGCACCCGAGGCCCCCGTGGACACGGCTTGCACGCCGGTTCCGACCGCCGCCGACAGCGCCGAGCCAAGCACGCCGACGACGAGCAGTGTCGCCAGTGCCCAGGCCAGGAAGCCATGCGCGGTGTCACGGAAATAGACCTCATCCGTGTGGATGCCGACCCATTTGGTGCGCAGCCGGCCGGCGAGATACCCGCCGACTCCTGAGGAAAGCCACTGCACGATGACCAGCCAGATCGCGGTGGAAACCGCGAAGGTGGTGATCGAGGCGCCGGAGCCCGACCAGGGCGAAACCATGCTCAGACCAAGCCCAGAGCCGAGCAGCATCAGGATGAAGGTCAGCGTCGAGGCCGCGAAGGCGCCGGCGATGATCGGTCCCCAGCTGACGGCGGTTGAAGAGGATTCGGTAGAAGCGGAAACATCGACAGCCGATAGGGTGGACTGCATCGAGGCCACCTATCGCACGAAAAGCATGATGAGAATGATGATTGGAATCGGAATCCCGAGCAACCAGAGCAAGATACCACGTCCCATGAAGACCTCCTGTGAGAAATTGTGATCGATGTTGTCACAATGTCTTGGAAGGGCTTCTGTTCCCGCCGATGCTCAATGATTTTGTTGTGCAGGATCAGGCATTGGCGCGGTGAGCCGCGCCAATGCTTCGATATCAGATATCCAGATTGGCGACCGAGAGCGCGTTTTCCTGGATGAACTCGCGCCTGGGCTCGACTTCGTCGCCCATCAGCCGCGAGAACAGGCTGTCGGCGTCGGTGGCGTCATTGACCTTGACCTGCAGCAGCGAGCGCACATTCGGGTCGAGCGTGGTTTCCCACAGCTGCTCGGCGTTCATTTCGCCAAGGCCCTTGTAGCGCTGCATGGTCAGGCCTTTGCGGCCGGTGGCAAAGACGGCGTTCAGCAGCGCCAGCGGTCCCGAGATGGTTTCGGAAACCTCCTTGCGGCGCAGCACCGGCGGCTCGCCATAGACCTCGGTGAGGCGCGGCGCATAGCGGTCGAGCTGGCGCGCATCGGCCGAATTGATCAGCCCGAGATCGAGATGCGCGAATTCCTTGACGCTGCGCACCGTGCGCTCGAACACATAGCCGCCGGTGCCCTCGTTCGAGGTCGACATCCGGCCGGTCCAGCCGCGCTCCGTGTCCTCGGCGATGATGTCGAGACGCTTGGCAACACGCTCGGCCATGGCGTTGGCGCGGCCGAGATCGGCAAACACATCCGGGTTGAGGCCGCCGGCAATCGCCGCCTGCTCGACCACGCCTCTGTTGTAGCGCGTGTGCAGGCCGTTGATCAGCTGGCGCACCGCCAGCGCGTCGTCGATGGCGCTGCGCAGGTCCTGTCCGGTGCGCACCTCGCCCGAACCGAGCGAAAGCGATGCCTCTTCCAGTCCCGAGCCGATCAGGAATTCCTCGAAGGCGCTCTCGTCCTTGATGTATTGCGAGCTCTTGCCGCGCGTCACTTTGTAGAGCGGCGGCTGGGCGATGTAGAGATGGCCGCGCTCGATCAGTTCCGGCATCTGCCGGAAGAAGAAGGTGAGCAGCAAGGTGCGGATATGGGCGCCGTCGACGTCGGCGTCGGTCATCAGGATGATCTTGTGGTAGCGCAATTTGTCGGCGTTGAACTCGTCCTTGCCGATCGATGTGCCGAGCGCGGTGATCAGCGTGCCGATCATCTCGGAGCCGAGCATGCGGTCGAAGCGGGCGCGCTCGACATTGAGGATCTTGCCGCGCAGCGGCAGAATGGCCTGGTTCTGGCGCGAGCGGCCACCCTTGGCCGAGCCGCCGGCCGAGTCACCCTCGACGATGAAGATCTCGGACTTCGCCGGGTCGCGTTCCTGGCAGTCGGCCAGCTTGCCGGGCAGCGAGGTGACGCCGAGCGAGCTCTTGCGGGTGATGTCGCGCGCCTTGCGCGCGGCTTCGCGCGCCGCGGCCGCCTGGATAACCTTGTCGATGACCACCTTGCCTTCGGACGGGTGCTCCTCAAGCCAGGTGCCGAGCGCCTCGTTGACCAGACCTTCCACCACCGGGCGAACCTCGGACGAAACCAGCTTGTCCTTGGTCTGCGAGGAGAATTTCGGATCAGGAACCTTGACCGACAGCACCGCCGTCAGGCCTTCACGACAATCATCGCCGATCAGCGCCACCTTTTCCTTCTTGGTCAAGCCTGAGGACTCGCCATAGCCGGTGATCTGGCGCGTCAGCGCGCCGCGGAAACCAGCCAGATGGGTGCCGCCGTCGCGCTGCGGGATGTTGTTGGTGAAGGCCAAAACATTCTCGTGGTAGCTGTCGTTCCACCACATGGCGACTTCGACGGTGATGCCGTCGCGCTCGGCCTTGATGGCGATCGGCTTGTCGATCAGCGGCTTCTTGACCCGGTCGAGATATTTGACGAACTCTTCCAGACCGCCATCATAGTGCAATTCATGGCGCACGATGTCGGCATGGCGGGCATCGGTCAGAATGATGCGCACGCCGGAATTGAGGAAGGCGAGCTCGCGCAGCCGGTGTTCCAGCGTGCCGAAGTCGAACTCGACCATGGTGAAGGTTTCGGACGACGGGAAGAACGTGATCGCGCTCCCGCTGCGGCCCTCATAAGTCCCTGGCTGCTTGTCCTGCTCGTAGCTGCCTGTCGCCTTCAGCGGCGCATCGGCATTGCCGTGGGTGAAGCTCATCTCGAAGATCTGGCCGTTGCGGCGGATCTTCAGCTTCAGCCAGGCCGACAGCGCGTTGACCACCGACACGCCGACGCCGTGCAGGCCGCCCGACACCTTGTAGGAGTTCTGGTCGAATTTGCCGCCGGCATGCAGCTGCGTCATGATCACTTCGGCCGCCGAAATGCCTTCGCCGGTGTGGATATCCGTCGGAATCCCGCGGCCATTGTCGATAACCGTCACCGAACCATCGGGGTTGAGCGTCACGGTGACCAGGTCGGCATGGCCTGCCAGCGCCTCGTCGATGGCGTTGTCGACCACCTCATAGACCATGTGATGCAGGCCCGAACCGTCGTCGGTGTCGCCGATATACATACCCGGCCGCTTGCGGACGGCGTCCAACCCCTTCAAAACCTTGATGGAATCGGCGCCGTATTCGGCTTCGGCGCCGTTGGTGTTCTCGGTCTGGTCGCTCATGAAAACCTATCGTCTGGATGCCGCTTGTACAGCGCGAAAAATCGGCCCCGAATCGCGCCTCTGATATCGTCTAGATATAGGCGCTAAAGGCGGTTTTTCCAAGGTTTGCGGCATTTCCGGGCCGAATCCCGAGCTGGCAGCCGGCTATTTTTTTCGAGCCCCGAATTTGGCCAGAAGGCCGCGCAGATATTTGATCGTGGGTTTGTCCCTGGGCGCCAGTCGCCCCGTGCGATCGAGCTCCAATGTGATGTTCAACGCCTTGGTCAGCGCCGCCTTCGGATCTTTCGCCACATAGGCATAGTTAATGTAGGCCTGCACGAGATCAAACTGCCAGATCGCGTTGTCCGGATCGGTCTGAGCGAGCTTCTGGCGAATGCCGAGGCTGGCTTCGAAAGCGTTCTTGGAGCCCTCGAAGTGCCGTTGCTTGGTTTCCAGCAAGCCGATTTCCTCGAACGTGATCGACAGATCGCGTTGCCAGTCGGAATTGGCAGGGTCGAGCCTGGCCAGCCGGTCTGCAATGGCAAGGCTATCCTGATAGTTTTGCAATGCCCCGCTGACATCACCCTGGGCGTTGAGCACACCGGCAACCTTTTCCAGGCTGACCGACAGGCCGCGCTGCCAGTCGGTGTTGCCGGGATCGGTGGCGGCAAGATCACGCGCTATGTCCAGCGCCTGCTGGTAGGACTCCAGTGCGGGCGGCCAATCCTTCTGATCGCTGTACGCATTGCCGATCTTGGCGTAACTGACCGACAGGTCGCGCTTCAAATCGGTATCGTTGGGATCGCGGCGCACCAGCTCTTCGGCGATCGCCCGGCTCTTGTTGAAGGCCGTGAGCGCGCCGGCGGGGTCGCCGCGCTCGCGCAGCACATCCCCGATCCTGTCGTGGCTGACGGAGACAGCGCGCTGGCGCTTAGCGTCATCGGGTTTGTTCTCGGCCAGCGCCAGCCGAATTCTCAGGCTCTCTTCAAAGGCCGTCTGGGCGCCATCCAGTTGGCCGGCGGTGCGGGCAAGATCGCCGATCTCGTCATAGGTAATGGTCAGGTCGCGCAGCCGATAGGCGCTGTCCGGCTCCGCATCGGCCAGCTGCTGCTTGATGGCCAGGCTTTGTTGGTAGGCCTGGGCGGCGGCGCCCACATCGCCTTGCGTCGCCAGTACATTGCCGATCTTGTCATTGGCCATGGCAAGATCGCCGAGCCAGTCTTTCTTGTCCGGAACGCCTGTGGTCAGGTCCTGCAGCATGTCCCTGGCCGCCTCATAATTTTCCAGGGAGATCGGCAGGTCGCCTTGCGCCATCTTTATGTTGGCGAGCTTGATATGGCTGATGGCGAGATCGCGCTTGACGCTGGGATCGGTTTCCTGACGCGACCGCTGCTCGAGATTGGCCAACAATGCGGCAAAGGCACGGCCGGCGGCGTCGGTATTGCCAACGGTTGTGTAGAGAATACCGAGTTCCTCCAGCGTGCGGCTCTGGCGGTCGGCCTGTTCCAGGCTGAGCGAGGTCTGCCCGGCCTCGCCATAGAGTGCCAGCACGGACTCGTAGTCGCTGATGGCGGTAGCGTAGTCGAGATTGGCGCGTGCTGCGCCACCGGAAAGAAACCGCGTGGCGGCCTCGGAAAGGGTGCGGCTGACGAATTTGGCCTTCAAACTGTTGCGCGAGACATTGTCGATGTCGGCGGCCTTGGCAAGGATCACGCGTGCGCCATCGAAGGCGCCGAGCGACAACTGCTCTTCGGCCTGCCGGCGCAGTTCGCTCACCTTCGGGTCGTCGGCAGCCAGCGTCTTCATATCGTCGCGCACCTTGACGAAGGCATCAGCCGCCTCGCGCAGTTTGGCGTCCAGGCTCTCGCCGGAGAGGTGGCTGGTATCGGTGCTGATCAGCGCGCCATAGAGCGGCGCCAGCGGCATGTCTGCATCGCTGGCAATCTGCTCGACCTGGCCGCGCATCTCCGGCGTCACGTCGGCCATAGCGAGCAGCAACCGTTCACGTTCGGGCAATTGCCCCTTGGCCGCCGAGGCAAAGAACAGCTGCGGCAGGCCGCTCTCGACATAGGGCAGCTGTTTGCCGCGCGACAGGTCATAGACCTCTTGCTGCACCAGGGTCAGCACCGAGCGGATTTCAAGCCCGTCCGTGCCGAGATATTTGGTCAGCGCTGCCGTGAACGGCGAATTCGCGCCGCTGCCGTCGGCGGCCGTCTCGCCGGGCGACGCCGAAAAGGCAAACAGGATGTTTTCCGCCTTGCCGATGCGCCCGAGCCCCGGCTTGACCTTCTCAGTGACATCTTTGGCCAGCGATGTCGCACCGCGCCCTTCGCCACTGGCGCCTGCGAACGGATCGCTGCGGCAGGCGTCGAGCACGATCAGCCCGACCTTTGCCGAGGCGGCGACCGCATCGCGCACCTCTTCCAGCGGCAGGCTGGTCTTCTCCAACGCGTCGAGCGAGGAAGCGTCTGCGTCGACCGGCAGCAGCCGGTTGTCGCCCGACATCTCGACGCCATGGCCGGAGAAATACACCAGCGCCACGTCGGCACCCTTGGCGTCCTCGCGAAAATCGTCGAGCGCGCGGCGCATGCGCCTGAGGTCACGGTTGGTTTCGAGAATGACTTCGAAGCCGAGCTTCTTCAGCGCCGCTTCCATCGCCTCGCCGTCATGGACCGGATTGGCGAGCGGCCGGATCAGCCGGTAGTCGTCATGGGCGATGACCAGCGCAACGCGCCGCTCCGCCACGGCCGTGGCAGTCGCCGACAAGATCAGCAGCAAGGCAAACAGCAAGCGCAAGTCGAACCGCCCCCGGCTCCTTCATTTGCGCGAACATTCCACCTCTTTATGGCATGAGCAAGCCTAGCTTTTGGCCGAAAACCGGCTCGTTCAGGCAGCCCGCATCGGCTTCAGCGCGTCGGTCCAGCGCAACAGCTCGTCCAGCATCGCTTTGGCTCCGCCAGCCACCTGTTCGCTGGCGTTGAAAGCCCCGTTCTCGTCGAGCAGTTTTTGGTACATCGGCAGCGCGACTCCTTCGGGGATCGGCATCACCCCGACCGCGGTCAGCAGTGGCTTGAGCGCCTGCGCCGCGCGCAGGCCGCCGGAGACGCCGCCATAGCTGAAAATGGCGGCGGGTTTGTACTTCCACTCGCGCAAGAGATAATCGATCGCGTTGACGATCGCCGGAGCGACGAAATAATTATACTCCGGCGCCACGAAGACAAAGGCGTCGGCGGCGTCGATCGCCTTCGACCAGGCCTTCGTGTGGTCCTTCTCGTATTTGCCGAGTTTTGGATAATGCGGCTCGTCCAGCACCGGCAGGTGGAACGCGGCGATGTCGGTCAGCATCGGCTCGAATTTTCCGTGTTCGCGCGCGAAACCCTCCAGCCACTCTGCAAAAACTGGCCCGGCGCGGCCCGGCCGCGTGCTGCCGATGATGATGTTCAACTGGTGCTTCAAGGGGGCTCCTGGCGGTATCTGTTAGTGACCGCCACCTAAGCCATGCCGCTCGCAGCGACAAGAAGGCACCTCGCGGTAACCGGTCACATCTAGGAGAGCAGGGCCTTGCTGTTCGGTCACATGGACGCCTGCTTTGCGGCTCACTACATTGGGTCATCAGCGGAGCACAGCATGGACAGTCAGCCCGCCCCCTTCGTCCCGCCAGCACCGAAGCCGCGCACCACGCCGCCTTCGACGCTGGAGATGATCCGTATCGTCTACCGCAACCCGCTCGAACTGTGGGGCGAGCACACCTACAACGAGCCTTGGATTTCGGCCAATGGCGTTGGTGGACATCTGATTGTTGCCAACGATCCCGGCCTGATCCGCCATGTGCTGGTCGACAATGCGAAAAACTACAAGATGGCGACGGTGCGTCAGAAAATCCTGCGGCCGATCCTGCGCGACGGCCTGCTGACCGCCGAAGGCGAGGTGTGGAAGCGCTCGCGCAAGGCTATGGCGCCGGTGTTCACGCCGCGCCACATCTTTGGCTTCGCCGCGCCGATGCTGAAACGCACGCAGGAGTTCGTCACCCGCTACGAGGGCGGCGCCACCTCGGACATCGCCCATGACATGACGCTGCTCACCTACGACATCCTGGCCGAGACGCTGTTTTCCGGCGAGATCGCAGGCGAGCCGGGCAGTTTCGCCAACGAGATCGACCGCCTGTTCGAGACCATGGGCCGCGTCGATCCGCTCGACCTGTTGCGGGCGCCCGACTGGCTGCCGCGACTGACCCGCATCCGTGGCCGCAAGACCATGGCCTATTTCCGCAAGATCGTCACCGACACCGTCAAGCTGCGCGAGGAGAGGATCAAGCGCGACCCTGATACCGTGCCGCAGGACTTTCTCACGCTTCTGCTCAAGGCCGAAGGGCCGGACGGGCTGACGCGGGCCGAGGTCGAGGACAACATTATCACCTTCATCGGCGCCGGCCACGAAACCACCGCGCGGGCGCTGGGCTGGACGCTCTATTGCCTCGCCGAATCACCGTGGGAGCGCGACAGGGTTGAGCGCGAGATCGATCAGGTGCTGGCGCGCGAGCCCGACCCGACGAAATGGCTCGATGCCATGCCATTCACCCGCGCCGCCTTCGACGAAGCGCTCAGGCTCTATCCGCCGGCGCCGTCGATCAACCGCGAGCCCATCGAACCGGAAACCTGGAACGACCTTTACATACCTAAGCATGCCGCGGTGCTGGTGATGCCGTGGGTCGTCCATCGCCACAGGAAGCTGTGGGACCGGCCTGACGCCTTCATGCCGGAGCGGTTCCATCCGGGAAACCGCGAAAAGATCGACCGTTTCCAGTATCTGCCGTTCGGCGCCGGTCCACGCGTCTGCATCGGCGCCAGCTTTGCCATGCAGGAGGCGATTATCGCGCTGGCCATCATGCTGTCGCGCTTCCGCTTCGACAGCACAGCCGACACCAAGCCGTGGCCCGTACAGAAGCTGACGACGCAGCCGCAGGGTGGTTTGCCGATGCAGGTCACGCCGCGCAAGGCGCGCTGAATTTCAGGTGATGCCGGCCTGTCTCAAAACGCCTTTGGGCAGGTACGCTGAACTAAGCGGCGGGCCGGCGCTGGAACTGGCCGGCGGCGCGAAAACGCCAGAGATAGCTCGGCAGGATCGTTCCGATCGACTGCGGCTGGATGCCGAGGCCGGTCAGCGTCCTGTTGTCCTTGGTGGCCGCGTCCGACACGATGTTGTGTTCGCGCAGCTGCATCACCTGGTCCTTGGTCAGCAGCGGATTGGGCAACAGGCCGAGGATCGATGCCTGCAGGTTGGCCACCCACCACGGCACCGGCACCAGCAGCCGCTTGCGCTCGATCACGGCAAGCAGCTCTTGCATGCACTCCTTGAAAGTCAGCACCTGCGGTCCGCCGAGTTCGTAGGTCTGGCCGCCCTTGACCTTGCCTTCGACCGAGCGCGCAACCACCTCGGCGACATCGCCGACATAGACCGGCTGGAACTTGGTCTGGCCGCCGCCGATCAGCGGCAGCACCGGTGAATAGCGCGCCATGTTGGCGAAGCGGTTGAAGAAGCCGTCTTCCGGTCCGAAATTGATCGACGGCCGCAAGATGACGGCATCCGCGACCGTCTCCAGGACCGCCTTTTCGCCGAGCGCCTTGGTACGCGCGTAGTCAGACTGCGATTTGGCGTCCGCACCCAGCGCCGAGATGTGGGTGAGGCCGGCGCCGACCGAGCGCGCGGCTTCAGCGATAGCGCGGGCGCCGAACTCATGCACGGCGCCGAATTTCTGCCGACCGCCCTCATGCAGGATGGCGACCAGGTTGACGACATGGTCGGCGCCTTGCACGGCGCGGTCGACCGACCAGCGCATGCGCACATTGGCCTGCACCGGCTGGATCTGGCCGACATTGCCGAGCGGCTGCAGATGTCCCGCGAGATCGGGTCGGCGGCAGGCGACCCGGATGCGGTAGCCGCGCTTGGCCAGCGCCCGCACGACGTGGCGGCCGACAAAGCCTGACCCACCGAAGACGACGACGAGCTTGGGGGTCTGCAGGATTTCGGTCATGGCTGGCTCCGGCGCTCGAAAGCTTGGCTGAAGCCGTTTCTTAATCCGTTTCGCGCCAAAGGCAAAGAGCGACCAGAGGTCGCCGGCAGCCTGGCTTGGAACATGCCCTTTTGCGGGTCGGCAAAATGCAGAAAACCCCGCCGAAGCGGGGTTTTCCGGGTGACTCCATGCGGTGTCAGGGGCCGACGGACCTGACCTGAGACGGTATCAGGAGGGCGTGAAGCAAGTACGCCCACCCCAACCCTGAACATCCGACATGGTGCCGCCTACCTGCTTGCAGGCCGCGATGAAGTCGGCGCTGCAATTGGCGAATTTGGCGTGGCCGTTCTTGCAATAGTGATCCTCGGTGGCGCCGCCGCTTGGCGCGGCAATGACGCCTGGCGCGGACGGCTTGACTGGTGCGCTCTTCAGCGTTGCGGCCTGGGTGGCGCCCATGAAGGAGCCGAGCAGAAGGACAGCGGTCAGGATGGTGGTCTTGGTGTTGGTCATGATGATTTCCTTTGATTGGGTGGGTTTCCGAGGCGCGAAGGGACGCACCCTTCACGTGAAGCAGGATCTCGATACGAGTTTGTTGTTCCCCTCGGTGATCGGGCGAGCTCACCTCGCCCTGGACAAGGATGGGTCGCCGTGACCCGCAGAAAGGTTCAAGCGCGTTCGCAAAAAATGCACGCCGCCTCGCCGCAAGGCCCGGCTGGTCCCGCCGATCAAGATCAATCAACCGTGGAGGCGACCGGGTTCAGTGCCCTCGGAACTTTTGTCCGGCTGGCGATTTTGGATGTATGCTGTGATTCCGAATGGAGGATATTGCCGATGACGACAAAACGCGTTGCGACCGTCGCTCTCGCTTTCGCAATAGGCAGCAGCGTTTGCGCCGCGGCGTTCGCGGGCGAACGGCATCACCGACAGAAACCTCAACCCGAGCGCTACGTTCCCGCCGATGGCAACATCATCGACATCTTGTTCGGCGGCCCGCGCTACTATGATCAGCAGTTGTTCACGACTGCGGCTGGAGCGTGCTCCTACGACAAGGTAGGACCGGATGCGAATGCGTTGAACAAGATCAACGATCACCACTGCGGCAAGTAGGGTCGCGCTGCCGGATCGGCAGGCGCCAGCCAATTATTGGACGAAGAAATTATTCAGGCGGAATAGCGCTCGGCGAATTCGGAAATGCGCTGGATCACCGCCTTGGGCGCTGTGATGCCTCGCGCTTGTGCCTTCTCCGCCGCTTCGGCCCGCGCGCGGCCGGGCACGTGCACGCCATAGCGCCGGCGCAGCCGGTCGAGCTGATCCTTCATACGCTGCTCGAAGTCCGGGTCGAGCAGCTTGGGCTCGACGGCAAGCACGAACAGGCCGGTTCCGGGGCTGTCCGGTCCGCCGCTGAACCATGGCGCATCGAGCGACCAGTTGGCGCCCGACAGGCCGGCTGCCAGCACCTCGACCATCAGCGCGATGTTGGCGCCGCGCTGACCGCCGAAGGCAAGCATGGCGCCTTTCATGGCGGCGGCGGGATCGGTGGTTGGATTGCCGCTGACATCCAGCGCCCAGCCCTCAGGAATTTTCTTGCCATCCTCGGCCGCCTTGCGGATGTTGACGAAGGCGGTGGCGCTCGACGACTGGTCGATGACCAGCGGCGCCCCGTCGGCGGCGGGAGCGGCAAAGGACATCGGGTTGGTGCAGTAGACCGGCTTGATTGAGCCCGAGCCGGCAAGCACGGCAGGTCCGTTGGTCGCCGCGAAGGACACCATCCCCAGTGCCGCCAGCCGCCCTGTGAAATAGCCGAGCGCGCCGCAAGTATAGGCGTTCTTCTGCGAAAAGATGGCGACGCCGAACAGTTTTGCCGCCTTGGCGAGGTCCTCGATGGTGCGATCGAAGCCAGTATGCGCCAGGCCGCCGCGCGCATCGGAGAGATAGACCGCCAGCGCCGGCCGGGTGATCACCGGGTCGGCATTGCCGTCGATGCGGCCGGCTTCCAGCGCCTCGAGATAGTCGATGAAATGCGACAGTCCGACTGTCGACAGCCCCTCCGCTTCGGCGGCGATGATCGAGGCGGTCAGCGATTGCGCCGCTTCCTCATTGGCGCCGGCGCCGAGCGCCGCCATCCGGCACAGTCCTTTTGCCTGGTCGAGACTGAGTTGCATCATGGCCGTCCTGCGATTGCGATAACTGGTTGGCTGGGTCTAACAGCACATGAGGCGGTGTTTGTGTTGAAAATCGTCCGCAACTGCAAGAAAAACGGCGGACAAGTCCGCCGTTGCAAACTCGGGTTACGAACCCGTCCGACTCTAGCCGATCTTGTTCGGGATCCGCGCCTCGATCCTGCTGAAGGCGAAGACCAGAATGCCGGTGATCGTCATGTAGATCAGCGCCAGCAGCAGCAAGGGTTCATAGGTCAGGTAGGTATCCTGCCGCACCTTGGACGAGACGGCGAAGATGTCGATGACGCTGATCGTCGCCACCAGCGGCGTCGACTTCAGTTGCAGCACGGTTTCGCCGGTCAGCGTCGGCAGCGCCCGGTAGACGGCCTGCGGCAGCCAGATGCGCCGAAAAGTCTTCCAGCGGCTCATGCCGAAGGCGCGGGCCGCTTCCAGCTGGCCTTTCGGCACACCGGCAAAGGCGCCGCGCATCACTTCGCCTTCATAGCCAGCGAACGACAAGGTCAGCGCCAGCACGCCATAGGGCCATGCTTGCCTGAGATACGGCCACATCCAGGACTCGCGTATCCAGGGATATTGCGGAAACAGCGAGCCCAGCCCGTAGTAGAGCAGCCAGAGCTGTATCAGCAGCGGCGTGCCTCTGATGATGGTGCAGAAGGCCTTGGCCGGTGCAGCGAACCAGAAGGAGCCGGCAGCCTGCGCCAGTCCGAGCGGCACGGCCAGCAGGAAGCCCAGAAAGCAGGTGACAGCCAGGATCCACAGCGCGCGCCAGATGCCGAGCAAGCCCATTTCGTAATATTGCGGTAGCCAGTCCCAGCGCATGAAGAAGGCGGCCGCCAGAACCAGTCCAAGCGCGATCAGGATCAGCACGATGCGGTGCGGTTGCAGCCACAGCGAAGTCCGCGCGGCGACATTGATGATGGCAGCTTCGCCGGCCATCAGCGCGCTTCCTTGAGCGAAGGCATGCCGCGCTTGGATCGGGCCTCGACGCGACCGATGAGGAAGTTCGAGACTAAAGACACCACAAGATAGAGCAGGGCTGCAGCAAAAAAGAAGGTAAAATAGGCCTTGGTCACGCCCGCTGCCTGCCGCGTCGCAAGAGCCAGTTCTTCGAAGCCGACGACGGCCAGGAGAGCGGTGTCCTTGGTGGCGATCAGCCACAGATTGGCGAGCCCCGGTATGGCGAAGGGCAGCATCGCCGGCAGCGTAATGCGCCTCAGCATCAGGCCGGGCGACATGCCGTAGGCACGCGCCGCTTCGATTTGCCCCTGCGGAATGGCAAGGATCGCGCCGCGTATGACCTCGGTCGAATAGGCGCCCTGCACGAAGCCGAGCACGAAGATGCCGGCCGCCAGTCCGCTAATGTCGATGCGCTGGTAGCCCATAGCCGCCAGCATCTGATTGATCAAATCGGTGCCGGCGTAGTAGAGTAGCAGGATCAGCACCAGTTCCGGCACGGCGCGCACGACAGTGGTGTAGACCGCGAGCAGGTCGCGCACCACGGGGCCGCCATAGAGTTTGCCGAAGGCGCCGGCAGTGCCGATCATAAGACCGAGGCAGGTGGCGCCGAGCGCGATCTCGAGCGAATGCAGAAGGCCGAGCAGGAGCTTACCACCCCAGCCGGGTGGCGTGGGGGAGAGAAGCTCGATGATGCCGGCCGCCGAGGCCGAAAGAAATGCGTCGATCAGCGTCGCCCCCGAATGGCTGGCTCAACCGCTGGCGACATCCGCCAGCGGAAAGCTTTCATGGATGACCATACGGCGGGCCGTATGGTCATTCGCTCAAGCGCGGTCAGTTCGACTGCGCGTCGCTGCCATAGATGTCGAAATCGAAATATTTCTTCGAGATCTCTTCATATTTGCCGTTGGCGCGGATGGCCTTGATGCCGGCGTTGATCTTGTCCTTCAGCTCGGTGTCTTCCTTGCGGATGCCGGCGCCGACGCCTGGCCCAAGAACCTCGAGATCCTGCTCGACCATGCCTTTCAGGTCGCAGCACGCCTTGCCCTGGTCGGATTTCAAGAACTCGCCAAGCGCGATCGAGTCGGCCTGCACCGCGTCGAGACGACCAGCGGCGAGATCCTGGTTGGCCTCGTCCTGCGTCTGATACTCCTTGATTTCGGCGGCGCCGGTGAAGTGCTTCTTGGCATAGACGGCATGCACCGTCGACACCTGCACGCCGATGACCTTGCCCTTGAGGTCGTCAGGCGTGGCACCGAACTTCTGGTCCTTCGGGCCGATGATGGCGGTCGGCGTGTTGTAGTATTTGTCGGAGAAGCTGATCGTCTTTTCGCGTTCGGCGGTGATCGACATCGAGGCGGCGATGACGTCGATCTTCTTGGTCGTCAGCGCCGGAATGATGCCGTCCCAGCCGACCGGGGTGATGACGCAGTCGAGCTTCTCTTCGGCGCAGACGGCATCGATGAACTCGATTTCCCAGCCGACCCACTTGCCGGAGGCGTCCGGTGAGGCGAAGGGCGGATAGGGTTCAGCGGCGACGCCGATCTTGACCGGATCGGCCTTGGCCACGCCCATTGCGGCGACGCCGAGCAGCAGCGCTGCGGCAAATGTCTTCAAAACGGTCTTCATTTCGTAAACTCCCAGTTTGTTGTTGGTTCCCCGGTCTTTTCGTCCGCCTCGGCTTAGCCGATGTTGCGGATGAATTGCTTGAGCCTTTCGGATCTCGGGGCGCCGAAGATCTGCTCCGGCGGCCCTTCCTCCTCGACCAGCCCGTTGTAGAGATAGACGACATGCGTCGCGACCTCGCGGGCAAACTTCATTTCGTGCGTGACCAGCACCATGGTGCGGCCTTCGCGCGCCAGGTCGCCGATCACCCTCAGCACCTCGCCGACCAGTTCCGGGTCGAGTGCCGAGGTCGGCTCGTCGAACAGCATGACGCGCGGATTGATGGCGAGCGCTCGGGCGATCGCCGCGCGCTGCTGCTGGCCACCCGAGAGATAGGCCGGATAGACGTCGCGCTTTTCGGCCAGGCCGACGCGCGCAAGCAGTTTTTCGGCTTCCGCGATGGCGATATCGCGCTTGACCCCCAGAACATGCACCGGAACCTCGATGACGTTCTCGATTAGCGTCATATGGCTCCACAGATTGAAGTTCTGGAACACCATGCCGAGCTTGGAGCGGATGCGTTCGATCTGCCTGCGGTCGGCCGGAATGGTGTGGCCGTGGCTGTCTGCCTTCAGCCGGATTTCCTCGCCATTGACGCGGATGATGCCGCTGGTCGGGTTTTCCAGGCAGTTGATGCAGCGCAAAAGCGTCGACTTGCCGGAGCCGCTGCCGCCGATGATGGCGATCACCTCGCCGTCGCGCGCCGACAGCGAAACGCCCTTCAGCACATGCAGTTGGCCGAATTTCTTGTGAAGATTCTCGACATGGATGGCTTCGGCGGCGCCGTCCTGCGCGGTGTGTTTCAGTGCCGATGCAGTACCCTGCGCCATCATCTTGCCGGCGCTCCGCGGAGTGGCCGGACTCGTCGCTGCTCGATTTTTTTACCCATTACCCGTCACTGGACAGAGTTCCCATGCTCAAGATGGACCGTTCCGCTTGCCTCCGTCAACCATGGTTTTTGGACCATTGATCACGGCTGGCTGAGTGGCTATTGGCAGGAAGGGGATTTTCAGGAGAGTTTAGTGGGCAAAACTTACGGGTCACAGTCCATGGCCGGGGCGCTGCAGCGTGTGCTGATGCGTTCCGCCGCCAGCGCCATGCGTCACGCCAAGGCGCCGGAGTGGCACTATGGCCCGGGCTTTGACCCACACAAGGCAGCCGCCCAGCATGAGGTGTTGGCGAGGCTGGTCGCCTCATCCGGCGCCGAGATCGAATGGCTGACCGACGCCGATGACGGTCTTGCCGATTCCGTCTTCACCCACGATCCGTCCTTGATGACCGATCACGGCGCCATCATTCTGGCCATGGGCAAGGCCTTGCGCCGGCCCGAACCCGGCTTGCACGAGGCGGCCTACATCAGCATGGGCGTACCCATCCTCGGCCGCATCGATCCTCCCGGCCAGGTCGAGGGTGGCGATTGCGTCTGGGTGGATGCCAACACGCTGGCGGTCGGCCGCGGTGTGCGCACCAACCAGGACGGCATCCGGCAGCTCTCGGATCTGCTCTCGCCCAAAGGCATCGAGGTTTTCGGCTTCGACCTGCCGCTGTGGCACGGCGAGGAAGCCTGCCTGCATCTGATGTCGGTGATCAGCCCGCTCGCCGACGATCTGGCGCTGGTCTACGCTCCGCTTCTGCCGGCCGCCTTCTACCAGATGCTGAACGCGCGCGGCATTCGCCTGATCCAAGGCGACGCCGGCGAGTTCCATGCCTCCAACGGGCTCAGCCTCAATGTGCTGCCGACCGCGCCGCGCCAGGTGATCGCCGTTGCCGGCTTTCCCAAGACCGCGGCAGCCATGCAGGCCGCCGGCTGCACGGTCACGACTTTCGAGGCGGATGCGCTGTGCATCGCCTGCGAGGGCGGTCCAACCTGCCTCACGCGCCCGGTGCTCAGACAATGACGACCCTTGGGACGACCGTCGGCGAAGCGCTCATTTCCCTGCTCGAAGCCCATGGCGTCGACACCGTCTTCGGCATTCCCGGCGTGCACACGGTCGAGCTCTATCGCGGACTGGCGCGGTCGAACATCCGCCACGTCACGCCGCGCCACGAGCAGGGCGCCGGCTTCATGGCCGACGGCTATGCGCGGGCCAGCGGCAGGCCGGGCGTCGCCTTCGTCATCACCGGACCGGGGCTGACCAACACCATCACCGCCATGGGCCAGGCGCGCGCCGATTCGGTGCCGATGCTGGTGATCTCAGGCGTCAATGCGACGCCGACGCTGGGCAAGGGGTTCGGCCATCTGCACGAACTGCCCGACCAGCGCGGCATGATGGAGAAGGTGGCGCTGTTTTCGCAGCGGGTCACCGACGCCAGCGAACTGCCCGGCGCGCTCGCCCGCGCCTTCGCGCTGTTTTCGTCCGCGCGCCCCGGCCCGGTGCATATCGAGATCCCGACGGATGTCATGGTCAAGCCGGCCGACGGCCTCGTCGCGTTGCTGAGCAACGCAGCACCACCCACGCCGGATACCGCTGCCATCGCCGAGGCGGCAAAGCTTGTCGCGGCCGCGCGCCGCCCGCTGATCCTGGCAGGCGGTGGCGCCAGCCGGGCCGAAGCGCCGCTGCAACGCCTGGCCGAATTGCTCGGCGCGCCAGTCGTCCAGACGGCCAATGCCCGCGGTCTGTTGCATCGCCATCCATTGTGCGTGCCGGCCAGCCCCAGCCTGAAGGCGGTGCGGGCGCTGATGGCAGACGCCGATCTGGTGATCGCCGCCGGCACGGAATTCGGTCCGACCGACTATGATGGCTACAGCGATGGCGGCTTTGTGCTGCCGGCCAATTTGATCCGCATCGACATCGGCGCCGACCAGCTTGCCCGCCGGCCAGCGACGGTTTCGATCCAGGCCGATTGCAGCGCTGCTCTCGAAGCGCTGTTGGCCGAAATCGGCGCCGCCCCGGCAGTGTCCGGCGAGGGTCCGGCCCGCGCCGCGGCAACGCGGCAAGCGGCGTTTGCCGAGCTCAGCTCGACGCTGCAGGCGCAGACGCACGCCGTCGAGGCGATCCGCGATGCGTTGCCCGGCTCGATGATCGTCGGCGATTCGACCCAACCGGTCTACGCCGCCAATCTCTACTACGACCACGATCGCCCGGGCGGCTGGTTCAACGCCGCCACTGGTTTTGGCGCGCTCGGCTATGGCCCGCCGGCGGCGATCGGAGCCGCCCTTGCCATGCCGGGTGTGCCGGTCGTCTGTCTTACCGGCGACGGTGGTTTTCAGTTCACCTTGCCGGAACTCGGCGCGGCACTGGATGCGGCGGCGCCGGTGATCTTTGTCGTCTGGAACAATCGCGGCTACCGCGAGATCGAAACCTCGATGCTCGATGTCGGCGTCGAGCCGGTTGGCGTATCGCCGGCTCCGCCGGATTTCTGCAAGCTGGCCGAAGCCTATGGCATCGCCGCCGAGCGGCTTGCCGACATCGATGGACTGGCGGTCGCCCTCAAGCGCGCGCGGGCAACCGGAAAACCGCACGTCATCGAAATTACCGTGGATTGAGCCCTGTGACAGGGGATAGCGATGACCGGTCGGCGCGTTCGTTTTTCAGCGAGCCGACGCCGATCCGCGATCCGCTGACAATTCCGTATCTGGCCGCGCCGCGCTGGGTGGCGTCCTCACGCGCCTTGCCCTGGCCGTTGCGAAGGCGTGCCGCGAAGTTTTGCATGACCTACGCGCGAAAGCGCGACTGGCGTTCCCGTCATATCGCCGTCGACCATTCGCAATGGTGCTCCACCAGCAAGCCGACCGGCGGCCTCGGCCCGATATGGCAATATTGGGCGCAAGGCGCCGACGAGGCGCCACCGGTGATCAAGGCATGCCTGCGATCCGTGGAGCGTCACAAGGGCGACCGCGAACTCGTCGTGCTCGACGACAAGACTATTGAAAACCATGTCGACCTGCCAGGCCACATCTGGGACAAGCGCCGGCGCCAGTTGATGGGCAGTCAGCACTTTTCCAACTTCGTTCGCCTCAGCCTGCTTCACCGTCATGGCGGGACGTGGCTCGACGCCACGATCCTGTTGCGGCAGCCCGTTCCCGCCGAAATCGAGCGCGAGGATTTCTACATCCTGCGCGAAACCAATCGCCACGCCCGGCTTGTGGAAACCTGGTTCATTCACGCCCGCAAGGGACATCCGCTGGTCGAGACCGTGCTGCACGGCTTGGCGGATTACTGGAAGACGTACGACACGCTTCACCAATATTTCATGTTCCCGCACCATTTAGAGGCTTCGCTTCTCCTGCACCGTCAGCTTCGGCATGATTTCCTGCGCATGCCCCAGGTCAGCGCGGATCGACCACATGAGCTGCAATGGCTGCTCTTCGAGCCTTTCGATGAAGTCGCTCATCGCGCCGTCTTCGATCGTTTCTGGCTGCACAAGCTCACCCACTGGGCCGAGCGCCCGGAGACCAGCAAGCATCTGCTCTGGGACGCGATCGTCGCTGGTTGGCCGACGACTTGAAGCGATGCAAAGAAGCGACCCTGCCATGTCGATATTTCAGTTGAGCAATCATGCGAAAGGCGCGACCTTTGCCACCGGCGCGGCATAAGCATAAAAAAATAACAGGAGCGGTCGAAGATGACGCAAACACTTGATGGCAAGCATATTGTGGTGACCGGCGGCACCGGGGCTCTCGGCGGCGCGGTTGTCGGCAAGCTGCTGGGTGAGGGCGCCATCTGCCATGTCCCCAATGCCCATGCCGCGGCGCCTTCGCACTTCCCCTTCGCGGCCGACGATCGCGTCCGGCTGGTGCACAATGTCGATCTCTCCGACCCCGCCAAGGTCGAGGCGTTTTACAGCCAGGTTCCAGGTCTGTGGGGATCCATCCATCTGGCCGGCGGCTTTGCCTCGGCACCTGTGGAAAAGATCGAGTCCGCTTCCTTTGCCGAGATGATGGATACCAATGCCCGCACCGCCTTCCTGTGCTGTCGCGCCGCGGTGCGCTCGATGCTGGCATCCGCCACGGCGGGCCGCATCGTCAACATCGCCGCGCGGGCTGCATTGGAGCCGCGCAAGGGCGCCGGCAGCGTCGCCTACGCAGCCAGCAAGGCGGCGGTCGCCGCGATGACGGTGGCGATGGCCGAGGAGCTGAAGCACAAGGGCATCCTGGTCAACGCTGTCGCGCCATCGACGCTCGACACGCCGGCCAACCGCGCCGACATGCCGGATGCCGATTTCACCAAATGGGTCAGCCTGGAAGCGGCCGCCGAGGCGATCGCCTATCTCGCCTCGCCGGCCAATCTGGCGATGAGCGGCACGCTGGTGCCGCTTTACGGCAGGGCTTGAACTCAAAAAAACAGTTCAAAGAAAAACCCCGCCGGATCGCTCCGGCGGGGTTTTTCATTTCGAATGACGACCGCGCGACGAGCGCGGCGTCGTTGTCTTTTAGCTGCCCTGCTTCTTCAGCGCGGCGCCCAGGATGTCGCCCAGCGAAGCGCCGGAGTCGGTCGAGCCGTACTGTGCGACTGCTTCCTTCTCTTCGGCGATTTCCAGCGCCTTGATCGAGACCTGCAGCTTGCGGGTCTTCTTGTCGAAGGCGATGACGCGAGCGTCCAGCTTCTGGCCGACCGAGAAGCGCTCGGGGCGCTGCTCGTCACGGTCACGGCTGAGGTCGTTGCGCTTGATGAAGGTCTCGACGCCGCTGTCGACCAGCCGCACTTCCAGACCGCCATCCTTGATGCCGGTGACTTCACAGGTGACGACCGCGTTCTTGCGCAGTTCGCCGGAAGTCGCCGCTTCGCCGACCGTATCCTTGGCCAGTTGCTTGATGCCGAGCGAGATGCGCTCCTTGTCGATGTCGACGTCGAGCACCTGCGCCTTGACCATGTCGCCGCGATTGTACTCTTCGATCACCTGCTCGCCCGGACGGGTCCAGTCGAGGTCGGAGAGATGGACCATGCCGTCCACGTCGCCTTCGAGGCCGATGAACAGGCCGAACTCGGTCTTGTTCTTGACCTCGCCCTCGACCTGGCTGCCGACCGGATGGCTCGAGGCGAAAGCCTGCCACGGATTCTCGAGCGTCTGCTTGAGGCCGAGCGAGATGCGGCGCTTGGCCGGATCGACCTCGAGCACCACCACGTCGACTTCTTGCGTCGTCGACAGGATCTTGCCGGGGTGCACGTTCTTCTTGGTCCACGACATTTCCGAAACGTGGATGAGGCCTTCGATGCCCGGCTCCAGCTCGACGAACGCGCCGTAGTCGGTGATGTTGGTGACGGTACCCTTGATCTTCTTGCCGATCGGGAACTTGGTCCCGATCTCGGACCACGGATCGCTCTCGAGCTGCTTCATGCCGAGCGAGATACGGTGGGTTTCCTGGTTGATGCGGATGATCTGCACCTTGACCGTCTGGCCGATGTTGAGGATCTCGGTCGGATGGTTGACGCGGCGCCATGCCATGTCGGTGACATGCAACAGGCCGTCAATGCCGCCGAGGTCGACGAACGCACCGTAATCGGTGATGTTCTTGACGACGCCTTCGACAACCTGGCCTTCTTCGAGGTTCTGCACGATTTCCGAACGCTGTTCGGCGCGGCTTTCCTCGAGCACGGTGCGGCGCGACACCACGATGTTGCCGCGGCGGCGATCCATCTTGAGGATCTCGAAGGGCTGCGGGTTGTGCATAAGCGGCGAGACGTCGCGGATCGGGCGGATATCGACCTGGCTGCGCGGCAGGAAGGCCACGGCGCCGTCGAGGTCGACGGTGAAGCCGCCCTTGACTTGGTTGAAGATCACGCCTTCGACGCGTTCACCCTTGGTGAACTTCTCTTCGAGACGGACCCAGCTCTCTTCGCGGCGGGCCTTTTCACGGGAAAGCATCGCTTCGCCAAGCGCGTTCTCGATGCGCTCGACATAGACTTCGACCGTGTCGCCGACCTTGAGGGTGGTGTCCTTGCCCTTGACGCCGAATTCCTTCAGCGGCACGCGGCCTTCGACCTTCAGGCCGACATCGATGATCGCCATGTCTTTTTCAATGGCGGTGATGATGCCCTTGACGACCTGGCCTTCGCCGGAATGGCCGGCGGTAAATGATTCTTCGAGCAGGCTCGCGAAATCATCGCGAGTGGGATTTGCAGCTGACATAGTTTCTCCTGGAGTGCCCCGCATCTGTCGCGGGACGGGCGCCGTGGGTTAGCGTTGCGTTAGCCTGCCGGCGTTCCGGGCAAAAAGCCCTTGGCCGCTCTTTAAGCGACAATTCCGGCGCATGAAGAATGCTGGCAGGCTGGTTCGTGCCCGATATGGGTATCTTTGTCGCCACCGGCAATCGGCAGCGCGTGGAAAACCCGGCTCAGGCTTTGTCTCTCTTGGCCAGAACGTCGTCGATGATCGCCATGGCTGCGAGAAACGCGGCTTCTATAGCCATTTCGCTGGTATCAAGCAAGTGCGCGTCGGCGGCGGGCTTCAGGGGCGAGTCGGCGCGGCCCATGTCGCGCTCGTCGCGGCGCACGATATCGGCGAGGATTTCGGTGAAACTGGCGGTGCCGCCGATGCTTTCGATCTCGGCCAGCCGCCGCTGTGCCCGCACTTCGGCGCTGGCCGTCACATAGAGCTTGATGTCGGCGTCGGGGCAGACGACGGTGCCGATGTCGCGCCCGTCGAGCACCGCGCCCGGTGGCGCTTTGGCGAACTCGCGCTGCTTTTCGACGAGGATGCGCCGCACCGTTGGAAACACCGCTACTTTCGAGGCCGCCTCGCCAACCGCATGCGCGGAAAGCACAGCGCGGTCGAGCTTTGCCATGTCGACCTGCCGCGCCGCGGTTTCGGCCGCCGAGACATTGTCCAGCGGCAAGGCGTGCTGCAGCAGCGCATAGGCCACCGCGCGATAGGTGAGGCCGGTGTCGAGCAGGTTCAGCCGATAGTGGTCAGCCAGCCGCCGGGCCAGCGTGCCTTTGCCGGCGCCGGCGGGTCCGTCGATGGCGATGGTGAAGGGCTTCATGCAAACCTTTTGGTGCAGCCGACGCAGACGTGATTGTTGTTAGCGGTATGCGTGGACTCTTGTCGATCTGCAAAATTACGGCTGCGCGGGTTCCGCAGTCTTTTTTCTGCGCCGGCGTTCCTTCAAAAAAGCGGCGAAAAGAGCGAATGAAACAACGGTGAAAAATAGGAGGACGATCGGATGCAGCTTGTGGCTCGGGCCATCATTTTCCAACCCGAGCAATCTTGTGGCCAAGATGATGGCGCTCGAAAAGAAAAGGAATCCCGTCAGCCAGACTCCTTTGAGCAGTTGGGCGCTGCTTCCTTCCCGCCACACCTTAAGGAGGGCCGCAAGGAGAGCTGCCCTAAAATCAGAGATGCCTAGGAATTCTACCGGCACGGAAGATGGGGCGGCGAATCTTTTGACGTGAGCAATCGCCTGGAAGCGGGCAATGCTGAGTGCCGTATTGCCTGCCAGGTAAATTATCGCAGCGAGCCCGGCCCAATGCGTGGCGAGGTGTCCGACGTACCAAAGGAGTCCGAGACCTCCCATTGGAATCGTGGTCAGAACCGCTGTCCAATATTCGCGGCAAAAACGCTTCCTTATGAACTCGTATTGCTCGGGCGTTATCTTGTAAGCGCCGGTTCCTCTGCGAAAAGAAACGATGACAAACCCATCATCAGTCTTGGATCCGTTGCGCATATCGCCCTAACGCGCAGCAGGCCGCGCAAACGCCCTGAACAAAGAAAATACGCATCCCAGCGCATGGCCAAAAAAATACACGCTGAGGATCGCATAACCGCCCATTACGAAAAATATCGCGTTTGAGGGCATCACGGCTTTGATTAGTGCAAGCACCCAGTCAAAATGCAGGCCGTATGTGCAGCCTATCGGCCCACATGAAAAACCCACACTTGGAATGGTAAGCCCGGCCCAAAATGCCGCGATCAAACCGAAGCGCGCGAATGAATAATTCCGTTCATTGATCATCCTGGCCACGGATATGGCCTTTGCAATGATCAAAACGACACCCCCGACGATCGCAAGAAAAATCGAGGCTAGGATATTCATGGCTCTCCCCAATGCTAACTCGACCTTGAAGGACCGGCCTTAAGGAACAATTGAGTTGATAGCCAAATTTGACGACAATCCTGAGTTTAGGAAATCTCCGCGCCCAGCCCCTTCATCAGCCCCATAAACTCCGGAAAACTGGTCGCGATCATCGCCTGGTCGTCGATGGTGACAGGCTTCTCCGTCGCCAGTCCCATCACCAAAAAACTCATGGCGATGCGATGATCGAGGTGGGTCTGGACGGTGGTGCCCGGTCCATTGGGGTGCTGGCCCAGCCCCTTGCCGCCCGGCTTCCCGCGCACGGCAAGTGTCGCCTCGCCTTCGGTGCAATCGACGCCGTTGAGCTTCAATCCGTTGGCGACAGCTGACAGTCGGTCGGATTCCTTCACCCGCAGTTCTTCCAGCCCCTGCATCAGCGTCTCGCCCTCGGCGAAGCTGGCGGCGACGGCAAGCACCGGATATTCGTCGATCATCGTCGGCGCCCGCTCCGGCGGCACGGTGACGCCCTTCAGCTCGGAATAACGGACGCGCAGGTCGGCGACATCCTCGCCGCCTTCATTGCGTGGGTTGAGGATGTCGATCTTGCCGCCCATTTCCTGCAGCGTCAGCAAAAGTCCGATGCGGGTCGGGTTCATCAGCACGTTTTCGATGGTGATGTCCGAACCCGGCACGATCAGTGCCGCCACCAGCGGGAAGCCGGCCGAGGAGGGATCGCCCGGCACCGCGATGGTCTGTCCGGTGAGCTTGCCCTGGCCTTCGATGAAGATGTGGCGCACGCCGCGCTCGTCGGTCTCGACCGACAGATTGGCGCCGAAGCCCTTCAGCATCTTTTCGGTATGGTCGCGCGTCATCACCGGTTCGATGACGGTGGTGATGCCGGGCGTGTTCAGCCCGGCCAGCAGCACCGCCGACTTCACCTGCGCCGAGGCCATCGGCACCCGGTAGGTGATCGGCGCGGCGTGCTTGGGACCGCGCAGCGTGATCGGCATGCGGTCGCCCGGTGTCGCTTTCAGCACCTGCACGCCCATCTGGCGCAGCGGCTCCAGCACGCGGCCCATCGGCCGGCCGGACAAGGAGGCGTCGCCAATGAAGGTGGTTTCCATGTCGTAGGTGCCGACCAGGCCCATGGTGAGGCGCGAGCCGGTGCCGGCATTGCCAAAATCGAGCGGGCCTTCCGGCTGCAGCAGCGCGCCATTGCCGGTACCGCGGATTACCCACTCAGTGCCATGCTTCTCGATATGGGCGCCCATCGCCTTCATGGCGGCACCCGTGCGCATCACATCCTCGCCCTCCAGCAGCCCGGTGATACGGGTTTCGCCGGAAGCGAGACCCCCGAACATGAAGGAGCGGTGCGAGATCGACTTGTCGCCGGGTACGCGAGCGGCACCCGAAAGGGCTGATGATTTGCGGGCGGTGGCCGGCTTTGGGGCGGCAGTGTGCGACATGGTCTTTCCCTGGATGAAAATGCCGGCAGCCGGCCGTTTTCTTTTGGTTTGCGCGGTCTCGTATCACGGCGGACCGAAATGGTCATCCCCTTGCGCGAGGTCCAGCAAAGCCGGGATTTATGACGCTGGCTTTAGTCTTTGACAGCGCTGCAAACTGTGGTTATGGGGACCAAACTTTTATCGACGAGGCTTGCCGTGGCAAAAACCGAACTTGGCACCAAACGCATCGACCCCGAGACGGGTCGAAAATTCTATGACCTGAACAAGGACCCGATCGTCTCGCCCTATACCGGCAAGAGCTATCCGCGCTCCTATTTCGAGGAAGGCAAGATCGCCGCCATCGAAGAGGAAGAGGAAGTTGCCGAGAAGGAAGTCGACGCCGAGGAGGAAGAGGGCGTCGAGATCGTTCCGCTCGAAGAGGCGGACGAGGACGTCAAGGCCGACGATCTTCCCGATCTTGGCGACGACGAGGATGAAGTGGATCTCGGCGACGACGAGGATGACACTTTCCTTGCCGACGAAGAGGAAGAAGACGACGATGTCGCCGACATGATCGGCGTTGGCGACGACGACGACGAAGTCTGATCCGCCTTCTGACGCAAGCACTTGCCTGCTTTCTTGGGCTGTGACGAAAAAGCGGTTCTTGCAGGCTTGATATTCAGGGAAGGCGGGGTTAGAAGCCGCCTGCACTAACGGCGCGGTCTCAACCCGCGCCGGATCTCTTCGCCGGAAACGGCGCCGGCGAACTGCCGGAAGTGGGGCCATAGCTCAGTTGGGAGAGCGCTTGAATGGCATTCAAGAGGTCGTCGGTTCGATTCCGATTGGCTCCACCAGTCATCTTCCAGGCATTGATCTCGAATGCATGGATCATTCGCACATCGAACGCAGTGTTTCAGGCTTGCGGATTTCGAGGATACGAAGCCCGTGAAACTTCAGCACACCCTTGTCGCGCAATCTCGATAACACGCGCGATACCGTTTCGATCGTAAGGCCGAGGTAGTCGCCGATATCCTGGCGGGACATCGGCAGTTCGATCTGGTCGAGATCTCCCTGTCGTGCGGCCATGTCGACCAGGAAAGCAGCGATGCGTTCGATCGCCGTCTGCCGGCCGACAACCAGCAAATGTTCCTGGGCCCGCACCATGCAACGAAGGGCTAGCGGCAAAAGTTCCCGCGATCTGTCCAGGCCGGCCACCGGGCGGAATGTCCGCAGTCCTGTCGTGACGATGGCCTCGGCAAAGAAATGGTGGGTGAGGTCGGCTTCAAAGCCGAACGTCTCTCCCGCCAGATGGAAGGCCGTGATCTGCCTGCGCCCATCGGCCAGCAGCCGGTAGATGCGGACCGCGCCGAACTCGATCTGGTAGTGGGAAGCGACCTTTTTGCCCTGTGCGTAGATCTCCGAGCCTGCGTGGAAGAACGAGAGCGGCACCGGCCGGCCATCATTCGACACGTCCGGTCGCGGGACGAGGGCGGTCAGGATTTCGAAGGGCACCCGAGTGTCGACGATGGCGTTCATGGCTGTTCCCTTAATTTCGGTGGAATAGCCATCGCGCGGAATGCCGGTCTGCGAAATTGGGTTATGTCCTAAGGGATTCTACGTAATCAGCGAGGTGGCTGGCTTAGTCAGCTAGGACGTGGCGGGCCGAAAAGGCCTGCACCATATCGATCAGATCGTTCCCCTCGACCGGTTTGGTCAGGACGGCGAACCCCTCGGTGCCGGTTGGATCGACGTCTTCGACGAGCAGGATCACCCGCCCGGCAAAACCGGCAAGCGGCTGGCACCCGGCTGGGCTGAGCCGGATCGCACTTTCATCGACGATGATGCAGGGCCCGCTTCGGCATAGCCGAACTGCCGAACCGCGGCGGCATTGAATGAAACGATCGTGCCGTCCTTTTCGATGACGACGGTCGCGTCGGTCACTGTATCGAGAATGGAGCGAAGATGGGCCTCGCGGCCCCCCAGCGCGCTCTCAGCCCGGTCGATTGCCTTGCTGGCGTGGTGCAGCATTTCGCCCATCCAGGCGATTGCCAGGCCGACAGCGGCGAAGACGACGAATTCAACCGGATTGTGGGCGAGATCGGACTGAAGATTGTCCAGCCAGAACGCTCCGCCCAACGAAAGCGCCACGGACAACAGTCCAGGCCAGATGCCGCCGGCGATCGATGCGACGAGGATGGCCGGCGTGAAGAGGGTAAATGTCGCCCGGTCTTCGAGTAGGCCTTCCAGCAGAAGCCGGACAAGGACAGCGGCTGCGACCATGAAAATCGCCAGCAAATAGCCATTGCGTCCCTCGAAGCGGCGAGACAGCACCGCTTGCAGGAGACGTCCTTTGATGCCGGTAATGTCCCGCGCTGGCATGAAATTCGTTACCGCTGAGCTGAAAGGATACTGCCAAGCTCAGCCAAACTAACTGAACGTCTTTCATTTAGGGCATTTTTTCCATTCGTCCCGAACAGAATGAAAAGAAGCGCAGGCCGCGCGATGCAAGCGAGCCGGCCAAGGCTCCTCACCAGCGCCAGATCGCCACATCGTATCCAGATATTTCGTGTGCCGGTTTGCGCCAGCGCAAACCGCAACGCCGTCCCGCACGGTACAAGGGCGCAACGGCAAACGCCGTGATCAACCCAGAAAGGACTATCCCATGAAACTGCCCCTGATCGCCGCGGCCATCGCATTGTTGGCTTTGGCCGGCGCGGCAAGCGCTGAAGAACACGTCGTCCAGATGCTCAACAAGGGCGAGAAGGGTTCGATGGTGTTCCAGCCCGCCTACATCAAAGCGGTGCCCGGCGACACGATCAAGTTCGTGCCCACCGACAAGTCCCACAATGCCGAGACCATCAAGGGAATGATGCCGGACGGCGCTGAAGCCTTCAAGGGAAAGGCAAGCGAGGAGATCACCGTGACCATGACCCAGGAAGGCGTTTATGGCGTGAAATGCGCCCCGCATTACGGCATGGGCATGGTGGCGCTGATCGTCGTCGGCAAGCCTGTGAACCTCGATGCGGCACAAGCCGTCAAACAGACCGGCAAGGCCAAAACGGTGTTCGCGGAGCTGTTCGGCGAGGCGACCAAGGCCGCCTCCAACTGACATCTCGATGATGGATACCCTCCGGTTGGCGATAGCCGGAGGGAAACGGCCGGACGGACCAGACGGGGAGGTCCAGTCCGGCCTATTTCATATGGAGCGCTCCGAAACACGATCCGCGCCACTCCGCAGTTCCACAAGTCGCATTGAAATGAATTGCGGTTTGCGCCAGCGCAAAGACGGCTCCCCCAAGCAGGCTATTCTCCGGTCATCAAATGGTCGACGCACAAGGAGATTGAAATGCTTACGCGACGTGAAGCTCTGTTGGGATCTGTCCTTACCGCCGCCGCGGTGGCGACGATCGGCGCAATGCCGGCTGTGGCCAGCGCCAAGGACGTGGCCGGACTGCCGCGCGAAAAGGTCACCCTCGTCGCGCCACCCTTCGTCCACGCGCACGACCAGGTGGCCAAGGACGGCCCGAAAGTCGTCGAGTTCACGATGACGATTGAGGAAAAGCCCGTCGTCATCGACGCCGATGGAACGCAGCTCAACGCGATGACCTACAATGGCTCGATCCCCGGTCCCTTGATGGTTGTCCATGAAGGCGACTATCTCGAGCTCACCCTCATCAATCCCGACACCAATACGCTTGCGCACAACATCGACTTCCACGCTGCCACAGGCGCCCTCGGCGGCGGAGCACTGACACTGGTCAACCCTGGCGAGCAGGCAACGCTGCGCTTCAAGGCAACGCGCACCGGGACGTTCGTCTACCACTGCGCGCCCGGCGGACCGATGATCCCGTGGCACGTCGTGTCTGGCATGAGCGGTGCGGTGATGGTGCTGCCGCGTGACGGCCTGCGCGACGACAAGGGCAAACCCATCCGTTACGACCACATCTACTATATCGGCGAAAACGACTTTTACATCCCGCGCGACGAGCAGGGAAAATTCAAGAAATACGAGA
The DNA here is from genome assembly GCF_056404235.1 of Mesorhizobium sp. P2_E10. Taxonomy (NCBI): domain Bacteria; kingdom Pseudomonadati; phylum Pseudomonadota; class Alphaproteobacteria; order Hyphomicrobiales; family Phyllobacteriaceae; genus Mesorhizobium; species Mesorhizobium sp. P2_E10. Next base: position 537,958 of record NZ_JBFUEK010000001.1, read on the forward strand.
CGGCCGGCGACAACTATGACGATACCGTCAAGGTCATGCGCGGATTGATCCCGACTCACGTCGTGTTCAATGGCAAGGCCGGATCGCTGACCGGCGAGAATGCGATGAAGGCGAAGGTCGGCGAGACTGTCCTGATCGTCCATTCGCAGGCCAATCGCGATACGCGGCCGCATCTGATCGGTGGTCATGGCGACTATGTCTGGGAACAGGGCAAGTTCGCCAACCCTCCGGCAAAGGACCTGGAAACCTGGTTCATCCGCGGCGGCTCGGCCGGCTCGGCCCTCTATACGTTCCTGCAGCCGGGCGTCTACGCCTATGTGAACCACAATCTGATCGAGGCCGTGGAACTCGGCGCGACTGCACATTTTACGGTCGATGGAACCTGGAATGACGACCTGATGACACAGGTCGAAGCCCCAAGGGCCATAGCGACGCAGTGACGAGGGTCTGATCCTGAACATCGACGCGACCTTGCGCCCTCTGCGCAAGGTCGCGTGCGCTCCCGGACGAAATGCCATGTCCTTCAACCCTCTCGTAGCTCTCGGAAGTATCGCGGCTGCCGCGCTGATCGTCACGGGCGCGACCAGTGCCGTAGACCGATTCTCCGCGGCCGGCCGGCTCGTTGCGAGCCCCGAACTCGTGACCCTCGCGCCCGGATCGTTCGACCATGCTCAGCCGGGTGAATTCCTTGGGAAGGGCCACCCTGTCGCCGCGCCGCGCATCCTGGCGACGGTCGGTTCACCGCTGAAAATCATGAAATACCAGGTGACTGCCGCGGAATACGGACGGTGCGTGACATCAGGCAGCTGCAAGGCATCGGATACTCCGGGCAGTGGCAATTTTCCGGTCACCGGCGTGAGCCATATCGACGCCGAAGCCTATGCGACCTGGCTGTCGGCCCAGACGGGCGCGACATGGCGGCTGCCGACCGACACCGAATGGGCCTATGCCGCCGGCGAACGGTTCCGCGGTGACATCGAGGGCGGCGCCGACGACCCCAACAACCCGGCGCTGCGCTGGCTCGCCCAGTATCGCACCGAGGCTTCGCTCGGACGGAAATCCGATCCCGAGCCAAGGTTTCAAGGGGCCTTTGGCACCAACTCAAAAGGGTTGGCGGACGTTGCGGGCAATGTCTGGGAATGGACATCGACCTGCTACGTCCATGCGACGATAGCCGCCGACGGCACCAGCATTGTGAGTTCAGTCGACAATTGCGGGGTGCACGTCGTGGAAGGTTTTCACCGCACCTACATGTCGAACTTCATCCGCGACGGGAAAAGTGGCGGCTGCGCTGTCGGCACGCCGCCCGACAATCTGGGTTTTCGCCTTGTCCGCGAACGTCTCAACGTCCTAAGGGCTGCCATGCGGCGACTGGGATTTTCCTGACCCGAAAGGATCGACATGAGCTCATCGGCCATCGAACAGCCGCGACCGGCTGCCGAGCAGCCTCTGGCCGATCCGGGCGTTGACAGGGCGAGCATTGGCGCGCTGGTCCGCGCGTTCTATTCCAGGCTGCGGCAAAACCAACGGCTCGGGCCAATTTTTGCGCGCGAGATCACCGGCGACTGGGAACCGCATCTTGAGAAAATGACCGACTTCTGGTGTTCCGTCATTCTCAAGACCGGCGACTATCACGGACGCCCGGTGCCTGCGCATCTGAAACTTAGGGATGTGACCGAGGCCGATTTCGACATCTGGCTGGACCTGTTCGGCGAAACCGCGGCGGCGCACTTCGGCCCGCAAACGGCTGCGGTATTTGTCGACCGCGCCGAACGCATAGCGAAAAGCCTGAAGCTGGCGATGTTCTTTCGCCTTCCGCTTGCCGGTTCACCGGTGGGCAACGACGCAGCAGCCAAGGGCGGCTGAGCCGGAGCGCTCCCGTCGGGCCGGCCGCCCGAAAGCGGCTCTCTCCTTTCCAGGTGCAATCAGCTTCGTTTTTGCGCCAGATCAAATTACCTGCCGCGCAGCCATGCGACACCCGATGGACGATTTCGCCCTGACGGGCATCTGAGGTGGCCGCATATGCTCGCTCAACTGACATCCGGCGAACGCCAACTTTCCATCGTGGTGCTGATCCTGATGACCATGGTCGGGCTTGCCATGGCGGCGGCCGGTCGCGGCGATCCGATCGGCGTGCATGGCTTCATCGTCGTTGTGGCATGCCTTGCGATGCTCTTTGTCATGCTTTCGGCGCTCTACGCCCCCGAACCCTCCGCCGAACGCCTGGATCACTATTATGACGACCCGAGCAAGGTCGGCGTTATCCTCACCATGATCTGGGCCATGGTCGGCATGTTCTTCGGCGTCTGGGTGGCGAGCCTGCTGGCCTGGCCCGATCTGACCTTCGATGCGGCCTGGGCAAGTTTTGGCCGCTTGCGGCCGGTTCATACCAGCGGCGTAATCTTCGGCTTCGGCGGCAATGCGCTGATCGCCACATCTTTCCATGTGCTGCAGCGGACCTCGCGCGCCCGGCTGCCCGACCAGTTCAGCCCCTGGTTCGTCCTGCTCGGCTACAATTTGTTCTGTATCCTGGCCGCGACCGGCTATTTCATGGGCGTCACGCAGTCGAAGGAATATGCGGAACCGGAATGGTACGCCGATATCTGGCTGGTCATCGTCTGGGTGGTATATTTCGCGATCTACATTCGCACGCTGGCTCGCCGCAAGGAGCCGCACATCTATGTCGCCAACTGGTACTACATGGCCTTCATCCTGGTCGTGGCGATCCTCCATATCGTCAACAATCTGGCCGTCCCGGTGTCGTTCGGCCATGCCAAAAGCTATTCGGCCTTTTCCGGCGTCCAGGACGCGATGACCCAGTGGTGGTACGGCCACAACGCCGTCGCGTTCTTCCTCACCTCCGGCTTCCTCGGGATGATGTACTACTACCTGCCCAAGCGGGCCGGTCGGCCGATCTATTCCTACCGGCTGTCGATCATCAGCTTCTGGGGCATCACCTTCATGTATATGTGGGCCGGGTCACACCACCTGCATTACACCGCCCTGCCCGAATGGGTGCAAACGCTGGGCATGACGTTTTCGCTGGTGCTGCTGGTGCCGTCATGGGCTTCTGCAGGAAACGCGCTCGCGACGCTGAACGGCGCCTGGCACAAGGTGCGCGACGACGCCACGCTGCGTTTCATGATGGCGGCGGCGGTGTTCTACGGCCTGACCACCTTTGAAGGATCGTTCATGGCGATCCGTCCGGTCAACGCGCTTTCCCACTACACCGACTGGACCGTTGGCCACGTCCATGCCGGTGCCCTCGGCTGGGTGGCGCTGATCACCTTCGGCTCGATCTACTGTCTGGTGCCGGCATTGTGGAAGCGCGAGCGGATGTATTCGGCCAGGCTGGTCGAGGCGCACTTCTGGTTGGCGATCTCGGGAACGGTCATCTACGTCTTCGCGATGTGGAATTCCGGCATCCTGCAAGGCTTGATGTGGCGGACCTACAACGAGAACGGAACGCTCACCTATTCCTTCATTGAATCCATGGTGGCGATGCATCCCTATTACATCGCGCGCGCCTTTGGCGGGCTGCTGTTCCTGCTCGGCGCCATCACCGGCTCCTACAACATCTGGATGACGATCCGCGGCCATTCGCAAGCCGCGCTGCAACCGGGCGATGACACGCCGCAGCGCCATCTGGCGCCTGTCGCCCAGCCGGCGGAGTAAGAGGATCATGCGCGAATTTCACCGCAAAATCGAACGCAGCGCCATCGGCTTCGTCCTTGCCATCGTCGTGGTCTCCAGCATCGGCGGCTTCGTGGAGATCGCCCCGCTGTTCACCATCGACAACACGGTCGAGAACGCACCGGACATGCGGGTCTACACCCCGCTGGAGCAGGCCGGGCGCAACATCTACATGCGCGAAGGCTGCTACGCCTGCCATTCGCAAATGATCCGGACATTGCGCGACGAAGTCGAACGCTACGGCCCTTATTCGCTCGCCGTCGAATCGAAATACGATCATCCGATGTTGTGGGGATCAAAGCGCACAGGCCCGGATCTGGCCCGCATCGGCGGCAAATATTCCGACACCTGGCAGGTCGCCCATTTGATCAACCCGCGAACCGTGGTTCCGGAATCGATCATGCCCAAATTTGGCTGGCTGCGCGACAACCCGCTGCGCATCGACGACCTCGGCGAGCATCTTGCCGCGCTCAGGGACGTCGGCGTTCCCTACACCGACGACATGATCGCCAACGCGACCCAGGATGCGCTCGGCCAGACTGCGCCGGACGGGGATTTCGCCGCCGGCGTTACCAAGCGCTATGGAGAAGCAACGCAGGTCAGGGCCTTTGACGGCAATCCGGCGACCGTTACCGAAATGGATGCGCTGGTCGCCTATCTGCAGATCCTTGGCCACCTGACCGGCGCCGCCCAGGCGGAAACTGTCGTCCAGCCGGAGGACAGCGAATGAGCTGGGAACACGAAGCTGTCGTCGCCTTCTCCAAAAGCTGGGGTCTTTTCTATCTGATCGCGATGGCCGTAGGCGTCCTCGTCTACACGTTCTGGCCGTCGAACAAGAAGCGGTTCGAAAGGGCGAAGGACAGCATTCTCGACGGAGATGACAAGCCATGGAAATAGGCGAGCGCGATCCCGTCACGGGACAGGTCACGACCGGCCATGAGTGGAATGGCATCAAGGAACTCTACACGCCGATTCCGCGCATCGTGTTCTTCTTCCTGGCCACCACCATCCTTTTTGCCGTGTGCTACTGGGTTCTCATGCCGGCCTGGCCATTGGGCAAGACCTACACCAAGGGCCTGCTTGGAATTGACCAGAAGACCAGCGTCGAACGCCTGGTAAAGGATGCGACGCTGGAGCGTTCCGCCTGGACCCAAAAGATCGATCAAATGGATTTTGCGGCCATTCAGGCCGATCCGTCGATGATGACGATCGTCGAAGAAACCGGCCACACGCTGTTTGGCGACAATTGTGCGGCCTGCCATGGCACCAAAGCCACGGGCGGTCCGGGTTTCCCCAACCTCACCGCCGGCATCTGGCTCTGGGGCGGCGATCCCAAGACAATCTTTGAAACGCTGCGGGTGGGCATCAACTCGACCCATCCCGACACGCGGACCTCGCAGATGTTGGCCTTTGGCCGCGATGGGGTGATCGAGAGCAAGCAACTGGCTGACGTTGTCGCCTACGTGCGGTCTCTCGGCGGCACCACCGATGGCCGCGACGCCGACCCGCAAAGCATTGCCGCCGGACAGGACGTGTTCAAACAGAACTGCATCGCTTGTCATGGCGACGATGCCAAGGGCAAGCGCGACGTCGGTGCGCCTGACCTGACCGACAGCAACTGGATCTATGGCGGCGACCTCCAGTCCGTCACCGCGACAGTCTATGGCGGTCGGCAAGGTTATATGCCTCATTGGGAACAGCGCCTCTCCGCGACCCAGCGCAAGATACTTGCCCTCTATGTGCTTTCGCTCCGGAAGGTGCCTCAGTGACCCTGGATCCTGCCTTGCCGCCGAGGTCGCGATCGCGTTCGCGAACGGTCGCGCTCGTCCTGGTGACGGTGGGTCTGGTGCTGGTCGCCGCCGCCAATGTCCATCTGGTCTACGTGTCCTTCGCGTCGCAAGCCGACTGCGTGCCGCATCTGAAGGAACCCGGCGACCCCGCGAAGAACAGCTACGCTGCGGCCAGTTCGTCGTGCTGACGCTCAAGCTGCGCGACCCGGCGAAACGACAGGAAGGATCATGGGAATGAGTGATCTCCATCTGGCCACCGACGAAGTATTCGCCCGCATCGCATCGCGCAACCGCGGTCTCCCGGCCAGCTCCGCTTTCGGCTGGCTGCGCGCCGGCTGGCGCGACCTGATGGCGACGCCTGCGCCCAGTCTCGCCTATGGGCTGGCGGTATTTGCCGTGTCCGCGCTGATTGTCGGCGGACTTTTCCTGTTTCGCCTCGACTACATCCTGTTTCCCGCCACCGCGGCCTTCATGGTGGTCGGCCCGCTGATAGCGGTCGGCCTCTATGAAAAAAGCCGGTCGTTGGAACAGGGCAGAACCATCTCGCTTGCCAGGATGATCTTCGTGCGACCGGCATCCGGCGCCCAGATTCTCTTCGTCGGCTTCATCATGCTCGGCCTGGCGCTGCTGTGGATGCGTGCCGCGGTCATCATCTATGCCCTGTTCTTCGGCTGGCGGCCGTTTCCTGGTCTCGACCATCTTGCTCCGATGCTTTTTACCACCACCATCGGCTGGGCAATGTTGGCTGTCGGTACGGTGGTTGGCGGGGTGTTCGCCGCATTCTCCTTCGCCATCAGCGCCTTTTCGGTTCCCATGCTGCTTGACCGGCGAACGGATGCGTTTACCGCGATGGGCACCAGCATTTCGCTGGTCTGGAACAATCGGCCGGTGATGATCACCTGGGGTGCGATCGTGCTGCTGCTGACCCTTCTTGGGCTTGGCACCGGGCTGGTGGGATTGATCATCACCTTTCCCCTGCTCGGCCATGCCACCTGGCACGCCTACAGGACGATTTCACTTGAGCCGGGGGCGAAGGAGTAGCGGGCATGAGCTGCTGCGCACCCGGGGCCGAGGCCGCCCTGGAGATCGGTCAGGCGAGCCGGGTTTCCAGTCCGCGCGAAGAGCTTGTCCTGGTTAGCCGCGACCTCGGTGATGGCCTTTACCAGGCCGATCTGTCGGTGCCCGAAATTCATTGTGCTTCCTGCATGGCCACCGTCGAACGCACTCTGTCTGCCTTGCCCGGCGTCGAATATGCCCGGGCCAATCTTTCGATGAAACGGACCATCGTGAAATGGCGCCCGGTTGCCGACGCTGCCCCTGATCTCATTGGCGCACTAGGGGCTGCGGGGTACGCGTCACATGTCTTCACTGCGGAAACCGACCAGCACAGCTCGGAATATTCCCGGCTCATCAAGGCGCTCGCGGTCGCCGGCTTCTGCGCCATGAACATCATGCTGTTGTCGGTTTCGGTCTGGTCCGGGGCCGAAGGCGGAACCCGTCAGGCATTCCACTGGATTTCCGCTGGGCTCGCCTTGCCGGCAATCGTCTATTCGGGACGGATATTCTTTTTCTCGGCATGGGCTGCCTTGCGAAACGGCCGGACAAACATGGATGTGCCGATTTCCATCGGCGTGTTGATGGCGTTCGGGCTCAGCCTTTACGATACGTTTCATGGCGGGCCGCATGCCTATTTCGACGCCGCGACATCGCTTTTGTTCTTTCTGCTCATCGGCCGCACGCTCGACCATGTGATGCGGGAAAAGGCGCGGTCCGCCGTAGCAGGGCTTGCGAGCCTCGCGCCCAGGGGAGCGATCGTGGTGGATGCCGACGGCCGGCGCTATGTCCCGATTGCCGAGATCAGGCCGGGAACCTCCATCCTCATTGCCGCCGGCGACAGGGTCCCTGTCGACGGGATCGTCATGGCGGGCGCTTCGGAGCTCGATTGTTCGGTCGTCACCGGAGAAACGGCGCCCAGGCCCGCCATTGCGGGAACCCTGGTCCAGGCCGGGCTGCTCAATCTGACGGGGCCGCTGACGATAACAGCCGCAGCCGAGGCAAAGGATTCATTTCTGGCGGAAATGATCAGAATGATGGAAGCCGCCGAGGGCGGCAGGGCGCACTATCGAAGACTGGCGGATCGTGCCTCGGCGCTCTATTCGCCGGTCGTGCATGCCATCGCGCTGCTGTCGTTTTTGGGCTGGCTGTCCTTCACCAGGGATTGGCACGCATCGGTTTCGATCGCCATCGCGGTTCTGATCATAACCTGCCCCTGCGCGCTCGGCCTTGCCGTTCCGATCGTGCAGGTCGTCGCCGCCCGCCGGCTTTTCGAAAAAGGCGTGATGGTCCGGGGTGGCTCTGCTCTCGAGCGCCTTGCCGAAGTCGACACTGTGCTGTTCGACAAGACCGGCACGCTGACGTTCGGCCGGCCTCATCTCGTCAACAAGGCCGATGTTGATCCCGCTGCGCTGGCGCTTGCGGCCAGAATGGCGTCGGGCTCGAGGCATCCGATGTCCGTCGCAATTCTGGCTGCCGCGTCTCGCGGCTCGGTTGGGACGACCTCGATGAACAACCTCGCCGAACACCCCGGCCGAGGCCTCGAAGCCAGGATGGGAACCACAATCTACCGCTTGGGGCGACCGGACTGGGCGCTCGGCCGCAAAATGCTGGAAGGCGCGGACGGCTGGTTTTCGGTGTCGCTACTGGTCCGGAACGGGCGGCAGCTGGCGCGGCTGGTGTTTGAAGACACTGTGCGAAGCGGGGCGCGGTCGACGATCGATCGATTGCGCCAGCAAGGCCTCAGTGTCGGCATCCTGTCCGGTGACCGCAGATCTGCCGTGGCCGATCTGGCTTCCAAGCTCGGCATCGATGATTTCGCAGCGGAAATGCTTCCATCCGACAAGGTTGAGCGGATCGCGGCTCTCACCACCACCCACTCCAGAGTGTTGATGGTAGGAGACGGGCTGAACGACGCGCCGGCTCTCGCGGCCGCGCACGTCTCCATGGCTCCCGCGACGGCCGCCGATGTCGGCCGCAATGCAGCCGACTTCGTGTTTCTGAAGGAAAGCCTCGCGAGTGTCGCCGACGCCTACGAGATTTCGCGCAATGCCGGAAAACTGATCCGGCAGAACTTCGCTTTGGCAGTCGGCTACAATGCCATTGCGGTGCCTTTCGCCGTCTGCGGCTATGTCACGCCGCTCGTGGCGGCGGTCGCGATGTCGCTCTCGTCGGTTTTGGTGGTGGCCAATGCCATGCGTCTGGGTTCCCGCATGCGTTTCAGACGCAGGGCGCCTGGCCGGCTTTCCGCCCAGACATTGAATGCGGCGACATGAGCTATCTGGCTTTCCTTGTGCCTGTCGCAATCCTGCTCGGCCTGCTGGGCCTGGCGGCATTCATGTGGACATTGCGAAATGAGCAGTACGAGGATTTGGACGGGGCCGCGGCGCGTATCCTGATGGACGACGACCAGGACGAGCCTAAGTAGCCGCCTTCAAAACGAGAACCTGTCACAGGAAGTCGCTACTCACCTGATTTGAATCTCCGGCCTCCGCACAAGCGATGCAGGGATCACGCCGCGGCAACGCCGCCCGGCATTTGCGCCCAAAGCTCGCTCTGGCGCTGTCGCCGGCCAGCCTGGCCGGCGGCCCCACCCTCAACACCGCGCGGCCGCCTTCCGTCGCCGATGCGGCCGTGAGAATGTGCTGTTACGATCCATCGCGGGCTCTGAGGCTTAGGCCAGGCTAGCCCCGCTGGGAGGTAGACCATGACAAAAGGGCGTGACGTTTCGTTTGTGGCCCTTGCCGCACTTTCCGCAATGTTGGGGTTAGCCGGCAATTTGGATGCCGAGGATGCACCTCCGACAATCGTCACCCTCGGCGACAGCTACATCAACAGCTATGGAGTAGCAGCCCCTGAGACCTTTGCGACCAGGTTAAAGTCTGGGCTGAACGCCGCCGGGTACCCAGTGACAATTGTCGAGGTGGGCTACATGGCGACCAGCAAGCGGGGTCTCGCCTGGCTGACGGAATCCAAGGACGGCCTTGACCTGCAGGCCAACCCTGCAAACCACGTTGTCATCGTTGAATTGGGTCAGAACGATTGCGCTCGTATCGACCTGGATCACACGCGAGCGAACCTCGACCAGATTCTGAGTATCCTTGCCCAGAAGCGCGTTCCAGTGCTTGTGGTTGGAACCGCGGCTTATAGCTATTGCTCGTCTATCCTCTCTGCTGGGCACGGGGCCGACTATGCCGAGCCATTTTCAAAGATGTTCTCCGAGCTAGCGACCAAGCATGGAGACTTGCTCTACGCCGACTTCAAGGAGGGCGTGACTGGGCATCCAGAGTTGCTGCAAGCGGATAACGACCACCCAAATGCAGCGGGTGATGCGATCATCGTTGGAAACATGCTCCCTATGGTTGAGGCGCTGCTCGCGCAGGTGCAACCGCGTTGAACACCCGTCTGAAGAACGAACGGCGTCTATGCAAGCTGGGCCGTGTTCTCAGTAGCGAATTGGCAGGCGTGACCAAGCCCCGAAGAAAGGCTCTTTTGTCCACATCATGAATCTATCTCGGCCGTCGGCCGAGCCCCGTGGATTTGGCCAGTTTCGAGCGGGCTGCAGAATAGTTTGGTGCCACCATCGGGTAGTCGGAAGGCAGGCTCCACTTTGTTCGATATTGATCCGGCGTAAGGCCATATTCAACGGCAATATGCCGCTTCATCGATTTGAAGTGCTTGCCGTCTTCGAGGCAGATGATGAAGTCGGGCATGATGGATTTTCTGACTGGAACGGCGGCTTTGAGTTCATCGGGCCGGGGAGCCGGAGCGCCAACGGAAATGACCTTGAGCGAAGTGTAGACCTGGCCGATAAAGCTGGGGAGATCAGCGGCGGGCAGGGAGTTATTTGAAATGTAAGCCGAAACAACATCGGCCGCTATCGAGACAAGTGGATCAAGACCATTTTGGTAAGTCATAGGGACGTCTCTCCGAAGGCATGCAGTTTTGTATCCGGGGATTTCTCGATGGCAGAATCTGCGGCAGGAGGCGCACCAACTTTGGTCGGTGTCTCTTTAAGCCTGCCTTCAATCCTGCTTATGGTCGGCTTTGTGTAAGGTTTCTTCAAAAACGCCGCTCCTTTGGCAAGATCGCAGCTCGGCGGTTGCTGCCACTCAAGATTTCATTGTCGGATGGCGCAAAGTGTGGGAAAATTTCACACATGTCAATCGGGATAAACTCCTCTTTCCAAAAGCGGAGTTTCCCCTTCATTGCCTTTCGCTGCCGGATCGGCGACTGGGGCTCTGGCTTTCAGTCATGGTTGGCGTGCAAATTCCGAAACTCAGCGCGCATCCGCTATCGGCATTTCCTTGACATCTTGTGGAAACATTTCCCACAGGCTAGTTTCGGTGCGAATTTTCGAGGGATGGATGGTCGACTTAGGTGAAGGACGGCGATGACCAAATCGGGTGGGCAACATCTGGATGCCGCCGGGGTGCAGGGCGCATTGAACCGGGTTCTGCGCCCGTTGGTGCGGTTGGCGATCAAGTGCGGCGTGACGTTTCCGACCTTCGTCGATCTGTTGCGCCAGCTTTATGTCAATGTGGCGGAACATGAATTTGCGCTGCCTGACAAGCAGCAGACGGACAGCCGGGTCAGCTTGCTGACCGGCGTTCACAGAAAGGAGGTCAGTCGGCTAAGGGGCGCTGGCGCTCCGGTGCGGGTCGTGCCCGACTCTGTTTCGAGGACGAGTGCCATTGTCGCGCGTTGGCTTGCCGATCCGTTGTTTGTCGATGCCAAAGGTATCCCGTTGCCGTTGCTGCGCATGGGCGAGGCCGGAGAGGCGTCCTTTGCCAGTCTCGTGGAGTCGGTAACGCGCGATCTGCGGCCGAGGGCCGTCCTGGACGACTGGCTCGATCGAAAGCTAGTCGAGATCGACGACGAAGATCGTATTGTCCTGTTGGAAAGCGCAATGGTGCCGCGAGGAGACGGCGAGGTTCGGCTTTACTACTTTGCCCGAAATCTCGGAGATCATGCGGCAGCCGCCGCAGAAAACGTCCTGGCCGACGCCCCGCCGTTTCTCGAGCGTGCCGTCCACTATGACGGGCTGTCTGCCGAGCTTGCCAAGTCGCTGGAGACCTATAGCCGCGAAGTCGCCGTCGAAACGCTGCTCCGGCTAAACAAGTATGCAAACCAGGCTGTTCAAAATGATCCCGGTGGGACCAGCCGATGGAACTGCGGTGTCTATATCCTGACGTCGGACGGGACTTCGCCTGTTGCCGAAGAATTGCCCCAGCCCAAGCCTGCTGGCGGAGAGGCTTCATGAGTTGGCGGCCGACGAGGCGGGATCTTCTGACGCTCGGGGCGGTCGTGCCGACGATGCTTGTCAGTCTGCTTGCAAGAGCGTCAGAACAGCCGAAAGACCAGGGTATTGGCGGCACCGGTTGGACGGCGGGTACGGACAGCGATCAGGGCATCGGCGGCACCGGCATCGTCGGAACCATCCAGCGCTTCGGCAGTATTTTCGTCAACGGCGTGCGCGTTGGCTATCAGCCGGATGTACCGGTGTGGATCGACGGGGTCCGCGTCACCTCGAGCAGCCTGAAGGTCGGGCATGTCGTCCGCATCGCGGTGGTGCAGCAGGCGGGTCGCGTCATCACCCGCGCCATCTATGTCACCAGCGAGGTGGTCGGGCCTGTTGAAAGCGCGGCGCCCGGCTCGATGCGGGTCCTGGGGCAGCAGATCGACACCAGTCACATTGCTGAGGGATTGCAGATCAGCACGGGCGATATCGTAGCCGTCTACGGTGTTCGCCAGCCCGATGGGAAAATTGTTGCGAGTTTGATCGAGGCCAGACCTGATGAAGCGCAGTATTCGCTTCGCGGCCTGGCAATCGTGAAGTCAGGTGCGTTGCTGGTCGGACGGCTCAAGATCGGACCGAAATCATCAGGGCTGGCAAATCGCCGGGTTCAGCTGACCCTGGCCAAGGTCGCGGGCGGATACAAAGTGGTGCATCTGGAGGCGGAGCCCCCGGTTCCGCAGAGCTACGTCGCAAGCGTCCTGTACGAGACGTTCCTGCAGCGCCAGGGACGCTGGCTCAAGTCAGGCCTGGGCGTCGCCATCGATGACCAAAATGGCGATTCGAATTCGACTGACAATGTCCGGGCGTTTCTCGATATCAGGTTTGACCGGGACGGGAATATTGTCTCGGCGTCACGCCAAGGGAATGCCGGCAAGCAATCGCCGAACCAACCCAACATGCCCGGTCAGCATCCCCCCGGCCCAAGCGGGCCGGGTGGCCCCGGCGCGCCCGGCGGACCAGATGGCCCTGGCGGCCCAGGCGGCGAACCCGGCGGCGGCTCCGGCGCGCCCTAGCAGTCGGGAGACGAGCCGCCGCGCCGAGGGGGCACCCAAAGCCCTTCAAAATTGCTACTGGCGAAGGTCAGTTCAAAGGAAGCGTTGATCCGGCCGGCCTGTCTTCGGGGTAGCAAAGACAGGCCGGCCGGGGCAGCCGTTCGACGGGCTCGTTCAAGCGGGGGGAGCTCGCTCGAGCTCTTTTTGTGCGGCTGCTTTCGGCGGACCATACGAAGGACAGGGATCCGCCGAGACTTGGGGGTTCCGGTACGCTGAGGTTCCGGTCGCAGTCCCCTTGCTCCTCTTCTGCATCTGCATGACTGACCAAATCAGACTGTGGGAAATTTGCCCACAAGTCAATTCCCCGCGCTTCATTTTCTGATGAGGGTTCACGCGAATGGTGGCGGACGAGCCCCTTCGCGCCATTTGCTGTTGGACACACTTGACGTGGGCAATTTTCCCACGTAGTACGGACTCGGCTCCTGGGAGAGCGGCTTAACAAAGCCGATACCCAGATCGAGGCTAAACAAGAGCGGCCGCAGTAATGCGACCGGAAGAGGCGTGAGTTCTATCTTGGCAACTGTGTTGCCCTGATAGTGCGGAAGCTTTACCAAGGGTAAATCATTGAAGACACTGTATATCGATGCCACCTTGCCGTTCCGCTGGGGGCCGCATCCGCCTGTTGGCATCCCTCGCGTCGAAACGGCACTCATTCGCCAGGCCCTTCGATGGAAGACCGCGCCGGTTGGTTTCTTCATCGTCGACTCCCAGGGGCGGGGTCAAACTTTGGGCGCAGCCGAGCTTCGCTATCTAAGGCAACTGGTTGGAGGTGAGCTGCCACAACCGGTTGAAGGGGAGGCGAGCGCGTATCTGGCGCGCCTCTGGAAAGTGCTGTCGATCATGCGAGCCGCGCCGTTCGTCTTTGGGCGCGAATTCGATCGTGTGGCGGCGATCTTCGTCTCGGGTTGCGAGAAGAGAAACGGGGTCAAGTTTCAGCTGTCCAAGGCGGCCATTCGCCTTTTCAAAGGCATGAAATTGTCCCTGCGCCAAAGGCGAGCCGACACAAAAGACCCGCTGAAAGATGAAAACGCCATCTGCTTTCTCTCCAGTGCGAGCATCCACGAGATTGCCTCGAAGAAGCTCAGCGGGAACATCAAGTCCGGCATTTTCACTTTGATGCACGACATCATCCCGATCGACTTCCCGCAATTTGTCGGTCCTCATCACGCGCGCAATTTCGTCCGCGACAACGCATGGCAGATGGAGAATTCGCACCTGCTCGTCTGCGTGTCCAAATACACCGCCGACAGGGTGAGCTGCCACGCAACGGCATCCAATCTTGAGCGGCTCCCGGAAGTCGCGGTTGCATCGCCGGGCGCCTTTCTAAGGGAAAGCGTCGCAGACCGACGGATGCCGCCCGAACGGCAAATCGAAGACCGAAAGTTCGTTTTGTATTGCTCGACGATCGAGATCAGAAAGAACCATATCCTGCTGCTCAAAGTGTGGCACCGACTGCTTCCTGTCTTGGGCGACCGACTGCCGATGCTCGTCCTTTGCGGCCGCTGGGGGTGGATGTATGAAGAGCTGGTTGCCTTCATGGCGCAGCATCCGGAGCTTGCCGAGCGTGTTCAGTTCCGCTCCAGTGTCACCGACCAGCAGCTGGCGGAGCTCTATCGAGGCGCTGAATTCAGCGTCTACCCTTCCGCTGTGGAAGGCTGGGGCCTGGGCGCGGCCGAATGCCTCGATTTCGGGCTGCCGGTTCTCATCTCGGACGCGCCATCCCTGGCCGAGGCAACGCAAGGATTGATGCCGACGATCCCGGCGCGCAACGTTGAAGCATGGTGCGCCGCGGTTGCCAAAGCCTGCACTGACCCGGTCTGGCTTGGCGAACTGCGTGCAACGATCGCCTCGCAATACCGTCCGATCCGCGAGCGCGAGTTTTTCGCAACCATAATCGACCATGTCGCCGCGCTCGGTTCCGGTGATCCCGCCCACCGGGTCCATGGGTCCGATTTCATGGCGACAGAGGCAAGGCAGCAGCCGGAGCGAATTGGCGGCTGAACAGTCTGCCTTTCGAGAATGCAACGGAAACCCACTATGAACATTTCAGCGCGCAGTAACTCATGGAAGCGGCTTGGCGATGATGCCGTCCGGGTCCGTGTCATGGGCACGCCGAGATCCGGCACCAACCTCGCGAAACACCTGCTCGAACGCCATCTCAAGATACCGGTCGTTTTCGACCAGGGGTTCTGGAAGCACGGGATCTTTCCGGCCCTGATGAATGGGCGCGACATGCACTATGGAGAATTGCCCATTGTCGTTGTCAGCAAGGACCCGGTGACCCAGCTTCTGTCGTGGTACCGCCTCGCCAGGAACAACACCATTTTCAGGCAGAGCAGAAGCCTCGGATCGTTCTTGAACAGTTCGTTTGAAATCAGGCAGGATTTTACCGAGCCGAAGCAGATGCAATACAGATTTCGCAATCCGGCGGATTACTGGAACCAGTTTTATTTTGCCATGGACGCGCTTGGCCGTACCGGCGTTCCCGTGCATTTCGTATCCTACGAGCAACTGGTTTCATCGCCGGCCTTGTCCCTGCATATGATCTCTCATTTTCTGGGCCGGCCTGTGCCGTTCGACGTCCGCAGCATCGTGGAAATTCCTCGGCATACGCTCGGCGCCAGCAATGATATCGACCAGGCTGCAAGCCCAACGGAAGATCAAGCCCCGTTCGATCCCGCGCGTGCCGAACTGGCATCGGCCCTTGCCCGGATCGGATGGCACAATGCGCGTACCATTCTGCGCGACATCGACGATGATGTCCTTGACGCAACGGGACGGGCCGGGTTTCGCAAAACCTGCAGGCAGGCGATTGGCGCCAAGGCGATGCTGAGGTCGCTCGTCGGCTTCTGGTGAGGCTGGCCGTTGCCGACGGCTACGGTTTCCTGACCGGCGGCAAATGGTGGGTCGTGGTCTTCAATTCCGCCGCGATCGTTTCATTGGTCATGGCGCCCCAACCTCATCGCCCATGCATGGCGCCTTTGAACTTGTCGAGAGGTAACCGGGGTCGCTCTTTTCCAGAGCGGGCGAAGCTGTCGTGGGCTAAAAACGTCCTTGTTTGATTCGTCTCTTCAGGGAACGGCATGAGCAAGGCCCTCACTTCATTCGCATTGGTTGCCGTGCTGACGGCTTTGCTCATGGCGCTGAGCCTGGCTGTCGCCAGGCATGGCTATCCCTATGGCGTGACCGGCGTGAAACGCCTGGATGGCATCGCCGATGCCGGGTCGTTCATCCCGCTCGCCGCCGTCTACTTTTTCAGCGCCATGCTGATGATGATCCTGCCCATTCGAGCCGCCGGTGTCGTCCTGACCAATGCCGCGGACGTGATCTTCTGGGCGACGATCGCCCTGTTCGCCACCATTGTCGGCTGCCTTGTCACCAGATGGGCTTTCGGTCAGAGCGGCGCCCTGTGGGCACTGCTGAACTGGCGGTTCCTGTTCGTCGCCGCCATCGTCGGGTGCCATTTCATCATGAATGAGCTGCGGCGCAATATCCTGCTCAGAAGCCTGTTCCTTGTTGTCTTTGCCGTCGCGACGCTGGCCTGCCTGTTCTGGTCCTTTGCGGGCTGACGGGAACCGATCTCGTTCCGGCCATCTTGCCAGGGTGACACGCAGGCTTTCGCCGGCGCGCGGCATCGGCTATTCGATTTGAAACGTCATCACACTATCGCTATTTGTCTGATAAATGACTTGGGCGACAGATGGCTCGGTGATAGATGACCCCGGCAGACGGCGCCACCAGCGAACCTACAAGGAAAGACGATGACCCTGTTTCGTAAAAATCTGATCGACGGCGAGTGGGTGGGCGAGGCCGGCTCCCGCAACATCAACCCTTCGGACACAGGCGACGTGGTTGGCGAATATGCCTCGGCCGGCGTCGAACAGGCCCTGCAAGCCATTGCCGCGGCGAAAGCCGCCTTTCCGGCCTGGTCGCGCTCGGCGCCCCTGGTGCGCCATGCGGTGCTGAAGAAGGCGTCGGACGAGATCATGGCGCGCAAGGATGAAATCGGCCGGTCTTTGGCGCGCGAGGAAGGCAAGACGCTGGTCGAGGGCATCGGTGAGACCATTCGCGCCGCCCAGCTCTTCGATTTCTTCGCCGGCGAGACGTTGCGCCTGGCGGGCGAACTGGTCCCCAGCGTGCGGCCGGGCGTCGGGGTCGAGATCACCCGCGAAGCCGTCGGCGTGGTTGGCATCATCACGCCGTGGAATTTCCCGATCGCCATTCCGGCGTGGAAGATTGCGCCGGCGCTCGCTTACGGCAACACCATCGTCTTCAAGCCGGCCGAACTGGTTCCGGAAAGCGCCTGGACCATCGTCGACATCCTGCATCGCGCCGGCCTGCCCAAGGGCGTTCTCAACCTTGTCATGGGCAAGGGTTCGGTGGTCGGCCAGGCCATGCTCGACAGCCCCGACCTCAACGCCATCACCTTCACCGGCTCGGTCGGCACGGGAAAACGCGTCGCAGCGGCAAGCGTCGAGCATATGCGCAAGTTCCAGCTCGAAATGGGCGGCAAGAACCCGCTCGTCGTTCTCGATGACGCCGACTTGGCCGTCGCCGTCGACTGCGCCGTCAACGGCGCCTATTTCTCGACCGGCCAGCGTTGCACCGCGTCGTCCCGCCTGGTCGTAACGGACGGAATCCACGACCGCTTCGTCGTGGCTCTGAAGGATCGCATGAGCAAGCTGGTCGTCGGCGATGCGCTCGATGCGAAAACCCATATCGGCCCGGTCGTCGACGGCAGCCAGCTGAAGCAGGACGAGGATTACATCGCCATCGGCAGCAAGGAGGGCGGCAACCTCGCCTTCGGCGGCGAGCGGCTCGACCGCGAAACGCCCGGTTTCTATCTCCAGCCGACGCTCTTCACCGAAACCACCAACGCCATGCGCATTTCGCGCGAAGAGATTTTCGGGCCGGTCGCCAACGTCATCCGCGTCAAGGACTATGACGAAGCGCTGGCGGTGGCCAACGACACGCCGTTCGGCCTGACGTCCGGAATCTGCACCTCGAGCCTCAAGCACGCCACGCATTTCAAGCGGAATTCGGAAGCCGGCATGGTGATGGTCAATCTGCCGACGGCAGGCGTCGATTTCCATGTTCCCTTCGGCGGCCGCAAGGGGTCGAGCTACGGTCCGCGCGAACAGGGTCGCTACGCGGTGGAATTCTACACCACGGTGAAGACCGCTTACACATTTGCCGGCTGATCAATCCGGCGGCAGGACGGACCAGGCAGGCAAGCAACGGATGACATCATCTCACCATGCGAACCTGACCTGGCTCAACCCGCCGCCGCATCACGCTTTCGGCGACAACGCGGTCCATGTGCGCACCGGCAAGGAAACCGACTTCTGGCGCGAAACCTTCTACGGCTTCTGGCGCGACAATGGCCACTTCCTCTATCAGTCGGTCGAGGGCGATTTCAGCGCCGAAGTCACGGTTAAGGGGCGCTATGAGGTGCTCTACGACCAGGCCGGGCTGATGGTCCGGCTGAGCGAAACGCACTGGATCAAGGCCGGCATCGAATACACCGACGGGCAGGCGTATTTCTCTGTCGTCGTCACCAACGATACCTCCGACTGGTCGCTGGTCAGCATTGCGGCCGATCCGAACGGCGTCAGGATCCGTCTGACCCGCCATGCCGAAACCATCCGTGTCCAGTATCTGGATGCGGCCGACGGCCATTGGAAGCCGGTGCGGCTTGCATATTTCCCGCCCTCGAAGTCGGCCGATGTCGGCATGATGTGCTGTTCGCCGCAACGCGAGGGCTTCGAGGTCACTTTCACGGATTTTTCGGTCGGCCCGGCAATCCCCAGGGATCTTCATGACTGAGGAGCGCGCGCCGGCTGCGACAGCCAGCCGCCTGTGAAGCCCGCCCTGCTGAGGCCAAGACGAATGGGCGGACTTGACCGCATCAGCTCCCAGATCAGGCGCGAGCGGTGGTTTTCGATCATCAGCACGACGATGCCCTGGTCCAGGCCGTAGTGCCCTTCCGATATCCAGCCGCTCGGCCCAAAATTTCGCCGGTTCGCCAGCGTCGGGTTGAAGCCGCTCGGCACCCTGAAATTGTCGATCATTTGGGGGTAGCGCTCTTGCAGCTGCCGCAATGCCGGCAGGCAGATCTCGGGGGCGAAGGGCAGCGATGCCAGACAGGACCACGGCGCGATCGTCCCGTCATCCGGGCCGAAGGGGGCGCCGCGCGCCGCATAGCTGAAAAACTTGCGCGGCTGCCGCGCGATCTGGGCGCGGAAATTGCCGGGTCCGTCGCCGGCTGAAAGGCCCCACAATCCTTCACCGTAACCGTCATAGCCAAGCGGGTTTTGCCGGGCATAGTCGCGATGGATGTAGGTCGAACGACGGCTATTCTCGAAATAGTCGGAGTTCTTCTCGCGCATGAACGCATCCCGGATGCCGGCGAAGTCGATCCAGGCATGCGAGAATTGATGCATGAACAGCGGTCCGCCATAGAGCACGTCGTAGCCGTAGATGGTTTCCCACTGATAGGTCGACGTCCACGCGGCATAGCTGTCGTCCGAGGCCGGTTTGTCCGGCGAAGCCATCGCCAGCACGTAGAGGATCGTCGCTTCGTTGTAGCCTTCCCAGTCGGAATACAGAAAGCCGCTCTTCGGCTTCCAGCCCTGCCGCACGGTTGGGCGGCGGCCTTGCGCCCAGCGCCAGTCGACGCCGCGGTAGAGCACGTCCGCCAAGTCGCGGATCTCGACCTCGTCTTCGCTGTCGCCTCGGAAGTAGGCGCCGGCCACCAGCACGCCGGCCATCAGCAGCGCCGTGTCGACCATCGACAATTCGCAGCGCCAGGTGCGCAGGCCGGTCTGCATGTCGAGGAAATGGTAGTAGAAACCCTTGTGGCCGGTGACGTCATCGCCATTGCCTTGCCGGCTGTTGTGGAAGAAACGCAGTGTGGCAAGCGTCAGCTTGATCGCAGCTTCGCGCGTCATCCAACCGCGCTCGACCCCGACCGGATAGCAGGACAGCGCAAAGCCGACGACCGCGATGCTTGCCGGCCAATTCGGCCGCGAGGTGTCGGCGACCAACCCGTTCTCCGGGTTCACGGTTTCCAGGAAATAGCCGAAGGCCGCGTGCTGGAAGCGGTCGAGCAGTTCTTCGTCGGACAAAGGAGGGTCAACGCCAGGCAAGCAAAGCAAACTCCGGGCGGACGGCCACAGCTCTCGGTGGCAAATCGCGCCTCACTTGCTTCAATAGGTAGCCCGGCCGCCGGAAACGTCAAACACCGCTGCGGTGGTGAAGGAACATTCCTCGGAAGCGATCCATGCGATCAGTGCTGCCACCTCCTCGACCTCGCCAAACCGCGCCATCGGTATTTTCGACAGCATGAAATCGATGTGCTGCTGGCTCATCTGGTTGAAGATCGCCGTGCGCACCGCCGCCGGCGTGACGCAGTTCACCGTCACCTTGGTCCTGGCCAGCTCCTTGCCCAGCGACTTGGTCATGCCGATCACCGCCGCCTTCGACGTGCTGTAGGCCGAGGCGTTGGGGTTGCCCTCCTTGCCGGCAATCGACGCGATGTTGACGATCCGGCCGTAATTGCGTTCGAGCATATGCGGCACCAGTGCCTTGTTGCAAAAGAAGACGCCATTGATGTTGATGTCGATGACCCGGCGCCAGTCGTCGATGGAATACTCCCAGGTGGTCATGTTCGGTCCGGTGATGGCGGCACTGGTGACGAGGATATCGACCGCGCCAAGCCCCTGGATCGCGCGTTTCGCGGCGTCTTCAACCGCGACTGGATCGGAAACGTCGATGGTCACGCCCTGCAAATCCGCGACAACAGCCTTGGCATGTTCGATCTGGGCGGGGTCGCGATCCCAGACACAAACACGTCCGCCCTCTTCGACAAGTCTCTGAGCCACGGCCAGGCCGATTCCGGAGGCGCCGCCAGTGATCACGGCCGAGCGTCCGGCAAACCGTCCTGCAAAACGCATGCTATCATCCTCCCGATCGGCGGCGACTGTGAAGTCACGTGCGGACAAGTTCAAGGCGGGATTGGAGCCGCCAAACGGGATACTGGTGGGCCAGCGATCGAGAGGCGCTCTTGGCGACATCTCTCCATACGGCGCTGGGTCTATGGCTCAGGCGAAGCGCCAGGGTCCCCAAACGCACGGAATTCTCAGGCGATCGATTTCCAATCGCTCAGCCGCTCGGCGATCAGCTCCACTCGCCGCTGATTGTCGCGCCCGTCCAGAATAGCCAGGTCTTCGGGATCGGCGCGCAGATAGACACCGGAGGTGCGCGCATTCAGCTCCGGGTTTGTTTCGGCTCGCGTCGTGAAGTAGCCTGATGCGCGCTCGGCGGACTCAAGCAGGATCTCCCCGGTTCCGTGCAGCTGCGGCGCATTCGCGTCCATCGGCCGCTCTCCGTTCCAGTAGTAGAAGATGCCGGGAGTCTGCTTTCTCTCTTTCGTCGCTTCGCTCCAGTATCTGGCTGATAGACTGCCGTTCTCCTGCCATGAGCGACCGGTGAGCTCCAGCGCACCGTCACGGTCTCGCGAGATCCGCAAAAGGCTCACGGCGGATGGCTCCTTGGCAGTGCGCTCCGACAGGGAAAACTGCCACCAAAGGCCCTCGATACGAGCGACGCGGCTCTCGTTCTCGATTGCTTTGCGCAGCTTCTGGTTGACCACCCTCATCTCCGCGGCAGTCGTCGCGTCGCCATACCGGACCGAGGTCAGGCCGAGGAGATCGCTTGGCAGCTTGGAGCCGTTCGCATGCAGGATAAACGTTCGGCGCATTCCGAGGACTCCGCCGAAGAGACCGGCTTCGAAGACCACATTGTCGCGTGGGGACGCCTGAGCGGAGACCGGCGCCGCCGATGCCGGCACGCTTGCGCTCGTCCAGTCGTCCTGGGCAAACAGGAAAGCGGCAAAGTCGACCTCACGCGTGAGCTCGAGGAGGCGCTCCAGGGTGGAGGTCCCGGGATTGAAGGACGTCGTCCAGGGTTCCACCTGCGCGACGTCGTCGAGCCCGCGTGTCAGCGCCTGCAGCAGCTTCTGCTGCTTTCCCGACGAGCCCAGGAAGATTCGAGGTTTATCCATCCGTTCCCTCCAGCCGGCAGCACACGCGGATCACTTTTCGCATATTGTATTCATCTCATTGATGACAGCAAACAGGATGATGGCGGACAGGTTGACACAGGCGAGCCGCATTCGCGCCATTCCTATGGTGCATGGTCCCGCCTACCGACCCGTTTGCCCGTGACACTTTTGCCGTTGAGTGACGGGGGCGATAGGTTATATTGCACTGCACAATGGATGCCTGCCGAGCGGGCATCTCGCGGATAATCGCCGATCGGCGCTTGCGCCCGATGAAAGGCTGCGTGGATGAGAAATCCGATACAGATATGAAGATTCCAAAATCCTTGCTGGTGGAACCGGAAAAGAACGCCGTCTATGGCAGCTTTGCTGTTGCCGTTTCGGTTTTTGCCTTCGCCTATTCCACCAATTTCGGCCAGATCCTGATCCTGGCCTACTATGCGGTCTGGCTGCCGCTCATCCTTGTGGATTACCGGCGGTTTTTGCGCCATCTCTCCGACGCCTGGCTGCCGCTGACTTTCGCGGCCTACATCTGCTTCTCGGTCTTCTGGTCGCATGCGCCAGGCATCACCGCGCGAGCGGGACTTCAGTACTTCTCGCATATCCTGTGCGCCTACATCGCCGCGCGCACGGTCAGCGTCCGAACATTGGTGGTGGGCTCGCTAATCGGGATTTTTGTCGTCCTGCTCTATTCGCTCAAAGTCGGGAACTACGCCGAGGACGTTCTCGACGGAACCTTCAATTTCGTCGGTGCTTTCGGCTCCAAGAACCAGGTCGGCTTCTTCTCGTCGCTCGGCATCTATCTCTGTTTCGTTTTCGTCGTCTTTTACCGGCGTGGCTGGCCAAGCCTGGTCTGGACGGCGCCGATAGGCCTGCTGTCGGTCTATATGCTCGCCATTGCGCATTCCGCCACCTCGGTGGCGTCGCTGCCGGCAGCGCTGGCGGTCGTCATCTTGCTCTCCATGAGCAAGGTGCTGTCGCGCCGCTACCGACGGGTGCTGTTCGCGGTCGGTACCTGCACGCTGGTCGGGGCAGTCTTTGCCGCCCTGAACCTTGGTCTGCTGGATTTCGTGCTCGGCATCTTCGGCAAGGATTCGACGCTCACCGGGCGAACCTATCTCTGGGAGCAGGGCTGGCAAGCCGCCCAGCAATTCCCCATCCTCGGCTATGGCTATGCTGCCTATTGGGTGCAGGGCTTCGCCGAGGCGGAACGGTTGTGGGCCGAGTTCTACATCTCGACCCGCACCGGCTTCCACTTCCACAACACCTATATCGAGACGCTGGTCGAACTCGGTTTTGTCGGCGTGACGCTGATCGCTCTGGTCATCCTGCGGTCCTTCTATGGACACGTGTCGTCCGTAATCTTTCGCGACTGGCGGGCTGATTCAGTGGTCCTTGCCGGAGCGGCGGGCTTGATGCTGCTCCGCTCCTTCTTCGAGGTCGAAATCCTCGGCCCCTATTTCACCGCGTCATTCGTCGTCTACTACAGCCTGTTCAAGTTGCGCGAAGTGCCGGCGGTGCTGCCGCAACGGTCCTGGATTGCCATCCAGGAAGCGAAACCGAAAATGGCTGAACGCACGCAATGAGATAGGGACGGGGCAGCGCTCAGGCGATGGCGCGCGAGCGCAGCATCTGCCGCTGCAGGAACCGCCGCACCGGTTCGTCATAGAGGCGCGTAGCGATGTCGCCGATGGCGATCACGGCCAGGGCCATGACGATGCCGAACCACGGGTGGTTCGCGAACGGATCGATGGACACGGCCTTGCCGGCGCCCGCGATGATCATCAGCAGCGGCGTGTGAATGATATAGATCGGATAGGAGATCCGCCCGAGCCAGCTGTAGAGCTTTGCGGCGCGCGGATGGGTTGGTGCCAGCGCTCCAACCACGACCATGATCGGAAACAAGATCACCACGCAGGCCAGATCATAGACCGGGCGCAAGGCGCCATGCGGCGCGATGGCAAAGATCACCAGCGTCAGCGCAAGCGCGATCTCGGCGAAGTAGCCGGTTTGCAGGAAGCCCAGCCTGCCCTGATAGCGTCCGATCGATCGGCACAAAAGCACGCCGAGAAAGAACGAGAAACACACGCGCGGCAGGCCGCTGATGATGGTCTGTCCGGTCATGCCGAAGTCGAGCGTGCCGGCCACGGCCGCCGCCACGACCAGCAATGCGAGGCTGCCGGCGATGAGCGCTGTCAGCAGCCTTTTCGGCAGCACGAAGAACAGCAGGAAATAGGCGATGTTGACGATGAACTCGAAGAACAGCGACCAGGAGGCGGGGTTGAGCGGGAAGATCGTGTGATAGGCGCTGCCGACAAGCGGAATGAAAAACATGCCCGTCGTCAGCATGACGGCGATGTCCGAAAGCGGCAGGTACTCAGCAGGGATCAGCCGGTTCTTGATCAGCAGATAGAAAAAGCCCAGCAGCGTACCAGCAAGGTAAAGCGGATAGAGACGGATCAGCCGGATCAGCAGGAAAGTGCCGAACCCCATCCCGGTTTCGATCTTCCGGTCATAGGCGTGAGCGATGACAAACCCGCTCAGCAGAAAGAACAGATCGACCGCGAGATAGCTCGAGGGCAGCACCTTGCCGTCGGTGATGAACGGCGAGAAATGATAGAGCATCACGCTGATCGCCGCCACGCCGCGCAGCGCGTCGAGATTGAGGTACACGTGGCGGGGTGCCGGCTGCATTCTATGCCTTCATCAGCGGATCGCTGCGCGAGGACTACAGCTGGTCTCCTGCGCCCGGGCTGGGCGGCACTCGATGCTGCCTTCTCAATTCCTGCCGGCCGGCGTCGATGACGCCGGGCGTTGCCTACTGGCTGGCCGTCGGCGCCAGCTTGACCTTGATCACGTCGCCCGGCAGCACTGGCGTGTCCTCCTTGGCGGCGATCTCGCTCGTCTTGCCGTCGACAACGCGTACTAGCGAATAGAGGAAGGCCGGTTCTGCGCCGCTCGTGATGGCAGCCGTCGTTGCCGGATCCGATGCCGCCGCCATCAGGCTTTTTTGCATGCCCACCCTCAACGTGGCTTCGTTCAGATCCGTCTCGGTCTGCTGGCGGTCGGCGGCGAGGCTCGAACTCTGGGTGTTCTGCGCATCGATGGCATCCTGCGTCGCCTTGCTGATCGACTGCTTGGCGGTAAGGATGGCCGTTTCATAGTCCAGGACCTGGCCCTGAAGATTGGCGATCGATTGCTCCGAAGTCAGCACGCGCGTGTTGACGATCAAGCCCTTCTGCGCCAGCGGGCCGATGCTGTCGAGTTGCTGCTTGGCCAGGTCGACCTGTCGCTGCTGATTGACGATCTTCTTTTGCAGCGATTCGATTTCGGCCTGCAAAACGCCCTTCAGCTCATCGAGCGCCTGCAACTTCAGCTTCAGCTTGTTCTGGTCGGACTTCAGAATCGCCATTTCATCGGCGACGATAGCCGGCAGTCGCGGATCGTCTGCGACCTCCTTCGGCGGATCGAAGCTCAATTTGCCAGCAATGTCGGCATCGATACGCGCCCGCCTGACAAGCAGGCGAACCTGCTGGTCCTCGTAAATGTCGTAATTGCCCTTGGCGGTGACCAGGTCTTTGCCGATCTGGGGGCCGTAATCTGCATTGCGCCTTATGCCGCCGGCAACGCTGATCGCCTTGAGCACGGTCAGCTCGGGCACGTAGGGAAACTGGCCGGGTGACTGCACCTCGCCTGAAATGTAGAACGGCCGGAACTGCACCATTTCCACCGACGCTTCGGGCTTGTCCGAAAGCGCCAGCTTACGTTGCAATGCCTGGCTGATCGCGGCGGCGATCTCCGAAGTGGTCTTGCCGGCTGCCGGCAGCTCGCCCACGAACGGCACCGACAAGGTTCCGGCGGGGCCGACCGAATATTCACCGTTTACGGCCGCCCAATCGCGGAACGTGCCCTCGACCGTCTGCCATTCGGCGACACGGATATTGAGCTTGTCCTGCGAGCCGAGACGATACTCATCTGCTGCGGCCATCTGCGGGAAGGCGAGGGACAAAGCGAGGCAGGCGGCCGTGAGGCGGGCCGGCACCAAACGACCGGCAGAACTGCCGGTGCGAAAGAGGTCAAGAATATCTGTTTTCAACTGAACGTTTCCGATCCGCTTTGGCCCCATCGCCCGATGAGCTTGCTGTCGGCATCGCCACGCCGGAATGGGCGACTGCCGCCCGGTCAGTAGGATCCGCGCGACATCCACACGGCAGGCACGGTCTTGATGATGATGCGAACATCCTCGAACAACGACCAGTTCTCGACATAGTGGCGGTCGAACGCGACGCGGCTGTCATAGGAAACGTCGTTGCGTCCGCTGACCTGCCAAAGCCCGGTCAGGCCGGGGCGCGACTTCAAATAGTAGACCGCGGCACTGCCATAGATCTCAAGCTCGTCGCGCACCACGGGACGAGGTCCGACAAGGCTCATATCGCCCTGCAGGATGTTGATGATCTGCGGCAGTTCATCGAGGCTGAGCTTGCGCAGAACGGCTCCGACACGGGTGACGCGCGGGTCGTTCTTCAGCTTGCGGGTCGCCGTCCATTCCGCATTGGCGTCGGGATTGGCCGCAAGATAGGCGGCCAGCACCCTTTCGCCGTCCGGAACCATGGTGCGGAACTTGAGGCACGGGAAGATACGTCCTCCCCTGCCGATCCGCTTATGACCGTAGAAAATCGAGCCGCCGTCGGACAGCTTGACCAGAAGCGCAACCATCACAAACAGCGGGCTGAGCGCTACCAGGCCGACCAGTGAACCAACAATATCAAAACTGCGCTTGAGCAGACCGCCGATTGGTGGCGGAAAATCAATGCCGACCTGCGAAAAGCCCGCATTGGCCGACTTAGCGATATCCCTCATGCCGTAAACTCCATACGTTCAACGAATGGTTTACGGCAAGATATCAAAAAAATGCTGCAGCGCAACACACAATTTCCCATGCTGTTGAAATAGTCGCGTCATGAATTGACCAAATAATAAACTCGCTCTGCACAAAATTTCGCCTTTGTGGCACGTTTGTGACAAACCGTGAGCAAAATCAGGAAATCTAGTGTCTTTTTAAGGCCATCTTTGGGCAAATCGTTCTTTGGCATCGGCCAGGAAACATACATGTGCTCTATTTGAATGCGGAAAATAGGGATATTCGCATAAAATACTAATTAATATTGTGGCTTTTACTGGCGTTGGATTCATCTCCAGAGGTTGGCCATGATGCCTGCGTGTGCGCCGCAGCATGGCAGAGTCGATCTCTGAAGCCCATTCAAAATTAATTGCGTCTGGCCTTGCCGTCAGTTTCCCGCCTTAATAGAGTCGCAAATTATTTCTGTTAGAGTCTCGATAGGTTGGGAAAGGCCGGAAGCAACCGGCCGACAGCGGGCAAACTGATAAGCCCGCATGGCGAATGGGGAGATACTCGGGTGGGTAAGTCGTCGTTTTTGCATGCTCGGGCTGGTTGACGGGCCGCCGGTCATGTCACTGCCAAAATTCATCGTCGGAATGCTTTTCGCCCTCGCGATCGTGGTGGCATGGTCCTATGCCGACGGCGCGTCGCTTGCCACAACATTGATTCGCGTTGTCATCTGCGCGGTCATCATTCAGGTCGGCTACTTCCTGATGGTCTACGTCATGGTTGCCAGGAGCGCGCCGACGTCGGCCGACAAGGCCCGTGAAGCCGAAAGAAACCTGAGCGCGGACAAAGCCACCGAAGGCGAGAAATTCACCGCAAGGCGAAGCCTTCACTGATATTGCTCGAAGCCTGCGCAGCAACCTCAGGTCGCGTCGGCCGGCTCCCGCTCGGATTGCTCGCCTGAAAGCATCTGGGACAATCGGCTTCCGGCTTTTTCCTTCAGCCGCTGATACTGCCCGACCTCGACGATCCGGCCGTTTTCCATGGCCACGACCCAGTCGGCGAAGGCGATCATCGATGGCCGGTGCGCAATGGTCAGGATCGTCATCGAACCGCGCAGCCCATCGATCGACTTGGCGATCAACGACTGGTTCTGCCAGTCGAGTGCGCTGGTCGCTTCATCCAGGATGAGCAGAGACGGCTTGCGAAGCAGCGCCCGCGCCAGCGCTATACGCTGGCGTTCACCGCCCGAGAGCCGGACGCCACGGTCGCCGACCACCGTGTCCAGTTGGTGTTCGAGCCGTTCGATAAACTCCGCGGCATGCGCCGATCGAAGTGCTTTCCAAAGATCGTCATTGCTGGCTTGTGGCGCGGCAAGGCGCAGATTGGCGGCGATCGTTTCGTGCAGCAGGAACACATCCTGCGGCACATACGCCACCTGATCGCGCCAGCGCCGGCGATTGGCGGCACTGATCTCGATGCCGTCGGCAAGAATTCTGCCTTGCGTCGGCTCGAGCAGGCCAAGCAGCATGTCGGCGATCGTACTCTTGCCCGATCCCGAAGGGCCGATAAGCGCCGTCACCTTGCCGGCGGGAAGACCGAAGGTGATGTCGCTCACCACCGGCTTGCCGGTGCCGTCGCCATAGGCGAAGGAGACGTTGCGTATGTTCAAACCCTTGTCGAGCGACAGCTTTCCATTCGCCTGCGGCTCGGCATTCGCCGGCTCGCGCTCGGCGTCGAAACGCGTCTGCAAGTCGCGCATCGAGGTGTAGGCCGGCAAATTGATCAAAACTTGCTGGGCCTGCGTCTGCATGTCCATGAAACGCGGCGCAATGCGCATGAAAACCAGTAGCAGGACGACGATCTCGGCAAGCGAAAGGTGGAAGCGAACCAGCGCGATGTAGACGAACAGGCTCAGGCCCACAACGCTGGCCACCTGGAACAGGGCGGTGCCGATCGAGCTGTTGCGCACATAGTTGATATTGTCGGTCTTCATCCGTTCCAGCGTCGACTGGAGCTGCGCGAAATAGGTCGCCTCGACGTTCAGGCTCTTGGCCACCTTGATGCCGCCGATAAACTCCGAGACCGTGCGGTATTGCTCCTGGCGATTGGTCGTCAGGACCCGGCCGAATGCCGTGGCCCGGGCTCGAAACGGCCGTAGCGCAACAAACGTCAGCACGCCGATCACGATGGCGACCGATGTCATTATCGGCGAAATGAACAGCGAGACCATGAGGTAGCCGGCCAGAAGCACGGCGATCTGCACCAGCATCATCAGCGAGAAGGCCGCCGCCTGCACGCGGTCGATGTCGCCGGTCAGCGCATGGTCGAGGTCGGAACTTCGCATGCGCGCGAATATCCCCCAGCGCGCCTTGCCGATGCTCTCGAACAGGTTCATGCGCAGGCGGTTGATGAAATCGAGCAGAAGGCCGGCCATGTAAACGGATCTGAAGCGGTTGAAAGCCGCTTGCAGCGTGACCAGCCCGACGAGCATGCAAAGCACCGTCGTCAATTGCAGCGTCCCATCCGGCACCAGCCAGCGCACCATGTCGTTGTCAGGCAGCTTGATCGCGAAATTCTGATCGGGCCGCCCCACCAGATGCAGCAGAGGAACAAGAAGCAGGATCGAGATGCCTTCGGTCAGGCTTCCCAGGATCAGGAAGATCAATGCCGTCCAGGCCCTCCGCCCGCCGATCCGAGCGACTACGGAGCCGAACCCGGCGACTTCCCGCAACAGCGACAGGCGAAAGGGTGAGGATCCAGCCATGCTTGGCTCACCGCCGCCGATTGTCGGCCGCCAGATCCTTCTCGATCAGATCGACGGCTTCGCCGATGCGATCGAGGCCGGTCGGCACTTCAAGGCGACACACGCCGACATGGTCGGCCAACTGGGCGCATTGACGAAGATGCGTTGCGGCGAAGTCGCCGACCAGGGCCGGGCGGCCGAAGCGTGTCACGTAGGAAAACTTGATGATTGCCGGCAAGGCACCGAGGCCCGGCAGTGGCGATATCGCGGCCTTCTCGCCGCGCTCAAGGATATAGATCCGCGTCACCGGTATCGTGTCGCTCGAAAATCCGCCATGCAGCCGATGCTGGGTCTTGTCGATGGCAGGATGCACTTGCGGGCGCACTTCCGCCTGCCGGATCTGGATGGCGGCGGCGGCATCGGCGGCCAGTTTGAGCTGCGGAAAGCCCGGAACGATCATCGGCTCGGCGGCCAGATCGAGCGCCACGACATCGTCGGTGAGCAATCCATGCCCGGCACGGATCATCGCGCTCGCTGTCGTTGATTTGCCGGCGCCCTTGTCGCCCATGAAGATCGCGCTTTTGCCGCCGACGGCAATGGCGCTGGCGTGAAGGACGAGCAGGCCGCGCTGATGCAGCAGCAGCGCCAGCACCGGCCCCAGCAGCGGAAACGCGATCAATTGGTCGTCGATCCCCGGCGCCGGATCCACGTCGATCCGGCAGGCATCGCTGATCAGAAATGCGCCGACCGCCGGCCATGCCAGATATTGCCAGTCTGGCTCGAACCGAAAAGCGGTCCCGGCCTTGAGCGAAGGCGCTGGCAAGTCGATCGGACCCACCGCGATCACGATGTCGGCCGCAGCCGGCTCGGCCGGCTCCAGCTCGGGCAACGCCACGTCCGAACTGATCGTCAGGCCGTAGGCCTTGTAGAAGCGACGTTGTCTCACTGCTTGGCCTTGCGGATGGACCTGGTCATGTAGGTCAGCGGCGAGCAATGTGTTGCGAGGCATCATGCGGGACTCCCACCGTGCTGGAGTTGACGCAGCCAGAGCGACAGCGACGCCGAGCGCCAGACATATTGGACATCCAGCGGCGCTGCCTGGTCCGGCTGGCGCAGCAGCCGCGCATAGGCGGCGGTCACCACTGGCAGGTTGACATAGGGCGCGATGCGCCTGGCATCGGAGACGAGCACCTGCTCCAGGAGATCGCGGTGGTTGCCGAGCATGCCGTTGACGAGATTGGCGGTGAAATCGATCTTGTCGCGCCGCCACTGAACCGCAGCCGGCAACACGCCCTCCATGGCGCGGCGCAGCACATAGCGGCCAAAGCCGCGATTCAGCTTTTCCTCACCCGGCAATGCCAGGCAGAACTCGACCAGCGGCTTGTCCCAGAACGGATAGCGTGGCTCGACGCCGAAATTGGCTCCGGCCTTGTCGAGAACCTCGAACGCATGCGGCACATATCCGTTTGAAAGGATCCAGCGATGCGTCAAGGACTCGCTGGCACTGACGCTTGGCGGCATATAGCCCGCCCTGTGAAATCTTTCGACAAGGTCGGTTCGCCTGGCCAGGTCCGGATTGATCAGATCGCGCCAGCTTCCACCGCGTGGCGTAGGCGCGCGCATCCTGTTGAGGATGCGGTTTGCCGCATGTCTGAGCTTGGCGATGCGCCATGCCGGCCCGTAAATGGTCAGGAACTGGAAATACATGCCGAGCATGCCGTCGCCATAGGTGTCGGCGGCGCCGCGCATCTCCCGCCACAGCTCCATCCATTTGCCGGCATTGGCAAGTTCGTGCAGATGGCCATGGCCTTGCGAAACGACCTCGTCGCCGCCATGGCCGTCCAGCAGCACCTTGATGCCCTTCGCCCCGGCAGTCCTGTAGATGCTACGGGTCAGCGACAGGCCCGGCGCCAGGAAGGTTCCTTCCTGCTCTTCCAGGATGCGGTCGAACTCCGCGAACGGCGCGTAGTTGCCGACGGCGATCAGCGTCCCGTCGACCTTTTTCTGCTCCAGCACGGCATCGATGAAGGGACGTTCATCCATCGAGGAGCCCTTCTCGAAGATCAACGAGAAGGTGGGCAGTCGCGGCCTTCGCTCAGCGGCATTCTGCAGGCCGGCGACGCAGGCGATCG
The DNA here is from genome assembly GCF_056404235.1 of Mesorhizobium sp. P2_E10. Classification (NCBI taxonomy): domain Bacteria; kingdom Pseudomonadati; phylum Pseudomonadota; class Alphaproteobacteria; order Hyphomicrobiales; family Phyllobacteriaceae; genus Mesorhizobium; species Mesorhizobium sp. P2_E10. Next base: position 569,630 of record NZ_JBFUEK010000001.1, read on the forward strand.
AGGAAGAATCGAGGCCGCCGCTCAGCATCGCGCCGACCGCCGAGGTTCCCCGCATCCGGTTGCGGACCGACTGTGAAAACAGATGGCGAAATTCCTCGGCGGCATCCGATCGCATCGGCCTTTGCGACGGCTCGATCTGCCAGTACCGGCGCAGCACCACCTGGCTGCCCGTGACCGTCAGACTGTGGCGGGCCGGCAAGCGGAAGATTTCGCTGTAGTGGGTGGACTGCGGATCGTCCGGAAGTCCGGCCAGAAACCCTGATATCTGATGGTCGCTGACGCGCGCACTGACCCCGTCGACGCCGAGGATCGGCCCGATCTCCGAGGCAAAGACGAAACGCCGGTCACTCGAATGATAGTAAAAGGGTTTGACCCCGAAATGATCGCGGGCGCAAAACAGCGTCTGGCGTTCGCTGTCCCAGATGGCGAAGGCGAAGTCGCCTTGCAGATGCACGGGACAGGCCTCGCCCCAGCGCAGATAGGCACGCATCAGCAATGTGGCGTCGGCAACAGAGCTGTCCCTGATGCCCAGCCTCGCCAGCAACTCGTCGCGATTGTCCAGGCGGCAGTCGGCGGTGATCACCAGTTTGCCGCCGCCCATGGTCAGTGGGCCGGGGCCGGCTTCGTCCGTCGTGTTGAGCCATGCGTGGCCAAGAGCGACGCATGGGTCGGTCCACCACGAACTGCCGTCACGAGCCCGGTGATGCATGCGTGCAAGCATCTGCTGGATGTCGGCCGCGGCTGCTGCCGGCGCGTGCCCCTGCCTGAGCAGAATTCCGGCGACGCCGCTCATCGGCTACTGACCATGGTCGACGAGATGGGCGAACCTGTCGATCGAGCCGCCGAGCACGATCTGGTCGCCGCTCATCAGCCAGGCATGCGCTTTCAGTTGCGTGCCGGTATCACGCTCGATGCCGATGCGTATTTTGGAAGCGTTGCCCTGGCGGGCAAGAAGATATTGCCCGGAAAGCGCCTGGGTGAGACAGCTGGCATAGGGGACAAGGCGAGCCGCTGCGGCCACGCCCCAGGCGACGCGCCGCAGATCGCCGATGCCGGCCGGCTGCTGCGCATCCAGCCGCGTCACCATGCGGCGAATCTGATTGTAGGAAAGCAGTGTCAGCCCCAGCCGTACTGCCGCGACCACCAGAAGGCAGCGGGCGAGAAACAGCATTTCCGAACCACTGAGGGAGAGAACCCTAGGCAAGTTCCTCATGGTGGAGCCTCGCAAGTCCTGAATCGGCCAGGCCCTTCAGCAATCCGTCGACATCGGCCTTGCAGCGCGCGGGGTCGACATTGTAGCGCGCGAGCACGGCGCTACGGATTTCAGAGATTGGCCTTGGCTCCTGGATCAGCTCCCAGATATAGGCTCCGACGCTGTTCAGGCTGTAATAGATATTGGACTTCAGGTCGAGGATCGCCAGCCCGGTGCCGAATTCGCAGGCCACGGCATCCTCGGTCGCGCTTACGCAATCGTCGTCCGATGGATTCCAGCTCATCCTAAAACCTCGTTTACAATACGCTTCGGGAGTTCCAGGGGAGGGAGAGGGCCGGGTGATCTTGTCCCCCGGCCCTCCATTATCACTCGCGTCCAGAGCCCCAACGTCGTCACTCTGAGACGAAAGTAAGTTCAAGAGAACGTGAGTTGGCTGATCGGCGTGTGCGCGGGGAATGCCGCGTCAATCGCCGTATTGCCGCCGCCGCCCTGGGTGATGGTTTCAATAGAACCATGAACCGTCAGGCTTGGCGTTTCGTACTCTTGCTTTTCAACATTCTGTTCCATGTTACTCTCCAATAAGGACTGGAAACGGCCTGTCGAGTGCCGGCAGCGCGTTCTATGCTGCATTGCAATAGCTGCATGTGCGTTGTGTATGAGTCAAGCCTGATTTACCAACGGTTAATCAATTGTTGGTTGCGCTTGCCTCCAACAGTGATCAAACCGTTGGCAGTCACATCCTAGTCTCGCCTCACAAACGAATTCAACGGCGCATCCGTGCCATCTAAATAAGCATATGATTTAATTACGATAAATGTTTCCTCCGAAAGTGACTGCTTTTTAAGCAACTCGAAATATGCGCCAAAATAGTGCAAATCCCGGCCGATTTGCGGTTGCATCTCCCAACAGCGCTCGGGATTTTGGCCGCGCTTTCCGCCCGTTTGCGAGGTTGCGCCTGTAAACGCTCTGGTTGCAAGAAAATCCGGCCCGAAGGAAAAACTGGACGCCGGGAACGATTTTCGCGATGCTTTCCTTCGCACTTGCAATATAACACGGCGTGAGAACACGGCGTCCGAATTTTTCCGGAGACTTTGCGTAAAATGGCCTTGCAGGAAGGTTCCTACGAAAGACTGCGTGCCGCCGACTGCGCCGATGAAGTCGCCTATGTGCAAGCGTGCCTGAGGCTTTATTTCGCTTCGGGGTCGGGCGCCGGCACAACGTCTGTGCCGGCCATCTCCGCTGCCAGCATCGCCGACATCGCCAGGCTGAACAAGGTCGCGACCTTCGTTCTGAAGGCATTGTCGCGCACGCCGGCAGCCCAAGCGCCGCCCGGACTGCTTGAATGGCTCGACACCTATCGCAGGCGCACGGTTTCGATGAACTCGTCCTGCATCATGGACTCGATGGCGATCGACAAGGTGCTGCGCGACAAGCATATCGATTTCGTCTTCCTGAAGGGTCCGTTTCAGCAGCATTTGCTCTATGGCGACCATTTCATGAAGCCTTCCGGGGATGTCGACATCCTGGTGTCGCCGACCGGTTTTTTCAAAGCCCGTGAAGCGCTCCGCTCGATTGGCTACGAGGTCGCCGGCAAGTCCCGTTCCGTCTGGTGGGTTCGCTTTCTGGGCGAGCAGCATATGGTGCGCGAGAGCGGGCCAAAGCCCTCCACCGTCGATCTCCACTACCGGCTCCAGCAGCCCGGTTCGCCGAGTCCGCGCGATACCGATGGCTTTCTGCGGCGCAAGCGCTCTGTCGCCATCGCCGGCGCCAGCATGCCTTTCATCTCGGCTTCCGACACCTTGCTGCTTTCCTGCATCAGCGTCGCCAAGGCGCTTTTCAATCGCGAACCCTGTGCAGGCTATGTCTGCGATATCAGGGCCAGCGCCAGCCGCCTGAGCGAAGCCGAGCAGCAAAATGTGCTCGACTACGCCGCGGAGCAGGGGCTGGCCGACACGCTGCTGCTCGGCCTGCGCGCCGCCGACGTACTGCTTGGCGGCACCGGCACGCTTCTGTCGGAGCGGGCCACCCGCATTCTGTCGCGCATTGGCAATGAAGATCTGTTCCACATGGTCATTGCGCCCTGGCTGTGGTCCTTGCGATGGCCCCAGCGGCGCACGGTGCTGTGGGAACTGTGCGGTCGCGAACCCGTTCGCTATCTGACCGAGGCCGGCTGGGCCGCGTCCGCCGATCTCAGCCGGCGTCTTTTCGAGCGGCCGCAACGTCAATGAGCATGGGGGTACGGAACGACTTGCAATCGAAAGGTGAATCTATGTCCCCGACAGAACCCCAGGTCTGCGTGATCATCGCCGCCCGCAATGCCGCCCGGACAATTCCGGCCGCCATCGCCTCGGCGCTGCGCGAGCCGGAGGTGGCGGAAGTCGTCGTCGTCGACGACGCCTCCACCGATGACACCGCCAAAGTGGCCCGCGCCGCCGACGATGGCAGCGGCAGGCTTTCGGTCATGCGTCTCGACATCAATCGAGGCCCCTCCTTTGCCCGCAACGCCGCGATCGCCGGGTCGAAGTCGCCGTTCATCAGCATTCTGGACGCCGATGATTTCTTCCTCGAGGGCAGGTTTCACAACCTGTTTGCCAGCGCCGACTGGGATTTCGCCGCCGACAACATCATGTTGATCAGGGACGATGCGGCCACCGATGTCTCGAAGATCGTCGCCCCGTCTTTTTCGGCCGATCCGGAGTTCCTCGACTTCGAACAGTTTATCGAAGGCAACATCTCCAGCCGGCGTGTGCAGCGCGGCGAACTGGGTTTCCTCAAGCCGGTCATCTCCAGGGCCTTCCTGGACCGGCATGGGCTGCGCTACGACGAAAACCTGCGCCTGGGCGAAGACTACGAGCTCTATGCGCGGGCGGTCGCCCGCGGCGCGCGTTTCAAGGTCATCCGCTCCTGCGGTTATGGCGCCATCGTGCGCGCTGATTCGCTGAGTGGCCGGCACAAGACGCAGGATTTGAAGCGTCTGGCCGATGCGGACTTGGCGCTGCTTGAGATCGGCAGTTTGCCGGAAGGCTCGAAGGCTGTGCTGAGACGCCACGAGCGGCATGTGCGCGACAAATACCGGCTGCGCAACTTCCTCGACGTCAAGGCCGAGCGCGGTCTGGCGTCGGCCGCGGCCTATGCCTTCGCCAGTCAATCAAACCTCATTCCCATCGTTCGCGGCGTGGCCTCCGACAAGTTGGACGCGCTGTTTCGTCGCGCCGGTTTTGCCACGACGCAGAAACAGGTGCAGCCCATGCGCTTCCTCATGGCCGGGACCAGCGCGCCTGCGGAAAAGTAGCCTCACTGTTGCCAGCGACAGTGGCCGCAACGTCGAAAAAATTGCCTTTCCGAAACTGGGAGGTTGCCTACTTGTCCTGGGGATGGCACTGTATGTTGCGGTGCAGCAATTTTGAAAGGCCAACCGGATGGCTTCGATATTTGGCTTCAGGTCAAGAGACCCGGCCCGGGACCGGCAGACCGATCTCTCGCGCTTCGATCGCCTGGCAAGGCTGTTCGATCAGATTGCCGCCGAGATCGCTGCGGAGAAGACCGGGCTTGAGAATCGCTATCGCTCAAAGGCCACCAACGCGGCCTTTCTGGTCGAGGCGATGGAGAATGGCTCGGCGTCCTCCTCAAGGGCGTCCGAGGTCAGCGAACTGACGAACTCGATCCTGAATTGCGAACGGCGCATCGCCGCACTGGCGCATCAGAACAGCTTGATGAGGGAGCTGCGTCATTCGCTGGATGCGATGGTCGTCGAGAACGAACCGCAAGGTTCAACGGCGGAAGCCGAATTCGGCAAGCGTACCGGTGCCGGCGCGGCTTGACGGTGTAGGTCCTGTGTCGGCGTCCGCTCCGGACGCCAAAATCTGGCACGGAAACACAAGGAGTTTGGGGCACGGAGGATCAAGGGAGGCCCGCTTTGCAAGCGGGTCAACTGGAGACTTTGGGTTGGGGGCACACAACGCAAAGGTGAGTTTGGTATGAACGCAGATCCGAAGAAGACCTCGATCACCATGGCCGATGGTATGCCGGCCTGGCGGCAGATCCAGCAGGGCCCCCTGCGGCGACTGTGCTCGGGTGCAGCGTTTCTGCTGGTCGCTCTCGCAAGCCTGGTTGCAGGCCCTATCCCGTCTCGCGCTCAGGATATGCCGAGCTCGCCATCATTCGTCGATGATTTCACCAGTTTCGATCGCGAGCGGTGGTACGTTTCCGACGGCTGGACGAACGGCGCTCATCAGAACTGCACCTGGTCGAAAAGCCTGGTCAGCCTATCCGACGGCATGGTGGTGCTTGGTTTCGAGAAGCGGAAGCTGAAGGATCGCGAGTTTGCCTGCGGCGAGATCCAGACCAAGAAGCGCTACGGCTACGGGGTCTATGAGGCGCGCTTGAAGACTGACACCGGCTCCGGCCTCAACGCCGCCTTCTTTTCCTACATCGGCCCCGCCGACAAGCAGCCCTGGGATGAAATCGACTTCGAGGTGCTGACCAAGGACACATCAAAGGTTCAAGTGAACAGCTACATTCTGGGCAAGCCGAAAAACGAGAAGCTTGCCGAGGTCGAGGGCGGCACCGACAAGGCCTTCAACGACTATGGCTTCGTCTGGGAAAAGGACCGGCTGCGCTGGTACGTCAATGGCAAGCTTGTCCAGGAAGTGACGAACCCCGCGGAACTGCCGACCCATCCGCAAAAGATTTTCTTCAGTCTCTGGGGCAGTGATACGCTAACCAGTTGGATGGGTCCTTTTTCGGATCCGGGCCGCAAGGTTACGATGCAAGTCGATCGCGTCGCGTTCACGGCGTTGGGTGAGCCCTGTCAGTTCCCGGAATCGCTGGCATGCAGCATAAAATGAAAGAGCATCTGAACCGGTCGACCAGACACGGTTCAAGGTTATGAACAGGAACCAAACCGAATGAATTTGACCGTCTTTGGAATAGGCTATGTCGGCCTCGTGCAGGCCGCGGTGCTGGCGGAAGTCGGACACCAGGTGGTGTGTGTCGATATCGATGCGGGCAAGGTCGAGCGGCTCAACCAGGGCCTCGTGCCGATTTTCGAACCCGGGCTCGAAAACCTGGTGAGGGAGAACCACGCCGCCGGCCGCATCAAGTTCACCACCGATGCCGCGGCTGCGGTCAAGCATGGCGAGATCCAGATGATCGCGGTCGGCACGCCACCCGGCGAGGATGGCTCGGCCGATCTCAAATATGTGCTGGCGGTCGCCGAGACCATCGGCCGGGAAATGGACAAGCCCAAGATCGTCGTCGGCAAGTCGACCGTGCCGGTCGGCACCTGCGAAAAGGTAAAGGCCAAGATCGCCGAGACGCTGAAGGCGCGCGGGCGCGAGGATCTGGCGTTCGATGTGGCTTCCAATCCGGAGTTCCTCAAGGAAGGTTCCGCGGTGGCCGATTGCATGAAGCCCGACCGCATCATCGTCGGTACCGAGAGCGAAGACACCGAGGCGGTGATGCGCGAGCTCTACGCTCCGTTCAACCGCAACCACGAAAAGATGATCGTGATGGATGTGCGCAGCGCCGAATTCACCAAATATGCCGCCAATTGCATGCTGGCGACCAAGATCAGTTTCATGAACGAGATGGCCAATCTGGCCGAGCAACTGGGCGCCGACATCGAGGAGGTGCGTAAGGGCATCGGCAGCGATCCGCGCATCGGCTACCACTTCATCTACCCCGGTCTTGGCTATGGCGGCTCGTGCTTTCCCAAGGACGTGCGCGCGCTGATCAAGACCGCCGAAGGCGTCAAGTTCGACGCCAAGCTGCTGCGCGCCGTCGAGGAGCGCAACAACGAGCAGAAGTCCGTGCTGTTCGACAAGGTGAACCGCTATTTCAAGGGCAATCTCAAAGGCAAGACCTTCGCGTTGTGGGGTCTCGCCTTCAAGCCCAACACCGACGACATGCGCGAGGCGCCGGCGCGCGTCCTGATGGAAGCGCTGTGGAAGGCCGGCGCCCATGTGCAGGCCTTCGACCCCGAGGCGATGCAGGAATGCCAGGCCATCTATGGGCTGCGCGACGACCTGCTTTTGTGCGGGACCAAGGAGGCGGCACTGCGCGGCGCCGATGCGCTGCTGATCGCCACCGAATGGAAGAGCTTCCGCGCGCCGTCCTTCGACGCGCTGAAGGATGCGCTGACCACGCCGATCATCTTCGACGGTCGCAATTTGTACGACCCCAAGGTCATCGCCCGCCACGGCATAGAGTACCACTCGATCGGCAGGGTTGCGGCCTGACGGCAGGGGGCACAACGAGGAGCCAGGTTCATGAAAGTTCTGTTTGCAGGCGGCGCCGGCTACACGCCGCAATTCAGCGGTGGCGTTCAGTCGAGCACCCACCATCTGGTCGAACAATTGCGCGAGAATGGTCACGAGGCTTCCGTTCTGGCAGCATTGTTCGGCGAAGGCATGTTCGGCTTCAGGGCGCGCGCCAAGATGAAGCTGCTGCGTCAGCGCGCGGTCATCGACAATTTTCCGGGCTATCCGGTGGTGCGGGCTTGGTTTCCCTGGGAAGCCGCCGGCTTCGCGGTTGAAAAGCTGAGGCCGGATGTCGCCGTGGTGCAATGCCACAACTCGGTTCCGATCGGCAAAGCGCTGCAGGCCGAAGGCGTGCCTGTCGTCGTCTATCTGAGGAATGTCGAATTCCACGAACTGGCCGGTGACCTGCGCGAACTGCAATCGGCGCTCTATATCGCCAATTCCGAGTTCACCGCGCGCACCTACAAGGCAAGGTTCGACATCGATTCGACGGTCATTCCGCCGACCATCAATCCCGCGTTCTACAGCACACCGACGACCGGTGAGTTTGTCACGCTCATCAACCCCTATGAGGAAAAAGGCTTCGACCTTGCAGTGCGCATTGCCGCCGCCTGTCCCGAGATCCCATTCCTGTTCGTCGAAAGCTGGAAGCTCGACGACGATCATCGGGCCCGGATCGAAGCAACAATCTCTCCCCTACAAAACGTCAAGCTGGAAGGCCGCACCAGCGACATGAAGACGGTCTACGGCCGCACCAAGATCCTGCTGGCGCCCAGCAAATGGGAAGAGGCCTGGGGCAGGGTGGCCTCGGAAGCGCATTGCAGCGGCATTCCCGTGGTCGGCTCGCGGCGCGGCGGTCTGCCGGAAGCGATCGGCTCTGGCGGCGTGATCCTGGACTACGACGCCCCGCTCGCCGACTGGGTCGCAGCGGTCAGGCGGTTGTGGAGCGACGAGGCCGAGTACAAGCGGCTGTCGGTGGCGGCGCTTGAGTTTTCGGAGCGGTCGCAAATGAACCCAGGCCGTCAGTTTGCTACGTTCATGGACGTTCTCGACAGCGCCAGGCGTGTCGGCCTGGAGCGCGCCGCCTAAACGTGTCGCGTTGAAATTCAGCTGACGCCGCCGGGCGACAGCAAGTCTCGCCAAGCCCCTGAGCCGGTTGCAGGTGTTGCCGGGTCCGGATCACTTTTGATTGCTGCGGTGCAACATTTTTGTGGCAACGCAGCAATCAACGTGTATTCTGCCCGTCTACATTAGGGCTTGTGCGATGTGGACCGCTTGGGGGTCCAGCCAAGCCCCAACCTTTTGGGCGGGTCATGCGCGTTGGCTTTGTCGTGGGCGAATTTCCTCTCCTTTCGGAAACCTTTGTCGTGGACCAGATGGCTGGGCTGCTGGCGCGGGGCTTCGAGGTGGAGGTCGTGTGCGACAGGACGAAAGGTGACGACCGGATCGACCGGCAAAGCGAGCCGATGGCGACGCTGGTCGCCAGAACCCAGCATTGGTGGCGATGGGCCGGTGGACTGAGCGCCTTTGTACGCCGGTTGCCGCCGCGCCTGCGATACAAGGCTTCGACCGTTCTCGACATCGTCTTTGCACGCCGCCTGAACCGCTGTGACGTGATTGTCGCCCACTTCGGACAGAACGGCGAAAGAGCAGCCGCACTGAAGAAATGGAAGTCCCTCAAGCCGCCGATCATTACCATCTTTCACGGCGCAGACGTCGCGATCCCGTCGCGACAGGCAGTGCTGGCAACGCAATATGCCGGGCTCATCAAGCACGGCAGCTTGAACCTGCCGGTCAATGGTTTCTTCCGCAGGATGTTGCTCGAAGCCGGTGCGTCCCAGGCCAACACCACGGTCCACCACATGGGAATTGATTCGCGCGAAGTCAGCTATCGCTGGGAATCGTGGGAAGGCAGCCAGCTGATCGTGACGACGGTTTGCCGCCTGGTGGAGAAGAAAGGCGTCGAGTTCGCCTTGCGCGCCTTGGCCTCCCTGACGGCGTCCCATCCACAGCTGGACTGGCGCTACGACATTGTCGGCGACGGTCCGTTGCGGACGGATCTGGAGACGCTGGCCGCAGGGCTGGGCTTGACCGCTCGCGTAACATTCCTTGGCAGCCTCCCCCACATGGAGGTGAAAAGACGGCTTCGCATGGCGCATCTCTTTTTGCTGCCAAGCGTCACTGCCAGCGACGGCGACATGGAAGGCATTCCGGTTGCGCTCATGGAGGCCATGGCCGCCGGGTTGATTGCGGTCAGCACGCATCACTCGGGAATCCCTGAGCTCATCGAGGATGGGGAGACAGGGTTGCTTGCGCCCGAGCGAGACGTTTCAGTGCTTGCCGGCAAGCTTGCCTGGGCAGCCGAACATCCGCAGGAATGCGAACGCATCGCGCTTGCCGCACGCCGCAAGGTCGAGGACGACTTCAACGCAGATGTTCTGAATGAACGTTTTGCGCAGATCGTTACCCAACTGGCCGCGCCAAGCCTTGCACCTCAGCCTGCAAGGCCTCTAGGCGTTGCCGAGGGCCTGGTGGATCCTTCATCTGCCGGCTGACACTGCGCCTCGGGACTGATCGGCATCCTCGCTGCGTCGAGGGAAATCTTGCCACGCTGCAGCAAAAATGTTGCAGTGCAGCAAGGCCTGTACTAATGTCCCTGCGGGTGGGCCAACAGCGGTAGAGTTTCATGCTGCATGTCTTGTGCCTCGGGCACGATGTTTCCCGCCCGGCTTTTGTCAGGGGCACGCCGGATCGCCGCACGAGCGCATCTTGCCGATGAAGATCTGCTTCGTAGTCGACAAGTTTCCCTCACTGTCCGAGACTTTCGTCCTTGACCAGATAGCCGGCTGCCTTGAGCGCGGCATGGAAGTCGGCGTTGTCTGCAACGAGACGTCCTTTGGCAAGGACAGCAATATCGACGATGCGCGCTGGCAGGCGCTGCCTGGAAAGGTGGTGTGCTGGTGGGGTGGCCTCGGTCGCTATCGCCCGCTGCTCAGGAGGTGGTCCGGCAGGTTCTGGGATAAACTCTCGACCGCCATCGACATCGCTTATGCGCGTAAATTGCAGAACGCCGACGTGATCGTTGCCCATTTTGGCAACAACGGCATGCGCGTCGCCCGCGCCATCAAGCGCGGCAGGATTTCCGCCCCTCTGCTGACGATATTTCACGGCCGCGATGTCGGCGAGCCGCTGCATGACAACACGCTGGCGCGCTACAGGATTGTCTTCGAAAAGGGCGCTCTTCAACTGCCGGTGAACGCATTTTTCCGCGAGGCCTTGATCGAGGTTGGGGCACCGCCGGCGCAAATTATGGTTCACCATATGGGCGTGCGGCCGAGCGAGATCGACTATCGGTGGCGGTCATGGGAGCAAGGCACGCTGTCATTCATCTCGGTCTGCCGCCTGACCGAAAAGAAGGGCATCGAATATGCGCTTCGCGCGCTTGCCGGCCTGCCGCGCCGCGACTGGGTCTATTCGGTGATCGGCGGCGGAGAACTTCTTGAGGAGTTGGAGGGGCTCGCCGCAAATCTCGGCATCGCCGACAGAGTGACCTTCCTCGGGCCCCGGCCGCACAGCGAAGTCAAGCAGCGCCTGCGCGATGCCCATGTGTTCCTGCTGCCCAGCGTCGCCGCGCGCGATGGCGATCTGGAGGGCATTCCGGTTTCGCTGATGGAGGCGATGGCCACCGGCCTGACAGTGGTCAGCACCTATCACTCGGGGATTCCCGAACTGATCGAGGATCAAAAGACAGGCTTTCTCGCGCCCGAGCGAGACAGTGCAGCGCTGGCCGGCAAACTTTCCTGGATCGCCGAGAATCCTGAGGCCTGCGAGCAGATCGCCGTTGCCGCGCGCAAGAAGATCGAGGCGGATTTCAACGCAGATGTGCTGAACGAACGTTTCGCACAGATCGCCATGCAGCTTGGCGAAACGAGGTTCAATTCATGAATGCCAACCCGCCCCCCCAGTTCGGTCGTGTCGCCCTGCGCGGCGGGCTGGTCACCATCGGCGCGCAAGGCTTCAAGATGGTGATCCAGTTCCTCTCCGTCATCTTGCTCGCCCGTCTGCTAGTTCCCGAGGATTTCGGCCTGGTGGCTTCCGTCGGGCCGATCGTGGCCTTTGTCGGGTTGCTGCAGAACCTGGGCCTCCAGCAGGCTGTGGTTCAGCGCAAGGACATCAGCGAGCAGCAGCTGAACCAGGTGTTCTGGATCAGTGCGCTGGTCGGGCTGGGCAGTGCCGTGGTGGTGGCCGGCCTGGCGCCCGCCATCGCCGCGTTCTACGGCGATCAGCGCATGTCCGGCATCACCCTTGGCTCCGCCTTGCCGCTGCTCTTCGGCAGTCTTGCCGCGGTGCCGCTGGCATTGATGAACCGCCACCTGCAATTCGGCCAGCTCGCAATGAACGATGTGATAAGTGCTGCCGCTGGACTTCTGGCTGCTACGGTTGCGGCCTATGCCGGGCTTGGCTACTGGTCGCTGGTCATCGGCCCGGCTGTTTCGGCAATTGTCGCGCTGGCCGCCGCCTGGCAGGTGGCGCGGTGGACGCCGCAACGGCCGGATCTGAAAGTCGATGCCGACATATTGTCGTTCGGCGCCAATCTGACCGGCTTCAATCTCGCCAATTTCTTCTCGCGCAATCTCGACAACATTCTCATCGGAAAATATTCCGGCGCCATCGAACTCGGCTATTACGACCGTGCCTACAAGCTGCTGCTGTTCCCGTTGCAGAACATCAACCAGCCGCTGACACGCGTGATGGTGCCGCTGCTCAGCCGCATCCATGAGGACAAGGCTCGATTTCGCGACATCTATGTGCGGACCAACTGGATGCTGGCGGCCGTTACCATGCCCGGCATCGCGGCGCTGACGCTGACCTCCGATCAGGTGGTGGGGCTTCTCTTCGGCCCGGGTTGGGCGCCGGTGGCGCCGATTTTCGCCTGGCTGGGCATCGCCAGCCTGATCCAGTCCGTCTCAAGCACCACAGGCTGGATATTCATCTGTCAGGGCAAGACGAAGACCATGTTCCATTGGGGCATTTATTCGTCACTGACGACCGTCGCCGCCTTCATCGTCGGCTTGCACTGGGGCGCCGTCGGCGTTGCCGCGGCCTATGCCATCAGCGGCTACGTGCTGCGCGTTCCGGTGCTTGCCGTGCTGGTCCACCGCGTCGGTCCGGTGACGGCCGCCGACTTCCTGGTCATGCAGGGGCTTTTCATTGCCTCGTCCCTGCTCGCCTGGCTCACCTACCACTGGCTGCCGGCGTCGCTGACCGGCCAGTCAGACCTGCTCGCGGTCTTTCTGGCGGTTGGCCTCAATTACGGGATCGGTCTCATTCTCATGCTTGCCCTTCCCCAGTCGCGCCGCGCGTTGTTCACCACCCTGTCCAACGCCGCGCGCAACATCCGCTGAGCGGCCGTCGATCAGCGGCGCCAGCAGGTTTGTGGCTGACATTGCCGAGGCATGTTCTTCGAGCACGGCCTGCAGGCTGGTCTTGCGGTAGCGGTCGAGGTTTTCCGCGAATCTGCCGAGCTTTTCGCTCGCTTCCGCAACCGTCACCGTGTCGATGTCGAGCAGCACGTCGGCGACACCGATTCGCTTGGCCACTTCCTTGGTCTTGAACTCATAGGCTATCGGCAGCACCGGCGTGCCGACGCAAAGCGACATGATCATCATATGCATGCGCGTGGCGACCACGAAGTCGAAGCCTTTGACCAGCGCCATCAACTGCTCAGGCGTGTGAAACGCAGCGTCCACGGTCACATGCCTGGCGATCTCCGGAGCGAGCTCGGCGACGATCGCCCGTGCGGTCTTGGAATCGTCATGGGCGTATTCCGGCACGCCCTGGCAGGTGGAGACGAAGGTCACCTCCTTGCCATGGTCCCTGACGAGTATAGTCGCGATCTCGCGGATCGAATCGAGATAGCGGCGCATGCCGCCTTCGCCATCGCTGACATAGTTCCAGTGGCGGACGGAAATGGCGACGCGGCCCGTCGGCGCCGGCGGCTGGCTGGCGGCCAGAATTCTTTCGATCCTGTCAGTCTCGGCCAGGGCAAAGACGGCATCGGCCACCACATGGCACTTGCCGAGGTCCTTCACCAGATCCTGGATATGGTTTTTGGATCGTTCGTCACGCAGCAGGATGAGCGGGCTGCGGTCAAAGATCGGGCTCAATTCCTGGCGGTTGTAACTTTTATTGAACGGGCCGAGGGATTGCGTGAAGAAGACCGGATCCTTGCCAAGCACGGCATCAAGCCGGAACTGGTTGAGGCGTCTTTCGAGATTGTAGTTCTCAACGAGATAGGTCCCGCCTGTCGTGACCACGAGATCGGCGCCGGTGTAGATATCGAGGCTGCGACGGTCGCTCGCGCTGAAAAATGTGCCAAGTGCGCTGCTGCCAAACCAACGCAGGGCCCGAAGAACAATCTTGTTGTAGATCGGCTTGATCCGGTTCTTCAGCCCATCGCCATTCTTGTACCTGAAAAGCGACTCCGACAGCAGCTTGTGAAATTCGAGGTCCGGGTATGACTTCTTCGGGTAGAGCCTCGCCGCGACCTCAGGCTGGCTGTCGAAGATGGAGAATTGCAGGTCGCTGCCGGCGACAGTCTTGAGAATGTGGCGGATCGCCAGCAGAATCGCCGCATCCCCGGTATTCAGGCAGACTGTGTTTTCGACGACGATCTTCATGGAATTACCTCATTTCGTCAGCAGATTCCGCGGCCAGGCCGGCGGTGCTCAAGACGGGAATAGTGACCGAAAATGCTGCACGCCAGGACGATCCCGATGCGGTCCGCGTCACGATTTAGGGCATTGCACCGGGCTGGTGGCCAACGCTCGGCCCGAGCGGTACTCAAGCAAGGCCGAGATTAACGCATCAATTTTGCAGCGCAACAAAAAACGTGGATTTTTGCTACGCTGCACCAAAAATGTTGCGATGCAGCAAGACCTGTACTACCATTCCTCTGGGTGGGCCAACAGCGAACGAGTTTTAATGCTGCATGTCTTGTACCTTGTGCACGATGTCTCCGACCCGGCGGTACGCCGACGTATCATAATGCTCAGGGCAGGTGGCGCCCGGGTCACACTGGCCGGCTTCCGTCGAACCGCAAACCCGATTGTCGACGTCGAGGGCTTGCAGCCGATCGATCTTGGCGCGACGCGCGACGGCCGATTCGCCCAGCGCCTGGCGGCGGTCGCCAAGGCGGCGGTCTCGATCGGCGCGAAACTCGCAACAATGCAAAGGCCGGACCTGATCATCGCGCGCAATCTCGAAATGCTGGCGCTTGCCCGGCGCGCCAAGGCGGCGTTCCAGGCAAGCGTGCCGATCGTCTACGAATGTCTCGATATTCATCGCCTGGTGCTGCGCAACGACATCTTGGGCAAGGCGATGCGCGGCGCCGAGCGCTATCTGGCCCGGGATGTGAAGCTTCTCGTCACCAGTTCGCCGGCCTTCATCGCCAACTATTTCAAGCCTTTTGGCCAGGTCGCGGCACCTGTGGAGCTGATCGAAAACAAATATTTCGAAAGCGCACCGGCCTTGGTGGATGATCGGTTCAAGGTGGAAAATCCTGTCGCGCCGCCCTGGCGGATCGGCTGGTTCGGCGCGTTGCGCTGCCGCCGCTCGCTGGCGCTGCTGGCCGAATTCACCCGCCGGCTCAACGGACGTTTCGAGATCGTCCTTAGGGGGCGCCCGGCACTGTCCGAATTTCCGGATTTCCACGCTTTCGTCGAATCCGAACCCTGGCTCTCGTTTCGCGGCCCCTACCGCAACCCAGAGGATATGGCGGCGATCTACAACGAGGTGCATTTTTCCTGGGCGATCGACTTCTTCGAGGAAGGCCAGAACTCCGAATGGCTGCTTCCCAACCGCCTTTATGAGGGCTGCCGCTTCGGCGCCGTGCCGATCTCGATGGGCAACACCGAGACCGGGCGGTTCCTCAACCAGCAGGACATCGGCATCCTTCTCCCGCAGGCAACGCCCGAAGCGCTCGTGGCAGTGCTTGGCAAAATGGAAGAGGAACGTTTCGGCAAATTGAAGGCGCGCGTTCTTGCCCGCAACCCCAGGACATGGAGCTACGATCGCAGCGATTGCCGGGCCTTCGTCGACAAGCTCCGCGGACTGGCCGCCGTGCCGAACTCATTTGCTGCCGAGGCGTTGGCATAGGATGGCGAAGGATATGCTCCCCTCAAACCTGATCGTCATACCGTGCCTGAACGAGGCAGCGCATATCGGTGCGCTGCTCGATCAACTCCGGCCTGCGGCCGGAAGGCTCGGCGCCCGCATCGTCGTCGCCGATGGTGGCAGCACCGACGGCACCTTGGCCATCGTCGAGGCAGTTGCCGCGAAAGATCCGCAGGTCGCGCTTCTCCACAACCCCAGGCGCATCCAGAGCGCGGCGATCAATCTCGCCGTCGCCACTTTCGGCAACGGTGCCGACTACCTCATCCGCATCGATGCGCATGGCGGCTATCCCGAGGATTTCTGCGACCGCCTGGTCGAGGAGGCGCTGGCCACCGGTGCCGATTCGGTCGTCGTCTCGATGCGGACCAGCGGCAGTGGCGCGGTGCAGAAAGCGGTTGCGGCGGCGCAGAACTCCAAGCTCGGCACCGGCGGCTCCAAGCACCGCCATTTGTCTGCGGGAGAATGGGTCGACCACGGCCACCACGCGCTGATCCGGATATCGGCCTTCACCGCGGTGGGCGGCTATGACGAGACGTTCAGCCACAATGAGGATGCCGAGCTCGATTACCGGCTGCGTCAGGCCGGCCACCGGATCTGGATGAGCGGCAAGACGCAGATGATCTACTATCCGCGCGCGTCGCTGAAGGGCCTCTATTTCCAGTATCTCGGCTATGGCCGCGGCCGCGCCAAGAATGTGCTCAAGCACCGCATGGTGCCGAAGGTGCGGCAGATGATACCGCTGCTGGTGTTTCCCGTCGTCCTGCTCGCGGCCTTGTCCTTCATCCACTGGCTGGCGGCGGTGCCGTTTCTGCTTTGGGCGGCGGTTTGCCTCGGCTATGGCGCTGTTACGGCCATCCGCCAGCGCAATCCTGGCTTCGCTTTGGTCGGCGTCTCGGCGATGGTCATGCATTTCGGCTGGTCCGTAGGCTTCTGGCTGCAGCTTCTCCGCGCCAGATTGCAACGCGGGGTGGCATGATGGCCGCGAAGAACCGCTCGATCGACATCTGCGTCTGCACGTTTCGGCGACCGGAGCTTGCCGACACGCTGCGTTCGATCGCTGCCATGGACATGCCTTCGGGGTTCGATGTCGGCGTCATTGTCGCCGACAATGACGATACGCCGACGGCGCAGACGCTGGTGACGACGCTGGCTGCGCAATTGAAGTTGCCGATCCGCTATCGGCACGCTCCGGCGCGCAACATCTCGATCGCACGCAACGCCTGCCTTGAGGCCAGTGCATCGGATTTTGTCGCCTTCATCGACGACGACGAAACCGCATCGTCGCGATGGCTCGCCGAACTGGTCGCGACGGCCGAAGTGGACGACGCTACCGCCGTGCTCGGCCCGGTGCGGGCGCTTTATGGGCCCGATGCGCCGGACTGGATGCGCAACGGCGATTTCCATTCGACGCTGCCGGTCTGGGTGCAGGGCGAGATCCGCACCGGCTACACCTGCAACGTCCTGCTCAGGATGGGCGACGACAGCCTTGCCGGCCGACGCTTTAGCCTGGCGCGTGGCCAGACAGGCGGCGAGGACACCGAGTTTTTCGATCACATGGTCAAGGCCGGCGGCACGATCGCGTTTGCCCCGGAGGCCTGGGTCGAGGAGGTGGTGCCGCGCGCCAGGGCCGCCTTCGACTGGCTCAGCCGCCGCCGCTTCCGCTTCGGGCAGACGCATGGCCATTTGTTGGGAAGCAATGCGCACGGCATCCGGCGGGTTGGGCAAGTCGGACTTGCATCGGCCAAGGCGGCTTTCTGCTTCGCAGCGGCAATCGTGACCGCCGTCAGTCCGGTGCGCCGGAACCGCAGCGTGCTGCGCGGCATCATGCATGTCGGCGTCGTCAGCGGCCTCGTCGGCGTCCGCGAAATTCGCCAGTACGGCCTGTCCTCGCCACAGCAAGGGGGCAAGCGTGCAGCCTGACGTCAGCTTTGTCATCGCCGCCTACAACGCCGAGGCAACACTCGGCCGGGCAATCGACAGCGCCATCGCGCAGAAGGATGTCTCTGTCGAAATCATCGTCGTCGACGACCAGTCGCGCGACAGAACGCTCGATGTGGCTCGGTCCTATCCGCAAGATGTCGTGCGGGTCGTGGCGCTTCGCGCAAATCGTGGTCCCGGCGGCGCCAGGAATGCCGGCCTCGAGCTTGCCAGCGGCAGGTGGGTCGCGGTTCTCGATTCCGACGATGCCGTCTATCCCGGGCGGATTTCCGCCATGATCGCGCGTGCGGAGAAGGCGGGCGCCGAGATCGCCGTCGACAACCTTCAGGTCGTGCGCGAGGACGGTGTCGCCGAAGACACCATGTTTCCGGCCGACTATCTCAGAGGCTTGCGCGAAATCTCGCTCGCCGACTTCATCGGCGGCAATGTGGTTTTCGAATCGAAATTCAATTTCGGCTATCTCAAGCCGATCTTCCAGCGCCGGTTTCTGAACGAAAACGGGCTCCGCTATGATGAAAATTTGATCATCGGCGAAGATTACATCCTGCTTGCCAACGCTCTGGCCAAGGGCGGCACATGCGTGGTCGAGCCGACGACCGGCTATGTCTACCATATCCGCACCGGCTCCATTTCACGCGTGCTCGAGCTTCACCACGTTGAGGCGATGCGCAAGGCCGATGCCGTCTTCGCGCAAACCTATTCCATGGACCCGGAGGCGCAAGCCGCCTTCGCCAGGCGCAGCCGCAGCTTGCGCAAGGCGGCATCGTTTCTGTCGCTGGTCCAGCACATCAAGGCGCGGTCGCCGCTCAAGGCGATTCGGACCGCGCTCAGTGATCCGGCGGCGGTCAGGCATATGAGCATGCCGATCGCTGTCCGGCTGAAGAGGGTAGCGGCACAGTTCGCCGTGGGCATGGGGAGGTGAAGAATGCGGGCAGGTGAAGAAATGGTTTTTCATAGCCAGCGATAGTTGAAGTCGATCCTCTCAAAAGGAATATGCGATGCAGAAAGTCAGGAAGGCAGTCATACCGGTGGCGGGGCTTGGAACACGGTTCCTGCCGGCGACCAAATCGATGCCGAAGGAGATGCTGCCGGTCGTCGACAGGCCTGTGGTCCAGTATGCGGTGGACGAAGCGTTCGAAGCCGGCATCGAGCACATCGTGTTCGTCACCGGCCGCAACAAGGCTGTCATCGAAGACTATTTCGACCTGCACCCTGAACTGATCGGAACGCTGGAACAGACCGGCAAGAAAGCGCAGCTGCAGTCGCTTGAAAGCCTGCTTCCCGTGGCCGGCGCCACCAGCTTCATCCGGCAGCAGTCGCCGCAAGGTCTCGGCCATGCGGTGTGGTGCGCGCGCGAGGTCATCGGCAACGAGCCCTTCGCCTTGCTGCTCCCGGACATGGTGTCCTTTGGCGGTCGCGGCTGCCTCGCCGAAACTGTCGATCTCTACCAGCAGACCGGCGGCAACGTCATAGCCGTCGAGCGTTGCGAGCCGAGCGAGACCAGCAAATACGGCATCGTCGGCCGTGGCGCCGAGGTCGGCACGGGCTTCGAGGTGACGGCCATGGTCGAAAAGCCGGCGCCCGCCAACGCACCGTCGAACTATTACATCAATGGCCGCTACATCCTGCAGCCCGAGATTTTCTCGCTGCTGAGCAACCAGCAGCGCGGCGCCGGCAATGAAATCCAGCTCACCGACGCCATGGTTCGCCTGGCGCAGAGCCAGTCCTTCTTCGCCCAGCCTTTCCTAGGCCGCATGTTCGATTGCGGTTCGAAGGAAGGCTTCATCGAGGCCAATATCGCCTTCGCGCTGGCGCGCAACGACATGAAGGGTCCGATCTTCGAAATGCTGCAGCAGTTCGTGCGGTCGCATGAGCGCCAGGAAGAAGCCGCATAATGCCCATCTTTTGGGAGCATAGCGTGTCGACGCTACACATGCTGCCGCGCTTGGCCGGCACTCTATCTGGCATGAAGTTTGCGTCGCATGCTTTGCCCCCGATCTTCGAGGCCTCGGAGCCGATGGGGCGCGACCCCATCTTGCTCTAGCGCCTGCAACCTAGAATTGGACCGAAGATGAACTATGCCAACTTTCCTCTCGACAAGAGGATGCCATTGCCGAACTCAGATACGGGAAACGGCGAGGACTTCATCGACATCGAGCGCCTGCTTGGCATGGCTATGCGGCAGGCCAAGGTGGTGGCGGTGTGTGCGGTCATCGGTCTTTGTCTAGGCGTGCTCTATCTGCAGACCACCCCCAAAACCTACGTGTCGGTTGCCAGCGTTCTGATCGACGAGGGACTGAACAAGGTCGTTGATGAAGTCTCTGCCGCGTCTGTCAGCATGCAGACCGACGCCGCCCTGCTCAGCCAGATCGAGATCATCAACTCGGCAAGGCTGGCGGCGGTGGTCGTCGACAAGCTGAAGCTTGACCAGAACGACGCGTTCATGAACCCGCCAGTGTCGGCGCTGGCGAAGGGCATCGGCTTTGCGCGCGGGTTGGTTGGCTATTTCCGAAGCAGTTCTGGCCCGGATATCCCCGGTCTCGAAAATGTCGACGCTGCGACGCGTGAGGCCATGATGGTCACGGCACGCCGCGACTACGCAATCCTCAAGCTGCAGAGCGAAATACTGGCGCAGCGCAACGGCCGCAGCTACGTGATTGACCTTGGCTATCAGTCGACGGACCCTGCGCTCGCGACCGCAATCACCAAGGCCTATTCCGAGGCTTATCTCGCCGACCAGCTCAATGCGAGCTTTGACGCCACCGAACGGGCGGCGGTCTGGCTGCAGGGCCGGCTCACCGAGCTCCGCGAAAGCTCGCAGGCAGCATCACTGGCGGTCGAGAAATTCAAGGCCGAGCATGGATTGTCTGCCGGCAGCGATGGCCAGTTGATCAGCGACAAGCAATTGTCTGACCTGAACGCCCAGCTCATCGTTGCGCAGGCCGATACCGCTCGTGCCGGCGCCCGTTACCAGCAGTACAAGACGATCGTGGAAAGCGGCTCCGAAAACGCCTTCAACGACTCCGCAATATCGAGCGACCAGCCGGCCAGTTCGGTGATTGCAACGCTCAAGACCCGCTATCTCACCGTCGCCAAGCGACTTCAGGATGTCACGGCCAATTTTGGTGCCGAACATCCCCAGGCCGTTGCGCTGGCCAAGGAGAAGGCCGACCTGTCGACGCAGATCTTCGGCGAACTGCGGCAGCTGACCGAAAGTTACCGCAACGAATATGAGGTTGCTCTCTCGCGCGAGACGGCGCTCCGGCAAAAGATCGCCGATGCGGCCGGCAAGAGTTCCATCGATAACCAGTCGCAGGTCAAATTGCGCGATCTGGATCAGCAGGCGACGGCGCTCACCACGCTCTACCAGACGTTCCTCAGCCGCTATGAGGAAGCCTCGCAGCAGCAGTCTTTCCCGGTCGGCAAGGTCCGCATCATCTCCGATGCGACAACGCCGATGTCGGCGGCGGGCCCGCGCACATCCAAGGTGCTGGCGCTTACGCTCGTGCTCGGCCTCCTGCTCGGCGCCGGCTTCGGCGGCCTGAACGAATTCAACGAACGGTTCTTCAGAACCGGCGAGGATGTTCGCGATCGCGTCGGCCTCAAATTCCTCGGCTACCTGCCAACGATCGGCGGCAAGGTCGGAAAGGAAACCGACGACGCTCAGGCGGATGTCAAAGGCACCAACACGCTGTCAGCCGCCGAAAGGCGGGCACGCATGCGGGTGAGCGTCGACGCGCCGGCATCGATGTTCTCCGAAACGCTCCGCAACGCCAAGATCGCCTTCGATGTGGTGATGGAAGGGCAAGGCAGCCGGGTGATCGGCGTGATCTCGCTGCTGCCTGGCGAAGGCAAGTCGACGATCGCCGCAAATCTGGCGGGATTGCTTGCCGCCAATGGCGCGAAAACCTTGCTGATCGACGGCGATTTGCGCAATCCCGGCCTCAGCCGCAACCTTGGCATGGAAACAGAGCAAGGGCTGATGGAAGCGGTGGTCAACGGCCAGACCTGGCAATCGGTCGGCAAGATCGACCGGCAGACAAAACTGGCGATCATCCCGGCCGTGCTGCGTGGCCAATTCTCGCATACGAGCGAACTTCTCTCTTCGGCTGGAATGCGGCGTTTCATCGAGAACGCCAAGGAGACGTTCGAATATATCGTCGTCGATCTGCCGCCGCTGGGTCCCGTGGTCGATGCCAAGGCCTTCGCGCCGCTGGCCGATGGTTTCGTGCTGGTGACCGAGTGGGGGCGCACGCCGCGCGCCATGGTGCGGTCGATGCTGGAACAGGAACCCTATGTTGCCAACAAGATCGTCGGCGTCGTCCTCAACAAGGTCGATCTGAAGAAGCTGGCAAAATACGGATCGCTCGGCGGCTCTGAAAAATTCTTCGACAAATATTCGAGCTATTATCTGGAGAAATCGGAAGTGCGGACGAGGGCTGCGGCCTAGCCCTGCGCGAGCTCAAAATGGCTTGCAGCGCCGCGGCGCTGTAAGCCAGAGACCTAAGAAAATATCAGCTTGCCATGCTTGCCGGCGATCCTGACGGCCGTCAGCCTTCCACTTTGGAAGGCGCCGGTGTCGATGTCGAGCCGGCGCCCTTCGAGCCTTGGAGTGTCTACCACTGTGTGCCCATGCACCACCCAGCGGTCGAGAAGATGCGCGGCCTCAAAGAACTCCGAGCGGATGGTGAGCAGGTCGTCCTCGTCCTGCTCGGCGAGATCGATGCCCGGCCTGATTCCGGCGTGAACGAAGACGAATTTCCTTGAGCAGATCAGGACCGGCAGCGTGCGCATGAAATTGACATGGCCGGCGGGAATGGCCTCCCTTATGCGCTGGTCGACCTCTTCGCTCGAACCATAGAGATCGACCAGTCGCGCCGGGTCGAGACCGTAGGAGAACAGGGTTTCGAGGCCGCCAGCCGCCAGCCACAGTTCCCTTGAAAGATGGCCGTCGAGGTAGTTCAGCATCGCAACTTCATGGTTTCCTGCAAGGCAGGCGCGCAGGAACCCCCTCGGCGGCGGCGCGATCAGATGATCGAGCACGCGCGCCGACTGAATGCCGCGATCGATATAATCGCCAAGCATGATGATGATCTTGCGCCCGCGGAAGGGCAGCGCATCGAGCAGGATCTTCTGTTCCAGCGCCAGGAGTTCCTTGTAGCAGCCATGCACGTCGCCGATCGCGTAGACGACCGTATCCTGCATATCCATTTCCAGGCGCTCGCGCGCCGCGGTTCTGGGTTTTCTCGATCGCTGAAACAAGGCCACGGATTGGGGCTCGATACCTGCTGAAATGGATCTCGGTGTTGAAGCGCGCTGCCACCCCACGCTTGCGAAACGTCGATACCATGCCTGGCGTTGGAAATTCCATAACAGCGACAGGCCGCCATCGAAAGCCGGCGTGTCATGGCATGGCGGCCGGGCGGTTTCCTACAGCCCTATGCCACGTCCCTTCAGCGCCGCGCCGATCTCGTCGAGGATGGCGGGGTCGTCGATGGTCGCCGGCATGGTCCATGCTTCCTTGTCGGCGATCTTCTGCATGGTGCCACGCAGTATCTTGCCGGAGCGCGTCTTGGGCAGGCGCTTGATCGTCACCACCGTCTTGAACGCGGCGACCGGACCGATCCGTTCGCGCACCAGGGCGACCACCTCGCTCTCGATGGCGCCGGCATCGCGGTCGACGCCGGCATTGAGCACGACGAAGCCGAGCGGGATCTGGCCCTTCATCGCATCGGCGATGCCGATGACGGCGCATTCGGCAACATCGGGATGCGCCGAGAGCACCTCTTCCATGGCCCCGGTCGACAACCGGTGGCCGGCGACATTGATGATGTCGTCGGTGCGCGCCATGACATAGAGATAGCCGTCAGCATCAACCATGCCGGCATCGGCCGTCTTGTAGAAGCCGGGGAATTCGTCGAGATAGGCTTGGCGAAACCGGTCATCGGCGTTCCACAGCGTCGGCAGGCAGCCTGCCGGCAGCGGCAGCTTCACCACCACATTGCCGAGCGTGCCGCGCGGCACCTCATGGCCGGCATCGTCGAGCACGCGGATGTCGTAGCCGGGCATCGGCACGCCGGGCGAGCCGTATTTCACCGGCAAAAGGCCGAGGCCGGCAGGGTTGATGGTCATCGGCGAACCGGTCTCGGTCTGCCACCAATGGTCGATCACCGGCACGTTCAGTTTCTGCTCCGCCCATTTGATGGTTTCCGGGTCGGCACGCTCACCGGCCAGGAACAGGGTGCGGAATTTCGACAGGTCGTATTTCGGCACGAATTCGCCCTTGGGGTCCTGACCCTTGATGGCGCGAAAGGCGGTCGGCGCGGTGAACAGCGCCACCACGCCGTGCTCTGATATCACCCGCCAATAGGTGCCGGCATCGGGTGTGCCGACCGGCTTCCCTTCGAACAGGATGCTTGTCGCGCCATGCAGCAGCGGCCCGTAGACGATGTAGGAGTGACCGACCACCCAGCCGACGTCGGACGCCGCCCAGAACACCTCGCCCGGCTTGACGCCGAACTCGTTTTCCATCGTCCATTTCAGCGCGACCATGTGGCCGCCATTGTCGCGCACGATTCCCTTTGGCTGACCGGTCGTGCCGGATGTGTAGATGATGTAGAGCGGATCGGTGGCCAGCACCGGAACGCAATCGACATTGGCGCCGGCCGCCCGCTCGCGGGCAACGGCGTCGGCAAAGTCGATGTCGTAGTGCTCCTTCAGTTCGCAGCGCAGCTGGTCGCGCTGCAGGATCAGGCAGCCATCGGGCTTGTGCCGCGCCAGCGCGATGGCCGTGTCGAGCAGCGGCTTGTAGGCAACGACGCGTCCCGGCTCCAGGCCGCAGGAGGCTGAGATGATCAGCTTCGGCTTGGCGTCGTCGATGCGGGTGGCAAGCTCGTGCGAGGCAAAGCCTCCGAAGACCACCGAATGCACGGCGCCGATGCGGGCGCAGGCCAGCATGGCGAAGGCCGCTTCCGCCACCATCGGCATGTAGATGATGACGCGGTCGCCTTTGCGAATGCCGCGGTTCTTCAGCACCGAGGTCAGCGCCACCACCTCGCGTTTCAGCTCGGCATAAGTGAATTTCTTGACCGTTCCGGTGATGGCGCTGTCATGGATCAGCGCGACCTGGTCGGCACGGCCGCCGGCCACATGACGGTCGATGGCGTTGTAGCAGGTATTGCAGGTGGCGCCATTGAACCAGCGGCCATAGACGCCAGCGCTGGCATCGAACACGCTGTCGGGGGGCGAATACCAGTCGATGGCTTTGGCCGCGTCAGCCCAGAACTTTTCCGGGTCGCGTTGCCAGCCGTCATAGACCTCGTGATAGCGTGACGCCATCCAACTTCCTTCCGCGAACGATTTGCCGTCTTTGGAAAGAGCCTAGCTGTTTTTCCCCGCCATGTGCAATTTCGTCTTTCGCCGACCTCGCCTTGGCCGCAAATGCAAGGCAGCATGGTCCGGGGTTGGAATGGGGGTGGAACCCAATGATTTTGCGATGCGGGATCGGGCGGGCTGCGTTCGCGGCGCTGTTTTCGGTGATGGCGTCCTCCGCCCAAGCGGGCGATGGCGCCGCCGTCGATCCGCTCGGCTTTTCCAGTGACGGCCGCTACTTCGCCTTCGAGCAATACGGCACGGAAAGCGTCGCCGGCATGGATTACTCGGAAACCTACGTGATTGACTCCACGAGCAGGCCCGTCGACGGCACGCCGCTGGTCGCCGACACCACCACGGTCGACGACAGTCTTTTGCAGGACCCGAACCAGGATCCGCTCGCTATCGTCCGGCTTGAAGCGAAGAAACAGGCGGCGCCCTTGCTCGCCCGGTTCGGCATCGACACTGCCGGCATCGAGCTTGGCAGCGTCGCCGCCAGCCGCTCGCGCGAGACCACGCTTGCCATCGCCGACGAGACCGACGGGCGGCAATCGCCGGTGGTCAAAGCATTGCAGCAAGCGGCGGTCGCGACAACGCCGCTCGATGCCTCGGCATTCGGGGTCGGCGCGCATGTGGATCTGCACGAATTTGCCGTCGATACGGCCGCAGGCACGTGCGCCGACTATGGCTACAGCGGCAAAGGCTTCAGCCTGACGCTGGAGCGCGTCGGCAAGCAGCCGCTGGCGCTTGGCGCCAGCCCGTCTCCGCGGGCGAGTGACGGCTGCCCGCTCGGCTTCGGCCTGGCGGAAGTGCATGCCTTGCGTCTCGCCGACAGTTCGATCGCGCTTGCGGTGCTCGTGCAACGCTTCGAATATGTCATGGAAGACCCAGACCGCCGCTTCATGGCGGTGACCGCCCTGGTGAAATGAAGGAGCCGGAGGACATGCTTCGTCGACGAATCATCGCATGGCCGCTGCTCGTGGCGGCTCTTGGTGCGGGTTTGGCATTGTCTGCCGGAACCGCTCAGGCCGGCGATGCCGCGGCACGGCGTATCATCGGCTTTTCGCCCGACGGCAACTACTTCGCCTTCGAACAATACGGCACGCTCGACGCCGGAGCCTCGGATTCAGGGTATTCGGAAATCGACATCATCGACACAAGCACCGATCAGTTCGTCGGCGGCAAGCCCATTCTTGTCGTTGACGAGTCGGAGGAGTCGACACTAACCCTGGAGCAGGCGCGGGCGCAGGCCGCGGCGCAAGCGGCGCCGATCCTCGCCAAATACGCCATCGCGGCGCGCGGCGAACGCACGGCTTCCGACAAGTTCACTTTTCCCGACGATATGGTCGACTACAACGACATCGCCCGCCTCGAACAGGTCTCGCAGAAATGGCTCTCGCCGCTCTATGACGAACTTGAGATCTCAACCATCCAGCTCGAGCAGATCCTGGCCGACAGCAAAACGGATTGCTCGGCAAGTTTCGACGAGATGCAGCAAGGCGGCTCAGCACTTCAAGGCGACAAAACCGGCAAGGCGCTCGGTTTCCGCCTGACGCTGGAAGGGCAGGATGGCAAGCCGTTCAAGCTGCTGCACGAGGACAAGACCCTACCGGGGTCGCGCAATTGCCCGACCTCCTACAGCCTGTCGGAATCCTATGAATTCACCCCGGATGGCAAGCCGGCTGTGATTGCCGTGCTGGTGCAGCGCTTCAGTCAGGGGTTTGAGGGGCGCGATCGCCGCTTCATTGCGGTGACCGGGCAAGCGCGCTGAAAAAGCGTCGTCCTGCGCGCAGGCATCCGCGCGCGATTAGGCCGCTCCTGAACGGAGCGGCATCCATGCTGGTCAATGATTCCCGGTCGCCCTAAAGCGGCAATGCCGCGAGCATGAGGCCAACACCACCGGCGATCAGTATGGCCGCAGCCAAGGCTTTCCTGTGACGCTCGAACCCTGTTGGGGCCCGATCCCAATTGTAACGCATACTCTGTCTCCCAAACACCCGGCCGACTCCATAGCTTACTCTGGGTAAGGAAGGCAATACTGCGTCCGAATCTGCCTCGCCTGCTTGACAATGCGCCGTGCCGGCTGGCACGTGCAGTTCACCGACGATTTCAGGGGGGTCTTGTGAAGAAAACTTATGAAAAGCCTGTGTTGAGCAAGCGCGAGAAGCTGTCTCAGATAGTTGGGTCTCCGAGTTCACACTGATCTCTAGTGCCATTCCAGAAGCCCGCTTCATGGATCGAGGCGCGCTTTTGCTTTGCTGGTTCAAACGGATCTGAATCTGGCGAAACTGTCGGTGCTCGTGCTACGATGCCGCTGGACAATGGACAGTGCGGCGTTGCCGCGCTAATTGCTCTCCAGCAAAACTTGCCTCTTTGGAGCGGGTCCGTGGTCGAAATTGCATCTGAGACGGTTCTGCGGCTGGTGGACGACGCCTCGGTCCAGCATGTCGGCGACGGCGCCGTGGTGCTTCTGGCGCGCAGCGGCCAGCTCTACACCTGTAACAGCACGACCGAGGCCTTCCTCGACAAGGTGGACGGCGACCGCAGCCTCGACCAGATAGTCGCCCTGCTCGCCGACGAGTTCGAGATCGACAAGGGCACACTCGATCAGGACATGGCAGAACTGGCGGCCGAGCTTGTCTCGGAAGGTATCCTTGCCGACCCGGGCGCATGATGGCGCACGGTCCTTTGTTGCGCGCGCTGTTTCGCGGTCATTTGTGGGCAAGCGCCCGGCTGATGCCGGTCCTGATCGGCCACCGCAATTTCGAAGCCGTGCTCAAATGGGCGCCGCTCTCCTCGTCGACACCCTATCGCGGTCTGCCGTCCGCCTACATCGTCGCCAGCGTCAACCGTACGGTCCGGCATCCATGGCTGATGCGCGACCGCCGGTGCCTGCGGGAAGGCTTGCTGGCGCATCGCTTCCTGCGCTTTGCCGGCTTCGATCCGGATTTGCGCTTCGGCGTTGATCCGAAGTCGATGCATGCACCGCGCATTGCGGCGCATTGCTGGGTCTGCCTCGACGGCCGGCCGGTGGTCAGCGACAGCCTTCCCGGCATGGTGGAAATCTATCGCCACCATGCCGACGCCGGAAAGGCGCACGCCGCTTGACCAGACCCGCCGCCTCAGGCCGCTATGCCCTCAACGGACAGGTCATCGGCATCACCGCCGAAAGCCCCGATCTTTGGCGGGATTTCGACAAAATGGTTGCCAGCCTGCGCGTCAGCGAATCGGCCGAGCCGAGCTTTCGCATCGATATCGTCGAGACAGAATCCTTGCCGGAATCGCCGGATGGCTCGCTCGCTTTCGATGGCGAGGTGCCCGAGGACGGCCATTGCCGGATGATCGACAATGGCGCCGTCATCCATCTGATTTTCCCCGGCAGCCAGACATGCTCGATCCATGCCGGCGAAGGCTGGGCCAGGATCCACGTCCGCCCGGATACGAAGATCGTCTGGACGCTGTGGATGCTGGTGCTCGATGCCGCACTCGATGCCGGCGGCCAGCATATGCTGCACACCGCAGGGCTGACGCTGCCAGGCAGCGATGCTCTTGTGCTGATCCATGCGCCGAGCGGCACCGGCAAAAGCACGACGTCGCTGGCACTGGCCTCGCAAGGGTTCGGCCTCTGTTCGGACGATGCCATGGTCCTCAGCCTCGCTTCGGGCAAGGCTCTCGCCTGGGGCCTGCCGCGGGCTGCCAAGATCCATCGCAAAACCGCCGAGATGATCCCGCTCGTCCAGCCATGTCTCGGCCTCTCCTGGGATCGCAATGGCGAGCAGGCCGTCTCGCTCGAACGCCTGCGCGAGATCATACGCGTCGAGGACACGGGACCCAGGCCGGTCGCGGCACTCTTCCATCTCGCCCGCTCGGCCGATGGCCAGAACCGGCTGGTCGCCATGGCCAAAACCGACGCAATGGTGGCGCTGGCCGCAGACAATGTCAGGACTGGCATGACCGGCCTGTTGCCGCTGCAGAAGCGCCGGATGGCGACGATCACCAAATTGGTTCTGGCCGTTCCAACCTTTACGCTGCAAGTGGGGGCCATGCCGGCCGACGCCGCGCCGCTGATCCGCGCGGCGTTGGCGGCACAGGGCTGAGCTCTCCTCTCCCAGCAAGGCTCCGAAGGGTCAGCGTCAGGTGCGAAGCCGGCTCACTATGCGCTGCGATTGCACCAGCAATTTGGAGAAACCATTGTAGACAAGGTGGACAAAGCGACCGTCGGCGCAATCGAATTCGACCCATCCCCAGTGTCTGACCGGCGCCTCGCCTGTCGCCGGCCCAAGCCGACGGATCGGCTGCGCCAGCCGCACCAGCCTGCCATTCACCAGCACGTGGATGGCAACATTGCGTCCGGCAACACGCCACACGCGCGCGACATGGTCACTCGACCATTTGTTGTCGATGACGAGCGGCGCGCGGGCGAGTTGCGCCCAGGTGAAATCCCCCGTCGGCTGCGGCTTGCCGATCAGCGCGCCGGTGCAATGTTCGGGCGCGAACTCCGTCACCAGCGTCTTCATTGCGCTCGCCAGTGCCCGCGAGACAGTTGCCGCGGAACTCCAATCCTCGCTGGAAAAGGCAATCTGGGCCAGGATGTCGCCTTCGTCGAAGCCTGACGTCATCTTGTGCAGCGTCACGCCACCATGGGTTTCATGCTGCCCGTCGATGATGAGCCGGTGGATCGGATGCGGCCCCTTGTAATGCGGCAGCAGCGCCGGATGCAGGTTCAGTCCGCCCTTGGAAAACAGGTTCAGCACAGTATCCGGGATGAGGGCGCTGAAGCCGAAGCAGACAAGAACGTCGGCCCCGACACCGGCAAGTTGCCGGGCAAGCGCGTCCCAGTCATGCGGCCGGCCGAACTCGATCAACTGGACTTGTGTGCCGCCGAGATTGCTCCTGAGCGCAAGTTTGCGCCTCAGGCGCCGCCGCCAGGTGCCAACGCTGAAGCGCTTGTTCCGGCGCGGCGCAGGCACAATGATGGCGGCGATGCGATGGCCTTTCTCCACCCAACCGGCCAGCATTGGTCCGGTGACGGCTGTGATTTCGAGAATGAAAACCGCCGAAATCGGCTTGTCCGGGCTCATGCAAAGTGCGGCTTGGCTTTGGCAAGTCTCTGGATCCAGCGAAAGGCGTCGCGGCGCAGGCGCGAGCGCATCTTGTCCCTGGAATTGACGCCAAGCAGCGTATCCCGGGTGATCAGCCGCCTGGCGAGCCGGATACCCAGATCGGGCTTGATCCGATCGGCAATGTCGAGTGCACGTCTTTCATCGAACAGCCGGCCGGTGACGTTGAGCACGGTTGCCAGTTCGAGCTCGATGCCGGTCATCCGCGCTGCCTCGAGCAGGCTCGCTTCCGCGTCCGGCGATCGCAGGGCACGCACGCCCTGCAGCACGTCGACGCACAGCTGCAGCCGGTGGAATTTGTGCCCGCCGGCGGCATGGACGATGGCGATGGTCAGCATGGCGGCCGGCGTGTCGGTTGCCTCGCCGTCGATCACGCGCAATTCCTTGAAACCCAGCGACAATCGCCGCCGCATGCCGGAATCATGCACCAGATTGCCATGCAGCTCGATCATCAGGCTCGGATTCTCCTTCTCGAGCCATTTGAACTCCTGCAGGTCGTTGGATTCTGCTTCGTCGCTGCCAAGCTCGAAACCGCATGCCGCAATCACCCGGTTGGCGTCGGGCAGATGCGCCGGGTCGACGAGGATGTCGATGTCGGTGAAGGGCCTGTCGGCGACGTGCCTGTACAGCGTCCGTGCAAAGACCGGGCCCTTGACGATGCGTGCCGCAATGCCACCTGCGGCGAGCGCCTTCATGATGCGGTCGCCATGGTATTGCAGCAGCATCGACTGGCCGGTGACCAGCGTCGACTTCCGGCGCAGGTCGGACAGCGTCTCCATCAATCCGGCGTCCTGAGGCAGATGGGCGTCGCCACGCTCCTGCAGCTTGCGCAGCATGATCGGCAGGATGCCGTGGAATTCGGCATTGGCCAGCAGGGCCGACAGGGTTTTTGCCGCGAGGTCGCCTCCGGCCAACGGCGCCTCGGGGTCCGCATAGTTCAGCAGCAGCTTTTCTTCGGCAGGCGTAAGTGGTGGCAGCATGAACCCGGGCAGCGGTACGGATTAAAGGGATTATCGAAAGATGGTCGCAGAAAAGCACGGCGGAAGCCAGTGCGCCTGAATTGACTTTAACAGGCCCATTCTTACACTCCCCGTTGCAAAACAAGGGGCATTGATATGAGCAAGAAGAAATATGAGGCGCCTGTCCTGCGCAAAGCCGGAAAATTGTCCGGCGTTACAGCGGGTGGGGGTCCATCAGGCCCCGCAGGCTGACCGACGATAGTCGGTCGGCGCTAGCCTCCCGGTTACATGCCCCAGCGCAGCGCTGCCGTATGCACGGGCGCATCCCACAGGGCCGTCGTTTCCGCGTCGAGCATGGTCAGCGTGATCGAGCAGCCGGCCATGTCTAGCGACGTCACATAGGACCCGACCAGTGAGCGGGTGACCTTCACCCCGTGCGTCTCGAAGATTTTGCGGGCGCTGTTGTACATCAGGTAAAGTTCCATCAGCGGTGTGCCGCCGAAGCCGTTGACGAACAGCAGCGCCGGGCCTTTCGCGGCATTGCCGAGATCGCCCAGGATCGCAGCACAGATTTCTTCGGCAATGGCATCAGCGCTCTTCAATGTGTCGCGCCGGCGGCCCGGCTCGCCATGAATGCCGACGCCGAATTCCATTTCGCCGTCGCCGATGGCGAAGGTCGGCTTGCCCGCCGCAGGCACCGTGCAACTGGTCAGCGCCACGCCCATCGAGCGCGTCGCGTTGTTGACGCGCTCGCCCAGCGCCTTCAAGGGCTCCAGTGCCATGCCTTGCTCGGCCGCGGCGCCGACGATCTTCTCGACCACCAGCGTGCCGGCGACGCCGCGCCGGCCGGTGGTATAGGACGAGTTCTCGACCGCGACATCGTCATTGGTGACGATTTGCAGAATGCCCTCCGACATTTCGGCGGCCATCTCGAAATTCATCACATCGCCTTCGTAGTTCTTGACGATGAACAGGCAGCCGGCGCCGGTGTTGACGGCCTCTGCCGCCGCCAGCATCTGGTCCGGCGTCGGCGAGGTGAACACCTGGCCGGGGCAGGCGGCGTCCAGCATGCCGTACCCGACCAGACCGCCATGCAGCGGCTCATGGCCGGAGCCGCCGCCCGAGATCAGCGCCACCTTGCCCGGCTTCAGATCCGTGCGGCGGACGAATTTGTGCTCGTCGCCAAGCACGAGAATATCGGCGTGGGCGGCGACGAAGCCATCGAGGCTTTCGGTCAGCACCGTCTCCACCGAATTCAGGAATTTCTTCATGGTGTCCTCCCGACACAAATGCGCATGAGACGATCAGCCGCCACCTTTGCCGGTGATGCTGGTGATCTTCTGGATGAAATCATTGACCGCCCGGTCGAGCGCGGCATTCTGCTTGTCGTCGCCGAAGTCGGGAACGATCAGCGAGACATGCCGCGTCTTTCGCAAGCCTGATGCCACCGACATCTTTCCCGGATGCGCCTGATGATAGGCGGCGAGGAAATGATCGCGCTCGGCTGGGCTGAAATGGCAGACCGAAAAGATAGCCGGCAAATGTTTGGACGGGATTGGCACCGAATAGGTCGGGCTGGAAATTTGGGTGACGAAGCTGCGGTGTTTTCCCAGCGCATCGGCAAGGCGCTGGCGCATGCCGGACGGGCGTTGGTCGATGACCTGCGACAGGATCGTCTTGTAGGCGCGGATCGCCGCTTCGGAACCGGGTTCGGGGATTTTTTCGACCATGCCGGCGCCTAGATCGCGGCGTCCGCGATGGCCGCCTTGGCCATGGCGAGCTGTGCGGGCACGACGGAGAGATCACGCAGGCCGGCTTCGAGCAGCACCGGTATCGACGCCGGATCGCCGCCGGCATCACCGCACAGGCTGACCGGAACTCCGTGCGAGCTCCCGAACGCGGCGACTGAAGCGATCAGCCGAAGCACGGCCGGATGCCGGACCGAATTCAGATGCGCGACCGCGGCATTGTCGCGGGCAGCCGCCATCACATATTGGGTCAAGTCGTTGGAGCCGATCGAGAAGAAGGCAACATCGGCAAACGCCTCCGGCGCGATAGCCACCGACGGCACTTCCACCATGATGCCGAGTGGCGGCATCTTTTGCGCGATACCGCGCGCGGCGAGCCCGGCCTGCTCTTCCGCGAAAAGCGCGGCGGCACGCGCATATTCGTCAGCAATGGTGATCATCGGGAACATCACCTTCAGATTGCCGTGGACGGCGGCGCGCAGCAATGCCCGGATCTGCACCCGAAAGATCTCCGGCCGCGCCAGCGACAGCCTGATGCCGCGCAAACCGAGGAACGGATTGGTCTCCTCCACCGTGAAACCGGGCACCGGCTTGTCACCGCCGGCATCGACGGTGCGGATGGTCGCTGGCTTGTCGCCGGCCCATTCCAGCACTTTGCGATAGGCGCGATATTGCGTTTCCTCGTCCGGCAGCGTTTTGCCGAACAGGAATTCGGTGCGCATCAGCCCGACACCGTCGCAGGTCGAAATATCGATGCCGTCGACATCGGATGGATCGGCGATGTTGACCTGCACCCGCACCGCTGTCCCGGCTTTCGTCACCGCCGGCTTTGCCAGATAGGTCTCCGCTCGGTCGCGGCGCGCCGCGAAGGACGATGACGAGCGGCGGAACGCCTCGATCTCGGCCTTGGACGGCGAAAGCATGATGCCGCCATGCTCGGCATCGAGCAGGG
Source organism: Mesorhizobium sp. P2_E10 (assembly GCF_056404235.1). Lineage (NCBI taxonomy): Bacteria > Pseudomonadati > Pseudomonadota > Alphaproteobacteria > Hyphomicrobiales > Phyllobacteriaceae > Mesorhizobium > Mesorhizobium sp. P2_E10. The sequence goes on from NZ_JBFUEK010000001.1 coordinate 603,366, forward strand.
CTATCCCGGCAAGATGAGCCGGCGAAGCACCGAGTCCCACAACCATCGGCACGCCGCGCGAGCGTGCCAGCATGGCGACATGGCTGGCCGTGCTGCCGGCCTTCAATGCGATGCCGCCGCCTGAACTCCAGTCGGTTTCCAGAAAGCGCGTCGGCGCGATGTCGTCGCCGTAGAAGATGGCGCCGGCCGGCACGGCAATATCGCCGTCCTCGGTCAGCGCGCGCAGCACCTGGTCCCTGATGTCGCGCATGTCGGCCGCGCGGGCCCGGAAATAGTCCTGGTCCGACGTTTCATAGCCGGCAATCTCGGCGTCGAGCGCCTGCCGCCACGCCATATCCGCTGGCATACCGGACAAGATCGCAGCAAAAGCCGGGCCGATCAGCGCATCGTCCTCCAGCATGGCGAGCTGGAATTCGAGAATGTCGGCGGCATCGCCTTCGCTTGCTTCGATCAAGGCGGCAAGCCGACCCGTCGCAACGCCGATCGCGGTCTCGAGCGCGGCCTTTTCTTCCGCCGCGGTCGCCTTGCCGGCGTATGGCGCGGTGGCCCGGTCGAGATCGAACAAAGGCCCTTCGGCATAGCCGGCCGAGGCCGAGATGCCTTGCAGCCTAAGCGGTTCGGACATGGTCCGCGTCCTCGTCGAAGTCGCGCCGCACCAGTTCGACCAGCGCACCGACCGCCTCGCCGGCGCCGACGCCCTTGGCCCTGATGTGTAGCAGCGTACCTTTCGGCGCCTTGGCCGCCATCACCTTGACGATGCTCTTGGCGTCGAACCACGGCCCGTTGGCGGCGAGCGCCACTTCGACCTCGGCCGAAAACGTCTTGGCGAGCTTGGTGAACTTCACCGAAGGGCGCGCGTGCAGACCCACCTCGTGGGTGATCAGGACAGTGGCTTCGGCAGATGCGGACATGCTGTCAAAATTCCTGTTCATTCACGACGGCGACAATTCGTGCGCCGTCGCCACCACTTCCCTGAGCGAGGCGCCGCCGGAGGACTCCGTCGCCGCCATCACCGCGCCCTCGACGATCGGCGCATTGCAGACGATGATCTTCTGCGCGCGCGGCTCGCCGATCATCTCGACCGCCATCTCCGAGTTGGTCTCGGCGCCGCCGAGATCGACGAGGATGGCCACCCCTGCCTCCGACCAGGCCTTGTCGATGGCGCCCATGATCGCTTCGACACTTGTCCCCAGCCCGCCATGGCCGTTTCCGCCGCACCATGCAAGCGGCACTTCGTCGCCGACCATCTGGCGCACCATGTCCGCCGTGCCTTCGGCGACCAGCGGTGAATGCGATACGATGACGATGCCGACATTGCTCATGCTTGGCCCTCAATGCTTTCCGCGACCGCCCGCACCAGCAGCGCTGTCGAACGTCCGCCAGCATCCATATGACCGATCGAGCGGTCGCCGAGGAACGAGGCGCGCCCGCGCAGGGCCTTCATCGGCACGGTGGCCTCGGCGGCTCGATCGGCGACATCGACGATCTCCGCCGCCGTCTCTCCCTGCAGCAGCGCCTCATGCACCGGCTGCAACACGTCGAGCATGGTCTTTTGCCCGACCTGCGATTTGCCCCTGGCCGCCACCGCTTCGATCGCCTTGCCGAAGGCGGCTGTCAGGTTGGCGCGATCCGGCTCTGCCGAAATCTCCTTGCCGAGCGCCATGAACAGCGTGCCGAACAAGGGCCCCGAGGCGCCGCCGACGGTCATCACCAGCCTGGTGCCGATCGCCTTCAGCGCTTCCGGCAATGGTTTTGCCGCGAACGCGTCGGCCTCGGCCCGCAGCGCCTCGAAGCCGCGCTTCATGTTCAGCCCGTGGTCGCCATCGCCGATCGCCTGGTCGAGCGCGGTCAGTTCGTCGGCATGCGCCGCGATCGTGTCCGCCGCGGCGACAACCAGCCTGGAAAGATCCAATGTCATGTCACCTGTACTCTTGGTTCCTGCGCTTTCGGCAGGGTGGGAAGGTGCCATTTCCAACGATCCAAGCATAGTCCCCCGTCAGGCCGCTTCGTACAATGCGGAGACGGCCGCGAAGACTTCGGCCACGGCACAGGCGCCGGGGTCGACAACACCATAAAGCTGGCTGCCGATATAGGCGGACCGCCCGGCCTTTGCCTTGCGCATGGCGGCCGTGGCCTCGGCGCCCTGGCGAGCCGCCGCGGCAGCCTCTTCCAGGCCACCGGCGTCGAGCGCTTTCAGGGCAGGCTCCAGCGCGTCGATCATGGTGCGGTCGCCAAGCTTTGCGCCACCGTAGAAGGACATCCGCCCGAGCCCGGCGAGCAGCGCCTTGGGAAGGCTTGCGCCAAAACCCAAGGTCTGCGCCGCCGCCGTGAAGAAGATCGACAGCAGCACCCCGCTGGAGCCGCCCATGGAGGCGCTCAAGATGTCGCCCAGCGCGGCGAGCGTGGCGGCAGGGTCGGCCAGCGGCAGCGTGTCGAGCTTCTCAAGGACGCTGCGCGCGCCGGTCGCCACCGTCGAGCCGGTGTCGCCGTCTCCAGCCTTGGCATCCAATGCGTTCAGCGACTCTTCGAGCGAGATCAGCCTTTCGCAGATCGTAACGACAAGGCGTCTTGTGCGGGCATCCACACTGGCCGTTTTTGCCCCGGCTTGAGCGGCCGGTTTCGCCGCCGGCACCACCATCAGCGGAAGAACAGGCTTTGCCGGCATCCAGGCATGCGGACCGACGGGCGCGCGCAAGGCGGCTTCGCGCGCCGCATCGAGCCGGATCAGGGACAAAGAGAAGCCGTTCATGTTAAGCGCCGTCATCAGCGGCCCCGGTCCGATCGTCAGCGTCACGGTCCTGGCCAGCGGCGACACCAGCACCGCGTTGGCGAGCAACGACATTTCCAGCGGCGGCACGGCACCGAGATTGTTGATCAGCAAGGCATAGTCGCTGGCCGGATCAAGGCGCGCGGCGAGGCGCTCCAGCATGATGGCGACCAGCCTGTCGGCGCTTTGCACGGCGATCCGCTCAACCCCCGGTTCGCCATGAATGCCGAGGCCGAGCTCACCGTCATTGTCGCCAAATCTCTCTTCGTGCGGCTGACCGGGGATCGAGCAGGACGACAGCGAAAGGCCGAGGGAAACGATGTCCGCCGCGGCAGCGCGTGCCGCTGCGGCAATCGCCGCGAGGTCTTGGCCGGTCTCCGACAGATAACCGGCGATCTTGTGCACGAACAAGGTACCGGCGACGCCGCGCGGCTGGGCAATGTCGGGCAAGGCGATGTCGTCGGCGACGATCACCATTTCGACGCGAAGGCCTTCAGCGCGCGCTTTCTCGGCCGCCAGTCCGAAGTTCAGGCGATCTCCGGTATAGTTCTTGACGATCAGCAGGCATCCGGCGGGACCGGTGACTGCGCGAATGGCCTCCAGCACCGCTTTCACGCTCGGCGAGGCAAAGATTTCGCCGGAAACCGCCGCCGTCAGCATGCCCTTGCCGACGAAGCCGGCGTGTGACGGTTCGTGCCCGGCGCCGCCGCCGGAAACGACGCTGACTTTTGACTTGTCCCAGTCGGCGCGCAGCACGACCTTGACTTCGGGATAGCCGTGCAGGCGGGCAAGGTCACCGGCGCCGATCGTGCCGAGAAAGCCATCCAGCGCCTCGGTGACGATCGTTTCCTTGCGATTGAAAAAATGCTTCATCGAATTCGTCCAGTCCCGCAATCGTCAGTCAGAATCCGGCATTGCCCATGCGACAACACCCGCAAACCACTCACATCAGCCGTTGCCCATCCGCACCGAAATACAGCGGCGAGCGGTAGCGGATCATCACCTTGTCGCCTTGCGCCAGATCCGTATCGGGATCGGTCAGCGTCACCAGTTTCTTGCTCCCCACCGTCACATGCAGGTGGTTCTGGTCGCCCAGATGCTCGACCCAGTCGACGACGCCATCGGAATGGCCATTCGCTGCCTTCTCAATCGACAGATGTTCGGTGCGCGCGCCAATGGTCTTGGTTCCGGCCGGCGTGCCGCCATCGGGCAGCAGGCCGGTGGGCAGGAGATTGATCGCCGGTTGGCCGAGCCGTGCTGCGACATGAAGGTTTGCCGGCTCCGAATAGATGTTTCGCGGTGTGCCGATCTGCACCAGCACGCCATCATTGAGAATGCCGATGCGGTCGGCCATCGTCATCGCTTCGATCTGGTCGTGCGTGACATAGAGCATGGTGGCGCCAAGCTCGGTCTGGATGCGCTTCAGCTCGAGCCTGAGATCGGCGCGCAGCTTGGCGTCGAGCGACGACAGCGGCTCGTCCATCAGATAGATCGACGGCTTGCGCACCAGCGCACGGCCGATGGCGACGCGCTGCATCTCGCCGCCCGAGAGTTTCGTCGAGCGGTTGTTCAGCTTGTGGTGGATGCGCACCATCTTGGCGACATCCTCGACACGGCGGCGGATCTGTTCCTCCGGCATTTTTCGCGCCGGCGAGCGCAGCGGAAAGGCGAGGTTGTCGAACACCGAGAGGTGCGGATAGAGCGAATATTGCTGGAACACGAAGGCGGTGTCGCGCTCGGCCGGTGACAGCGTCGTCGCATTGTGGCCACCGATGTGGATGGTGCCGCTGTCCGGCCGTTCCAACCCGGCGATCAGCCGCAGCGTCGTCGTCTTGCCCGCGCCGGTCGGGCCGAGCAGCACGACGAATTCGCCATCGGCGATGTGCAGATCGAGATTGTCCACGGCGACCTGCTCGCCGAAGCTTTTGCTCACGCTTCTGATATGCACGTCAGCCATGTTGCGCTCTCCCTTGAGAGGCCGAATCATGGATCGCGGTGCGCACCGCGCGGCCGGATCCTTTCTCGAACAGTGACAGCCGCGCGCTGCTCAGCGTCAGGCCGACATGATCGCCCGCGGCGAGCCGGATTTCGGCCGGCACCCGTGCCTTGATGATGCCGTCTGCCGTTTCCACCGCGACGATCTGCGTGGTGCCGAGATATTCGGTGCCGTAGATGGCGCCGCGCAGTTTCGAGGCGTCGTCGAAGCGGATGTGTTCGGGCCTGATGCCAAGCGCCATGTCGCTAGGTGCGATATCCTCGCGCACCTCTGGCACCGCCACTTTGGCGCCCTGGACGACGACCTCCGTGGCGCCCTTGGCCAATCCGCCGCCGAAGCCCAAAAAATTCATCGGCGGCGAGCCGATGAAGTCGGCGACGAACATGGTTGCGGGACGGTCGTAGATCTCACGCGGCGTGCCGAACTGCTCGATGACGCCGTGGTTCATCACCGCGATCTTGTCGGCCATCGACATCGCTTCCATCTGGTCATGGGTGACGTAGACCGTGGTGGCGTGGATGCGATTGTGCAGCTCGCGCAGCTCATGCACCATCAAATCGCGGAATTCGGTGTCGAGCGTGCCGAGCGGCTCGTCCATCAGGAAGCATTTTGGCCGCCGCACGATGGCTCGTCCGAGCGCCACGCGCTGGCGATCGCCACCGGCAAGGCCGGAGACGGACTTGTTGAGCAGATGGTCGATGCGCAACAGTTTTGCTGTCTCCTCGACCCGTTGGCGGATTTCGGCCGACGGCATGCCTTGCGCCAGCAGCGGAAAGCCGATGTTCTTGCGCACATTCATGTGCGGATAGAGCGCAAACAGCTGGAACACGAAGGCGATGTCGCGCTCGCGGGCCCGCAGCATGGTGACGTCGTCGCCGCCAAGCAGGATCTCGCCGCCGGTCGGCAGTTCGAGCCCGGCGATCATCCTGAGCGTCGTCGTCTTGCCGCAGCCCGACGGCCCCAGCATGACAAAGAACTCGCCATCCTCGACGACGAAGTTGGAGTCCTGCACGGCGACGAAATCGCCGAAGGCTTTTCTCAGATGCTGAACCCTGATCTCAGCCATCGTCTACTCCGGGAACTTCGATACGATGATGAACATCACGGTGCCGGCGAGCATGGTGATGAAGGAATAGGTGTAGAGCGACAGCGCGAAGGGCTGGAACAGCATCAGGAAACCGATGGCGATCAGCGCCGTCGCAATGTTTTCCATGAGGCCGCGCCTGGCCCACACCGGCCAGCGCGATTTGCGTTTTACGGGCTTGATCATTGTCATTTGCGCACCGCGCCGAAGGTGATGCCGCGCAGCAGCTGTTTGCGCAACAGGATGGTGAAGACCAGGATCGGCACCAGGAAGATCGTCGTACCGGCCGCCACCGCCGGCCAGTCCTGGCCGCCTTCGCCGATGATGGTCGGGATGAAGGGCGGCGCTGTCTGTGCGGTGCCGGAGGTGAGCAGCGCGGCGAAGGCATATTCGTTCCAGGCAAAGATCAGGCAGAAGATGGCGGTTGCGGCAATGCCGGTTGTCGCCTGCGGCAAAACGGTGCGCCAGAAGGCCTGCAGCCGCGTGTAGCCGTCGATCATCGCCGCCTCTTCATATTCGCGCGGGATTTCGTCGATGAAGCCTTTCAGCAGCCACACCGCCAGCGACACGTTGACCGCCGTGTAGAGCAGGATCATGCCGAGTGCCGTGTCCGACAGGCCGAGCTCGCGGTACATCAGATAGATCGGGATGGCGACCGCGATCGGCGGCATGAAGCGCGTCGACAGGATGAAGAACAGAAGGTCATCGGCCAGCGGCACCTTGAAGCGCGAGAAGCCATAGGCCGACAGCGTGCCGAGAAAGACTGCGCAGAAGGTCGAGCCGAAAGCGATGATCAACGAGTTGAGGAAGCGCGGCAGGAAGTTGGACGGACCAGCGATCACCATGTTGCGCTTGCGCGTGGTCTCGTCGCAGAAACCGGTCGCCGGTCCGAGCGAGTTGATGTATTCCGGCGTCTGCCGCGTCCGCGTCGTGAACAGGTTGCAGTAGCCTTCGAGACTCGGCTGAAACAGGATTTTTGGCGGATAGGCGATCGAATCCGGCGGCGTCTTGAAGCTGGTGGCAAAGATCCACAGAAGCGGCACGATCGAGATCAGCGCGTAGGCGACGATGATTGCGCCGGCGATCCGCTTCGAATTTGCGCTAGGCGCGACGACCGAATGGGCTGATGTCAGGCTCATCTCTGCTTCACCTTGTTGAGCGCCTTGACGTAGATGTTGGCGAGGCCGAACACCGCCACGAACAGGATGATGGCGAAGGCCGAGGAATAGCCGGTACGCCAGCTCTCGAAGGCCTGCCGCTTCAGCGTGATCGAGGCGACCTCGGTGGTCGAGCCCGGGCCGCCGCCGGTGAGCAGGTTGACCATGTCGAACATCTTGAAATTCTCGATGCCGCGAAACAGCACCGCCAGCATGATGAAGGGCAGCGCCATCGGCAGCGTGATCGACCAGAACTGCCGCCAGTTGGAGGCGCGGTCGACCTCGGCCGCCTCATAGATGTATTCGGGGATGGAGCGTAGGCCCGCGAGGCAGATCAGCATCACGTAGGGCGTCCACATCCAGGTGTCGACGATGACGATCGACCACGGCGCCAGCGATACGTTGGAGAGCATGCTGATCTCTGTCGGCGGAATGCCTGATACAAACGAAACGGCGTAGGCGAACAGGCCGATCTGCGGCTCGTAGAGGAAGCGCCAGAAATTACCGACCACCGCCGGGGACAGCATCATCGGCACCAGGATGATGGTGGTCCAGAAGGCGTGGCCGCGGAACTTGCGGTCGATCAGCCAGGCCAGTGTGAAGCCGATTACCGTCTGCAGCAGGATGGTCCAGAAGACGAAATGCGCCGTCGTCTGCATGGCGATCCAGATGTCCTTGTCGCCAAGGATGCGCTGATAGTTGGCAAAGCCGAGGTTTTTCACCACCTCGTTGGGGCGGTTGGCGCGATAGTTGGTGAAGGACAGATAGATCGCCCAGAACAGCGGGAAGATGTTGATGGCCAGAAGCAAAAGCATCGTCGGCGAGATGAACAGCCAGGCGAGGCCCTTGTCGCTGATGCCGCGGACCTTGCGCGCCAACGGCTCCGGGGTCGCCCGGGCAACGCTGTCCGCAGTCCGATTGAGCATGGTGAGTCCTGCTTCGGTCACGTCAAGTCTCGACAATGGAATTTATCTGAACTGCGTCCCGTGCCAAGGGTGGCACGGGACGCTCGGGTCAAGCTCGGGAGGAGCCGTTACATCTTGCCGTCGTCCTGGAACACTTGCGTCCAGTCCTTGACCAGGCCGTCAAGCGCATCCTTGGCCGAACCTTGGCCGGCAACGACATAGTCGTGGAAGCGCTTCTGTGACGCTTGCAGCAGCGGCGCGTAGCTAGGCTCGGCCCAGAAGTCCTTCACGATGGCCATCGAGTCGAGGAAGGTCTGCGCGTAGGGCTGGCTGGCCGGGAAGGCCGGGTCCTTGACGACCGCGTTGAGGCAGGAATAGCCACCCAGCGACCACCACTTGGCCTGCACGTCCTTGTTGGCGAACCACTTGATGTATTTGAGCGCCGATTCCTGCTTGTCGGAATAGGACACCACCGAGATGCCCTGGCCGCCGAGCTGGGCGAACTGGTCGCCATCGGGACCCTTGGGATTGACGAAATAGCCGATCTTGTCGCCGCCGACATTCTCGTCCTTCTGCAGGCCCGGCCAGGTGAACGCAAAGTTCATGTGCATCGCCACCTGGCCGGATTTGAAGGCATCGACGCCTTCGCCCATGTAGCTGTTCGAGGCGCCGGGAGGGGTGCAGCAGTCATAAAGCGCCTTGTAGAATTCCAGGCCCTTGACCGATTTGTCGGAGTTGACGAAGCCTTCCATCTCGTAGGGCTTGTCGGGGTTCTCGTATTTGAAACCGAAGCTGTAGAGCACGTCCATGGCGCCCATGGTGATGCCTTCGGAGCCGCGCTCGGTATAGATCGAGGCGCCATAGACGGTCTTGCCGTCGATCTCGCGCTTCTGGAAGAATTCGGCGATCTGCTTCAACTGGTCGAAAGTGGTCGGCGGGCCGAGATCCCAGCCAAACTTTTCCTTGAATTCCTTCTGCAGTTCCGGCTTGGAGAACCAGTCCTTGCGGTAGGTCCAGCCGACGACGTCGCCCATGGCCGGCAGCGCCCAGTAGTTCGGCGTGTTCTTCGGCCATTCCGAATAGCCGACGACGGTGGCCGGCACGAAGTCGTCCATGCTGATCTTCTCCTTGTCGAAGAAGTCGTTCAGCTTGACGTAGTGGCCGTTCTCGGCCGAGCCGCCGATCCACTGGCTGTCGCCGATGATCAGGTCGCACAATTTGCCGTGCGAATTCAGCTCATTGAGGAAGCGGTCGGCATAATTGGTCCACGGCACGAATTCGAACTTCATGCCGATGCCGGTTTCCTTGGTAAAGTCCTTGGACAGTTCCACAAGTGCGTTTGCCGGATCCCAGGCGGCCCAGCAAAGCGTCAGATCTTCCGCATGCGCGGCGTTCGAAAAGCCCGCCGAGGCAGACATCGCCGAGGCCAGTCCCAACGCCAGTTTCAAAGTCGATTTCATGCCTTCCTCCCATTTGCGAAACGCGTCCGGATGACGGTTTCAAGAGCCTTCAACCCCTCTCCTCCGGGGCCCAAACATGCGGCGAAGCGGCGCGGCAGATGTTTAGTAATTTGTTTAGTGATGCAATTTTTACTAAACAACGCAAGCGAATTCGTCGCTGCACCGCAACATGATACGGCGAGGCCGGCTGCCGACCGGAAAAAGCCTAAGTTTTACAAGGCAGGGTTCGATGAGAATCGAAGGGTCGGTCAGAGGTCTCGGCGCGCTTGCGAACCGATCACGTGACCGTTCTGGTACTCACCATCACAGTCCGGATCGGCGGCGCCGGCGGCAACAGGGCGCGGATGTCGGCGAAGGGGAACACCGGTTCGAAGCGAAAAGCTTCCGCAAAAGAGCCGGCCGCGCCATTGCACTGGCCGGCGCGAAAGGCGTTCTGCGTGCGTGCCGCGTCGACGAAGCGCTCGGGATCCTGCGACTGGTGCGCACGGATCGCCTCCGCCTTGAGATCGAAATGCGTTGAGATATCGACATAGTGCGTTGGCGAAAAACCGGTGCCGCCAAGCGTGTCGACATGCAGCACCGGCACCGCGAAAGACGTCGCGATGCGCACGCCGTCCGACAACGCGCGATGGTCGCCATGATAGTCGTTCGGCGAATGCGTGATCGCCAGGTTTGGCTGCACCGCGCCGATCAGCGTCTTGAGAGCGCCGATCAATGCCGAATCGGCAACCAGTTCGCCATCCGGAAAATCGAGAAAGTGCGGCGTCACGCTAAGCAAGGCTGCCGCCGCAATCGCCTCTTCACGGCGCGCACGAACGAGAGAGCCGGGATCACCCTTGCCGCCCTTGGCGCCGTCCGTGGCTATGGCGAAAATCAGTTCTGCGCCTTGCGTGGCATAGGCGGCCATCGTACCGAACATGAAAATCTCGATGTCGTCAGGATGCGCACCGAGCGCCAGCACCTTCACTCTGCTCTCCCCGGAAATGGAAAAACGTGACGAACGGTATCCTGCTCGCCCTCATCGCCTATGCAAGCTATTCGTGCAACGACGCCGTTGTCAAAAGCCTGGGCGGGCAGTTCACGGTGTTCGAGATCGGCTTCTTCTCGACGCTGTTTTCCGGCTGTTTCCTGCTCTTCACCCGGCCGAACGGCGAACGCTGGCGCGATTTCTGGCGCACCAAACGGCCCTGGGCGGTGCAGGCGCGCGCCTGGGCGGGCATCGCGTCCGGCGTGCTCAGCGTCTATGCCTTCACCACCATCCCGCTGGCCGAAGTCTATGCGCTAGTCTTTCTGGCGCCACTCTGCGTCACCATTCTCTCGACTGTGGTTCTCAAGGAGAAGGTCGGCCCCTGGCGATGGCTGGCGGTGGTCGCCGGCTTTGCCGGCGTCATGCTGGTGGTGCGGCCGGGTTTTCGCGAATTGCATCTCGGTCATCTCGCCGCCTTCGGTATTGCCTTCCTCGCCGCCGCCAGCATCATCTTGATGCGCTCGCTTGCACAGCAGGAAAAGCGCACGACCATGCTCGGCGTGCTGATCGGCTACGGCCTGTTCTTCAACGGCATCGGCGCCGCTGCTACCTCGTTCACGCTGCCGGATGGCACCTCGTGCGGACAGCTGCTACAGTTGCTGGCGATGAAATACGCGCCCGCCAACCGGGTCGCGCCGACGCATTATTCGCAGATCGTCTGGGCGGTCGTCCTCGGCGCGCTGTTCTTCCAGGAATATCCCGATTGGCTGTCGCTGGTCGGTCTCGCTGTCGTCGGCGGTTCCGGCCTGCTGACCATGGTGCGCGAGGAGGCGAGGCTGGGCACGGTGCGCTGGAACCCGTTTTCGCGGACCCGGCTTTGATCCAGCCAGCTCGATCAGTTGCGCGGCAGCCATCGCCGCTGATATGCGGACGCTGCTTATGTGCCGCGATTGGATGAACACGTCCATGGGACGATGACCAGAAAACCTCTGCCAGAACTTCCGGTTTCCGCCGTGCTACCGGCGTTGAGCGAAGCGCTTGGTCGCGGCAACAGCGCAGTGCTGGTGGCGCCGCCGGGTGCTGGCAAGACGACGCTGGTGCCGCTGGCGCTGCTCGACGCGCCTTGGCTTGGCACCGGCAAGATCATCCTGCTCGAGCCGCGCCGGCTTGCCGCCCGCGCTGCGGCGCGGCGCATGGCCGAACTGCTCGGCGAGGAGCCCGGCGACACGGTCGGCTACGCCATGCGTATGGAAAATCGCACTTCGGCATGGACGAAAATCCTCGTCGTCACAGAGGGCGTGCTGGCGCGGATGATCCTCGACGATCCCGAACTGCCCGGCGTCTCGGCGGTGTTCTTCGACGAGTTTCACGAGCGCTCGCTCGACGGCGATTTCGGCCTGGCGCTGGCGCTCGATGTGCAAGGCGCGTTGCGGCCCGATCTGCGCTTGCTGGTCATGTCGGCGACGCTTGACGGTGCGCGTGTCGGCAAACTGCTTTCCGGCGCACCGGTGATCGAAAGCGAGGGCCGCGCCTATCCGGTCGACATCCGCTACAACGAACGCCCGGCCGGCACTACCATCGAAGACGCCATGGCCAAGGCGATCCGTTCGGCGCTGGCTGACGAGAGCGGCAGCGTGCTCGCCTTCCTGCCCGGCCAGCGCGAGATCGAGCGCACCGCCGAGCGTTTGCTCGGCCGCATTAGTGCCGACACCGACATCGTGCCGGTCTACGGCATGCTCGACGGCAAGGCGCAGGATGCGGCGATCAAGCCGGCGCCGCCCGGCCGTCGCAAGGTGGTGCTGGCGACCTCGATCGCCGAGACCTCGATCACCATCGACGGCGTGCGCGTCGTCATCGATTCCGGCCTGTCGCGGCTGCCGCGTTATGAGCCGGCCAGCGGCCTGACGCGGCTGGAGACGGTGCGGGTCAGCAGAGCCTCCGCCGACCAGCGCGCCGGCCGCGCCGGGCGCACCCAGCCGGGCGTAGCCGTCCGCCTGTGGCGGGCCGAGCAGACGGCGGCACTGCCCGCCTTCACGCCGCCGGAAATCCTCGAGGCCGACCTTTCCGGGCTGGTGCTCGATTGCGCCGCCTTTGGCGTCGCCGATCCGGCCAGCCTTGCCTTCCTCGACCCGCCGCCAACTCCGGCACTCAACGAGGCAGTCGCGCTGCTTCGTGCGCTTGACGCGGTCGACGGAGCGGGGCGCCTGACCGAGCAAGGCGCTGCGATGCGCAGACTGGCACTGCCGGTGCGGCTGGCACATATGGTCGCCGAAGCGGCAAAGGCCGGACATGCCTTCGAGGCGGCCATGCTCGCCGTGCTGCTCACCGAGCGTGGTCTGGGCGGCGACGGCGCCGACCTCGAACGGCGGCTGATGCGGTTTCGCTCCGAGAGGTCGCCGCGCGCCACGGCCGCGCGCCAGCTAGCCGAGCGGCTGGCGAAACAGACTTTACCCTCCCCCTCGAGGGGAGGGTCGATCCGCGAAGCGGATCGGGGTGGGGTCGGTTCGGGCACGCCACCGGCGACCCCACCCCGTCGCCTTGCCGTGCAAGGCTCGCTCGCCGACCCTCCCGGGGAGGGTGGAGCCGGCGCGCTTCTCATCCATGCCTGGCCGGATCGCGTCGCCAAAGCGCGTGGCGAGCGCGGCCGTTTCGTGCTGGCCAACGGTTCGGGCGCCATGCTCGACGCCGCCGATCCGCTGGCCGGCGAGACCTGGCTCGTCGTCGCCGACCTGCAAGGCAAGGCGCAGAATGCGCGCATCACCGCGGCCGCTCCGGTCGATGAGACCGACATTCGCGCCGCGCTCGCGGACAAGATCGAGACCCGCCGCGAAGCAAGTTTCGACCGCGAAAAGCGTGTGGTGCGTGTGCGCGAAACCGTTCGGCTCGGCGCCATCGCGCTGTCCGAACGCATGCTGCCGGCGCCCACCGGCGCCGATGCCGATCGAGCCATCCTCGACGCCTTGCGCCAACATGGGCTATCGCTGCTGGAATGGGGCAAGGAGGCGCAGACGCTGCGCCAGCGGCTCGCCTGGCTGCATCGCGGCCTCGGCGCCCCCTGGCCCGATGTTTCGGATACGGCACTTGTGGAACGTCTTGACGACTGGCTGTTGCCGTTTCTCTCCGGCGCGGCGTCGTTCTCGACGATCAATTTGGGCACACTCTCCTCGGGCCTTATGGCATTGGTGCCGCACGACTTGCAGCGCAAGATCGACACGCTAGCGCCGACCCATTTCGACGCACCTTCGGGCAGCCATGTGCCGATCCGCTATGATGGCGAATGGCCGGTTCTGGCGGTTCGCGTCCAGGAGCTGTTCGGCCTCGACCGGCATCCGTCCATCGCGAACGGCACCGTGCCGATGACGCTCGAACTGCTGTCGCCGGCGCACCGGCCGATCCAGACGACACGCGACCTGCCCGGCTTCTGGCGCGGCTCCTGGGCCGATGTGCGGGCCGACATGCGCGGCCGCTACCCCAGGCATGTCTGGCCGGAGAATCCGCTGCTCGCCACCGCCACCGCCCGCGCCAAGCCGCGTGGGACCTAGCCTTTGTCCTTTCCCGGCTATAATCCTTTGCCATGATCAAGATCCTGCGCACACCCGACTTCCAGCAAAGCCAGCGGCTGCGCCTCAACACGCTGATCCGGCTGCGCTGGCTGGCCATCGTCGGTCAGAGCCTGGCGGTGCTTGTCGTCGCCTATGGGCTGAAATTCCCGCTGCCGGTCAGCATCTGCTTTGCGCTGATCGCCTGCTCAGCGTGGATGAACCTGCTGCTGACCTTTCGCTATCCGGCGGCACATCGGCTGACCCCGCTTTCGGCCTTTGCCATCCTGACCTTCGACAGCCTGCAGCTTGCCGGCCTGCTCTACATGACCGGCGGCCTGACCAATCCGTTTTCGGTGCTGCTGACCGTGCCCGTCGTCATCTCGGCGGCGTCGCTGCCGCTGCGCCTTACCGCTATCCTCGGCGTGCTGGTGATGGCGGCGGCCACCTTGCTGGTTTTCTTCCATTCGCCGCTGCCCTGGCACGAGGACGCGCCGCTGGCGATGCCGTTCGTCTATGTCGCCGGCATCTGGATGGCGGTGTTCTCCTCCATCGCCTTCACAGCGATCTACGCCTTCCGCGTCGCCGAGGAAGCCCGCCTGCTCGCCAACGCGCTCGCCGCCACCGAACTGGTGCTGCAGCGCGAGCAGCATCTGTCGGCGCTCGATGGTCTCGCCGCCGCCGCCGCGCATGAGCTGGGCACGCCGCTCGCCACCATCGCGCTGGTCTCCAAGGAGATGGAAAAGGCGCTCGGTGAAGACTCGAAATACCGCGAGGACGTAACGCTGCTGCGCTCGCAAAGCGAGCGCTGCCGCGAAATCCTCAAGCGCTTGACCAGCCTGTCATCCGAGGGCGAGGCGCATCTCTCCCGTCTGCCGCTGACCTCGCTGGTCGAGGAGGTGACTGCACCGCATCGTGATTTCGGCATCTCGATCCGGCTGCGGCCGGGCGAGCGCATTGGCGCCGAACCAGTCGGACGGCGCAATCCCGGCGTCATCTACGGCCTCGGCAATCTGGTTGAGAACGCCGTCGATTTCGCCCGCAAGACCGTCACTGTGCGCTGGAGCTGGGATGAGGATGACGTCACCTTCTCGATAATCGATGACGGGCCTGGTTTCCCGCCCGAAATCATCGACCGCATCGGCGAGCCCTATATGTCGACGCGCCAGGGCAACGAAGCCGGCGGCGGCCTCGGCCTCGGGCTTTTCATCGCCAAGACCTTGCTCGAACGCTCGGGCGCTACGCTCGATTTCCGCAATTCGAGCGGGCTGGGCGAGGGCGCGGTCGTGCATATAGCGTGGCCGCGCAGTGTCTTCCTCAATCCCGAATCGGCCTCGGCCACCATGTTTGACACCGCTTAAATTGGACAATGGCGCTTCGGAACGATATCTGCGTAAAATTAAGGCAGCAGGATTTTTGAACACGATGACAGGCGACGAGATAATTGGTGCAATGGTTGAGGGCGAGGACACCTCGCTGCTGATCGTCGACGACGACAAACCATTTCTCACGCGCCTTGCTCGCGCCATGGAAACCAGGGGTTTCGTGGTCGACACCGCCGAGAGCGTCGAGGAGGCGGTGGCCAAGGCGCGCGCCAATCCGCCCGCCTATGCGGTGGTCGACATGCGGCTCGGCGACGGCAACGGTCTCGATGTCGTTGCCGCCATCCGCGAGAAGCGCGACGACGCCCGCGCCATCATCCTCACCGGCTATGGCAACATCGCCACCGCGGTGACGGCGGTGAAGCTCGGCGCCATCGACTATCTGTCGAAGCCGGCCGATGCCGACGACATTTTTGCAGCACTCACCCGCACCGCCGGCGAACGCGCGGCGCCGCCCGAAAATCCGATGTCGGCCGACCGCGTGCGCTGGGAACACATCCAGCGCGTCTACGAAATGTGCGACCGCAACGTCTCGGAAACAGCGCGCCGCCTCAACATGCATCGCCGCACGCTGCAGCGGATACTGGCCAAGCGCGCACCGCGCTGAGACTGTTTGGAAATTCTACTCCGGCGGCCATCTGATGGCGTTTTCTGCGCTTCCGGTGCTCGCGGACCCAAATGTCCGCTGCGCTCCGGTTCTCGAAACCACCACCATATGACTCGCCGGAGCGAATACCGAAACAGTCTCTGAGAGGGCGGAGAACACATGCGCGACGAGCGGCCAAAATCCATCCTTCGCGAATTCCTTGACGGCGAGGCGGCCGGCGGCATCATCCTGATGGTGGCCGCGGCGCTCGCCCTGATCGTCGCCAATTCGCCGCTGTCCCAGGCCTATTTCGCTGCCCTGCATGCCTATGTCGGGCCGCTCAGCGTCTCGCACTGGATCAATGACGGGCTGATGGCGGTGTTTTTCCTGCTGGTCGGCCTGGAGATCAAGCGAGAGATGCTCGACGGCCAGCTCTCGACCTGGCCGCGACGTGTCCTGCCGGGCGTGGCCGCAGCCGGCGGCATGGTTGTGCCGGCCCTGGTCTATGTCGCCATCAACCGCAACAATTCAGCAGCACTCTCCGGCTGGGCGATCCCCACCGCCACCGACATCGCCTTTGCGCTTGGCGTGCTGTCGTTGCTCGGCAGCCGCGTGCCGGCGTCGCTGAAAATCTTCCTCACCGCGCTTGCCATCATCGACGATCTCGGCGCCGTCATCATCATCGCGATCTTCTACACCAACGGCCTGTCGCTCGCCTATCTCGGCGCTGCCTTCGCCGTCATCGCCGTGCTCCTCGTGCTCAACCGCATGCGTGTACTCATCTTGCTGCCCTATATCGTGCTCGGCATCGTGCTCTGGGTGCTGGTGCTGAAATCCGGCGTCCACGCCACGCTCGCCGGCGTGGCGCTGGCGCTGACCATCCCGCTCAAGGTTTCCCCGGGCAGCGGCCACGATCTCGACCATTCGCCGCTGCACCGGCTCGAGCATGGCCTGCACAAGATCGTACCCTTCTTCGTCATCCCGATCTTCGGCTTTGCCAATGCCGGCGTCTCGCTCGCCGGCCTGAGCGCTGCCGCCCTGGTCGAGCCGCTGACGCTCGGCGTCGCCGCCGGCCTCGTCGCCGGTAAGCTGGTTGGCGTCTTCGGCTCCTCGGCACTTGCCATCCGGCTCGGCTTTGCCGACCTGCCGGTCAACGCCGGCTGGCTGCACATGATCGGAATTTCGCTGCTGTGCGGCATCGGCTTCACCATGAGCCTGTTCATCGGCCTGCTCGCCTTCGCCAATGATTTGGCGCTGCAGGACGCGGTCAAGGTCGGCATCCTCGCCGGCTCCTTCATCGCCGCCCTCCTCGGCGCCGCCATGCTGCTGATGGCACCGGCCGCGGGCGAGGCTACTGACGAGGATTAGGCCAGACAAGCGGCAGGCCGAAGGCCGTAAACAAGTCTTGGCCGAGCGGACCGACATAGACCGTCAGCAAGGAGATCTTGTCGTCGGCAGGCTCGATGACGTGCAGGGACTGGGCTCGCCACACGAGATCCCCGTGGCGGCGCGCGTAGACCGCAAACGCGGGCTGGCCATTGGCGCCGGTGGCGACCGCATGGTAGCCGGCGAAATTGCCCCAGACGGTCTCGAAAAAACCACGGATCGCCTCGCGTCCCTGGTACCAGTCCCGCCATGGTGGCATGTGATAGCTGGCATCCTCGCGCAGCAGTTCGATCAAGCCGTCGAGACTGGCGGCCTGCCAGGCCTGCATGTAGCGTTCGAGCAACAGCGCCTCCTGGCGGCTGGGCTGCGATCGATGCAGGGGACGTCCCCGAGGATATCGCGCGCCAAGCGTCGCGCGAGCCCGCTGCAGGGCGCTGTTGATCGACGCGGTCGACCCGCCGAGCAATTGTGCCGTCTCGAGCGCCGACCACCCCAGCACGTCGCACAGCAAAAGGGCGGCCCGCTGCCTGGGTGGCAGCAGCTGGATCGCGGCGACGAAGGCCAGTTGCACGGCCTCGCGCGTTTCATAGCGCGCTTCCGGACCGGGTTCGCCGTCAACGAGGTCCGGAAGCTCCGCGTCCGGATAGGGCTCCAGCCAGGTGAGCTCTGGCGCCGGCCCGCCTGTGGCCGGTCCGCGCGAGGGCGACCGTTCGGGCTGCTGGAGAAGGCGCTGCGCCGTCGACCTCGCCTTGAGCGCGTTGAGGCAGCTGTTGGTGGCGATCGTGTAGAGCCAGCCGCGCAGCGAGCCTCGCGCGTCGAACTGCAACCGCCCGCGCCAGGCCCGCAGGAAGGTTTCCTGGACTAGGTCGTCCGCCTCGTGCACCGAGCCCATCATCCGGTAACAATGGAGCTTGAGCTCGCGGCGGTGGGCAGCCGTGAGACGCTCGAAGGCCGGCCGATCGAGGATCGGCCGGCCCAGTGGCTCAACAGGGCCAGGAGCATCTGTCATAGGCAGCCCGCGGTGCTGAAATCGCCTTGCATCCTGAGCGCCTCAGGCCGCTGCCGCAAGTCCGCTGCCGCTGACCGTGAAGGAACTGCCTTCCGATTTCCCGGTGGCGAGCGCGACCACCGCGCGGCCCACATCGGCCGGCGTCTGCATGTCGGTCATGCTGGCGAGGATTTCTGCAGGCTGGATGCCCAGATACGCAGCAAAGCCATCGAGGCCGGCATCGCCGACGCCGGTCCCTGGCATGATGCGCGCCGGTGCGAGCGCCATGAAGCGCAGCCCAGTCCAAGCCGATCCGATTCCTTCTGGCAATGACCGGCCAGAAACATCTGCATGCGTTTTGCGCCGGCATAGCCGCCGGCGAACGGTGGTCCGCCGCTCAAGGCTGCGCCGCTGGAGATCAGCACAATTCGGGTCCCCGGCTTGAGCGGATCGTTGAGCGCGGCCTTGCAGAACAGGAACGCCGCCTTGACGTCAGTTTCCCAGTTTGCGGAGAAGACCTCCCAGCTCTGTTTCTGCACAAGCGTGGAGGGTGCAAGGGCGCCTGCGCAGATCACCAGCACATCCGGCGCTAGCGTGTCGAAAACCACTTCGGGCGCGACCTCCTTCGTCGCGTCGACCGCAAGGGTCTTCAAGCCTGGGTTCTCCCAGGAGAGCTCCTTCAGGGCCGCTGCGCCGCGGGCGACGGCGAGAACGGTCGCCCCCTCGCCAAGTGCTGCTTCTACGATTGCGCGGCCGACACCCCGGCTGCCACCGACGACGACGACATTCTGACCTTGTAACGATCGCATGGATCACCTCGCTTTCCGGCAGCTGGACCATCCAGCGCCTATTGATCAGGACAGCGCCGGGGAGCGGAAATCATCGGTGCGGGATAAAATATTTTTCGCGGTCCGGCGCAAAAACCCTCGATCGCGCGAAATCGACAGGCGGCGGCGCATCGGCTAGTGCGGCGCACATTTGCGGCGGACCTACTCGCTCTCACCCTCCAGCGCCGGCACCGAGACGCCGGCTAGTTCCGCCGCCAGCAGCCGCGATGCACCGGCGCGCGCAATCCGCAGCATCAGCGCCTTGCGTGTTGCCGCCGCCATGCGGTGCTCCGGCGCGTCGCGCATGATCTCGGCGCCGTAACCGTCCGAGAGGATGAATCCGCATTCCTCGGGAAAAATCTCCGCGGGCACGCCGGGATGGGTGGCGAAGAAAAAGCGGTCGGAGTGCAATCGGTAGTCAGGCCATTTGCGGTCGACCCTGAAATCCTCGATCGAGGATTTGATCTCGATGATCCAGATGTCGCCCTGGCGGGTCAGCGCCACGAGGTCAGCGCGGCGGCCGGTGGCCAGCGACAGTTCCGGCAGCACATGCATGCCCATTTGCATGAGCAGCCGCTGCACGCCGCGCCGCACCAGCATGGCGCGTTCCGATTGGCGGCCATCGATCAGAGGGTTGAGCGGAATCGGGGAAATGATCGGCATGGCCGGCATCATGCCAGAGTTTGTTCACGGTTTGAACCCTCTCCTGCAAGGGCAATTATATATTTGACAGACCCGCTCCTTGCGGTTGCAGGCTACCTATCCGCAACGGAGCCGTTTGAGCCAGTTGCATTATTGGCGCTGCCAATTCTTCCCTCATCTCTCTTCGCGTGGAAGAATTTGCCTTGCGCGCGTGACATTCTCTTATTCAAACTTCCCAAGAGGTAACCGGCGGGCGATACGCACATTATTCCGGTTACGACGTTATTTGGTAAAACAAAGTACAATAGCGCATAACCTACGCAACCTACAATAAATATCCAGAATACCGTTCCAATCGCGTCTTGCCACATGCGATTTACAGGAAGGAATTGCTCCATCCATGGCATTACCAAGGGGTTTTTATCCCAAAACTGGTCAATTCGAATGGGGTCTTGGGGCATAGCTCTAGACGAATCCGCAGGCCACGATTGACCCAAGGCCAGCATGCGACCCGATGGTAGGATGGACCAATCACAATATCGAGCACGGGGAAGTAGCGGCTAGGCTTGCTGAGAGGCCAGAATGCGGGCTTCCCTCACAAGCGATGTCCAGTTCTGAGCCCCAATAAAGCCGATAAGCTCGCGGGCCTGATCTTCCGAAATGCCAGTATCTTCCACCAGTCGGCGCACAAAAAGGCTATAGCCCGCGTGCGGCTTGCCTTGTTCCTCTACCATGGTGGATACACTCCAGGTTCGCGTGAACGCGCGGAACGGATAATGGTTCCAGTGGCGCTACCCAGCCGTGAGGGAATGGCCGGTGCGGCTGGGGTGTTTGGGGTTGAGGTGGCCGCACCGGCCACTGCGGGCTGTTTTTGGCCGTCCCCCGCGCTGATTAAACTATGAGCATATTAGCAATCGCGCAATTACGACCAAGGGCCCTAGGCTCGCCGGACCTTTGGCTACCATCCGTAGGGGAATGGCGGGGGATTACCCCGCCAAGCGCCTCTCTTGGTCTCGGCGATCTTCCTCAATGGTAGTGCGAACTCGCTTGGATCGTCGGAGCCCATCGCGTCGCGAAGGTTGGCGCTGGCGGGGACACCACGACTCCACCTATCCAGCCCTAGGGGTAATGGCCGGTGCGGTTTACCTCGGGGGTGCGGAGGCCGCACCGGCCACTGCGGGTTGGGGTTGGGCCGCCCCCCGCGTTGACTAAACTATAGGCATATTAGCAATTACGCAATTAAGCCGATCGGTGGTGCTCAGCCGCGTCGACGCGGTCCTATGCCGACGCCGAAGCGCCTTTTTCATTGAGCAACACCGCCCCCGCCATATCGTCCAAAATCGGACAATCCGGCCTGTCGTCGCCGTGGCAGGCGTGGACCGCTTTTGCAAGGTCGCGCGCATCGACTGCAATTCGAGCACCTTTTCCTCGATGGCGCCGACATGGGCGGCGGCGATTTCGCGCACGTCGTGGCTGGCGCGGCTGCGGTCCTGGTAGAGCGCCATCAGCTGGCGGCAATCATCGATTGAAATGCCGAGATTGCGGGCGCAGCGCAAAAACGCCAGCGGGTGGATGTCGTCACACCTGAATAATCGCGGTAACCATTGCCGGCACGCGCCGACGCGATCAGATCGAATTCCTTATAGCAGCGGATGGTCTTGGCGGCAGGCCGGAACGCTGGGCGGCATCGCCGAGATTCGTAGTGGTTCCTCGATTCCGGGCAGTCCGACAGAGCCGCCCATTGAATTTCCTTCACAATCCTGTGAAGCCTGTTGCCAAAATGTCATAGTTGTGAGCTTACCGGCGCGTAAGCCCCTGCATATGGGCATCGCGCGCTTGGCAAGCAAAGCAAATGCCAGCATGAATGTTCCTGACAAAAGCGGCCGACTCGTGCCGCTACCTTTGGGCGGGGCATCGGACATTTTCATGCGCGTGAAGTCACTTGCAATCGTTGCCGCTCTCGCGTTGTCGACCGCGATCTCGGGTTGCAGCACCATCGGTGCGCAACTGTTCACCAACAACTACGGCTCGGTCACCGATGCCGGCTATCAATTGCCGCGCATCCCGATCGAAAAGGTGCCGCTGAAATATCACCGGCAGGAGGTCAACTACGACACCTCGGAAAAGCCGGGCACCATCATCGTCGATACGCAGAACAAGTTCCTGTACTTCGTCGAGGGCGACGGCCGGGCGATACGCTATGGCATCGGCGTCGGCCGCGAAGGCTTTGAATGGCACGGCACCGCCCGTATCGCACTGAAGCGCGAATGGCCGACCTGGACGCCGCCGAAGCAGATGATCCAGCGCCAGCCGGAACTGGCCAAGTTTGCCGACGGCATGGAGCCAGGCCTGAAGAACCCGCTCGGCGCGCGCGCCATGTACCTGTTCAACAAGGGCGGCGACATGGGCTACCGTCTGCATGGCAGCCCGGAGTGGAACTCGATCGGCAAGGCCATGTCGTCAGGCTGCATCCGGCTGATGAACCAGGACATTATCGACCTCTATGACCGCGCCTCGGTCGGCGCCAAGGTCATTGTGATGTAGGACCATGATCCCGAAAAGTGGAAACCGGTTTTCGGGCAAGATCATGGTCAAAGTAGAAGATTACCTTCGTACGCGGACCGTCTAGGCAACAACGGACGTCCCAAACAGAAAACCGGGCAATTCGGCCCGGTTTTTTGTTGTCTGCTTGAAGGTGATTGGAGCAATTCCAGGAAAAGTGTGCAGCGGTTTTCCGTCCGGAATTGCGTAAAAACAAAGGGTCTTAAGAAACCTGTTCGACGGCCTGCACTTCCGGCACAAAATGCCGAAGCAGGTTCTGGATGCCGTGCTTCAGCGTCGCCGTCGAAGACGGGCAGCCGGCGCAGGCGCCCTTCATATGCAGGAACACGGTGCCGTTCTCGAAGCCGCGGAAGGTGATGTCGCCACCGTCCTGTGCAACCGCCGGGCGCACCCTTGTGTCAAGAAGTTCCTTGATGGTGATGACCAGTTCCTCGTCGGCCTTGTCGTAGAACTCGCCGGTCTGGCTGGTCTCGGCGGCGGGTCCGGCCTTGGCCATGACGGGCGCGCCCGACATGAAATGCTCCATGATGGCGCCGAGGATTGCCGGCTTCAAATGCTGCCAGTCGGGGCCGTCCTTGGTCACGGTGATGAAATCATAGCCGAAGAACACACCGGTCACGCCGGGGATCTCGAACAGCCGTCCGGCCAGCGGCGAAGCGATTGCGGCACTATCGGCATCGCGGAAATCGGCTGTGCCTTCGAGAAGCACCTCCTTGCCGGGCAGGAACTTCAGGGTTGCCGGGTTTGGCGTCGATTCGGTCTGGATGAACATGGCCGTCTCCGTGCCCATGCCGGGCAGCTAGTTTGGAATAGTTCTAAATAGGCTCTATTGGCTGGACATTCAAGCGAAACGCGTCGTCGGAACGGCTGGCTGGCGGAATGTTTTTGCGCGCCCACCAAGCGCCTAGAGGTGTGTCGTGATTCGGGTCAGGCAGGCCCCACCTGAATATCAGTACACCTCAGGCCAGGCTGTCGATCTCCTCGTCGGACAGATTCTGCGGCACCACCGTGACAGGGATCGGGAAAGCAGCACCCTTGCCGGCCACAGCGCCGACCAGCGGCCCCGGGCCTTCCTTGCCCGCGCCGGCCGCCAGCACCAGGATGGCGATGTCCTGGTCTTCCTCGATCAACTTGTGGATTTCTTCGGTCGGCTTGCCTTCGCGCACCACCAGTTCCGGCTCGATGCCCAGCTTCTGGCGTACCTTGTTGGCGTAGCTGTCGAGCGCGGTACGCGCCGTGGCGTTGGCCTCCTCGCGCATGATCTTTTCGACGCCCAGCCAGTGCTGGAAGTCGTCCGGCTCGATGACATAGAGCAGCACCAGCACGCCGCTGGTGCTCTGCGCCCGCTTCGAGGCGTAGGCAACGGCGCGCTCGCATTCCGGCGTGTCGTCGATGATCGCCAGGAACTTGCGGCGATGGCCGGCTTCGCGACTAAGGCGTTTGGAGACCATATTCTACCTGTCGATGGTTTCGGTCCGCAATCTGCCACCCGCACCGGCTGGCTGCAAGCGGCCGGTCTGTGTCGGGTGTTGGTGCAGATCAGCCCTGCAGCAGGCCGATAATGTCGCGCACGGTCTTCATCGTCGCCTCGGCCAGCACGCCGGCCCGCTCGCCGCCATCCTTCAGCACCGCGTCGACATAGGCCCGGTCGTCGGAAATGCGGCGCATCTCGCCGGCGATCGGCGCCAGCTTCTCCACCGCCAGGTCGGCGAGCGCCGGCTTGAACACGGAAAACTGCTGGCCGCCGAACGCCTTCAGCACGTCGGCCTTCGAGATCTCGGCGAGGCCAGCGTAGATACCGACCAGGTTCTCCGCCTCGGGCCTTGTGGCTAGACCGTCCAGCTCGCTTGGCAACGCTTCCGGGTCGGTCTTGGCCTTGCGGATCTTCTTCGAAATAGTGTCGGCATCGTCGGTCAAATTGATGCGCGACAGGTCCGACGGGTCCGACTTCGACATCTTCTTCGAGCCGTCGCGCAACGACATGATGCGCGCCGCCGGTCCGCCGATGATCGGCTCCGTCAACGGGAAATAGCCGTTCACCGTCTCCTCGCCGATTTGCATCTCGACGCCGACACCAAGGCCGGCGATGCGGTCCGAAAAGTCATTGTTGAACTTTTGCGCGATGTCGCGCGTCAGCTCCAGATGCTGCTTCTGGTCGTCGCCCACCGGCACGTGGGTGGCGCGGTAGACGAGGATGTCGGCAGCCATCAGCGAGGGATAGGCTAACAGGCCGAGCGAGGCGTTCTCGCGGTCCTTGCCGGCCTTGTCCTTGAACTGCGTCATGCGGTTCATCCAGCCGATCCGCGCCACGCAATTGAAGACCCAGGCAAGCTCGGCATGCTGCATCACCCGCGACTGGTTGAAGACGATGTGCTTCTTCGGGTCGATGCCCGAGGCGAGAAACGCCGCGGTGATCGACCGTGTCTGGTCAGCGAGGTCTTCATGGACGAGCTGGGCGGTCAGCGAATGCAGGTCGACGACGCAATAGATGCAGTCGGAGGTGTCCTGCAGCGCGACGAATTTCTTGATGGCGCCGAGATAGTTGCCGAGATGCAAATTGCCGGTCGGCTGGACGCCGGAAAAAACGAGTGGCTTGAAGGCGGTCATTGTTGTTCCCTTGGCTTGTGGAGGGCCGTTTCGCGCGCGGCGAAAGTCTTTCGACGGCGCGCTTATGGACGAGAGCGCGGAGAGGATCAAGACCGCCGTCGCCGTGAGGTTGCAGGAACTATTCGTCCGGATCGGATTTTGCGGCGGAGGGGGGCGCCTTCGCGGCGCCCCGCATGGCATTGCGCCGGATCATGCCGAAATCGGCGCCGCCGGTGGCGAAAGCTGTGATGAAATAGAGTGCTGCACCACCGGCAACCAGCGACAGCAGCGTCACGGCCTTGATCACCAGCGGCGAGCCGGGGCCGAGCCTGATGGCGAACCAGTGCTCGGCAAAATAGAGCGCCGCCCCCATCACCGCCGCCGACAGCACCAGCCGCGGAATGCGCTTCAACAGCGGCACGTCGCGGCCCCAATGGCCGCGCCGGATCAGCACGGCAAGCAGCATCATCGCGTTGACCCAGCCGGCGACTGCCGAAGCCACCGCGATGCCCGGCGCGCCCATCGACGGAAACAGCGTCAGCGCCGTGGTGACGTTCACCGCCACCGAGATGGCGGCGAAGATCATCGGCGTGCGGGTGTCCTCGCGGGCGAAATAGCCGGGGGTGAACGCCTTGATCAGCACGAAGGCCGGCAGGCCGAGGCCGAAGATCGCCAGGATGGCCGCCACGATCGGCGTCGAGTGGTTGGCGGCAAACGCGCCGCGCTCATAGACCAGCCGCACGATCGGCTCGGACATCACCCAAAGTGCGGCGGCCGCCGGCAAGGTCAGGAACAGCGTGAATTCGACCGAGCGGTTCTGCAGATTGGCTGCCTCGATCAGATTGCCCGATTTCAGTGCCCGCGACAGTTCCGGCAACAGCACGATGGCGACAGCGACGCCGACGACGCCGAGCGGCAGCTGGTAGATGCGGTCGGCATAGGCCAACGAGGAGACCGCGCTGTCCTGCGCCGAAGCGATGGCGGTACCGATCAGCTGGTTGATCTGGGTGATGCCGCCGGTGATCGCCGCCGGCAGCGCCAGGATCAACAGCCGCTTGACGCTGGGCGTCATCTTCGGCCGGCGAAAGCCGATCGATATGCCGGCATGGCGCACCGCCACCCAGACTATCGCCAATTGCACCAGCCCCGCCGCCAGCACGCCCCAGGACAGGCCGAAGCCGACCGCGCGCGCATCCAGCCCCTTGTACCAGGAATAGCCGAGCACGCCGATCAGGATGACGTTGAGGAACACCGGCGCCACCGCTGCGGCAAAATAGCGGCGCAGCGAGTTCAGCATGCCGGCCATCATGGCGCCGAGCGACATGCAGATCAGGTAGGGGAACATGATGGTCGCGAGCGTGACCGTCATCTCGAATTTTCCCGGCGTGTCGGCAAAGCCGGGCGCCACCAAATAGCGCACGATCAACGGCATCGCCAGTTCCATGGCGATGGTCAGCGCCAGCAGCGCGGTAAACAGCACGCCGAACACTTCTTCCGAAAAGCGCTTGGCGCCCTCGGTGCCGTGGGTTTCGATCTCCTTGGCAAACAAAGGCACGAAGGCGGCGTTGAAGGCGCCTTCTGCGAACAGCCGGCGAAAGGTATTGGGAAACTGGAAGGCAGCGTTGAAGGCGTCGGCGATCGGCCCGGTGCCGAGTGCGGCGGCCATCAGCATCTCGCGGCCAAAACCGAGCGCACGGCTCATCAGCGTGCCGGAAGCGACCGTCGCGAATTTTCTGACAAGGCTCATGCGTGTGTAGACTGCCTTAGAGCAATTCCAGGAAAAGTGTGAAACGGTATTCCGCCCGGAATTGCGTTAAAACGAAGAGTTAGAGCTATTCGCCGTTTCCGTGAAACGGCGAATAGCTCGAGGGATTGGGACAAAGTGATGGTGACGATCACTCGGCGGCCGCCTTGGCCTTGCCGCCGCGCT
Organism: Mesorhizobium sp. P2_E10; assembly: GCF_056404235.1. NCBI lineage: Bacteria > Pseudomonadati > Pseudomonadota > Alphaproteobacteria > Hyphomicrobiales > Phyllobacteriaceae > Mesorhizobium > Mesorhizobium sp. P2_E10. The sequence continues at coordinate 630,130 of NZ_JBFUEK010000001.1, forward strand.
CGGGCGCGATGCCTTCAAGCGCCGCGATCAGCCGGTTGTGGATGGCCGCAATGCGGGCGGGGCTGTCGATCTTCTGGCCGGTCAGGTCGGTGACATAGAAAGTGTCGATGACCTTTTCGCCAAACGTGGTGATGTGGGCCGAGGCGATGTCGAGCGACAGATCGGACAGCGCGCCGGTGATCTCGGAGAGCAGGCCCGGCCGGTCCAGCCCCTCGACCTCGATCACCGAGAACCGGTTCGACAGCGTGTTGCGGATTTCGGCGCGCGGCGGAATTTTGAACACCTTGGCGCCGCGCCGCGGCTTGGTGCGCTTCTCGATCATCTCCGGCAGCCAGCTCTTGCCCGACAGCACGTCCTCGATCAGCTTACCGACGCGCTCGGCGCGGCGGCGCTCATCCTCGTCGCGGTCGAACTCCCGCGAGATCAGGATGGTGTCCAGCGCCCGGCCATCGGAGGTGGTGAAGATCTGCGCATCGACGATGTTGCCGCCGGCTCCCGCACAGGCACCGGCGATGACCGAGAGCAGGCGCGGATGGTCCTGCGCCAGCACGGTGATCTCGGTCACCCCCTCGAACTGGTGGGTCTTGACCATGGTGGCGAGCTTCTTGCCGGCCACATCCGCCTCGCGAATGAATTCGGCATGGCGAAGCTGGTCGGGGAGATCGACCGTCAGCAAATAGTTCTCGTAATGCTGGCCGACATAGCGCTTGCGAGCCTTTTCCGGCCAAGCGGACAGCGCCTCGGCCAGTCGCTCGCGGGCAGCCGCCGTGCGCGTCGCGCGCGACACTTCCGAAAACCCGCCGGTCAACAGCAGTTCGGTTTCGTAGTAGAGCGTGCGCAGCAACTGGCCTTTCCAGCCGTTCCAGACGCCCGGCCCGACGCCTCTGATGTCGCAGACGGTGAGGATGAGCAGCAGCTTCAGCCGTTCGACCGACTGCACGATCGCGGCAAAATCCTCGATCGTCTTGCGGTCGTTGAGATCGCGGGTCTGCGCCGTCATCGACATGACGAGGTGGTTCTCGACCAACCAGGCGACGGTTTCGGTGTCGGCCGGCGACAGTCCCATATGCGGGCAGATGCGCCGCGCGATGCGGGCGCCGGCTTCGGAATGGTCCTCCAGCCGTCCCTTGGCGATGTCGTGCAGCAGCACCGCGACATAGAGCGCCTCGCGGCTCTTCTTCAGCCCCGGCATCAGCGTGTGGGAAAGCGGATGGATTTTTTCGCCGTCGCCGCGCTCGATCTCGGCCAACACGCCGATGCAGCGGATCAGGTGCTCGTCCACCGTGTAGTGGTGGTACATCGAGAACTGCATCATGGCGACGATCTTGCCGAAATCCGGGATCAACCTGCCCAGCAATCCGGCCTCGTTCATGCGCCGCAGGTTGAGCTCGGCGTTGCGGTCCGAGGTCAAGATGTCGAGGAACAGCCGGTTGGCCTCCTCGTCGCGCCGCAGCGACTTGTTGACCAGGCCGAGCGAACGGGTCAGCAGCTTCAGCGCGTCGGGGTGGAATTCCAGCCCGTGCTTGTCGGCAAACCAGAACAGCCTGAGCAGATTGACCGGGTCGCGCTCGAACACCGTGTCGTCGGCAATGTTGATGCGGTGATTGTCGACGATGAAATCGGAGGTGCCGGCCAGCTTGCGCTTGCGCCTGGAGAAAGTCAGGAAGATACGGTTGAAGCCCGGCACATGCTTGGCCTGCTCCTCCTCGAGCGCGGCGCAGAAGATGCGGGTCAGGTCGCCGACATCCTTGGCGACGAGGAAGTAGTGCTTCATGAAGCGTTCGACCGCCGACAGGCCGGGATGGGTGGTGTAGCCCAGCCGTTCGGCGATCTCACGCTGGATGTCGAAATGCAGCCTCTCCTCAGGCTTGCCGGTGAGGAAATGCATGTGGCAGCGCACCGCCCACAGGAAATCCTCGGCCTTCTGGAACTCCCGGTATTCGCCTTCCGTGAAGACGCCCTTGTCGACCAGCTCCTCGCCGGTGCGCACCCGGTAGAAATATTTCCCGATCCAGAACAGCGTCTGCAGGTCGCGCAGGCCGCCCTTGCCGTCCTTGACGTTGGGTTCGACGAGGTAGCGGCTTTCGCCGGCCTTCGCGTGGCGCTCGTCGCGCTCGGCCAGCTTGGCCTGCACATATTCAGGCCCGGTCGTGCGCACCACCTCGTGGTCGAAGCGCAGCAGAAGCTCGTCATAGAGCTTTTGCTCGCCCCACAGGAAGCGTGCTTCCAGGATCGAGGTGCGGATGGTGATGTCGGTGCGCGACAGCCTGACGCATTCGTCGATATTGCGGGTGGCGTGGCCGACTTTCAGCCCGAGGTCCCACAGCATGTAGAGCATGTATTCGACGGTCTGCTCGCCCCACGGCGTCTGCTTGTAGGGCAGCAGGAACAGAAGATCGATGTCGGATCCCGGCGCCAGCGTGCCGCGGCCATAGCCGCCGACGGCGACGACGGCCATGCGTTCGGCCGTCGAGGGGTTTTTCACCCGATAGACATGGGTCGCGGCAAAATCGTAGAGCGCGCGGATGATCTCGTCCATGACATGCGACAGCCTGGCGGCGCAGGCATTGCCGCTGCCGTCATCCCGCAGCATGGCCTCGGCTGTTTTGCGGCCATCGGCGAGCCGGCCCTTGAGAAGCTGAAGCACGCCGCTGCGCACCACCTGCCCGGAGCCGTCGCCTGCGGTCGCCGCAGTCAGCGCGGTCATCTCGCGGCGCAAGGCTTCGCCGTCGATCAGTTCATCGAGCTTCAGAGAGATTTTTGCCATATGCGCGGGTTGGCCTTGCCTTTTCGGCGGCGTCTATAGCGCGTTTTCGCGGTGCTGGGTATGGGGCGGACGGACGTGTTGTCTACGGCAGTCCGACAACCGCCGCCACAAGAAAAGTCGAAAATCAGCCCTTGACCTTCCAGTTACTGGAAGCACTACCTCTGCACCAGCATCGAGACACAAAGGCATTTTTTCAATGGCGCATTCCGACCATGACCATCACGCGCACGCCGCTGCCGGCTGCTGCTCGGCAAAGCATGCTGCACCTGTCGCGGCCACTGTGGCTCGCGATCCGGTCTGCGGCATGAGCGTCGACCCTGCCACGGCCAAGCATTCTTTGCGGCATGAGAGCCAGGATTTCTATTTCTGCTCGGCCGGCTGCAAGGCGAAGTTCGAGGCGGAGCCGGCAAAATATCTTGGCGACCGGCCAGAACCGAAGGCGATGCCGAAAGGCACGCAATACACCTGCCCAATGCATCCCGAAATCATCCGCGACAAGCCCGGATCCTGCCCGATCTGCGGCATGGCGCTGGAGCCGATGGGAGTGCCGACCGGCGACGAGGGTCCAAACCCGGAGCTTGTCGACTTCACCCGGCGTCTCTGGGTCAGTGCCATCCTGTCGGTGCCTTTGCTGATCGTCGCCATGGCGCCGATGTTCGGCCTAACCTTCGCAAGCTTTATCGATGAACGATCGATGGTCTGGCTGGAGCTGGCGTTGGCGAGCCCGGTGGTGCTGTGGGCGGCGCTACCCTTCTTCCATCGCGGCTGGGACTCGGTCGTCAACCGCAGTCCCAACATGTGGACGTTGATCTCGCTCGGCGTCGGCGCGGCCTATCTCTACAGCCTCGTCGCCACGCTGTTTCCGGACATTTTTCCGCACCAGTTCCGCGGTCATGACGGCACTGTCCCGGTCTATTTCGAGGCGGCCGCCGTCATCGTGGCGCTGGTGTTCCTTGGCCAGGTGCTGGAGCTGCGGGCTCGCGAGCAAACCGGTTCGGCGATCCGCGCGCTGCTCGATCTGGCGCCGAAGACGGCGCGGCTGATAGGCGCGGACGGTGCCGAAAATGACGTGCCGCTCGACGCGGTCAAGGCGGGTGACCGGCTGCGCATCCGCCCTGGCGACGCCGTTCCGGTCGACGGCATCGTGCTGGAGGGCCGCTCTGCCATCGACGAATCGATGATCACAGGCGAGCCGCTGCCGGTCGAAAAGACCCAAGGCGACGCGTTGACCGGCGGCACGCTCAACAAATACGGTTCGCTGATCATGCGCGCCGAGAAGGTTGGCGCCGAGACGACGCTGGCCCGCATTGTCGAACTGGTCGCCAAGGCGCAGCGGTCGCGGGCGCCGATCCAGGGGCTGGCCGACCGCGTCTCCTTCTACTTCGTTCCCGTCGTCGTGCTGGTCGCGCTCGTCGCTTTCACCGCCTGGGCGTTTCTCGGCCCCGAGCCCAGCCTGATCTTCGCCATCGTCTCGGCGGTGTCGGTGCTGATCATCGCCTGCCCGTGCGCGCTGGGTCTGGCGACGCCGATGTCGATCATGACCGCCACCGGGCGCGGGGCGCATGCCGGCGTGCTGATCAAGGAAGCGGCGGCGCTCGAGCGCTTTGCCTCCGTCAACACGCTGATCGTCGACAAGACCGGCACACTGACCGAAGGCCGACCGCGATTGACCGATGTCGTCGCTGTCGAAGGCATGGTGGAAGATGAATTGCTGGCACTCGCCGCAGCACTGGAAAAAGGCTCCGAGCATCCGCTGGCAGAGGCGATCGTCGAGGGCGCCGGCGAACGCGGCCTGAAGATCGCCGATGCCGGCGGTTTCGAGGCGGTCACCGGCAAGGGCGTTTCCGGCACGGTGTCGGGCAAGCTGGTCGCGCTCGGCAACGCGGCAATGATGGCCGATCTCGGCATCGACATCGGGTCGGTGTCAGCCAAGGCCGAAGCGCTGCAGGCCGAAGGCAAGACCGCGATGTTTGTTGCCGTGGAGAACAAACTGGCCGGCATCGTTGCCGTCGCCGACCCGGTCAAGGCAACGACGGCCGAGGCGATCAAGGCGCTGCATGACAGTGGGCTGAGGATCATCATGGCGACCGGCGACAATGAGCGCACGGCGAGAGCCATTGCGAGCAAGCTCGGCATCGACGAGGTGCGCGCCGGTCTGCTTCCGGAACAGAAGGCAGCCCTCGTCGAGGAACTGCGCGCCAAAGGCGCCGGCGTTGCCATGGCCGGCGACGGTGTCAACGATGCGCCCGCACTTGCCGCCGCCGATGTCGGCATCGCCATGGGCACCGGCGCCGATGTCGCGGTCGAAAGCGCCGGGATCACGCTGGTCAAGGGCGACCTGAACGGCATCGTCCGCGCCCGCCGGCTTGCCCAGGCGACGATCCGCAACATCCGCCAGAACCTGTTTTTCGCCTTCCTTTACAATGTGTTGGGTGTACCGGTGGCTGCCGGCGTGCTCTATCCGCTGACCGGAACGTTGCTGTCGCCGATGCTGGCCGCGGCGGCGATGAGCCTGTCCTCGGTCTCGGTCATCGCCAACGCATTGCGGCTCAGGACGTTGAAACTCTGAACTCAACCCCCAAATACGAAAACCCAATCAACAGGAGACCATGAATGACCTTGGCTAAAAAGATCGTGCTTTTGCTGATGGCGGCGGGAATGCTGCTTGCCGTTTTCCTCGAAAGCATCCCGGCGCAATCGGAGGAGGTAAAACATGACATGGCCGGTATGGCGATGGGCGCGGAAGGTCCTTCGACCGATGGCTACAAGGCTGCGATGGACAAGATGCACACCGACATGATGATCGAATATTCCGGCAATGCCGATGTCGATTTTGTCAGGGGCATGATCCCGCATCATCAGGGTGCGATCGACATGGCCAAGGTCGAGCTTGCCAACGGCAAGGATCCGGAAATCCGCAAGCTGGCCGAAGGCGTCATCGCCGCGCAGGAAGCCGAGATCAAGCAGATGCAGACTTGGCTCGCCGCTCACCCGGTGAAGTAAGACATCTGCCACGGTGATGGAGAATCCGGTGAAGATGCTTTCCGGATTTCTCCCGCTGGCTATGATGGTCTCCGGCCTCGACTGGAGCATGCAATGTCCTCAACGATAAGAACCACCACGCTGCCTTCAGGCGAAGCCGTTCAGGTGCTTGGCCAAGGCACATGGAAGATGGGCGAGGATGCCCGTCGCCGTGCCGATGAGGTCAACGCCCTGAAGCTCGGACTCGACCTCGGCATGACGCTGATCGACACCGCCGAAATGTATGCCAGCGGCGGCGCCGAGGAGGTGGTGGCGGAAGCCATTGCCGGACGCCGTGACGAACTCTTTCTCGTCTCCAAGGTGCTGCCGTCCAATGCCTCGCGCAGCGGCGTGCCGGCGGCTTGCGAGAAAAGCCTCAGGCGCATGCGCACCGACCGCATCGATCTCTACCTCCTGCATTGGCCGGGCAGCGTGCCGCTGGCGGAAACGGTCGAGGCGTTTGAGGCGCTGAAGAAAGCTGGCAAGATCCGCCACTGGGGCGTCAGCAATTTCGACACCGACGAGATGGACGAACTGACCGGGCTGCCCTCGGGCGGTAATGTCCAGACCAATCAGGTGCTCTACAATCTGTCGCGGCGCGGCCCCGAATTCGACCTCGCACCGTGGAGCCGGCAGCGCGGCATTCCGCTGATGGCCTATTCGCCGGTCGAGCAGGGCGCCCTGGCGCGCAATGCCAAGCTGGAGGCTATTGCCGCCCGCCACAACGCCACGCCGGCGCAGATCGCGCTTGCCTGGGTGATGGCGCAGCCCGGCGTCATCGCCATTCCGAAGGCCAGCCGCCAGGAGCATGTCCGCCAGAATGTCGCCGCGCTCGACATCAAGCTCACCGGCGAAGACCTCGCCGACCTCGATCGCGCTTTCCCGCCGCCGACCCGCAAGCGCGGGCTGGAGATGATCTAGCGAGCCTTGAGCGCCGCCCGCGCCCGTTGCAGCGCACGCGAAAACACCGCTGTGTCGTCGAAGGCGCGTGCCAGCGTGAGCGCGCCCTGGATGGCGGCGACAGTCTCTTCAGCGAGGTCGGCCGCTTGCGGCTGGCTATGGCCGAGGCGCTGCAGCGCCTCAGTCAGACGCGCGACCCAGCGGCCGAAATAGCTTTTTATCGCCTTGGCAAAAAGGTCGCGCGCGTCGTCCAGCGCGAAGGCGCCGATCAGGCACACACGACGACCGGAGCGGAAATAGTTGTCGGTCGCCTCCAGCATGCGCTCGATGCCGGCTTGCGGGTCGGCCCTGTCCTGCAGCGGCACGAAGACATTCTCCTCGAACCAGCCATCGATATGGGCGATGACGGCTGCCGCCATCTCTTCCTTCCCGCCGGGAAAGAAATGATAAAGGCTGCCCTTGCCGAGCCTCGTCGCTTCGCCGATCAGCGACAGGCTGGCGCCCTCATAGCCATGCTCGCGAAACACCTCGGCCAAAATGGCCAGCAGGCTGTCGCGATCGGGCGCGATCCGGCGCATCCTTACAGTCCGAGTTCGGACAGGCCCGGATGGTCGTCCGGCCGGCGGCCGAGCGGCCAGTGATACTTGCGCTCGGCCTCAGTGATCGGCAGGTCGTTGATGCTGGCGACGCGCCGGCGCATCAATCCGGCTGCATCGAACTCCCAGTTCTCATTGCCGTAGGAGCGGAACCAGTGACCGCTGTCGTCGCGCCACTCATAGGCGAAGCGCACGGCAATGCGGTTGTCGGTAAAGGCCCAGACCTCCTTGATCAGGCGGTAGTCGAGCTCGCGTGCCCATTTGCGCGTCAGGAAATCGACGATCTCCGGCCGCCCGGCAACGAATTCGGCCCGGTTGCGCCAGACGCTGTCGTCGGTATAGGCGAGCGACACCCGCTCCGGGTCGCGACTGTTCCAGGCATCTTCGGCCATGCGCGCTTTTTGCGCCGCCGTCTCGGCTGTAAAGGGCGGCAGCGGCGGACGACTCATGGCGTTCTCCCATCGATAGAAGTGATGGCGAGCATTGTACTGATCGGTACAATCAAGTCAAGAGGGTCAATGAAGCTATGGCTTCCCTGCCAGCCCCTTCAGCCGGTAAAGCACTTCCAGCGCCTCGCGCGGCGTCATCTCGTCGGGGTTGATGTCGTCGAGCGCCGCACCCAGCGCATCGTTCTTCACCGGCTTCGGCGCCTCCCGCCTCGCCGCCACCGAAAACAGCGGCAAATCGTCGACCAGCCGGTTCGCCTTGCCTGAAACTTCGCCTGCTTCCAGCTGGTGCAGCACTTCCTTGGCCCGACCGACCACCGCTTCCGGCAGGCCGGCCAGCCGCGCCACCTGTACGCCGTAGGAGCGGTCGGCGGCACCCTTGCCGACCTCGTGCAGGAAGACGACGTCGCCTTCCCATTCCTTGACCCGCATGGTGACGTTGTGCAGCCGCGCCAGCTTTCCGGCCAGCGCCGTCATCTCGTGGAAATGGGTGGCGAAGATCGCCCGGCAGCGGTTCTTTTCGTGCAGATATTCGACCGCCGCCCAGGCGATCGACAGGCCGTCGAAGGTTGCAGTGCCGCGGCCGATTTCGTCGAGGATGACCAGCGCCCGTTCGCCGGCCTGGTTGAGGATCGCCGCCGTCTCGACCATCTCGACCATGAAGGTCGAGCGGCCGCGCGCCAGATCGTCCGAGGCGCCGACACGCGAAAACAGCCGGTCGACGACGCCGATATGAGCCGATGTCGCCGGCACGAACGAGCCGGTCTGGGCAAGGATGGCGATCAGCGCGTTCTGCCGCAGGAAGGTCGACTTACCGCCCATATTGGGGCCGGTCAGCAGCCAGATCGCGCCGTTTTTCGTGCCGCCTTCCGGCGACAGGTCGCAATCATTGGCGACGAATGGCCCGTCGCCTGAACGCCGCAGCGACTGCTCGACCACCGGGTGGCGTCCGCCGGAGATGTCGAAGGCAAGGCTGGCGTCGACAATCGGTCGGCACCAGGCCTCGCTCTCGGAAAGCAGCGCGAGTGCCGCCGACACGTCGAGCACGGCAAGCGCCTCGGCTCCGGCGCGGATAGCATCGGCCTGGCCGACCGCTTCCGCCGTCAGCGTGTCGAAAGCGGCTAGCTCGACGCTCAGCGCCCGGTCGGCGGCATTGGCGATCTTCGATTCCAGCGCCGCCAGATCGGTGGTGGTGAAGCGCATGGCGTTGGCCATGGTCTGGCGGTGGATGAAGCGCGCCTTGGCCCCATCACTGCTGGTCATGATCGCGTGATGGTTGGCGGTAACCTCGATATAGTAGCCCAGCACATTGTTGTGCCGGATTTTCAGCGAGCGGATGCCGGTCTCCTCGATCAGCGAGCGCTCCAGCCCGGCGATCACCTTGCGCGATTCATCGCGCAGCGCCCGCATCTCGTCGAGCTCGGCGTGGTAGCCGGCACGGACGAAGCCGCCATCGCGCTTCAGCAACGGCAATTCGTCGCCGAGCGCCTGCGTCAGATGCGCGGCCAGCGCGCTCGGCAGTGTCTTGATCGTCGCCAGCGCTGCTGCCAATTCGCCGGGCAGGGCGGTCTCTCCAAACAGGTTGGCAATGGCGCCGGCCGCCTCGAAGCCGGCGCGCAGCGCGCCGAGGTCGCGCGGTCCGCCGCGGTTGAGCGCCAGCCTGGACAAAGCACGCGGCATGTCGGCGACACTCTTCAGGCTCGCCCGCACCGCCTGGCAGAGGCGCGTTTCCGAGCGGAAGAACGACACCGAGTCGAGCCGCGCCGTAATGTGTGTGGGGTCGGTCAGTGGCGCCATCAGCCGGTCGGCCAGCAACCGCGCGCCGCCACCCGTCACCGTGCGGTCGATCGCCTTGAACAACGAGCCGTCGCGGCTGCCGGACAGCGTGCGTAAGAGTTCCAGATTGGCGCGCGTCGCCGGGTCGATGAACAGCGTCGACCCTTGCTCCTCGCGCTCCGGCCGCGACAGCGGCGGCCGCTCGGCCTTCTGCGTCTTCTCGACATAGGCGATGGCGCCGGAGATCGCCGACAGCTCGGCGCGCGAAAAGGCGCCAAAGCTGTCCGGCGTCGCCACCTCGAAGAAGCGGGCGATGCGCCCCGCGGCAGACGCCGAATCGAACAGAGACGGCGGCTGCGGGTTGGCAACGCGGCCAAGCACGTCGAACACCGGCTTCAGCTCCGGGTCGTAAAACACCGGTTCGGCGACGATCAGCTCGCGTGGGTCGACGCGGAACACATCGGCCAGCAGCCGGTCGGCCGTCGTCTCGGCAACACGAAAAGCCCCCGTCGATATCTCGATCCAGGCCAACGCAAAACTTCCTTGGTTCCCTGTCGCGCTGCCGCGCTCCCCGCCTCTTGGCTCTGCCCCGCCCTTGACCCGCCCCAGCGCCATCAGGAAGCTCGATTCCGATGGCGCCAGCAATTTGTCCTCGGTGATGGTGCCGGGTGTCACCAGCCGCACCACGTCGCGGCGCACCACCGATTTGCCGCCGCGTTTTTTCGCCTCGGCCGGATCCTCGATCTGCTCGCAGACGGCGACGCGAAAACCCTGGCCGATCAGCTTCTGCAGATAGTCGTCGGCGGCATGCACCGGCACGCCGCACATCGGAATGTCGAGGCCCTGGTGCTTGCCGCGCTTGGTCAAGACGATGCCCAGCGCCCGGCTCGCCTTCTCGGCATCGTCGAAGAACAGCTCGTAGAAATCGCCCATGCGGTAGAACAGCAGCGAATCCGGGTTCGCCGCCTTGATCTCGATGAACTGTTCGATCATCGGCGTAGCACCCGGTGCGGCGACCGGCGTCGGCGTCAAGGGCGTAGCGGTATCGTTGTCGGAAGGGATCATATCCATGGCCGCACGCTAGCAGATGTGGCCGGACGGTTTAATGCCGGCGGCTGTGGAAAACAGGGGACGACGGCGGTTCCGAGGGCTCGCAACGAATCTCAGCTGCCAAAGGTCACTCAGGTTGCGCCGGGCGAGGGCCAGGCCCTATGATCTCTAGGGCGAGATTATGGGGAATCGTGGGTGGACCAGGACAAGCAGGAGACGTTCGATGAGATGGTTGGTCCCGTCGAGTCGACGATCACGCGTCTGTTGCTTTTGGCGGCACGACGCGCCGATCGAACCAGGAACAAACTGAGGGTTGCGGCGCGCAAGCGGTTGCCCTTCATCCTCCCGGCGCGCGGCCCGCTGTCCGATCTCGATGGCGGCATCGAGATTGCGGCCCATGTCTTCAATCGCGATCCGCTGGTGCTGTACATGCCGGTCGGCGGTCCTCGCCCTCTCTATCCGCTGGCGGCGATTGGCCGGCGCCTGGCGTCACGCCAGGTCACGTTCCTGATGATGCCGAGCTGGACGTTCGAAAGGCCTGATGTCGTCACCCGGATGGGCCGCGACCTCGACTGGTATGCCAGGCACTTTCCCCTGCATGAGATCATCTTCCTATGCAACACCGAGGAAGAGCGCCGTCTGATCAGCGCGGTCGGCGGCAATGCCATTTTCTCCAATCACAATCTGATGATATCGGAGAACGTCTTTCGACCGCTGCCGGATGTGCCGGTCGAATTCGACGCCGTCTACAATGGCCGCATCTCGCCGACAAAGCGTCACCATCTTGCATTCGAAATCGAACGACTGGCGCACGTCACCTATTCGATCGGCGAACTGCCTCCCGCCGCCGCCCGGGCCTTCATCCGGCGTCTGCAGGCACAGTCGCCGCTTCACCGCATCGTCAATCCGATCGTCGATGGCATGCCCGGAAGATTGACAGCCAGCGAGGTCAACCGCGCCTACAACCAGGCCGCGGTCGGGCTCTGCCTGTCGGCAAGCGAAGGCGCGATGTATTCCTCGATGGAGTATCTGATGGCCGGGCTGCCGATCGTCAGCACACCGAGCCTCGGCGGCCGCGATGTTTATTTCGATCCGGATTATTGCATCATCGCCGACCCGGAACCGGCGGCCATCCGCCGTGCCGTCGAGACTTTGCGCGACCGCGCCATACCACGCGAGGAAGTACGCGGCAGGACGCTCGAGAAGGTTCGCGCCCAGCGCATCGAACTCATGGCCTATCTGTCTGCGCTTCTGCGACGCAAAGGCAGCAGCGCCCCACCAATCGAGACTTGGCCGTTTTCCGGCACGCAGGGCCTGATGCGATGGGGACCGGTGCGCGACCAGGCGCGGGACTTTGCCGCGCTCGCCAGCGGGTCCGGCCGGCCCTGACCGGATAAATTCTCAGGGATGCACGAGATCGCTTGTCGGTTTACAGCGGCGGCGTGTAGCCTTAGGGAACTTTAAAAAACACGCGCCCGTCTCAAGGGTGCCGCATGGGCGAGGAAATCAAAAGCATCATGGCCAGGAAAACCGAAAACAACGGTCCCTCCGTCAGCGCGCAGGAAGCGCTGGAGTTCCACTCCATGGGCCGCCCCGGCAAGCTGGAGGTCGTCGCCACCAAGCCGATGGCAACGCAGCGCGATTTGAGCCTCGCCTATTCGCCGGGTGTCGCGGTTCCTGTCCTGGCCATCGCCGAGGACCCCAGCCGCGCCTTCGACTATACGACGCGCGGCAATATGGTCGCCGTCATTTCCAATGGCACCGCCATTCTCGGCCTCGGCAATCTCGGCGCGCTGGCTTCCAAGCCGGTGATGGAAGGCAAGGCGGTGCTGTTCAAGCGCTTTGCCGATGTCGATTCCATTGATCTGGAAGTCGACACCGAGGATGCCGACGAGTTCATCAACTGCGTGCGCTTTCTCGGCCCGTCCTTCGGCGGCATCAACCTCGAGGACATCAAGGCGCCGGAGTGCTTCATCATCGAGCAGCGGCTGCGCGAGCTGATGGACATCCCGGTCTTCCACGACGACCAGCACGGCACCGCCATCATCTCGGCCGCCGGCCTGATCAACGCGCTGGAAATCACCGGCCGCGACATGAAGACCACCAAAATGGTCTGCAACGGCGCCGGCGCCGCCGGCATCGCCTGCATCGAGCTGATGAAGGCGATGGGCTTTGCCCCCGACAACATCATCCTGTGCGACACCAAGGGCGTGGTCTACCAAGGCCGCACCGAGGGCATGAACCAGTGGAAGTCGGCGCATGCGGTCAAGACCGACACGCGCTCGCTGGCCGAGGCGCTCGATGGCGCCGATGTCTTCCTCGGCCTCTCCGCCAAGGGCGCGCTGACCACCGCCATGGTGCAGTCGATGGCCAAGAACCCGATCATCTTCGCCATGGCCAACCCCGATCCGGAAATCACGCCCGAGGAAGTGGCCGAGATCCGCACCGACGCCATCATGGCCACCGGGCGTTCTGATTACCCCAATCAGGTCAACAACGTGCTCGGTTTCCCCTATATCTTCCGCGGCGCGCTGGATGTACGCGCCACCACCATCAATGACGACATGAAGATCGCCGCCGCCCGTGCGCTCGCCGAACTGGCGCGCAAGGACGTGCCCGACGATGTCGCCGCCGCCTATCAGGGCAACCGGCCGAAATTCGGCCCCAACTACATCATTCCGGTGCCGTTCGATCCGCGCTTGATCTCGGCCATCCCGATCGCGGTGGCAAAGGCTGCGATGGAAAGCGGCGTCGCCCGCAAGCCGATCCTCGATCTCGACCGCTACCAGCAGGAGCTGTCCGCTCGTCGCGATCCGATCGCCTCGACCTTGCAGCGCATCTACGACCGCGTGCGTCGCCAGCCCAAGCGCATCGTCTTCGCCGAGGGCGAGGAGGAGCAGGTCATGCGCGCCGCCGTCTCCTATGTGAATCAGCGGCTCGGCACCGCCATCCTGCTCGGCCGCGACGATGTCATCAAGGAAAACGCCCGGAACGCCGGCATAGAACTCGACAAGCAAGGCATCGAGATCATCAATGCGAGGCTGTCGCGCCGCAACGGCATCTACACCGACTATCTCTACGAGCGCATGCAGCGCAAAGGTTTTCTGTTCCGCGATTGCCAGCGCCTGATCAACAACGACCGCAACCACTTCGCCGCCTGCATGGTGGCGCTGGGCGATGCCGACGGCATCGTCACCGGCGTCACCCGCAACTATTCCACCGCGCTCGAGGACATCCGCCGCGTCATCGACGCGAGGCCGGGCCATTGTGTCATCGGTGTCTCGATCGTGCTCGCGCGCGGCCGCACTGTGCTCGTTGCCGACACTGCCGTGCATGATATGCCCAATGCCGAGCAGATCGCCGACATTGCCGAGGAAGCCGCCGGCTTTGCCCGCCGCATGGGCTACGAGCCGAGGCTGGCCATGCTCGCCTATTCCACCTTCGGCCATCCTCAGGGCGAACGCTCCGAGCGCGTCCAGGAAGCGGTGCGCATCCTCGACAAGCGCCGCGTCGATTTCGAGTATGATGGCGAAATGGCCGCCGACGTCGCGCTCAACGCCCGCGCCATGGCGCAATATCCCTTCATCCGCCTGACCGGCCCGGCCAATGTGCTGATCATGCCGGCCTTCCACTCGGCCTCGATCTCGACCAAGATGCTGCAGGAACTCGGCGGCTCGACCGTCATCGGCCCGCTGCTGGTCGGCCTCAACAAACCGGTGCAGATCGTCTCGCTCAACGCCAAGGATTCAGACATCGTCAACATGGCGGCCATCGCGGCGTATAGCGCGGGGGCTTGACGCCCGCGCTGCGGACGAAAAGCCGACGGTGAGCCCGCGAACGCTTTTCGAGTGAGGCAAGGCCCGAAGCCATAACGGAAGGCAGACTGACGAACGGCCGCCCCGGAGCGCCCAACCCCAGGAATCTCGCGATTCCAGCCGAATTGGTCGCAAATCGCCAATTTCCATAAGGGATTGATAATACTCGACTGCTATAGGGGACGTTCTTGCCCATGCCCTTACGGCATTCGGGCGCGCTCAGACCGCCAAAACGGGAGTGCGGCCATGAAGCATGACACGGTTTCAGTGGTCGGCCAGGGGGTCGTCCACGACGAGCGCCTGGATGCGCTGCTCAGCATCACCGGCCGCATGGACGGCTATCTCTACCGTTGCCGCAACGATTCCTCCTACACCATGCTCTACATCAGCGACGGCATTTTCACCGTCAGCGGCTATCGGCCGAGCGACTTCATTCACAACGCTGTGCGCGACTACGTCTCGGCGATCCACCCGGACGATCTCGCCGCTGTCTATGCCGCTGTCGACACCGCGCTTGCGGCGCGCTGCAACTGGAACGTCGACTACCGCATCGTGCCGCAGGCAGGCGAACCGCTCTGGGTCCGCGAGATCGGCGGCGGCGTCTGGGATGACGCCGGCGAACTCGAATTCCTCGAGGGTTTCGTCGTCGACATCAGCGATCGCAAGGTTGTCGAGGACCTCAATGCCGAACTGCTGCTCGAACTCAAGGCCGCCAACGAAGAGCTCTCCGTGCAAAAACGCGAGATCGAGCTGGCCAAGCAGCATAGCGACCACTCGGCCAACCACGATGCATTGACCGACCTGCCCAACCGCCGCGCCTTTCACAACGAACTGAGGTCGGTGATCGACCGCTGCGACAGTACCGGCCAGGCAGCCGGCCTGCTGTTCATCGATCTCGACAGGTTCAAGAAGGTCAACGACACGCTCGGCCACGAGGCGGGTGACGCGCTCCTGCTGGAGGTGTCGGGCCAGCTTCGCACGATCCTGCGCAGCGCCGATTTCGTGGCGCGGCTTGGCGGCGACGAGTTCGCCTTCCTGTTTTCGGGCGCGGCCGACCAGGCCCGTCAAAAAGCCGTGCGTGTCGCCGAACGCATCCTGGAGAAGCTGCGCATCAAGGTTCCGACGCCGACTGGCGCCATCCATGTCGGCTGCACGGTTGGCGTCGCCATCTATCCGTCGGAAGCGCCCGATTCGGAGGCGCTGATAACGCTCGCCGACCGGCTGATGTACATCGGCAAGAAAAGCGGCCGCAACCGCCTGGTCACCGCCGAGGCGTTGGAACTCGGGCCGACCTCCGACGACCTTCGCCGCACCGCCTGATCCCGCAGCGGGTCCACTGTCGTCCCTGAAATGAAACGGCCCGCAGCGACGTGCTGCGGGCCGTCTCTGTACAATCGGTAGGCTATTAGAACGAGCGCTGGAAGCGGAGGATGCCGCCGATCGCGTCGGAATTGCTCTTGTCGAAATTGTCGTAGTAGTCGGCTTCGGCGGTGATCGTGTAGCCAGGAACGATGGTGTAGGCGATGTTCGCCGCCACGGCGAAGTCCTTGGCATCGGTGTACGAGACTTGGGCGTTGAGCGCGGTCTTCTTGTTGATCGTGTAGGTGCCGCCGCCCCAGACGGCGAAGTTTCCGGTCCACGGCTTGTAGAAGTTCGTTGCCTTGTTGTCATCGGTGCCATAGCCGCCCATCACGAACAGCGTCAGGTCCGCGGTCGCCTTGACGTCAAGGCGGACCTTGCCGGCCCATTCTTCCCAGTTGCTGTTGTAGGCGCCGACCGCGGTGATCGAGCCCCAGTCGCCCTTGTACTTCACGCCGCCGACGATATGCGGAACATAGCTGTCGATGGTCTCGGCGCCCGAACCTTCTTCGAGCGAAGCCACCGCCGAGAAGCCGTCGCCGGCATCGAAGTAGTAGCTGATCAGGCCGGTGTCCTTGAGACCATAGGGGATGATGGTGTCCTGGACGACGTTGCCGGCGTAGCCGATGAACGAGTCATAGACGGTTTCGTCCTTACCGACGCGCAAGCCGCCAAGCTGGATCCAGGCGAAGTGCAGGTCGACGGCCTTGTTGCCGGCCTCGCTGAACACCACGCCGCCTTCCGTAACGTTGCTATTGCCCCAGTTGAAACGGGTCTCGGTATAGGTCTTCAAGGTGCCGAGTTCGGTTTCCTGGCCGGTCCACGTCTTCAAATTGAAGCGGGCGTTCTTGTTCCAGGTCTGCTGCTGGTCGCCGTCCATGCGGTCATGCGTCGTTGCGCCGTCCAGGACGCGGCCGGCGTCGCCAAAGCTGGCGTCATAGCGGATGTAGCCACCGATGCGCAGGCAGGTTTCGGTGCCGGGGATGTAGAAGTAACCGGCGCCGTAGACGTCGCAAATCTTGACGTATTCGGCCGGTTCCGGCTCGGCGACGACGACCGCGTCGGCGGCGCGTGCACCCGAAACTGCGATCAGGGCCGCAGCGGAGCCGAGAAGAAGGCTCTTGATGTTCATTTTCTGAATCTCCAGTCAGTCAAAGGGTCAAAACAGGTCGGGCGTCCTGCTCATTCGCAGCGTTTCTGCCCCATCCCCACCATCGAAAAAGACGCGCACCGCGCCGCTTCTTCGGCTTCGACATGACCGATGCGGCGGCAGCGTTCAACACAGATCGTGGCGAAAGAGTGTTTTATGGATTCTTCCAAAAGTATTGTTGCGTAAATGCCACGAAAATCGAAATAAGATGGGACAAGTGGCACATTTTGTACAAATTTATATGCCAAATGCGCGATCAAGCGACTCAAACAATATTACAGAATTATGAAACATTAGTTGGCTAATACGCCAGTGATCGGTTCTGTCCAAAACCTTGATTCCATGCCTGAAATCAGGCCAGGGAGGATCCTCGCGCGGCCTTCACAACATCCTGCACCATGTCCTGCTTGAGCATTTCAATCGGGATGCGGCCGCCGAGCTCGGGTGAAGGACGGTTCAGCCATGACCACGCAAGCCTTGGATTGGCGATCAGCGAAAGCACTTCGCTTATCCCGGGAGCTGGCCTGCCGTCGATGAACTGGGCGAGCGGAAAGACATGCTTGCGACCGCCCTTGCGCAAGGCAATAACTTCGTTGCGCCTTTGCCAGCGATGCAGCGTCGAGCGCGCTATGCGAAAATTCTCTTCCAGATAGGTCGAGCCGGCGACCTCGCCCGCCCAATCCTCGATCAGCAACGATTGAAGATCGTTGATTCGCTCGCGCTGCGAAGCGGGTTTCCGGCTGTCGATTGCCGACGCCAAGGTCGCGCTTTCATCCCGGCTATTCGCTGCGTCGCGGTGTGCGGCTGCTATTGTGTGGACGAACTCAGAGGCCAGGGCTCTCCATTCACCCTTATAGGAGCTGATCGCGCGCCGCTGTGCTTGCGGCAGGAAAGGCAGGCTGGCGGCGACGCTGCCGGCAAAGGCACTGGTTGAAACCAGGGTCTGTGTGTCAAGAGCGACGCCGTGCCGGATCAGCGCCTGTTGCACCGCTTCCGCCACCAGGCCTGCCAAGGCATCCTGCGAGATCCCATCCATCGGATTTTGAAATCTGGTCACGTATCTGCCTTGCGGGCCACGCGCTCTCTTCCCCAGCCGCGGCCAATTGAAATGGCTACAACAGGAAGCGGAAATGGCAACAACAGCAGACACAGCGACCCGACAGGTTGCTGTCTTGCACCGAACACCCCAACTGACTGTGGACGTCCCGAAATGTCAGTCGCGGGACGTCTCAGTTTGCATGTAGGTGCGATGTGTGACAGGCGCACGACAGATGGCGTCGTCTGACGCTCATCAGGGGTGACGCAGCCGGACCTAAAGCAGTCCGGCCAGTTGGGCCGCGCTGCGCAGATTCTGCCGCGGCCGTGGTCCGAGCTGCTGGATCACCAGTCCGGCGGCCAGCGAGCCGAGATCGCCGCAATCCTTCAGGCTGCGCCCCGTGGTGTAGCCGTAGAGGAAGCCGGCGGCATAGAGGTCGCCGGCGCCGGTGGTGTCGACCAGTTCGCGGATCGTCGTCGCCTGGATGGTGACGGTCTCGTCGCCGCGCACGATCACCGAACCTTTTTCGGAGCGCGTGACGGCGGCGATCTTGCAGTCCTTGCGAATAGCCTCCAGCGCCTCGTCGAAGGATTTGGTCTGGTAGAGCGACTTGATCTCGTGGCTGTTGGCAAAGACGATGTCGACGGTGCCCGAGCGCATCAGCTCGAGGAACTCGTCCCGGTAGCGGTCGACGCAGAACGAATCCGAGAGCGTCATCGACACTTCGCGCCCGGCGGCGTGCGCCAGCCGCGCGGTCTGGCGGATCGCCTCCTTGGCGCGCGGCGGATCCCACAGATAGCCCTCGAAATAGGTGACCTTTGCGCCGGATGCCTTGTCGGCCTCGACATCTTGCGGGCCGAGCTCGACGCAGGCGCCGAGATAGGTGTTCATCGAACGCTCGCCGTCGGGGGTAACGAAGATCATCGAGCGGGCCGTCGGCGGCTGGCCCTCAAGCGGCTTGGTGTCGAAGGCGACGCCTTGCGCATGGATGTCATGGGCATAGATCTCGCCGAGCGGGTCGTTCGACACCTTGCCGAAGAAGGCGGCGCGGCCGCCGAAGCTGGCGACGCCGGCCGCCGTGTTGCCGGCGCTGCCGCCGGAGGCTTCGATCGCCGGACCCATGCGGCTGTAGAGCAGTTCGGCGCGCCTGGTGTCGATCAGGTTCATCGCGCCCTTGATGATGCCGTTCGTCTCGAGAAACGCCTCGTCGCACTGGGCGATGATGTCGACAATGGCATTGCCGATGCAAAGAACGTCATAATCCGGCATCAATATCTCCGCCAATAACCCTGCCGGCTTTCTGCCACGCCGACCCGGCGCGGGTCTAGCGATTTGGCGCGGCTTTGCCTAGCCGACAAATACGGGGTCGCCCACGCTTCGAGGCGCAGCGACAATTCGACCGTGGCAGAAGCATTTCACCCCGGCGTTGCCTACAAGCATGTCGATCACTTCCGAAGGCGCCAACCAGCCATGCCCGCAAAAACCGATATGAAGACCGAGCTGGCGCTGCTCCTCGTGCTGGCGGTGCTGTGGGGGGCGTCCTACAGCTTCATCAAGATCGGCGTCGAGACGATCCCGCCGGTAACGCTGATCGCAGCCAGGACCTTGATCGCGGGCGGCATTCTTCTCGCCATCATCCGCTGGCGCGGCCTGGCCTTGCCGGGCGATGCGGCAAGCTGGCGCCGTTTTGCGTTCCAGGCCTGCCTCAACAGCGTCGTGCCGTTCACGCTGATCGCCGCGGCCGAGCGCTCGGTGGACGCGAGCCTGGCGACGATCCTGAATGCCACGTCGCCGATCTTCACCTTCCTGCTGACCGCCCTCATCACCCGCCACGAGCCGGTGACCATGCGCAAACTGTTCGGCGTCGGCGCCGGCATAGCCGGCATATGCCTGATCATCGGCACCCAGGCGCTTGGCGGCCTTGGCCATCAATTGTGGGCGCAGCTTGCCATCGTCGCGGCGACGATCTGCTATGCCGGTGCTGCCATTTTCGGCCGCAGCTTCAAAGGGCTCGATCCGATGCTGCCGGCCGCCGGCTCCATGCTTTGCGGCGCCGTCATGCTGGTCCCCTTGAGTCTCGTCTTCGACCGGCCATGGACATTGGCGCCCTCGACGGCGTCGATCCTGGCCTTGGTCGGCTTGTCGGTCTTTTCGACCGCACTGGCCTTCTGCATCTATTTCCGCCTCATCCACACGCTGGGCTCGGTCGGCACGACGTCGCAGGCCTATCTCAGAGTGCCGATCGGCGTCGGCATCGGCGCTCTATTTCTCGGCGAAAGCCTCGGTCCGACGGCATGGTGGGGAATGGCCTTTGTCGTCGCCGGCGTGGCGGCAATGACCATCCCTGCCAACAAGCCGGCGCTGGCGCGCTAGAGCATGATCCCGAAAAGTGGGAACCGGTTTTCGGAAAAGATCATGCTCAAACAAGGAAGCTAGAGCCCCATCCCGATTCCATCGGGATGGAACAGGCTCCAGGTTGCGCTTGCGGCTTGCCCGCTCTCCACCTATCTCGGAGGCGTTGCGTTCGACAAGGGTTGGAAACGCCGTGATTTTCGATGCCGCCCGCGC
The DNA here is from genome assembly GCF_056404235.1 of Mesorhizobium sp. P2_E10. Lineage (NCBI taxonomy): Bacteria > Pseudomonadati > Pseudomonadota > Alphaproteobacteria > Hyphomicrobiales > Phyllobacteriaceae > Mesorhizobium > Mesorhizobium sp. P2_E10. The sequence goes on from NZ_JBFUEK010000001.1 coordinate 650,614, forward strand.
CGCCGCCAGCCGGCTGTTCTCGCCAGAACTGCGCTCGGTGTTCCTGAAGACGCTGGGGCTGACCCTGCTGGCGCTGGCAGCACTCTGGTTCAGCCTGACCAGCCTCGTGGAATGGCTGGCCCTGCCATGGCTCGAGGCAATGGTCCCTGGCCTGCCGTCCTGGGCCGGATGGCTGGGCGGCATCATTGCCGCCATCGCTCTTGCCTTCGGGATGGCGCTGCTCATCGCGCCGGTGACGGCGATCGTCGCCGGCCTGTTCCTTGACGATGTCGCCGAAGTGGTCGAGCGCACCGATTATCCCAGCGACCCGCCCGGCCGCGCCATGCCGGCATTGCGCTCGCTGGTGCTGGCTGTCAGGTTCTTCGGCGTCGTCATCCTGGGCAACCTTGTCGCCCTGCTGCTTCTGCTGGTGCCGGGCATCAACATCGCCGCCTTCTTCATCGTCAATGGCTACCTGCTCGGGCGTGAGTTCTTCGAATTCGCCGCCATGCGCTTTCGTCCGGAGGTCGACGCTCGCGCCTTGCGCAAGAAATACGCCGGCACGGTGTTTCTCGCCGGCCTGGTCATCGCCGCCTTCCTCGCCGTGCCGCTGCTCAACCTTTTGACGCCGCTGTTTGCCGCCGCCATGATGGTGCACCTGCACAAGGCGGTCTCGGCGCGCGAAGCAGCCCGCACTTCGCGGCGCTAGGCGTTTCTTCAGCGCAAGAGGAAGCCGCGTCCGAGCTCATCGTCGGGTTCGACGATGAATTCCGTCCGTCCTGAATAATAGGCGCGGCCGCCGACACGGGCGATGATGGCGTCATGCGGGCCGGTTTTCGCCGTCCGCACCACCGCGCCGGAAAAGCGCGAGCCGGCGATGCTCTCGAAGGTCCGTGTCTGGCCGATTTCGATCTCGCCTTTGGCATGCATTGCCGCCAGCCGTGCGGTGACGCCGGAACCGGTCGGCGAACGGTCGACTTCCGCCTCGGCGAAGACGCAGATGTTTTTGGTAGCCTCGCCGGAAAACGCATCCTTGCCGTCAGTCAGGATGGTGCCATAGAGGAAGGCAAGGTCGGCATGGTCGGGGTGTGACAGCGGAAACTCGGCCTTGAGTTTCCCCGTCAGCGCGGTTGCCGCATCGACGAAATCGCGCACCCAGTCGCGGCCGAATTGCAAGCCGAACTGGTGGCAGTTGGCCAGCGCGTAGAAGGCGCCGCCATAAGCGATGTCGAAGCTGATCGCGCCAAAACCCGGCAGCTCGATTGTCTGGTCGCGGGCGAGCAGAAAGGCCGGCACGCTTTCGAACGACACCGCACCCGCCTTGCCGTCCGTCACCTCTACCGAGGCGACGATCAGCCCGCAGGGCGCCTCGATGTTGACGGTCGTCACCGGCTCCTGCCGCGCAACCAGGCCTTCGTCGATGGCGTAGCGGCCGAGCGCGATGATGGCGTGGCCGCACATGGTCGAATAGCCTTCATTGTGCATGAACAGCACCGCGAGGTCGGCGCCGGGAAGATCGGGCTCGACCAGCAGCGCGCCATACATGTCATAATGGCCGCGCGGCTCGAAGATCAGGATTTTCCTGAGATGATCGAGGTGATCGCGCACATAGGCGCGCTTTTCCAGGATCGTGCCTTTGGGGGTGTCCGGGTAGCCAGCGGTGACGATCCTCAGCGGCTCGCCGCCGGTGTGCATGTCGACGACCTTGAGCGTCATGCGTTGAGGCCTGTTCTAACCTGAAGATTTGGAAAACAGCGCCTGCAATTTGCCGAACGGCATGGCGGCGCGGGTGAAGCCGAAAGTGCCGTCCTGCTGGATTTCGCGCGCCGCCGTCTCCAGCATGCCGAAAGCGAAATTAGCAAGCCATGGCCCGAGCGAGATGCGCTTGACCCCGACCATGGCCAGGTCGGCAATGGTGAAGCCGGGCATTGCCATGACATTGACCGGCCTGGTCACCGCCGAGCAGACGGCGCGCAACGTCTCGACGTCGCCGAGCCCCGGCGCGTAGAGTACATCGGCGCCTGCCTTCTCGAAGGCCTGCAGCCGCTTGATGGTGTCGTCGATATCGGGCTTGCCCCACAGGAAATTTTCGGCCCGTGCGGTGAAGACGAAATCATGCTTCAGCGCTCGTGCCGCCTCGACCGCCGCGGCGACACGCTCGACCGCATGCGAAAAATCATAGATCGGCTTGTCCGGGTCGCCGGTGTGGTCCTCGATCGAGCAGCCGGCAAGGCCAGCCGCTTCGGCGGCAAAAATGGTCTCGGCGGCGCTGGTCGGGCTGTCGCCCTTGCCTTTCTCGAGATCGGCCGAAACCGGCAGGCTGGTCGCCGCCGTCACGTCGCGGCAATGGTGGATCATCGCCTCGAACGTCACCGCGCCGTCTGGCAGGCCGCGCGAAAAGGCAAAGCCGGCGCTGGTCGTCGCCAGCGCCTTGAAGCCGAACGAGGCCAACAGCTTGGTCGTGCCGACATCCCACGGATTGGGCATGACGAAGGTCGAGGCGTGCAGGTCGCGAAAGATCTTGCCCTTGTCCATGAACGCGTCCCTTCATCTGTGGAATTGTGCGGCGGATTCTAGCGTGCCGAAATGCCCCGGGCAAACGAATGCGGTTGGCTCAGAAGCGTTTGGCGTTCTCTGCTGCCAATTTGTCCAGCGCGTCGGAATCCTTGACGTAGCGCGACGCTGCCTTGTCCCAGTGATAGGTGACGGAAATGGCGGTCGAGACGGCTGCGGGCGGCGTCTCGTCGCAGCTTTCTTCGCTCGGCAAGGTGGCGTCGGTCACCGTCACCTGGATGGCATTGCGGGGCTGGCCGTCGGCAATCGTCTGGAAAGCCGGTTCCTGCTGGCGGCGGTATGCGCACAGGTTCTCGTCGAAGGTAAAGATCATATCGATCAGTTCGAATTTGTCGTTCCGGATCATGATCAGCGGCGTGATGACATAGCCCTGGCTCGAATTGAAATGCGTGCTGGTGGTGATGAGCACGTCATCGCCGGCGTCGACGGACAGCTTGCCGGGTTCACGAAACGAGGTGCTGCGGTCGACGGCGACATTGACGGCGTCGAGCAGCGCCGGCTTGCCGGTGATGTCATACAGCGCCAGCACCGCATAGCCTTCGGCGCTGTCGGGGGAGTCGCCGAGGTCGAACAGCATGGCCAGCCGATCCTTGCCGCCAGCCTTGATGGCGAGCGCGTCGGCACCGGAAAAGCCCGTGGTGTTGGGTGGCGAGCCGCCGGAATCAGGACCCTCTATATGGCGCATCTCGATCGGCAATCCACCCCGGTAGAAGCCGTTACTGTCCCCGGTCAGGTCTGGAATGATCATCCGGGCGAGGTCGAGATAGGTGGCTTTCCCACCGGGGATGACGCTGCCGAGCTCAGGGTAGCCAACCTCTTGCGCGCTCGCCGCGGACCACAGGCACGGCACAGCACAAAGGCGAGGAGGAAGCGAAGCAGGCTGGGTTTCATGCGTGTGGCCTCAGATTGGCGGCGGCACGCTAGCACGGACAATCGAGGCGTACAGCCTTGGGCTGACGGTCAGATCATTGGATCGGCACCAGCCCCGCGAGCTCGCGCATGTCATCGAACAGTATGCCGCCGGCTTCAGCCAGCCCGTCGCGGTCGGAGAGCGGATCGCCATGATAGGAAAACACCCGCATGCCGGCGGCGATGCCGGCTTGCGTTCCGGCGACGCTGTCTTCGATGACGATGCAATCGGCGGGCGCAAACCCCATCGTTTTCGCCGCGTGCAGGAACAGGTCGGGAAACGGCTTGCCGCGGCCGACCATGGTCGAACTGAACAGCGCTTGCTCGAACAGCGGCAGCAGCCCGGTCTGGCCGAGCGTGATGTGCATCTTCGAAATCCTGGCCGAAGTGGCGACGCAATAGGCGATGCCCGCCGCGCGCACGGCCTCGACAAACTCCCGGACATAGGGGACAGCTTCCACGCCATGAGCAAACAGGTCCGGCAGGCCGGCATTCCAGCGGTCGACGAAATCGGCGCCGAGGCTGACGCCGGTCGCTTCGACCTCCTTCTGCACCGACACCATGCTGCGGCCGGAAAAATTCTTGCGGCAATATTCGAAGCTTGTGGGATAGCCGGCGGCGGTCAGCCATTCGGCGAGACGTCGATTGGCGAGATTCTCGGTATCGACCAGGATCCCGTCGCAATCGAAGATAACCAGTTTGGGTAGGGACATCAGGCCGTGCCGGTCGATCCGAAGCCGCCGGAGCCGCGCGCCGTGCCGCCGGCCAATGTGCGCTCCTCGACCGCCGCTTGCACCACCGAGGCAAAGACGATCTGGGCGATGCGCATGCCGCGCGTCACGGCAAAATCCTCATCGCCGAGATTGATCAGCAACACCTTCACCTCGCCGCGATAGTCGCTGTCGATGGTGCCCGGCGTGTTGAGAACGGTCAGCCCGTGCTTGAAGGCGAGGCCCGAACGCGGCCGGACCTGGCCTTCCATGCCTTCGGGAATTTCCAGGATCAGCCCGGTCGGCACCAAGGCGCGTTTGCCCGGCAAGATCAGCAGCGGCCGATCGTCGGGGACGGCGGCGCGCAAATCCATGCCGGCGGCGCCGGTGCTCTCATAGGCTGGAAGCGGTAAACCCTCACCATGCGGCAACCTGACGAAGCCGACGGAGGGACCCATGACGGAGGAGTTTTGGAGGGCTGCGCGCATAAAATCGATCCTATCGGCGCGAACGGCGATTCGGTCAATTCGTCCGCAACGCTATCAACGGCTTTCTTTGTGGCGTCACCGAGACCTCAACGCAGTTCCACCGGAACGACCGTCGTCTCCTTGATCTCTTCCATGACGAAGGACGCCGAGACATCCGACAACGCCACCTTGGCGATCAGCCGCTGGTAGAGCCGGTCATAGGCCTTTACGTCGGCGACGCGAGCCCGCAGCACATAGTCGAGATCGCCGGACATGCGGTAGACGCCGGTGATCTCGGAAAAGCCGGTCACCGCCGCTCGAAACTTCTGCAGCCAGTCCGGGTCATGGTTGGAGGTGCGGATCAGGATGAACACCGAAAGCCCGAGCCCGAGCTTGTCGGCATCGACCAGCGCCACCCGGCCGGTGATGACGCCGTCTTCCTCCAGCCGCTTCACCCGCCGCCAGCAGGCATTGCGCGACAGCGATATCTTTTCCGACAGCTGGTCGACCGACAGCGTACCGTCGCGTTGCAGCTCGGCCAGCAATCTGCGGTCGATTTCATCGATTCCCACTGACATGTGGGATATTTGTCCCAACAATTGGCCTGATACAAGGACAATTTGAGACAAGTGAACCAGATGGTCATGTCAGGATACTCATCATCGGGTCTTCATGCCCGACAGGAGGGGACCAACATGACGGCACGGCTTGCACGACTTTTCACCTCTCACCCGGCAGCGGTGGGCGAGAGCTATTTCGGCCATATGGCATTTGCCGCGTGGTTCTCGTCGCGACTGTTCCTGGCGGCAGGTGCTGCGCTCATTCACGCTTTCTTGCCGTTTATGTTCGATTCTACGGCAAGCCGAATCGTCCGCGAGCTTTACGAGCGGACGCACAACAGAGGCTCGCACGCGACCAAGGAACCGACGGCTCTTCCGGATCGTGCCTAGAGGACGATAAGCAATGTGCCGATGGGCGGCCTATCTTGGCGAAGCGGTCTTCCTCGAAGACATCGTCACCGCGCCCTGCCATTCGCTGATCGCCCAGAGCCATTGCGCCCAGGAAGCGAAGTCGCCGACCAATGGCGACGGTTTCGGCCTCGCCTGGTACGGCGACCGGCCCGAGCCCGGCCTCTACCGTGACATCCTGCCGGCCTGGTCGGACCCCAATCTGAAGAGCCTGTGCCGGCAGATCAAATCCGGTCTGTTTCTCGCCCATGTCCGCGCCTCGACCGGCGGCGCCACCAGCCGCATGAACTGCCACCCCTTCATTTCCGGCCGCTGGTCGTTCATGCACAATGGCCAGATCGGCGGCTTCGAAAAAATCCGCCGCACACTGGAGAATTCACTCTCCGACGCCGTCTTCGACCAGCGCGAAGGCACCACCGATTCCGAACTCTTTTTTCTCTTGATGATCGACGAGGGCCTGTCCGACGATCCACAAGGCGCCGTGTCGCGCGCCACCAGCCGCGTCGTCGATGCCTCGCGCCGCGCCGGAATTGAGCCGGCTTTGAAACTCACCGCGGCCTTCTCGGATGGCGTGTCGCTCTATGCAGTCCGCTATGCCAGCGACAATCACGCACCGACGCTCTACACCTCCACCTTTGGCAAGGGCACCGGCGGCTGCATCGTCTCGGAGCCGTTTGATCGCGACGGTGGCGAGTGGCAGGCGATCCCGCCCTCGAGCTTCGTCACCATGACGATCTCAGGTATGACCATCCGCCCGTTCGTGCCCGTCGCAGCCAAGCTGGCGCTGGTCGGATAATCCTTCGCCTGGTCGCAAATCATGGCAACGTCGCGGGACAGCGCCCCCCTCTGTCCTGCCGGACATCTCCCCCACACGGGGGGAGATTGGCAGCTTCGCGCCCCGCGCCATTCCTTCAACGTTGGAGATTGGCGAAAGCCGTCGTGACATCCAATCTCCCCACCTGTGGGGGAGATGTCCGGCAGGACAGAGGGGGGCGACGTAGAGCGCCGACCTCAATCGGCCTCCGCAACGCAATTCCGATCAAGCGCCGTGGACCCCCGAATGCTCTACTCAGCTTGAAAACGCGCCGCTGTCCGCCATCTTGATCTGGCGAGTGCGGTCAAGCCGGAGCGTTGATCATGGACCTCGTCTTTTCCTCGACCACCGAACTCGCCGCTGCGATCGCCGAGCGGAAGGTCTCCGCTGTAGAAGTGCTCGATGCCCATCTGGCCCAGATCGACAGGCACAACGGGGTGGTCAACGCTGTCATCAATCTCGACCGGGAAGGCGCCCACGATCGCGCGAGAAAAGCCGACGCTGCGCAGGCGCGGGGCGACGCTCTCGGTCCATTGCACGGCGTGCCGTTCACGCTGAAGGACACGCATGAAACGGCAGGCATGAAGACCACAACCGGCTTCCCGCCCTTTGCCGACTATGTCGCCAGCCAGGACAACCCGGTCGTTGCCCGATTGAAGGCGGCCGGCGGGGTGCTGATGGCCAAGACCAATGTGCCGACGATGCTGTCCGACTGGCAGTCGAACAATCCGCTGTTCGGCCGCACCAGCAGCCCGTGGGATCTCTCGCGCACCGCGGGCGGGTCCAGCGGCGGTGCGGCGGCAGCCGTTTGCTCGGGCATGACGCCGTTCGAAGTCGGCACCGACATGCAGGCTTCGATCCGCCTGCCGGCTGCGTTCTGCGGCGTCTATGGCCTCAAACCCACCGAGCACCGTATCTCGCTGGCCGGCGCCTTTCCCGATCCGGAAGGTGCTGCGCGTAGCGTGCGGCTGATGTCCTGCCTCGGCCCGCTGGCGCGGACCGTCGACGATCTGGCGCTGATCTACAAAATCATCGCCGGGCCGGATGGACGCGACACCGACCTTGCGGCTGTACCGGTAGAGGACGTCCCGGCGGTCGACCTCAACACACTGCGTATCGCCTTCGCTCCTGCCTTTCCAGGGTTTCCGGTGGCTGCCGCCATCAGCGCCGCTGTCGAAACTCTGGCAAGGCAACTCGCGTCGGCAGGCGCGACCGTCGAAGAAGCAGAACTCCCAAAACTCGACCTGCACGACGATCTGGCCAAGGGCGGCGCGCTGATCGGCATGATGCTGGAGGCCGCACAGCCGCAGCCATCCGAGCAGCCGACGCCGGTGTCGCGATGGTTTGAAGCGCTCGCTCGTCGCGACAGGTCGATCCTGGCCTGGGACCGGGGTTTCGAAAACTGCGATGCCTTGTTGTGCCCGGTCGCCATGACCACGGCTTTTGCGCATTGCGAGCCGGGGACGCCGATCGCGGTCGATGGCAAGGAGCAAAGCTACTGGATGCTGCCGGCCTATGGCGCGGTGTTCAACTATTCCGGCCATCCGGCGCTGACGATACCCGGCGGGCAGGACCGCGATGGCTTGACCATTGGCCTGCAGCTGGTCGGCAAGCGTTGGTCCGAATCGCAGCTGCTTGGCATCGCGAAAGCAATCGAACCGCTGACCGGCGGCTTTCGCCGTCCGCCCGGCTATTGAGCGAAACGCGACAGCCCGTAAGGCTCAAGCAGCGGGTCGCGCTCGCCGTCGAGGATTTCGCGGGTGGCGAACAGGCCGACGGCGGGGGCCAGCGTGATGCCCGAATGCATGACCGCGACATAGACGCCGGCGACACTTTCGGCGCGGCCGATGATCGGAAAACCGTCGATCGGATTGGGGCGATAGCCGACTGTGTGGAAATCCAGTTCCAGTCCGTCGGCGCCGCGCAAGGCTGCCTTCATTGCCGCAAACAAGTCGCGCGCCGTGGCGTCAGGGTTTTCGCCCGGATCGCCGCCGGCGAAATCCGAGCCGGCGATGATGCGGCCCTCTGCCGTCTGGCGCATATGCAGCTTCTCGGCGTGCACCAGGCCGTTGAGCAGTTTTTTGTAAGGCCGCGAGTGGACAATCAGGCCAGCCGGCGTCTCGATCGGCAGTTTGATGCCGGTGGTCGCCGCGATGGCCGGGGCGCCGGCGCCGGCTGCGATCACCACCTCGTCGGCAGCGATCGTCTCGCCCGAAATGACCACGCCAGTAACTTTGCCGTTGGTTAGAGCCAGCCTGTCGATGGCTCCCGTGACCACCCGTGCGCCGTGCCGTTCCGCATCTGCCAGCAGCGCCTTGGCCGCCGCCACCGGCTCGGCCACACCTTCCTCGGCGACATAGACGGCGAATTCAGGAGGCGCGACGAGATTGGGCTCGATTTGCGCCGCCCGCTTCCGGCCAACGCGTTCGATACCGTAACCCCATGAAGAGTGCTCGGCCGCGTAGGCTTCGAGCCTGTCGGCCGGCAGATCGAAGCATAGGCCGCCGCACCAGGTGAGCGGCAGGCCGGGCAGGTCGTTTGCCAGCCGTTTCCACTCGGCCATGGCGCGGATGCGCAGCCGGAAATAGATCTCGGGATTGCCCCAGCTGGCGTTGATCCAGGCAAAGGAGTTCGGCGTCGCGACGCCACCTGCGCCGCTCTCTGAGATCACCGTCACCTGCGCGCCGGCCTTGCTGAGATGCCGGGCGATGGAGGCGCCGATGATGCCGGCGCCGATGACGATGACTTGCTTGCTCATGCTGGACCTTTGCCGGATTGGCCCTTCTGATGCCATTGCGGCGGCCTGATCTCAAGACCCGGCAAGGAGGCTGCGGCCAAAACTGTTCGACAGGCCGGAAAAGCGCTGCTAGAAGCCCGCCACCACATGGGATTCCACAAATTGGCTGAAGACATCACGCAGGCGGTGGCGCGCCGCCGCACCTTCGCGATCATCGCGCACCCCGACGCCGGCAAGACGACGCTCACCGAAAAGCTGCTGCTGTTCGGCGGCGCCATCCAGCTTGCCGGTGAGGTCAAGGCCAAGAAGGACCGCATCCAGACCCGATCCGACTGGATGAAGATCGAGCGCGAGCGCGGCATTTCGGTCGTCACCTCGGTGATGACCTTCGAGTATGAGGACAATGTCTTCAACCTCCTCGACACGCCCGGCCACGAGGATTTCGCCGACGACACCTACCGCACGCTGTCGGCGGTCGACTCTGCCGTCATGGTCATCGATGCCGCCAAGGGCATCGAGCCGCGCACGCTGAAGCTGTTCGAGGTCTGCCGCCTGCGCGACATCCCGATCATCACCTTCATCAACAAGATGGACCGCGAAAGCCGCGACCCGTTCGAAATCCTCGACGAGATCGAGCAGAAGCTGGCGCTGGACACTGCCCCCATCACTTGGCCGATCGGCCGCGGCAAGACCTTTTCCGGCACCTATCATCTGTCGCAGAACGCTGTGCGTCGGGGCGACGCGGAAAAGGACCGCACGCCGGTCAACGGCCCCGATTCCAACCGCGTCGCCGGCCTGCTGCCGGAGAACGAGCGCGAAGCCTTCATCGAGGAGCTGGAGCTCGCGCGGGAAGCTTGCCGACCTCTTGATATTGACGCCTTTCGCGAGGGCCACCTGACGCCGGTCTATTTCGGCTCGGCGTTGCGCAACTTTGGCGTCCGCGACCTGATCGAGGCGCTGGGCAACTACGGTCCGCCGCCGCGCGCGCAGGAGGCCGACACCCGCAAGGTCGAGGCCACCGAGGACAAGATGACCTCGTTCGTTTTCAAGATCCAAGCCAACATGGATCCGAACCACCGCGACCGCATCGCCTTCGTCCGCGTCTGCTCCGGCAAGCTCGAGCGCGGCATGAAGGCCAAGCTGGTGCGGACCGGAAAGCCGATGAGCCTGTCGGCGCCGCAATTCTTTTTTGCCCGCACCCGCGTCACCGCCGACGAAGCCTTTGCCGGCGACGTCGTCGGCATTCCCAACCACGGCACGTTGCGCATCGGCGACACGCTGACCGAGGGGGAGGAAATCCTGTTCAGAGGCGTGCCGAATTTCGCTCCGGAAATCTTGCGCCGCGTTCGCCTCGGCGACGCGATGAAGGCCAAGAAGCTTAAGGAAGCGCTGCACCAGATGGCCGAGGAGGGCGTCGTGCAGCTGTTCTCGCCCGAGGATGGCTCACCGGCCATCGTCGGCGTCGTCGGCGCGCTGCAGCTCGATGTGCTGAAGGAGCGGCTGAACTTCGAATATACGCTGCCGGTCGAATTCGAGATGTCGCGCTTTTCCGTCTGCCGCTGGATTTCGGCCGACGACAAGGCCGAGGTCTACCGCTTCATCGAGGCGCATCGCGGCGACATCGCCCGCGACCTCGACAACGACCCGGTGTTTCTGGCCCAGCACGCCTTCTCGCTCAACTACGAAGCCGAGCGCTGGAAGGCGATCCGGTTTGCCGCGATCAAGGATTATCAGGTCCGCGACAAGGCGGCGTAAAGTGCACTCTTCCCTTCTCCCACAAGGGGAGAAGGGAAGAGTGCGCGGTGCTCAGCCTCTTGCCGCCTCTTCGATCTTGGCGATGTCGATCTTGCCCATCTGCATCATCGCATTCATCGCCCGGCCGGCCTTGGCCTGGTCCGCATCCCCAAGCAGGCGCGGCAGCTGTTCCGGCACGACTTGCCAGGAAACGCCGAACTTGTCCTTCAGCCAGCTGCAACGGCCGGGTTCGCCGCCTTCGGTCAGCCTGTCCCAGAAATGGTCGACCTCTTCCTGGTTCTTGCAGTCGATCGAAAGCGAGATCGCCTCGGTGAATTTGTATTGCGGTCCGCCGTTAAGCGCCAGGAACGGGACGCCATCGAGTTCGAACGAGGCCACCAGCACCTTGCCTTCGAGAGCGTGGCCCTTGGGCCAGCGCGTTGTGCTCAGCACCTTCGAATTCTTGAAGATGGATATGTAGTGGTTCATCGCTTCTTCGGCCTGGTCGTCGAACCACAGGAAGGTGGTGATCTTTTGCATCGTCGTTCTCCTCGGTGTTTAGGGTTGCGGCGGCTTCTTTTGGGGGAAGGGTCAGGCGGCGCCCTTCGCGGCGTCCTGCAGGGAAGCGAGATAGGAATCGAGCTGGGCGTAGCTGTCGGCCATGCCGCTGGTCATGCCGGTGCCGAGCGCGCCGTCGCGCGCCGCCTGCGAGGCGTAAAGCACCGTCTGCGTCAGCAGCGTTTTGCCGGTGTGATCGGCAAAGGTCACCGTTCCAATCGTCTCGCCACCCGTCCAATCCTCGTCGAACAGTTCGGTGGCGACGATCCGGCTCGGCCGCACGATCTCGCGATAGGCTCCGCTCATGCCCATGCTGCGACCGTCGCGGTGTTGCCAGACATAGCGTGTCGCGCCGCCCACCCTGAGGTCGATTTCGCACACCGCCAGCCGCCAGCCGTCGGGGCCGTGCAGCCAGCCTTTCAAAAGCTCCGGCACGGTCCAGCAGTCGAAGACCATCGGCCGCGGCGCATCGAAGATGCGGGTGATCTGGACTTCACGGTCGCTCGGCGTGGTCACGGTCAATGTCGCAACGGTCGAGCCGGGCAAGGTGGTGGTGCTCACGATTGTCCTCCTGCGCTTGTCTGTTTGCCCAAGGACGTCCGGCCAACTGGCGATCCGACACGGCCCCTGATTTTCTTTCGGCTATTGGCCGGCCTCGCCGGGAGCCTTTTCGGCCTGCATGGCGCCCAGCAGGGCGTCGAGGCGCTGAAAATTGCCTTCCCAGATTTTTCGGTAGCGCTCCAGCCAGTCATTGGCTTCGGCCAGTGGCCGGGCTTCCAGCCGGCACGGCCGGCGCTGCGCGTCGCGGCCGCGTGAAATCAGCCCTGCGGCTTCCAGCACTTTCAGATGCTTGGAGATCGACGGCTGGCTCATCGCGAACGGCTCGGCCAGTTCCATCACCGAGGCCTCCCCCTGGATGAGGCGGGCAAGGATGGCGCGCCGCGTCGGATCGGCAAGCGCGGCAAAGGTGGCGTCGAGCTGGTTCATTTCACATCCATAGCCAATTAGATATATACCCATTTGGCTATATACAGCGGAACGCCCCTCGTCAACCCGCGTGCGCCATGCGCTCTGGCGCATCGCAAAATTGTGGCCATACCAGATTGTGGCGTCTATAACGCCTGCGGTCCGAATTCAGCGCCGCCGCGCCAGCCATCGAGCGCAGCCAGCCACCAAGGAAAAAATATGCCTGCCTATCGTTCCCGCACCACCACCCATGGCCGCAACATGGCCGGCGCCCGCGGTCTCTGGCGCGCCACCGGCATGAAGGATTCCGATTTCGGCAAGCCGATCATCGCCGTCGTCAACTCCTTCACCCAGTTCGTGCCGGGTCACGTCCATCTCAAGGACCTCGGCCAGCTGGTTGCGCGCGAGATCGAGAAGGCCGGTGGCGTCGCCAAGGAATTCAACACCATCGCCGTCGATGACGGCATCGCCATGGGCCATGACGGCATGCTCTATTCGCTGCCGTCGCGCGAGCTGATCGCCGACTCGGTCGAATACATGGTCAACGCCCACTGCGCCGATGCCATGGTCTGCATCTCCAATTGCGACAAGATCACGCCGGGCATGCTGATGGCGTCGCTGCGGCTCAACATCCCGACCGTCTTCGTCTCCGGCGGCCCGATGGAAGCCGGCAAGGTGGTGCTCGCGGGGAAGACGCAGGCGCTCGATCTGGTCGATGCCATGGTCGCTGCCGCCGACGACAAGATCTCCGACGAGGACGTCAAGGTCATCGAGCGCTCGGCCTGTCCGACCTGCGGCTCCTGCTCTGGCATGTTCACCGCCAATTCGATGAACTGTTTGACCGAGGCGCTCGGCCTGTCGCTGCCCGGCAATGGCTCGACGCTGGCGACGCACGCCGATCGCAAGCGCCTGTTCGTCGAGGCCGGCCATCTGATCGTCGATCTCGCCCAGCGCTATTACGAACAGGACGACGAGACCGCGCTGCCACGCAACATCGCCTCTAAGGGCGCCTTCGAGAACGCAATGACGCTCGACATCGCCATGGGCGGCTCGACCAACACCGTTCTGCACATCCTGGCCGCCGCGCATGAGGGCGAGATCGATTTCGATCAGGACGATATCGACGCGCTGTCGCGCAAGGTTCCGGTGCTGTGCAAGGTTGCTCCGGCCAAGTCCGACGTGCACATGGAAGACGTCCACCGCGCCGGCGGCATCATGGCCATTCTCGGCCAGCTCGACAATGCCGGGCTGATCAACCGCGATTTGCCGACCGTGCACACGTCGACGCTCGGCGAGGCGCTCGACCATTGGGATATTTCCCGCACCTCCAGCCAGAGCGTCCGCGACTTCTTCCTGGCCGCTCCTGGCGGCGTGCCGACGCAGGTCGCGTTCAGCCAGGACCGCCGCTGGGACGAGCTCGATCTCGACCGCGAGAAGGGCGTCATCCGGTCAGTCGAGCATCCTTTCTCCAAGGACGGTGGCCTTGCCGTGCTGAAGGGCAATCTGGCGCTCGACGGCTGCATCGTGAAGACCGCCGGCGTCGATGAATCGATCCTGAAATTCACCGGCCCGGCCCGCGTGTTCGAAAGCCAGGACGCCAGCGTCAAGGCGATCCTGTCCAACGAGATCAAGGCCGGCGATGTCGTCGTCATCCGCTACGAAGGGCCGCGTGGCGGGCCCGGCATGCAGGAAATGCTCTACCCCACCAGCTATCTCAAGTCGAAAGGCCTCGGCAAAGCCTGCGCACTGGTCACTGACGGCCGCTTCTCCGGCGGCACGTCGGGCCTGTCGATCGGCCATGCCTCGCCGGAAGCGGCGGAAGGCGGTCTCATCGGGCTGGTGCAGGAGGGCGACACGATCGAGATCGATATCCCGAACCGCAGCATCCGCCTTGCCGTAGACGATGCCGAACTGGCTGCGCGCCGCGCGGCGATGGAGGCCAAGGGCACCGCTGCCTGGAAGCCTGAGGAGAAGCGCAAGCGCAAGGTGACGACTGCCTTGCGCGCCTACGCCGCGATGGCGACGAGCGCGGCAAAGGGTGCGGTAAGGTTCGTGCCGGAGTAGCGCGCTCTTACCTTCTCCCACAAGGGGAGAAGGGAAGGGCGCTACGGCATCAGCTGATATTCATAAAGCTTCTGGTAAAGCCCACCCTGACTGAGCAAGGTCTTGTGCGGGCCGCTTTCAGCCACTTTGCCGGCTTCCAGGACCACGATCGTATCGGCCTGATGCACGGTCGACAGCCGGTGCGCGATGACAATCGTGGTGCGCCCCACCGTCAGCTGCTGCAGCGCATCGCGGAACAGCGCTTCCGATTCCGCGTCGAGCGCGCTGGTCGCCTCGTCCAGCAGCAGGATCTCCGCGTTGCGCAACATGGCGCGGGCGATCGAGATCCGCTGGCGCTGACCACCAGACAGCATGCCGCCATTCTCGCCGACTTCCGTGTCATAACCGTTCGCCTGGGCAGTGATGAAGGTGTGGGCATTGGCGGCCTTGGCGGCGGCGATCACCTCTTCGTCAGTCGCGTCCTGGCGGCCGAGGCGGATGTTGTGCATGATCGTGCCGGCAAACAGGAACGTGTCCTGGCTGACATAGGCAATCTTTTCTCGAACCGAGCTGAGCGTTGCGCCGGAGATATCCTGGCCGTCGAACAGCACCTTGCCGCTCTGCGGATCGTACATGCGCATGATCAGGTTCAGCATGGTTGACTTGCCGCTGCCGGAAGGTCCGACCAGTGCCGTCATCCTGCCGGGCTCGATAGTCAGGTTGAACTGCTCGAGGACCGGTTGGCCTTCCTGATAGACAAAGCCGACATCATCGAACGTGATTTCGCCTGGCCCCGCTTTCAGCGGCTGTGCATCAGGCTTTTCAGCCAGCGTCAGCGGCCGGTCCGCTAGTTGGAACATCATTCGCACTCCGACGATGCCGGTTTCTAGCGATATGCGTACGCGCGCCAGACGCTTGGCCGGTTCATAGGCAAGCAGCAGTGCCCCGATGAAGGCCATGATGTTACCCGGCATCTGGCCGCCCTGCAGGACCAGGAAGCCGCTGACCAGCACGGAGCCGGAGATCGCCAGCCCTGCGAGCGTTTCCATCACCGGGCTGGTGGCGGCTTCCAGCGTGGCGATGTTGTTGGCGCGGTTCTCGACGTCGGAAACCGCTTTGTACATGCGCCCGCGCATCGCCCCTTCGAGATTGAAGGATTTGACGACCCGCACGCCGATCGCGGTTTCCTGCATGATCTGCACGATCTGGCCGATCGAGCGGAACTCCATTGCGGCAATGTTGCGGACTCGCTTCAGGATGCGGTTGACGCCGTAGATGGCCAGGGGGCCGATGATGAAGCAGATCAAGGACAGCGCCGGTTGCTGCCAGATCATGACCAGCACCAGGACAACCAAGGTCACCAGGTCCCGCACATAGGACGTGACGATGAGGTCGAGCACGTTGCGTGCCGCCTGCGCATTGTTGGTCATGCGGTTGATCAGATCGGACGACGAGGTCGAATGGTAGAACTCGATGCCTTGCGCCAGGATACGGTCATAGATCTTGCGCTGCCGCTCGGCGATGATGCTGTTGCCGACGCGGCTCATGCAGTAGGCTTGGACGAAATTGGCGACGCCCTTGAGAATGAAGATCGCGGCGACCGCGGCTGCTATCAGGTTAATGCGGTCGAGTCTCTTGTAGATCACGAATTCGTTGGTGATCTCACGCAGAATCCAGGCGCTGGCACCTGTCGTGGCGGCCACCACCAGCATCGAAGCGATGGCGGCGCCGTAGCCGAACCTGTGCTGGTGGAACGATTCCCGCAGCAGCCTCACGATAAGGCGCTGGTTCTCCATCGAGCGCTCGTCGCGTTTCAGGAATTTAAAATCCAGAGCCACACGGGATTCCATGGTTTGCTGAGCATGATCCCGAAATTCGTCGCTGCACTGCGCGCCACTGGTGCGAACTTCGGATTCGCCGGTTAGGACGAAAGGCGGCTTATAGAGCCAGTTGCATCAGGATGGAACCTTTCGCCACGACTGAAAGAAACGGCTGCGGCAAGCTGTCTTTTGCGCCACCATGGTCGGGTGATTCTGAAAAGGGATGACGACAGATGAATTTCGACCTTGTTGTGCGCGGCGGCACGCTGCCCGACGGCACCATTGCCGACATCGGCATCGTCGGCGAGACGATCGCTGCGATCGGGCCCGACCTCGACGTTACGGCGGGTACCGCTATCGACGCTCATGGCAATCTGGTCTCGCCGCCCTTCGTCGATCCGCATTTCCACATGGACGCGACGCTCTCCTACGGCATTCCGCGCATCAACGTCTCAGGCACGCTGCTGGAAGGCATTTCGCTGTGGGGTGAGCTGAAGCCGCTGCTGACGCATGAGGCCGTGCGCGACCGCGCGCTTGCCTATTGCGACTGGGCTGTGTCGATGGGCCTGCTCGCCATCCGCACCCATGTCGATGTCTGCGACGACCGCTTGCTGGCGGTGGAAGCCTTGCTCGATGTGAAGAAAACGGTCGCGCCCTATATCGACCTGCAGCTGGTCGCCTTCCCGCAGGACGGGCTTTACCGCTCGCCGACGGCGCGCCAGAACACGCTGCGGGCGCTCGACCTCGGCGTCGATATTGTCGGCGGCATCCCGCATTTTGAGCGCACCATGGCCGACGGCACGCGTTCCGTGACCGAACTCTGCGAAATCGCGGCAAAACGCGGGCTGATGGTCGACCTGCATTGCGACGAGACCGACGACCCGCTGTCGCGCCATATCGAGCAACTGGCCTACGAGACGCAGCGCCTTGGCCTGCAAGGCAGGGTGGCCGGCTCGCACCTCACCTCGATGCATTCGATGGACAATTACTATGTCTCGAAGCTGTTGCCGCTGATCGCCGAGGCCGGCGTTTCGGCCATCCCCAATCCGCTGATCAACATCATGCTGCAGGGTCGCCACGATACGTTTCCCAAGCGCCGTGGCCTGACCCGCGTCAAGGAGATGCTGGCCATGGGCATCCGCGTCGGCTGGGGCCAGGATTGCGTACTTGACCCCTGGTATTCGCTGGGCACCGCCGACATGCTCGACGTCGCCTTCATGGGCCTGCACGTCGCCCAGATGTCGAGTCCGGCCGACATGGCCCGTTGTTTCGACATGGTCACCAACGTCAACGCCGCCATCATGGGCCTCGACCATCTCGGCCTTGCCGTCGGCAAGCGCGCCAGCCTCGTCATCCTCGACGCCGGCAACCCGATAGAGGCCCTGCGCCTGCGCGCCGAACGGCTTTGCGTCATCGCCAGGGGCAAGGTGGTGGCGCAGCGTACCAGGCAGGACACCCGGCTGTCGATTCCCGGAAGGCCCGGAGAGGTGAACCGGCGGCACAAAACCGCTTGAGATCACCCATTTCCGGCGCTGGTCTTACCGATTTTTCGCTTTTCCGCCTCGCCAAGGCTGCCGCTTGTGTCTACGACGCGGTTCACCCTACGCATGGCAGGAACCGGCAAAGGCATGGCGCAGCCAACAGCCCAGAATTCGACGATCAGGAACGTTCTCGTGGCCGGCATCCTGCTGATGCTGGCCGGCGATTTCCTGTTCGCGTTGAACGACGCCATGGGCAAATGGCTGGTCGCCAGCTTTTCCGTCGGCCAGGTCGTGCTGATCCGCTCGGTCGGCGCCTTTTTCGTGCTCGGGCCGATGATTGCAAATCAAGGCGCCGGCAAACTGTTTCGCATGGAACGGCTGGAGCTGCAGGTCTTGCGCGTGGTGGCGACGACGCTCGACACCGCCTTGTTCTACGCCGCCGTCGTCTATCTGCCGCTTGCCGATGTGATGAGCTTCTACATGGCGGGGCCGATCTATGTCGCGGCGCTGTCGCATTTCCTGCTCGGCGAAAGGGTCGGTTGGCGCCGCTGGGCGGCGATCCTGGTCGGCTTCTGCGGCGTGCTGATCATGCTGAAGCCGTCCTCGGCGGCGTTCTCGCAGTCCGCGGTGTTCGCGCTGGTCGGCAGCATTGCGTTTGCCTTCGCCATCATCCTCAACCGCCGCCTGCGCGGCACCAGCGACACCAATCTGGTGACGTGGCAGACCATCGGCACGCTGTTGGTCGGCGGCGCGATGACCATCGGCAGCTGGCAGACACCGTCAGCGCTCGATTTCGGCGCCATGCTGCTGCTCGGCATCGTCTCCTGCGGCGCGCATCTGATGATCACCAGGGCGCTGAAGCTGGCACCGGCCTCGACGCTGGCGCCGCTGCACTACACGCTGTTGTTGTGGGCGGTCGTCTTCGGTCTGGTGTTCTTTGGCGACGTTCCCGGCCCGCGCATCCTGATCGGCTCGGCCATCGTCGTGTTCGCGGGCCTGTTCATCTTCCATCGCCAGAAAGTGGTCGAGACAGTCGTGCCGCCCGAGAACGTGCCGAAGGGCGTGAATTGAGGTCCAGATTTCTGGTACTTAGCCCCGACGCACCGCCGCCAGATGGCGGGAAAACTCAGGCGTCTCCATCAACGCCTTGCAGCGCGCAAACCGTCCGTCGGCATAGGCGCGAAAGTCGTCGACGGGATTGTTGTTGGCAAGCTGGATCAACCCCCACAGCGTCCACAACAGATCGCACATCGCCTTGTAGATGATGATGCGGCCGCGCTCGGCCGGTTTTGCCTCGCCGCCAAAATAGGCATACATCATCTCGTCGTCCTGTGCCGTGTCGAATTGTCCTTCGACACTGAGGTCGCCGAGATCCCAGAGCGGGTCGTTCATGCCCGAATATTCCCAGTCGACGATCCACATCCGCTCTCCCGTATCGAGAAAGTTCTCGCACAGCGGGTCGCAATGGCAGGCGGCGAGGGGAAGCGGATGGGCGGCAAGTGCGGCGCGTACCGTGCCGGCCTCGCGCACGACGTCGTGGTAGCCGGCGGGCAAGGCGACATCCTTGGTCGACAGCACTTTCAGATAATCGTCGATCATCGCAAACAGCTCGAAGCGGAAGGGAAACACCGCTCCGGAGCCGTGCAATGCGCGAAAGGCCTTGCCGGCACGCGCGGGACTGCCCGGCCGTGTCCTGAATTTCTCCGGCGACATCGTCTGCGCGCCGGCGATGAAGCGCGTCACCATTACCCCGGTCCCTTGGTCGACATGCAGCACTTCGGGGCTGACCCCGGCCTTTGCCGCCTCGCGCGCCGCGACCGCCTCGTTGGCGCGGTTTATATATTCCTCTGTGCCTTTGCCGGGAATGCGCAGGCAGAGGTCGCCGGCCTTGAAGACGAGATTGGTGAGGCCGCCGAGCCGCTCCAGCGGCCCGTCATAGCCTGCCAGCAGCGGAATGCCCTTGAGCGTTGCGCGCGCCTCGTCGACCACCATGCGTGAGCCCCCTCATGCCGTTATTTGTCGCCACGACGGTTCCACAGTTTTCGCCGTTTGGCTATCATCTGATAGAATGTGGCGTATAGACCGGCGGACGGAGTGGCGATGACGGACGGCAAACATCATGGCACGCTCGGCGCCGCCTATGCGGCGAAACGGCCTGAAGAGGTGGCGGCGCTCTACGATCGCTGGGCCGATACCTACGATGCCGACATGTCGGCGGCCGGCTACCGCCATCCGACGATCTGCCTTGCCTTGCTTGCCCGCCATTTGCCGCGCGGCGCAGCCCCTCTGCTCGATGCCGGCGCCGGCACCGGGCTGATCGGCGAATGGCTGACCATCACCGGCTACCCACAAGTCGAGGCGCTCGACATCTCGCAAGGCATGCTGGACAAGGCGGCCGCCAAGGGCGTCTATACGGCGCTCCACTGCCTGGCGATGGGTGGGCCATTGCCCTTCGCGGACGACGCCTATGCCGGCATCGTCTCCGCCGGCGTCTTCACCTCCGGCCATGTCGGCGCCGAAGGGCTGGACGAGCTGATCCGCATCTGCAGGCCGGGCGGCGTCATCGTGCTGACGGTCAAGAACACGCTGTGGGAAGCGGGATTTTCCGCGCGCATTGCCGAGCTGGCAGCGCAAGGCATCGTCGTCCGCGCCGAGGAAACGCCGCCTTACGTTTCCATGCCGGGCGAGGCGGATACCGTGCCCAGTCGTGGCATCGTGCTCCGCGTGAGCTGAATCTACGCTTTGATCTTTTCTCCAGCCGCGTCGTACAGCGGCTGCAGATGGATTTTTGCCGGCGTCCGCTCCATCGCCACCACCAATTCGTAGTCGCCGGTGGCGAGGAAATCGTCACTCACGCCGTCGGCGTTGCGGACATAGCCAAAACCGATGTTCTTGCCCAACGTGTAGCCATAGCCGCCGCTGGTGAGATAACCGACCGGCTCGCCGTTGCGCAATATCGTCTCGCGCCCGACCAGCACGATCTCGGGATCGTCGACGGTGAAGCCGGCAAAGCGTTTCTTCAGCGCTGCGCCATTGAGCTGCTCAAGTGCCCGCCGGCCGACGAAATCGGTGTTCTTCCTGAGCTTCACCGCCCAGCCGAGACCGGCCTCCTGTGGCGTGTCATTGGGGGTGATGTCGGAGCCCCAGGCGCGATAGCCCTTTTCCAGCCGCAGCGATTCCAGCGCCCGGTAGCCGACCGGGCGGATGTCGTGCTTCTTACCGGCCGTGATCAGCGCGTCGAAGATTTCGCCCGTCGCCGCGATCGGCACATGCAATTCCCAACCGAGCTCACCGACATAGGTGACGCGCAGCGCCCGCACTGTGTGGCCGGCAATGGCAATCTCGCGCACATGGCTGAAGGGGAAGCTGGCGTTCGACACATCGGCATCGGTCACTCCGGCCAGCACATCGCGTGCCCTGGGACCCATCAGCGACAGCGTGCCGAAATCCTCGGTGACATCGGTCAGCGTCACGTCGAGCCCATCGCCGATATGATCGCTGATCCATGAGGAATCATGCGTGCGAAAACCGGTGCCGGTGACGATGTAGAATTTTTCCTCGGCCAGCCGCGCCACGGTGAGATCGGCCTCGATGCCGCCGCGTGTGTTGAGCAGTTGCGTGTAGGTCAGCCGTCCCGCCGGTTTGCTGACGTCGTTGGCGCAGATCCAGTCCAGCGCCTTCAGCGCGTCGGGGCCGGTCAGTTCGTATTTGGCGAAGGACGACTGGTCGAAAATACCGACGTGCTCGCGCACATGCCGGTGCTCGTCGCCGACCGGCGCGAACCAGTTCTGCCTGCCCATCGAATAGACATCCTTCGGCTCGACGCCTTCGGGCGCGAACCAGTTCGGCCGCTCCCAGCCCAGCTTCGAACCGAACACGCCGCGATGCTGTTTCAGTCGCTCGTACAACGGCGAGACGATGCGCGGCCGGCCGGAGGAATATTCCTCATGCGGGAAGCCGATCGTGTAGTGTTTGCCATAGGCTTCCAACGTGCGGTCGCAGACCCATTGCCGGTCGCGGTGCAGGTTGGAGAAGCGCCTGATATCGACCACCCACAGGTCGAGCGGCGCCTCGCCGTCGACCACCCATTGCGCCAGCACCCAGCCGGCGCCACCGCCCGACGCGATGCCGAAAGCGTTGAAGCCGGCGCCGACGAACATGTTGACGCATTCGGGTGCCGTGCCGAGGATGAAATTGCCGTCTGACGTAAAACTCTCCGGCCCGTTGATCATCTGCTTGACGCCGACGGTCTCTAGCGCCGGAACCCGCGCTATCGCCTGGGTCATATGCTGCTCGAAATGATCGTAGTCGTCGTCGAACAGCCGGAATTCCCAGTCGTCGGGCACATCACCTGTCGTCCAGGCCTGCGGGTTCGGTTCGTAGCCGCCCATCACGAGCCCGCCGACCTCCTCCTTGAAATAGGTGCGCCGGTCAGGGTCGCGGATGGTCGGCGCATCGGTCGACAGTCCCTCGATCTTTTCGGTGATGATGTACTGGTGCCTCACCGGCTGCAACGGCACGTTGATGCCGGCTAGGGCGCCCACTTGCCGCGCCCATTGTCCGGCACAGTTCACCACCTTGTCGCAAGCAATATCGCCCTTGCTGGTCTTCACCGCGGTGATGCGGCCGTCCTTCATCTCAAAGCCGGTGACGCGGACATCCTCGAACAGTTTGGCGCCATGCATGCGTGCGCCCTTGGCCAGCGACTGCGTAATGTCGGAAGGGCTCGCCTGGCCGTCGGTCGGCAGCCAGGAGGCGCCGACGAGGTCGCCGGTTTCCAGCAGCGGCCACATTTGTTTCACCTCTGCCGGCGACAGCAATTGCATGTCCATGCCGAAGCTTTTCGCCGTCGTCGCCAGCCTTTTGTATTCGGTCCAACGATCGGCATTGGTGGCCAGCCGCAGGCACCCGGTCATTTTCCACCCGGTGGCCAGTCCGGTCTCGGCCTCCAGCCCCTTGTAGAGATCGACCGAATATTTGAGCACGCGCGTGATCGAGGCCGACGAACGCAACTGACCGACCAGCCCGGCGGCGTGCCAGGTCGAGCCCGAGGTCAGCTTGCCCTGTTCTAGCAGCACGACATCGGCCTTGTGGTCGCGCGCCAGGTGATAGGCCGTCGAACAGCCGATGATGCCGCCGCCGATGACGACGATCCCGGCGTGCGTAGGCAAAGTCATGCGTGTATCCCGTATTTTGTTCTGTAGTTTTCCAGCGCGGCGTCGAGCCGCGTCAGGTTCTCTTCGGTGTAGGCGACGTAGTCGATGCCGGGCGCGTCGAGATAGAGCTCGGAAACCATGCTCCACATCGCCTCGCGCAGCAGCGACGCGCATTGCATGGCCGCATGCGAGCGGCGGATCGCCTCGTCCGGTTCCTTCATGAAATAGGCGGTGAGGAAAGCGAAGGATACCTCGTCACTCATCTCGGCATTCGAGGCGACGCCGGCAAGGTCGAACATCGCCGTGTTGAAACCGGCATATTCGAAGTCGATCAGCCACAACCTGCTACCGTCGTCGAGAATATTGGCCGGCAAGAGATCATTGTGACCAAAGACGATCGGCAGCAGTTTCTGCGCCCGCTCGAGTTCGTCCGCGAGCGTCAGAAGGCGCGGCAAGTCGCCTCGCTTGCGGCTGCCACCCTCTTCCAGCGTGCGCGCATAGTCGCGGATGACGTGGAACACCCAGAACATGAAGCCGGCGCCGGAGATGTGATTGGGCATTTCGCGGTGGAAGCCGCGCATCAGGGCGGCGACGCGGCCGATATTGCTGCGGACGTCTTCGGCGACATAGGTCTTGGCGCCGAGAAACTCCGTCACCATGATGCCGGGTTCGGCATAGCGGACGGCCGGCGCGAAGCCGGCGGCGTGCGCTGCCCGCGCCGTCATCACCTCGCGCTCGCGAAACACGTGGTGGAACGGATAGTCCTGGCCAAAGCGCACGACATGCCGTCCGGCCGCGTCCTTGACCAGATAGTTGGCGTTGCTGAGGCCGCCCGGCAGCGGCGCGATATCGATGCTGCCGGTCCAGCAGGGCAGGGCGCGGATGCGGTCTTCAGCAGTCACGGGACCATCCCTGGTTGGCTGAGCTTCGACAAAGCGCCGCGGACAGCGCGACGATGGCGGGGAGAAACGCAAAAATCTCGTCGGTGCGGGACGCCAGGATTGGTATCCCGCACCGCACCGACGAGCCCCTTGGCCAGGTTTTTAATACCCGCCATCCGCCCCCGCGGATCTGAAAAATCCTTGCACCAGGCGCATTCCAGACGATCTGGTCTGTAAGTTGCGGCTCTGCCATCACCCTCTCGTGGCAGTTCCGAGCCTGTCACGCCTTGATCTCACGTCAGTGTTGGCCGGCTGTCAATAAAAAGTTGTGACTTTTTTTGGGTGTTTTGCCCGAAAGCACAAGCAATTGCTTTAAAACAGTTTGAATTACCTTAGAATCGGTCAAAAGGGCAAAAACCAGGAAAGCCGAATGATCCATTCGAAGCGGCATGGCGAAATCCTGCGCCTCCTCAAGGAGGAAGGCACAATCAGCATCGCCAGCCTGGCCGATCGGCTGGGTGTGTCGCTGGAAACCGTGCGC
The DNA here is from genome assembly GCF_056404235.1 of Mesorhizobium sp. P2_E10. NCBI lineage: Bacteria > Pseudomonadati > Pseudomonadota > Alphaproteobacteria > Hyphomicrobiales > Phyllobacteriaceae > Mesorhizobium > Mesorhizobium sp. P2_E10. The sequence goes on from NZ_JBFUEK010000001.1 coordinate 674,952, forward strand.
CGCGACGTCAAGCCGCTAACGGGCGATGGCTCGATCCTGAAGATGCATGGCGCCATCGGCCTGCCCTCGATGGCCGGTGAGGCACCGTTCGAGCGGCGCATGCGCGACAATGCCGACGCCAAGCGCATGATCGCTCGCATGGTCGCCGCCACCATCCGCGACGGCGAATCGATCATGCTCGACACCGGCACGACGACGTCTTTCCTCGCCCGCGAACTGCTCGGCCACCGGCGGCTGACGGTCGTCACCAATTCGTCCGACATCGCCCGCACGCTGGCCACCGTCAACGGCAACAAGGTCTATATGGCCGGCGGCGAATTGCGCAGCGATTCAGGCGCTGCTTTCGGAGTCTCGGCCATCGAATTCGTCAGCCGCTTTTCCGTCAACCATGCGGTGATTTCCACAGGTGCCGTCGATGCCGTCACCGGCGTCATGGACTATGACCTGGAAGAGGCGGAGTTCGCCCGTATGGTGCTGTCGCGCGGCCAGCGCTCGCTGGTTGTCACCGACCACACAAAATTCGGCCGCCAGGGTCTGGTCCAGGTTTGCGGCTTCGACGACTTTTCCGAACTCGCGACCGACAGGCCGCCGCCGCGCGACATCGCTGCGGCTCTCGCACAAGCCGGCGCGCGGCTCAGCATCGCTGGTGGCGGAACCGACCCCTGATCTGCGAAAGTTGGCGATTGGGCGCCGACGCCCTTCTGATCGCCCCACTTCCCAGCGTCGCCTTAGCCGTGTTTAGTCCGGCCATGGCTTTCACCATCCGCCAGTTGCAGTTCTTCATCGCCGTCGCCGAGCAGGGCACGGTGTCGGGCGCCGCGCAGAACCTGTCGATCTCGCAATCGTCGGTCACCGAGGCGATCAAGGAGCTTGAAAGCGATCTCGGCGTGGAACTGTTCGAGCGCCACCCGCGCGGCCTCAACATAACCCACAAGGGTCATCAGTTCCTGCGCCACGCGACCAAGATCCTCGCCGACGTTTCCGATGCGCGCCGCTCCTTCTCCGGCGACCAGATGGTGGCGGGCGGTCGGCTGCAGCTCGGCGTGACCTCGCTGGTTGCCGGCTATGTGCTGTCCGACCTGCTCGCCCGCTACCGCCGCGCCTATCCGGGCGTCGAGGTTTCGGCCATCGAGGACAATGGCGACTACCTCGAACATCTGCTGATCGGCGGCAAGCTCGACATCGCCGTCATGGTCACCTCGAACCTGCGCGACCGCACCGCGCTGCAATCGGAAATCCTCGAAGTCTCGGCCTACCGGCTGTGGCTGCCGCTCGGCCATCCGCTGGCCAGCGCCGACATCATCGGCATCGGCGACATTGCCGGCGAGCCGCTGATCATGCTGACCGTCGACGAAATCGAGGAAAACACCGGCAAGCTGCTGGCGGCGATCGGCGCCAAGCCGCATGTCGCTTTTCGCACCCGTTCGGTCGAGGCGGTGCGCAGCCTTGTCGCCACCGGCGCCGGCGTGGCGCTGCTGCCGGATCTCGTCTACCGGCCATGGTCGCTGGAAGGCGACCGCATCGAATCGCGCGATATTTCCGGCTCCCTGCCGGTGGTGCAGGTCGGCATGGTCTGGCGGCGCGGCTCCGGTCTGCCGCAGGCGGCGCGCGACTTCATCGGCCTTGCCCAGTCGCAGCGCATGGTCCGCCAGCGGCCCGACAAGGTTGGGCGCTGATCTATCGGAAAAACCGATATCGCCCTTCTGATAAATGAATTTGCGAAACCGGCAATTTCACAGCACTTTGTCTGTCAGGAACCAAAACCGCCGTCAGAGCGGCATGCGTCCATCGGACGAGCTGACTTTTTCAGTCCGCGCGTGACCCTAGCGAAGACCGAAACCGGCTTCGGGGTCAGGCGCCAAAATGGGAGATCGATGATGAATTCATTCCTCAAGTCATGCACTGCATTGACGGTTGCGCTGACCTTCTCCGGCCAGGCTGTCGCCCAGGTCAAGGAACTCGGCAAGGGCGAAGGCCAGGTCAACATTGTCGCCTGGCCCGGCTACATCGAGCGCGGCGAAACCGACAAGGGCTATGACTGGGTTTCCTCATTCGAGAAGGACACTGGCTGCAAGGTCAATGTCAAGACCGCCAACACCTCCGACGAGATGGTCTCGCTGATGAACGAGGGTGGTTTTGACCTCGTCACCGCCTCGGGCGATGCGTCGCTGCGCCTCGTCGCCGGCAAGCGCGTCCAGCCGATCAACACCGATCTCATCCCGAGCTGGAAGACGGTCGACGACCGACTGAAGGATGCGCCCTGGTTCACGGTCGACAAGGTACACTACGGCGTTCCCTATCAGTGGGGGCCGAATGTGCTGATGTACAACACCGACGTGTTCAAGGAAGCACCGAAGAGCTGGAACGTCGTCTTCGAGGAAATGAACCTGCCGGACGGCAAGTCGAACAAGGGCCGTGTCCAGGCCTATGACGGTGCGATCCATATTGCCGACGCCGCCAATTATTTGATGTTCCACAAGCCGGAACTCGGCATCAAGGACCCTTACGAACTGACCGAAGACCAGTACAAGGCCGCGCTCGAATTGCTGCGCGTCCAGCGCACGCTGGTCGGCCGCTATTGGCATGACGCCGCCATCCAGGTCGACGATTTCCAGAACGAAGGCGTCGTCGCCTCCGGTTCATGGCCTTACCAGGTCAACACGCTGGTTGCCGCCAAGAAGCCGATCGCCTCGACCGTGCCCGAGGAAGGCGTCACCGGTTGGGCGGATACCACCATGATGGAGGCCGACGCGGCCAACCCGAACTGCGCCTATATGTGGCTGGAACATTCGCTGTCGCCAAAGGTGCAGGGCGACGTTTCCGCCTGGTTCGGTTCGCTGCCAGTGGTGCCTGCCGCCTGCAAGGGCAATGAGCTGTTGACCGACGAAGGCTGCAAAACCAACGGCTACGACAATTTCGACAAGATCAAGTTCTGGAAGACGCCGGTGTCGAAATGCGTCAGCCAGAACAATCAGTGCGTGCCCTACTATCGCTGGGTCTCGGATTATATCGGCGTCATCGGCGGACGCTGATTTCGCCCATTGCCCTCCCCTGATGGGGAGGGTCGACGCGTACCGTTGGGGTGGAGTCCGCGAGGTGGGGGCTGCTCGGCAGGTCATGCCGGATCACCCCACCCGCGGCTTCGCCGCAACCTCCCCCATTTGAGGGAGGTGAAATGTTGCGCCAATCCGTCATCCCGGTCGGGAGGCGTGAGCGATTCGACAAAGCTAAACCGGCAACAGATTGACAGCCCATGACACCAGCCGTTTCCTTCAAACAGGTCTCCCGCCATTTCGGCAGCGTGCGCGCCGTCGATGCGGTCGACCTCGATATCGTGCCGGGTGAGTTCTTCGCCATGCTCGGACCCTCGGGCTCCGGCAAGACGACCTGCTTGCGCCTGATCGCCGGTTTCGAGCAGCCGACATCGGGCTCGATCTCAATCTTCGGCGAACGCGCTGAGGGCGTCCCGCCCTATCGCCGCAACGTCAACACCGTGTTCCAGGACTATGCGCTGTTCCCGCATCTGAACGTCCTCGACAACGTCGCCTACGGGCTGATGGTCAAGGGCGTCGGCAAGCCGGAACGACAGAAGGCGGCGGAAGAGGCACTGTCGCTGGTGCGGCTTCCCGGCTATGGCGCCCGCCGCCCCGGCCAGCTTTCCGGCGGCCAGCGCCAGCGCGTCGCGCTCGCCCGCGCGCTGGTCAACCAGCCCAAGGTGCTGTTGCTCGACGAGCCGCTCGGTGCGCTCGACCTCAAATTGCGCGAGAACATGCAGGAAGAGCTGAAATCGCTGCAGAAGGCGCTCGGCATCACCTTCATCTTCGTCACCCATGACCAGGGCGAGGCGCTGTCGATGGCCGACCGCGTCGCTGTCTTCAACGACGGCAAGATCATGCAGATCGGCACGCCGGAGGACATCTATCAGCGCCCGAAAACCCGCTTCGTCGCCGATTTCGTCGGCTCCTCCAATGTCTTGCCGCCGGATTTCGTGCAGCGCTATGCCGGTCAGCATCGCTGGGGCAGCCTGCGTCCTGAATCCATTCGCGTCGGCCGTGCCGCGAAAGGCGACGGTGTTGCCGCTCGCCTCGTCTCCACCAACTATCTCGGCGCCACGACCAAACTGGCGCTCGCTGCCGACGGGCTGAAGCTGCATGCCATAGTGCCGGCAGGCACCGCCTTGCCGGCAGAAGGCGAGGCGGTGGTGCTCACCTTCAACCGCGAGCATTTGCACATCATGGACGAGCCGGCATGAGCCTCGACGCCGCCATGCCGCGCGCCGATGCTCCCGCGATCCTGCCGGGAAGCGGTGGCCTGCGCGGCGCATTGTCGGACCTGTTCTGGCGCAAGCCAAAGGTCCTGCTGTTACTCATGCTGCTGCCGCCGGTGCTGTGGCTCGGCATCGTCTATATCGGCTCGCTGTTTGCGCTGCTGGCACAGAGTTTTTTCTCGATCGACGAGTTCTCCGGCCTCATCAATCGCGAGTTCACGCTGAAAACCTATGGCGACCTGTTCCAGGCCGCCAATCTCGACATCATCCTGCGCACCGTGACGATGGCGGCTCTGGTCACGGTTGCTTCGGCCATGGTCGCTTTCCCCATCGCCTACTACGCGGCGCGTTATGCGCGCGGCCGCTGGAAGGCGCTGCTCTATCTCGGCATCATGCTGCCGTTGTGGTCGAGCTACCTGGTCAAGATCTATGCCTGGAAGCTGATCCTCGCCAAGGAAGGCATCCTGACCTGGCTGCTCGCCAAGTTGCATCTTTTGTGGCTGCTCGATGGCTGGCTGTCGCTGCCGGTCGTCGGCGGCAATTCGCTCTCGGTCTCCGCCACCGGCACCTTCATCGTCTTTGTCTATGTCTGGCTGCCGTTCATGATCCTGCCGGTGCAGGCAGCACTCGAGCGTGTGCCCGGCAATCTGGTCGAAGCCTCCTCCGATCTCGGCGCCTCGCCCGGGCAGACCTTTCGCAACGTGCTGTTCCCGCTGGCGTTGCCGGGCATCGTCGCCGGCTCGATCTTCACCTTCTCGCTGACGCTCGGCGACTACATCATCCCACAGATCATCGGGACGTCGCGGCTGTTCATCGGCCAGGCCGTCTATTCGCAGCAAGGCACCGCCGGCAACATCCCGCTCGCCGCCGCCTTCACTGTGGTGCCCATCGTCATCATGGGCTTCTACCTCTGGGGCGCCAAGCGCATGGGGGCCTTCGATGCGCTCTGATGGCTCGCAGTCGGCACCCCTCGGCCTGAAGATATCAGCCGCTTGCGGCCTGCTGTTCCTGCATCTGCCGATCCTGCTGATCTTCGTCTACGCCTTCACCACCGAGGAAAAGAGTTTTGTCTGGCCGCCGCCGGGCCTGACCACGCAGTGGTTCGCCGTCACCTGGAACCGGCCCGATGTCTGGCAGGCGCTGTCGCTGTCGGTCCGGGTCGCGGCGATCTCGACGGCCATTGCGCTGATCCTCGGCACGCTCTGCTCGGCCGCGGTTTCCAGGACAAAATTCTTCGGCCGCGAAACCATCTCGCTGCTGGTCATCCTGCCGATCGCGCTGCCCGGCATCATCACCGGCATCGCGTTGCGCTCGGCGTTTTCGCTGGCCGACATCCCATTCTCGTTCTGGACGATCGTGCTCGGCCACGCCACCTTCTGCGTCGTCGTCGTCTACAACAACGCCGTCGCCCGTTTTCGCCGCACCTCCGGCTCGATGATCGAGGCCTCGATGGATCTCGGCGCCGACGGATTTCAGACGTTTCGCCATGTCGTGCTGCCCAACATCGCCACCGCTCTGCTCGCCGGCGGCATGCTGGCCTTTGCCTTGTCCTTCGACGAGGTCATCGTCACCACTTTCACCGCCGGCCAACAGCAGACGCTGCCTATCTGGATGCTGGAGGAGTTGATCCGTCCGCGCCAGCGCCCGGTCACCAATGTCGTGGCCATGGTCGTCGTGCTGGTGACGCTGCTGCCCATCCTGCTTGCCTATTACCTGACCCGCGACGGCGACCAGATCGCCGGCAGTGGAAAATGAAACAGCGAATAGGGAGTAGCCAATAGCGAATAGGGAAAGATCGGCGGTCAAACCCTATTCGCTATTCGCTATTCGCTACTCGCTCCTGATTAAGGAGAACGACATGGACACCCACATGCTGATCGGCTCGACCTTCGAGAAGGGCACCGAGACCGAGGAGCCGATCCTCAACCCAAAGACCGGGGCGACCATTCTCAACCTGCCTGAAGCCAACCAGGCGCAGATCGAGGCGGCGGTCACTGCCGCCGAACGAGCGTTCGTCTTGTGGTCGCGCACCACGCCGGCACAGCGCTCCGGCTATCTCCTGAAAATCGCCGATCGCATCGAGGCCGACGCGAAGGAGTTCGCGGCACTCGAGGCGCTCAACTGCGGCAAGCCGATCAATGCCGTGCTCAATGACGAGATTCCGGCGATCGTCGACTGCTATCGCTTCTTTGCCGGCGCAGTGCGCTCCATGCCGGGCGTGGTCGCCGGCGAGTATATTCCGGGTCACACCTCGATGGTCCGCCGCGATGCCATCGGCATCGTCGCCTCCATCGCGCCGTGGAACTATCCGCTGATGATGATGGCGTGGAAGCTGGCGCCGGCGATTGCCGGCGGCAACACCGTCGTCTTCAAGCCGTCGGAGCAGACGCCGCTGACGGCGCTGAAGCTGGCGAAGATCCTGGCCGAAATCCTGCCGGAAGGCGTCGTCAATGTCGTGCTTGGCCGCGGCGACAGCGTCGGCAACACGCTGATCAACCACCCCAAGGTCAACATGATCTCGATCACCGGTGATGTCGCCACCGGCAAAAAGGTGCTGCAGGCCGCCGCCAAGTCGGTCAAGCGTACGCATCTGGAACTCGGCGGCAAGGCGCCAGTCATCGTCTTCGACGACGCCGACCTCGGCGCCGTGGTCAACGGCCTGCGCGCCTTCGGCTACTACAATGCCGGCCAGGACTGCACCGCCGCCTGCCGCATCTATGCCGGCAAGAAGATCTACGACAAGCTGGTCGCCGACCTCTCTTCGGCCGTCTCGACCATCAAGTACAACCGCCCCGACGACACCGAGAACGAGATCGGACCGTTGATCTCGCGTCGCCAGCGCGACCGCGTCTCGAGCTTCGTCGAGCGTGCTTCGGAGCTCAAGCACATCGAGATCACCACCGGCGGCAAGCCGGGCGAGGGCTCCGGCTTCTACTACCAGCCGACTGTCGTTGCTGGCGCGCTGCAGGAAGACGAGATCGTTCGCCGCGAGGTGTTCGGGCCGGTCGTCTCGGTCACCCGTTTCACCGAAGTCGACGAGGCGGTCAACTGGGCCAATGACAGCGACTACGGCCTGGCATCGTCGGTGTGGACCAAGGATGTCTCGCGCGCTATGGCGACCGCCGCACGTCTTCAGTACGGCTGCACCTGGATCAACACCCACTTCATGCTGACCAACGAGATGCCGCATGGCGGGCTAAAACAGTCCGGCTACGGCAAGGACATGTCGCTCTATGCGCTGGAGGATTACACCGCCGTGCGCCACGTGATGGTTGCGCATGGGTGAGGAGCGGTCCGCGCAGCGGACGAAAAGCCCTCAAATGGGCTTTTCGAGCGACGAACGCCCGGAGCCATAGCGAAGCGCGGGGAGGCGTTGGAGATTGTCTCTTCGAAGGGCCGGGCGGCGATCGAAGCAAAGACATGGCGCGGAGGCTATCGTTAAAGTATTCGTCTTGCGGTTATCGATCCGCTAAGCGAATTCAACTTTCGCGGCCCCGCAGCAGATCACAATTTACTGAATATTCAACCTGGGCGAGCAGCCTTCGTGTCGGCAAACCGGCGGCGAGGGGGTTCGCGCATGAATACGGCCAAGATCAAGTTGACACTAATCGGCGGCTTCTGCGTGCTGATCGCCGTCTTCGGCGGCAATGACGTCATCAAGAAAAGCGGCTGGCCGCAGGCGCCGGCCGAAATCCTGGCGGTCAACGTCGAATGCAACATGGAATCGACCGCGCACAGGATCGTCTACAAGACCGTGAGCACCGCGACGATCCCATGCGAGTTGGTTGATGCGTTCAAGACAGTCCACGCGGACAAAGAGTGGAAGGTGAGCCAGAAATTCACCGGCACCTTGCGCGTCGGCACCGGCGCCGATGCCGTCGAAGCGACGATGGATCTGAACAAGAACGGCGACCGTGAACCGCAGGTAGGCGACACGCTCACCGTCGTCCAGAACCCTGCCAAACCGACCCAGATCGAGCCCACCGGCATGACCGGCACGCGTCTCACGATAGTCATCGGCGCCGGGCTGCTCGGCGCGCTGTTGCTGTTCATCGCTTTCCGTGGCAGCAGGCCAGCGCGAGTCAGCGCAACGACCGCGAACTTTGCCGACGATGCAGCCGGCGACGCCGAACGCGCCCGCAAGGCCGATGCCATGATAGCAGCGGCCTTGGCCAGACAGGGCGCCATGCCCGGCCAGGGCGCTCCGGCGGGGCGCATGGCGGCCGCCGAACAGGCCAGGCAAGAGCGCTACGCGGGGCCGCGGACAAGCTTCGGCCGTCGAAGCTGACGGCCGAAAGTTGCGGCACCTGTGGAGCTGCTACTCGACGATGCGATAGATGTTCCACAGGCTGGTGCCCGAGACCACATAAGGCTCGATCTCCTTGCCCCATTTGGCGTGCGCGTCGATCTTGCCGATCTTGGCGAAGAACGCCTCCAGCTGGGCCAGGCTTTCGACCTCGTGATGCGACTCGACCGTCGCTTCCCGCGCGCCGATCGATCCGGTCATGATCTGGAACTTCAGGTCGGCGATGCCGACCTGCGAGCCGATCTCGCGTTCCCATTTCTTCAACAGCTCAAGCACGGTCTGCTTGTGCCCGAACTTGGCGTCGATCTGCCATCTGGCGCTGAACATCTTCTTCTCCTCCGGGTTTGCGGCGCAATCCGCCGTTGATCTACGCGGTTGACCTACTCGTCCCAGGCCTGCACGACGGTCTGCCGTGCGATCAGCCCGTTCTTCAATTCCAGCATCGCCGCGCAGAACACCTTGGTGCCGTCCGGATAGGAGCAGGCCTGGGTGAAGGCGAGGTTGTTGCCATCGGCGATGGTGGTGTCGACCTTGTGGGTCATCGCCCGGCTGCAGATGTCATCCCAGAACGTGCTGATCGCCGCCCGCCCGCGGATTTCACGCGGCTTGCTCGGCGGGTTGTTGCGGTCGAACACGCGCACCAGCGCGTCATCGGTATAGAAGCTTGACAGCAGCTTTCCATCACGGCCTTCCTTGATCGCCGCGCCGTCCACGACTTGAGTCTTCGTCAGCATTTTATCCTCCATGTGCCCGTCTTCCCGATCGGGCGGTTGATCATCAGAAGCGCTGCCCGGCGCTCATCGACGGGCAGAGGTTTCTTCACTGCGACTTGGCCTTGACGGCCGCGAACACATCGTCGGTCTGCTTCTTGAAGGTAGCGAGGTCGACCTGGCTGCCATTGAGCATCGTCGACCAGTGGCGAACGATCGCCGCCATTGCCACGGCTTCCTTGATCTCCTCGTCGCTGGCGCCGTTGAGCTTGGCTGCCTGCGTGTGGAAATAGATGCAGTACTGGCACGGGATCTGCGAGGCGACGGCGAGGCCCATCAGTTCCTTGGTCTTCCCGTCGAGCGCCGTGTTCGGATTGAGCTGCACGCCCTTGATCTCAGCCCAGGCGCCGGCGACCGCGACGTCCGGCAAGGTGTTGAACATATCCGGCACCGAGCCGAGCGTGGCCTGAATGTCCTTGTAGGCGGCCGTCGCCGAAGCGTCCTCCGCCTTGGCAGGTGCCATGGCAAAGAGCGCGCCGACGCTCGCCGCCATTGCCAGCGATATGAGTGTCCGGTTCGACTTCAACATTTCCTCCTCCGTTCGCAGCGCCTTTCCTGGCGACATCCGCCTGGCCTGCATGGGAAGAATTGATAGCGCTTACGCTACCTTGGCCGCTTCGCCCGAAAGCGCCATGGCTCCTATGGCCCGTCCGGGCCAGTGTGCCTGGCTGAAAACGCCGCCGCGGCTGCTCGCGACGGCAGATCCAGTTTGAGCAGTATGTTGGCGACGTGACGCTTGACCGTGTGTTCGCTGAGCCTGAGCTCGGCGGCGATCGCTGCATTGCTCTTGCCGTCGGCGATCAGGCTCACCACCTCGCTTTCCCGCGCCGTCAGCGCGGCCGGTTCGGCCGGTTTGGGCTTGGGGCGGCAAGCCGGTTCCAGATGCTGTTCGGACGTCGCTCGGACCAGCGCCAACGGTTCGTCCTGTTCGTCCAGCGTGATGCGCCCGGCGTCTGCGAAATGCAGGCCCGAGCCGGCTGCGAGATCGGCAACCAGCCGCGACGCGAGGATGTCGCCGCGTCCGGCATGGGCGGCAAGCTGCATCGTCACGCGGGCTGTCAGCCCGACCGGCGGCCCGCGCAATTCGACCTCGCCGACATGCACGCCTTGCCCGCTGGCGATGCCGATTTCCTGTGCCGCGTCGCGCAGTGCGGCCGCGCAGCGAATGGCGCGGGCCGGGCCGTCGAAGCGCGAAATCATCATTTCGCCCTGCGTGCCTGCCGAGCGGCCGCCATGGCGCCCAACCAGCAGCCGCCAGCTTTCCTGGAAGCGCTGGCTGCGTTCGCTCCACATGCGGTCGCCGATCCGCGCCGTATCGTAGATGCGTGTCGCCACAAGTGTGGCAAGCACGCGTTCCACCTCCGCCACGGCGCGCGCGCCGGTCAGGAACTCCTCGATCAGGTCGGCCACCCGGTCGACATCGCCGGTCCAGATCGGATGGTCGCGTCCGGGCACCTCGACCAGCTGCGCATTCGCGATTTTCTTGGCCAGGAAGCGGCTGGCATCGGGGTCGACCCGCGCATCGTTGCGGCGATGGATCAGCAAGGTCGGCGCGCTGATCGCCGAAAGTATCCCGCGCACGTCGATCCCGGCATTCATGCGCGCCAGCGCGGCTGCCGCGGTCGGGCTTGCAGACAGCCGCTCGAACCGCCCCCACCACAAGGCGAAACGCGGATCGTCGACCCGGCCAGGAGCGAAATGCGGCAGCGTGGCGCCGGTGCCCCATGCGGTCTCGGCTGTCTCGATGAAAGCGTCGAGGCGCTCCGGCGACATCACCCATTTGTGGAAATGCGCATAGCCGCCGTAAAGCGCCAGCGCCCGCGTCCGCTGCGGATAGGTGGCGGCGAACAGCATCGCCATCGGCGCGCCTTCCGAAGCGCCAAGCAGCGCCGCCCGGCCGCTGCCGGCGGCATCCATCACCGCGCGCACATCGTCCATGCGGGTTTCGAGACTGGGCAAATGATGGGTATCGACGCGGTCGGAAAGGCCGGTGCCGCGCTTGTCGAACAGGATCAGCCGTGAGAAGGCCGATAGCCGCCTCAACAGCCTGGTATAGCCTTCGTCTTCCCAGTGCAGATCCAGATTGGAAATGAAACCCGGCACGAACACCAGATCGAACGAGCCTTGGCCGATCACCTGATAGGCGATCCGCACATCGCCGCTCAGGGCGTATCGGGTCTCGATCGGCCTCACGAGTGCATTCCACCCGGCCAGACGTTCTGATCGCCGACCATAGCAGAGGCGCGCCGCTTGCGGCAGCCAAACTTCAGGGGACTGAAATATACGACCTTTGGCGACCGGGAGGGCGGTTGTCGGTCTATTTCTGCGGGGCGACGCTCTCGGCCTGCGCGGGCTCGCGCCCAGTGTAACCGATACTCGTATCGGCCTGTTCTGGCGTCTTGGGCCGCTTGATCTTGGCGGAAGCAGCCACGACCAGTTCGTTGAAGCCCTCACCACCACTGTTCAGCATCTCGAACAGTTGCCGCCGCATTCTCGGCTCCCAGAACTTGTTGATGTGCTCGGCGATGCCGGCGATGCCTTCCTCGCGCGGCTTGGAGTGGAAGAAGGCTGCGATCTGGTTGGCCATGATCACCAGCTTCTCGCTGGTGCTCATGATGTGCTCTTCGTCATGCGACATGCTGTGTAACTCCGGAGACCACCCGGTCGGGGTGGGTGAAAATATCGAAATCGTCGCCGCGCACCAGCGCCACCAGCGTCATGCCGGCGCCTTCGGCCGTACGAATGGCGAGGGCTGTAGGCGCCGAGACAGCGATGATGAAGGCAGAGCCGATCGCCGCCGTCTTCTGCACCATCTCGACTGAAACGCGTGACGTGACGACGACGGCACCCGATGCGCCGTCTATGCCGACCTTGGCCAGCGCGCCGGCCAGTTTGTCCAGCGCATTGTGACGCCCGACATCCTCGCGCGCCATGACGATGCCCTTGCCGGGAATGTAAAAGCCGGCGGCGTGCACCGCGCCGGTCTCGGCGTGCAGCGGCTGCACCTTCGACAAGAGCTTGACCGAGCGAACGATGTCGTCGGCCTCAAGCGTAAGTCTCGACGCACCGACCGCATCGACCGAGCGCATCGCCTCCTCGATCGATTCAATGCCGCACAGGCCGCAGCCGACCGGTCCGGCCAGCCTCCTGCGCCGCGCCTCGAAGCGCGTGTTGGCCTGATCCTTGAGCCGAATCTGGATGTCGATGCCGGCGCCATGATCCTCGACCTCGATGGCCTCGATTTCTTCCGGCGCTGCGATAATGCCTTCGGTCAGCGAGAAGCCGAGCGCAAAATCCTCGAAATCCGCGGGGCTCGCCATCATCACCGCATGTGTGGTGCCGGCAAAGGAGAACGCCACCGGCGTCTCCTCCGGCACCATGCGGTTGGCCGCCGCGGTGCCGCCGGCGCGGCGTGCGAGGCGCGAGATTTGCGTCGTGGCTTTGCGGCGCGCGGCCAAGACCTATTCCGCCGCTTCCAGCTTTGCGATGCGGCGGCTCTGCTTGGCCTGCTCGTCATAGTCGCGCTGCCATTCCGACGGGCCGTTGGACGCGCCGACCTGCACCGCCGTCACCTTGTATTCCGGGCAGTTGGTCGCCCAGTCGGAGAAGTCGGTGGTGATGACGTTGGCCTGCGTGTCCGGATGGTGGAACGTCGTGTAGACCACGCCGGGTGACACCCGGTCGGTGATCAGCGCACGCAGCGTCGTCTCGCCCGAGCGGCTGGTCAGCCGGACCCAATCGCCATCGCGCAGGCCGCGGTTCTCGGCATCGTGCGGATGGATTTCCAGCCGGTCCTCCGAGTGCCACATGACGTTGTCGGTGCGCCTGGTCTGCGCGCCGACATTGTATTGCGACAGGATCCGGCCGGTGGTCAGCAGCAGCGGGAAGCGCGGCCCGGTCCGCTCGTCCGTAGCAACATATTCTGTGCGGATGAACTTACCCTTGCCGCGCACGAAACCATCGACATGCATGATCGGAGTGCCGAGCGGCGCCTTCTCATTGCAGGGCCATTGCACAGATCCGACACGGTCGAGCAGCTCGAAGGAGACGCCGGCGAAGCTCGGCGTCGTCTTGGCGACCTCGTCCATGATCTCCGAGGGATGCTGATAATTCCAGTCCAGCCCTACCGCGCGCGCAAGCTCCTGCGTCGCCTCCCAGTCGGCGTAGCGCGCCTTGGGCTCCAGAACCTTGCGCACCATGTTGATGCGGCGCTCGGCGTTGGTGAAAGTGCCGTCCTTCTCCAGGAAGGTCGAGCCCGGCAGGAACACATGTGCGTAGTTCGCCGTCTCGTTGAGGAAGAGGTCGTGCACGACGACGCATTCCATCGCTGCGAGGCCGGCGGCAACATGCTTGGTATCAGGATCTGACTGAAGAATGTCCTCGCCCTGGATGTAGATGCCCTTGAACGTGCCGTCGACGGCGGCGTCCAACATGTTGGGAATGCGCAGGCCGGGCTCGTCGTCCAGCTTCACGCCCCACAGGCTCTCATAGATGTCGCGCACGGCTTCGCCGGAGATGTGACGATAGCCGGGCAATTCGTGCGGGAAGGAGCCCATGTCGCACGAGCCTTGCACGTTGTTCTGGCCGCGCAGCGGGTTCACGCCAACGCCGGGACGGCCGATATTGCCGGTGGCCATGGCGAGGTTGGCGATCGCCATCACCGTGGTCGACCCCTGGCTGTGTTCCGTCACGCCCAGGCCATAATAGATCGCGCCGTTGCCGCCGGTGGCGTACATCCGCGCAGCACCCCTGATCAACTCGGGATCGACGCCGGACAGCTTGCCGACGATTTCGGGGCTGTTTTCCGGCAAGGCGACAAACGAAGCCCAATCCTGGAACTCCACCCAGTCGCAGCGCTCGCGGATGAAGGCTTCGTTGAAAAGACCTTCGGTGACGATGACATGCGCCAGCGACGTCAGCACTGCCACATTGGTGCCGGGCTTCAGCGGCAGGTGATAATCCGCCTCGATATGGGCTGACTTGACCATTTCGGTGCGACGCGGATCGAGCACGATCAGCTTGGCGCCCTGGCGCAGCCGCTTCTTCAGTCGCGAGGCGAACACCGGATGGGCGGAAGCGGGATTGGCGCCGATGATGACGGCGACGTCGGTGTAATCGACGGAGTCGAAATCCTGCGTGCCGGCCGAGGTGCCATAGGTCTGGCCGAGACCGTAGCCGGTCGGCGAATGGCAGACGCGCGCGCAGGTATCGACGTTGTTGTTGCGGAAGCCTTGCCGCACCAGCTTCTGGACGAGATAGGTCTCCTCGTTCGTGCAGCGCGAGGACGTGATGCCGCCGATTGCGGTGCGTCCGTACTGATACTGGATACGACGGAATTCCTTGGCTGTGTGAACGATCGCCTCTTCCCAGCTCACTTCGCGCCAGGGATCGCTGATCTTTTCCCGGATCATCGGCGACAGGATGCGGTCCTTGTGGGTGGCGTAGCCATAGGCGAAACGGCCCTTCACGCAGGAATGGCCGTGGTTCGCCTTGCCGTCCTTGTACGGCATCATGCGGATGACTTCGTCGTCCTTCACCTCGGCCTTGAACGAGCAGCCGACGCCGCAATAGGCGCAGGTGGTGACGGCCGAGCGCTCCGGCATGCCCTTCTCGAGCACCGTTTTCTCGCGCAGCGCATCGGTCGGACAGGCCTGCACGCAGGCGCCGCAGGACACGCATTCGGAGGCGATGAAGTCCTCGTGCATGCCGGCGACCATGCGCGATTCGAAACCGCGACCCTCGATGGTCAGCGCGAAGGTGCCCTGCACCTCCTCGCAGGCCCGTACGCAGCGCGAGCAAACGATGCATTGCGCCGGATCATAGGTGAAATAGGGGTTGGACTCATCGCGGGCGATGTAGTCGACCGCCAGCGAACCATGGCCGGGCGCGACGCCGTTTTCCTTGACGTGGTTGCGGCCCTCGACGCCGAAGCGGTTCTCGGTCAGGCCGACCGACTTTGCCACCGCGTCGAACTCGCTGGCGCCGGTGCCGGCTTTCTCGTTCCAGCCGGTCGGATGGTCGGATATGTAGAGTTCCATGACACCGCGGCGAATAGCGTCGAGCCGATCGGACTGCGTGCGCACCACCATGCCTTCGCCAACCGGCGTCGTGCAGGACGCCGGCGTGCCGCCGCGTCCCTCGATCTCGACCAGGCAGACACGACACGAACCGAACGAATCCAGCATGTCGGTGGCGCAGAGCTTGGGGATCTCGACCCCGCCTTCCATCGCGGCGCGCATGATCGACGTGCCCTCCGGCACGCTGATGCTGCGGCCGTCGACGGTCAGCGTGATCCGCTTCTCCGCATTCGATTGCGGGGTTCCGTAGTCGATCTCTTCGACGAGCGGCGGGAAGTCGGCCTTGATGTTCATCTGCCAGCTCCTATTCAGCAGCCACGCGCGCCGGCGCGGGCTTGAAATCTTCGGGGAAGTGGGTGATCGAGCTCATCACCGGGTAAGGCGTGAAGCCGCCCAGCGCGCACAGCGACCCGAACTTCATCGTGTTGCAGAGGTCGGTGACCAGCGCGAGGTTCTTCTCCGGCTCGATGCCGGCCGCGAGCCTGTCAATGGTCTCGACACCGCGCGTCGAGCCGATGCGGCAGGGCGTGCACTTGCCGCAACTTTCGATGGCGCAGAACTCCATGGCGAAGCGCGCCTGCTTCAGCATGTCGGCGGTGTCGTCGAAGACGGTGATGCCGGCATGGCCGATCAGACCATCCTTGGCGGCGAAGGCTTCATAGTCGAACGGCGTATCGAACAGGCTGCGCGGGAAGTAGGCGCCGAGCGGTCCGCCGACCTGGACCGCCTTCACCGGCCGGCCGGTCGCGGTGCCGCCGCCGATATCATCGACGATCTCGCCTAGCGTCATGCCGAAGGCCGCCTCGAACAGGCCACCTTGCTTGACGTTGCCAGCAATCTGGATCGGGATTGTGCCGCGCGAGCGGCCCATGCCGTAATCCTTGTAGAAGGCGGCACCCCTGTCCATGATGATCGGCACGGAGGCTAGGCTGATGACGTTGTTGATCACCGTCGGCTTGCCGAACAGGCCTTGGATCGCCGGCAGCGGCGGCTTGGCGCGAACGACACCGCGCTTGCCCTCCAGGCTGTTCAACAGCGAGGTTTCCTCGCCGCAGACATAAGCACCGGCGCCGACGCGGATTTCCATATCGAAGGCATTGGGCGAGCCGAGCACATTGACGCCGAGCACGCCGGCCTTGCGGGCGACCTCGACAGCCTTGTTCATCGTCGCCACCGCATGCGGATATTCCGAGCGGATATAGACAAAACCCTTGGTCGCGCCGGTGGCGATACCGGCGATCGCCATGCCTTCGATGAGCACGAAGGGGTCGCCTTCCATGATCATGCGGTCGGCGAAGGTGGCGCTGTCGCCCTCGTCGGCGTTACAGACGATGTATTTGCGGTCACCAGCGGTGTCGAGCACCGTCTTCCACTTGATGCCGGTCGGGAAGCCGGCGCCGCCGCGGCCGCGCAGACCCGAGTCCGTCACCTGCTTGACGATGTCGGCGGGCGCCATGGCCACTGCATTCTGCAGGCCCTTCAGCCCGCCGAGCGATTTGTAGGCGTCCAGCGACACCGGGTCGTTGATGCCGCAGCGCGCAAAAGTCAGGCGCGTCTGCTTGGCCAGGAACGGGATCTTGTCTGGCGCGCCCAGCCAGCGCTTGTGATGGCCACCCTTGAGGAAGCCGCAGTCGAACAGGCTTTTGACGTCGGAAGGCTTCACAGGCCCATAGGCGACGCGGCCCTCGGCGGTAGCCACCTCGACCATCGGCTCGAGGAAATAAGCGCCGCGCGAACCATTGCGTACGATCTTGGCCTCGATGCCGCGTTCGGCCAGTTCCACCTGAATCGCCTTGGCGACTTTCTCGGCGCCGAGTGCCAGAGCACCGGAGTCTGCGGGGATATAGATGCGCGGGATCATGAGCGTACCTCGGCGACGATCTCTTCGATCTTCTCGTCATCGAGCCGGCCGATAACCTCACCGTCCAGCATCGCCGACGGCGAACAGGCACAAAGCCCGAGGCAATAGACCGGCTCCAGCGTCACCGATCCGTCGCGCGTGGTTTCGTGGAAACCGATGCCCAGCAATTGCTTGATCTTGGCGGCGACGGCATCCGAACCCATCGACTGGCAGGCTTCTGCCTGGCAGAGCTTGAGCACATGCCGTCCGGCCGGCTTGGCGCGGAAATCATGATAGAAGGTGACGACGCCGTGCACTTCGGCCCGCGACAGGTTCAGCCCATCGGCGATGATCGGCAGCGCGTCGTGCGGCACATGGCCGAACTCTTCCTGGATGCCGTGGAGGATCGGCAACAGTGGACCTTCGAGGTCCTTTAACTCCTGGATGATCGCCGCCGTGCGCGACGCGATCTCGGTACTTGCAGGCTGCATCGTCATGCAGCGCCCTCCCTGGTGGTAGCTTTTTATCGCTAAGTCTTTACAAAATCAGAGGAAACCCGCGGAATCAATAAAGCTGTTCCGTTGTTCGATAGAGATCTTCTATCGATGGTATCCAGCCAGCATTGTTTAGCTCAACGTCGGGTGTGGAAATCGTCCGCCAGCGCCATCGCCTCGTCCAGCAGCGCCGAGACCAGCGGCGTGTGCGGCTCGCGCGGCGTCGCCACCAGCCCGACTGTGTGGCTGGCGTCGGGCTCGACGATCGGAATGGCCCGGATCGGCTCGGAAAAGCCGAATGTTTCCGCAAGGTTGAGCGGCATGATCGATGACCATTTTCCGGTGCGGATATGCGAAAACAGCACGATCATCGAATTGGATTCCAGCGTCGGCCGCACCTGCACGCCGGCCTCGGCCAGATGCTGGTCGATGATGCGGCGGTTCTGCATGTCCGGCGTCAGCAGGCAGAGCGGCAGCTGGCTGAGCTCGGCCCATGTCACTTTGTCGCGGTCGGAATAGGGGTTCCCAACCGCGGTGATCAGCTGGTAGCGCTCATCATAGAGCGGCACGCTGGTCACCCGCCCGAGCGGTTCATTGTCGAGATAGGTGATGCCGGCGTCGATGTCGAAATTGCCGAGCAGCGACAGCACCTCGATCGAGGTCCGCGACAGCACCGAGAAGGTGACGCCGGGATGCTTTGCCCGAAACGGTGTCGTCAGCCGCGCCACCATGGCCAGTGCGGTTGGAATGGCGGCGATGCGGATGCGGCCGGAAAGGCCGTGGCGCGCCGCCCGCATCTCTTCTCTCATAGTGCGTGTGTCGCCGACGATGCGGCGCGCCCAGACCAGCACCTGCTTTCCCTCGGGCGTCAGCCCCTGGAAGCGCGAGCCGCGCAGCACCAGCATCACCCCGAGCTGGCCCTCCAACTGCTTGATCCCGGCCGAAAGCGTCGGCTGGGTGACGCCGCACAGCTCTGCCGCTCGCCCAAAATGCTCTTCCCTGGCCAGCGCGATGAAGAATTCCAGCTTGTCGATCATGGGCGAAAGCTAACCGGCGCGAGGCGGCTACGCCAGCCGGTGCTGGCGCCCCTTACCCAAAATCGCCTTGTGCACACGAGATCGCGGCCGAAACCTACCTGTCTACAAGGTTCAGGATGTTGCCGTCTGGATCCTTGAACCAGGCGACCTTCATCCCGTAGCCGACATGGATATCGCCCTCCAGCGTCAGGCCGGGCATGTCGTAGTGCTCGAAGGTAACGCCCTTCGCCTTTAGTGCCTTGACGACATTGCCGATCTCATCGCCAACCATCCAGGTCACCGCCGTCGCCTTGTTGGTTCCGGCAAATCGGGAATGATACACGTTGATGGCGGTGTCGCCGCTTTTGTACACGATCAGTTCGCCGCCCTCATCATGCACCTGTTTCAGGCCAAGGGTCCCCTCATAGAAGGCCTTGGCCCTTGCCAGGTCTTTCACCGCCAGATTGGCCGTCGCGTTGCTGTTTGCGAGCATGGTCGTCTCCTTCCGAGACTGTCGGTCTTGCTGGTCATTGAAATAGGTCGCTCCGATCGTTTGACGACTGTCGGCTGGCCCAATTGCTGGCCGCACCGGCGTTCGATCATCTGGAAGACGTTTGGCGGGGATGAAGTCCGACAAGACCCGTCGTTTTTACGGGCGCGCCAGGGCAGCCATTGCTCCACGGCTTGGTTCTGTCGGGGAACTGCATTATCTCAGGCGCAAGCTGCGTAAGGAAAAACTGCCATGTCAGTCACCAAGGAAATCGTCACCGAGCGCCTGAAGACGGTCAATGGCCCGGATTTCACCGGCAATATCGTCGACCTCGGCATGGTTTCCGAGATTTTCATTGCCGATTCCAAGGTCTTCTTCTCGATCACCGTGCCCGCTGCGCGCGCCCAGGAGATGGAGCCGCTGCGCGCCGCCGCTGAGCGGGTGGTGAAAGCGATCCCCGGTGTTGCCGGGGCCGTGGTCGCGCTGACGGCGGAAAAGAAGGGCGGCGGCATGGAGGCCTCGGTCCCGGCGCGCCCCGCCCCCAGGCCTGCGCCGCCGGCAGCACCGGCCGCCCCGCGGCCTGCTCCCCACGCTCCTGCTTCGCACAGCCAAGGCAAGCGCGGCGTGCCCGGTATCGAGGCGATCATCGCGGTGGCTTCCGGCAAGGGTGGCGTCGGCAAGTCGACCACCGCCGTCAACATCGCGCTTGGCCTCGCCGCCAACGGCCTGCGGGTCGGCGTGCTCGACGCCGACATCTACGGCCCGTCAATGCCGCGACTGTTGAACATCCATGGTCGGCCGCAGACCGTCGACGGCAAGATCCTGAAACCGATGGAGAATTACGGGCTCAAGGTCATGTCGATGGGCTTCCTCGTCGATGAGGAGACGCCGATGATCTGGCGCGGCCCGATGGTGATGTCGGCGCTGACGCAGATGCTGCGCGAGGTCGAATGGGGCCGGCTCGACGTGCTGGTCGTCGACATGCCGCCCGGCACCGGCGATGCCCAGCTGACCATGGCCCAGCAGGTCCCGCTGGCCGGCGCCGTCATCGTCTCGACGCCGCAGGATCTGGCCCTGATCGATGCCCGTAAGGGTCTGAACATGTTCAAAAAAGTCGACGTTCCGCTGTTGGGGATCGTCGAGAACATGAGCTATTTCATCGCCCCCGATACCGGCAAACGCTATGACATCTTCGGCCATGGCGGAGCCCGCCGGGAGGCCGAGCGTCTCGGCGTCGCCTTCCTCGGCGAAGTGCCGCTCGAAATGGGCATTCGCGAAAGCTCGGACGCCGGCACGCCGGTGGTCGTCTCGAAACCCGATGGTCCCGAGGCGAAAATCTACCGCGATATTGCCGGAAAGGTCTGGGAGCGGATCAACGAGGAACGCGGCGCGGCGGCAGCTGCCGTGCCGAGCATCGTCTTTGAGTGATCCCCTCAAGGGGGAGGGGTTTAGCCGCCGACCTTCTCGCCAAAGCTCGAAAAGAACTGGCCGGCCAGTTTCTTCGAGGTCGACTCGATCAGCCGGCTGCCGAGCTGGGCGATCTTGCCGCCGACATCGGCCTTGGCCGCGTATTTGAGGATCGTCGCATCCGGCCCGTCTGATGTCAGCGTGACGTCGGCGCCGCCCTTGGCGAAGCCGGCGATGCCGCCCTTGCCTTCGCCCTGGATCGTGTAGGAGTTCGGCGGGTTGAGGTTTTTCAGCGTCACCTCGCCGTTGAACGTCGCCTTGATTGGCCCGATCTTCAGCACAACGGTCGCCGTCATCTCGGTCGGTGATTTCATGTCGAGGCTCTTGCAGCCGGGAATCGTCGCCTTCAGCACCTCGGGGTCGTTCAGTGCTTCCCATACTTTTTGCAGGGGTGCGGCGATCCGTTCCTCGCCTTCGATCACCAAAGCCATCAAAATCTCCCCGAAAAGACAGGTCCGAAGCCCTAGCGCAGGGGCGCTGATATGTCTATCGCACCAAAGTGCGGGTTCGGACCGCGGGTGCCCCTTGCCTGCATCCGCGCGTTGTCATATCGATTTGTCCTACAAATATGGAGACCATGATGGCCGGCGCCCCCACCAGAAAGAAGAAATTTCGCTCGCAGGAGTGGTTTGACAACCCAGACAATCCGGGGATGACGGCGCTTTATCTGGAGCGCTACCTGAATTACGGGCTGACGCGCGCCGAACTGATGTCGGGCAAGCCGCTGATCGGCATTGCCCAGACCGGCTCGGACCTGTCGCCCTGCAACCGCCACCACATCGAACTGGCCAAGCGCGTGCGCGAGGGCATCGTCTCGATGGGCGGCATTCCTTTCGAGTTTCCTTGCCATCCGATCCAGGAAACCGGCAAGCGGCCGACCGCGGCCCTCGATCGCAACCTTGCCTATCTCGGCCTGGTCGAGATTCTCTATGGCTATCCACTCGATGGCGTCGTGCTCACCATCGGTTGCGACAAGACCACGCCCGCGCTTTTGATGGCCGCGGCCACCGTCAACATTCCGGCGATTGCGCTGTCGGTCGGCCCGATGCTGAACGGCTGGCACAAGGGCAAGCGCACCGGCTCCGGCACCATCGTCTGGGAATCGCGCCAGCGCCTGTCGGCCGGCGAGATCGGCTATGACGAGTTCATGGACATCGTCGCGTCCTCGGCGCCGTCCACTGGCTATTGCAACACCATGGGCACCGCCACCACCATGAATTCGCTGGCCGAGGCGCTCGGCATGCAATTGCCGGGCTCGGCCGCCATCCCCGCGCCCTACCGCGAGCGCGGTCAGATTTCCTACGAGACCGGAAAACGCATCGTCGAGATGGTGCATGAGGATCTGAAGCCGTCCGACATCATGACCAGAGAGGCGTTCGAGAACGCCGTCGTCGTCAATTCGGCCATTGGCGGCTCCACCAACGCGCCGATCCATCTCAATGCCATCGCCCGCCATCTCGGCGTCAAGCTTGACAATGACGACTGGCAGGCAATCGGCCTCAACGTGCCGCTGCTAGTCAACCTGCAGCCGACCGGCGAGTATCTCGGCGAGGACTATCACCATGCCGGCGGCGTGCCGGCCGTGGTGGCTGAGCTGATCAAGGGCGGGCTGTTGCCGCATCCCGGCGCGCGCACCGTCAACGGCAAGTCGATCGGTGAGAATTGCGAGGGCGTCGCCAACGAAAATACCGACGTCATCCGCTCCGTCGCCAAGCCGCTGAAGACCAATGCCGGTTTCATCAACCTTAGAGGTAATCTGTTCGATTCGGCGATCATGAAGACCAGCGGTATCTCGCCCGAATTCCGCGAGCGCTATCTGTCCAACCCTGCGGATCCCGAGGCCTTCGAGGGCAACGCCATGGTCTTCGACGGGCCGGAGGACTATCACGCCCGCATCGACGATCCGGCGCAAGGCATCGACGAACACACCATCCTGTTCATGCGCGGCGCCGGCCCAATCGGCTATCCCGGTGGCGCCGAGGTCGTCAACATGCAGCCGCCGGCCTATCTCATCAAGAAGGGCATCCATGCGCTGGCTTGCATCGGCGATGGCCGCCAGTCGGGCACATCGGGCTCGCCGTCGATCCTCAACGCCTCGCCGGAAGCTGCCATCGGCGGCGGCTTGGCACTGCTGAAGACCGGCGACCGTGTGCGCATAGACTTACGCAAAGGAACCGCCGACATCCTCGTCACCGACGACGAGATTACCCGGCGCCGCGCCGAACTGCAGAACAATGGCGGCTACCACTACCCCAAGCACCAGACGCCATGGCAGGAGATCCAGCGCGGCATGGTCGACCAGTTCTCGGCCGGCATGGTGCTGAAGCCAGCGGTGAAATACCAGGATGTCGCGCACACCAGCGGCGTGCCGAGGGACAACCACTGACCGACGGGTTCGGCCGCGCAAGCCGCCGGGCAAGGCTGTTGTGGGCGGCAATCGCCCTGGCAGCCTCGCTCGTGTCGTCGGTCGCAACTGCAACCGACTTTCCCGTGACGGCGGGCGGCTGGACGGTCGCCGTTGCGGAACGCTGGTGCAACGCGACCAACCGTGATCCGGTTGAATTCGCTGCAACGCCTTACAACGGCCTGCAGTTTGGCCGCACGCGCGACTCGAACCGCATCGTCATGCGCGTCTTCGTGTGGCCGGGCGCCTTCAAGGAAGAGGACGTGCCGGTCACGGTGACTCTGCAGCTCAAGGGCGCCGACCAGCCGCTGGAAATGACGGCCATGACCACCGTCGACTATATCGCCGACATCGACAACGCGCTGACGGCGGAAGAGCAGAAGGCGATCGCCGATGCCGGGTCGATGACGGTGCGCGTGACCGGCGTCGAACAGCCGCTCACCTTTCGCACCGAAGGTCTCGCTGGAGCGCTGCGGCTGCTTGAGGAATGTGCCAGGACGATCAAGCAGGGGTGAGTCCTATTCGGTTTCTTTCCGAACGCGCGGTTCCCATATTGATTGGGAAACGGACAGGACCATCGATGACGACACGACGCTCTTCGCTCGGATTTCTCGGAATGTTCGGCCGCTCGGGCGACCTCAGGGAGCTCGACGCGGCATTGCGTGGCGCCGATCTTCATCCCGCTTTGGTGCCGGAGGGCGTAAAGCTCACCATCGTCAACCTGATGAAGGATCACTGGCCCGAAGAGCCGCCAGCAGACGCCTATCGATCCGTGGCGCAACTGTTCAGCTACTGTATCGCCGGGCCGGAAACATTCGAGCAGGCCAATGGCTCTGAAAGCAGGCTGGACGCGGAACGCCGGATCGAGGCGGCACTCGAGGCCGGCGACAGTTTCGATGCGCAAATCGTGCTGATGACGCTGCATGCCAAGCTGATCAGCGCCGAAATCGTCGAGCGCTACCGGCTGAGCGCCGACTGACTACCCGGCAGGGCTGGTTCACCCGCCCATATTGCCGCGCGGCAGCTTGATCATCTCGCCGAAGCGGGCGCGCAATCTGTCGTCGATCGCCTTTGGCACATGGCGCGGAAAGCGCTCGGCGAGGATGCGCTTCTTCTCGATGATCGCCCGCTGCAAGATGTCGGGCCTGCCCTTTTCGTTCCATTCCTTCGGCGAAAAACGGTCACCAACGGCCGGGTAGAAATATTCGGTCTGCATCAGCCGCAGCGTCTGCTCGTTGCCGAGATAGTGGCCGGGTCCCTTGAGACAGACATCGGCGATGGTGTCGATCGACAGCGCTTCGTCGGTCACCTCGATGCCGCGCACGCAGCGCAGGCAATGGCCCAGCATGTCATTGTCAATGATCAGGCTTTCCAGGCAGAAGCCGAGCAGCGAGGCGTGCATGCCGGCCGATTCATAGACGAGGTTGAGCCCGGCAAGGCCGGCCATCACATCGGTGATGCCCTTTTCGTAGCCGGACTGGATGTCGGGCAATTTCGAATCCGTCATGCCGGCGGCCGAACCACCCGGGAGATCGTAGAATTGCGCCATCTGCGCGCAGGCCGCGGTCAGCACCGCCTGCTCGGCCGACCCGCCGGACATGGCGCCGGTCCTGAGATCGGAAACGAACGGCCACGTGCCGAAGATCGCCGGATGTCCGGGCTTGATGGCGTTGACATAGATGAGGCCGACGAGCACTTCGGCCACCGCTTGCACAACCGCACCGGCAATCGCCGCCGGCGCTGTCGCGCCAGCCTGGCCGGCCGAGAGCAGGAGAATCGGAATGCCGCCTTCCACACAGGCTTCGAGCACGCCGCAGGCGTCCTCGGCGAATTTCATCGGCGGCACGACGAAGCAGTTCGAGTTCGACACGAACGGCCGGGCGCGGAAATTCTCTTCACCGCCGGCGATCGCATAGAGCATTTCGAGCGCCGGCTGGACGTTTTCGCGCACCGTAAACGAGGTGCCGACATGCTTGGACGTGCCCATCACGCAGGCGTAGAGCGTGTTGAAATCCATATCGAGCGGATCGGGAATGTCGCGCGGCACCATCGGCCGCTGGAAGAAATGGATGTTGTCCAGCCCCTCGACGATGCGGGCGGCGTCATAGATGTCCTGCAGCAGCGACTCGCGGTATTCGCGCTTTTCGACATCGACAAGATGCACGGCAGCGCCGGCGGTGCCGTAATGCACGCGCTTGCCCTTGATCAGCATGTCGTGCCGGGGATCCTGGCCGTGCAGGGTGAAATGCCGTGCCGCCTTCTTGATCGTGTCGAGGACCAGGCCGCGCGGAAAGCGCAAACGGCCATCGTCGCCAAGCGTAGCGCCGGCCTTGGTCAGGGCCTCGATGCAGGAAGGAATGGCATTGGCGAAGCCGACCGTCTCCAGAAGGGTCAGCACCGCTTCGTGGATGCGCTCCTGGTCGTTCTCGGT
Organism: Mesorhizobium sp. P2_E10; assembly: GCF_056404235.1. Classification (NCBI taxonomy): domain Bacteria; kingdom Pseudomonadati; phylum Pseudomonadota; class Alphaproteobacteria; order Hyphomicrobiales; family Phyllobacteriaceae; genus Mesorhizobium; species Mesorhizobium sp. P2_E10. Next base: position 700,514 of record NZ_JBFUEK010000001.1, read on the forward strand.
CAGCGGTCCGTAGCTGCCGCCTTCAAGGCCGGCACGCACCGGCCTGATATCGTCGGCCAGCGGCGCAGCCCGCATGGCGCGGCGCGCTTCGCGGCCGCCGGAGCGTCGCGAACGTTGGTCCGTCGATGCTTCCTGCTTCTCAAGAGCCACTGACATGGAGGCACTCCACCTTTAGCTGCGAAGCGGGAGGCGGTGGTTGGTCCACCATCGGCCTGCTTCGTCCCCTTTATGCCTCCGACTATGCCGCCGGCATTGGCACAGCCTATGGGCCAACGGCTCCCGTCGCATATGCCAGAGTGCTAAAGAAGAACGGGGCCGTTTCCGGCCCCGCCATAAACAAGGTTGTCAGGCCGCTGCCGGTCGGCGCCCGGCTGCAGTGGCCAGTTCGCGGATGCCGGGCTCGATGTGCTGCAGCGCGATCGAGGAAATGCCCAAGCGCATGAAACGCGACGGCTTTTCGTTGCGGTCGAAGAAGCGGTCGCCGGGCTCGATGATGACGCTGCGCGAGGCCGCGGCCTCGGCCAGCCCGCGCGAATCGGTGCCGCGCGGCCCTTCGAGCCAGAGCGATGTGCCGCCGGCGGAATCGGTCGAACGCCACTCCGGCAGGAAGGCGGAAATCGCATGGACCAGACGCTTGCGCCGCTCGTCGAATGCGCTCGACAGCCGCCGCACCAGCGCTTCGTGATGGCCGAGCGACAGGAACAGCGCGACCGCGCGCTGATTGTTGGCCGGCGGATGGCGCAGCATAAAGCGGCGCAACGCGCGCAGCTCGGAGATCAACCCGGCAGACGCGACGATGTAGCCAAGCCGCAGACCGGGAGCCAGCGTCTTCGACATCGAGCCGACATAGACGACGCGGCCAGACCGATCGAGGCTCTTCAGCGCCTGCTGCGGCGCCTCGTCGAGAAGCTGGCTGTCATAGCCATCCTCGATGATGATCTGGTTGTAGCGGTTGGCGCGCGCCAAAAGGTCCTGCCGCCGCTCCGCCGACAACGGCACCATGGTCGGGCAATGATGGCTCGGCGTGACGAAGACGAAGCCGGAATCGTTGGGGATGGAAGAGGTTACAATGCCGGACTGGTCGACCGGAACCGGCTGTATCTCGGCGCCCGCCAGCCGGAAAATGCTGCGCGCGTCGGGATAGCCGGGATCTTCCATTGCCACTTTGGAGCCCTTGGTCATCAGCAGCGTGGCCAGCATGTAGAGCGCATTCTGGGCGCCCAAGGTCACGATGATCTCGTCCGGATTGGCAAAGATGCCGCGCCGCGGCAGCAGCCGCGCCTGGATCTGTTCGATCAGCAGCGGATCGTCGCGATCGACCATGTCTGAGGCCCAGTTGCGGATTTCGAGCACGGCCAGCGCCATGCGGTTGCACTCGCGCCATTCGGCGGTCGGGAACAGCGCCGGGTCGAACTGGCCGTAGACGAAGGGATAGGACGACTTGATCCAGTTGTCATGCTTGGCCGGCGGCGGCATGTCGCTGGCGGCGATCTGCCGGCGCGCCTTCCAGTCGATCTCATTGGCCTGGTCGGGCGCCTTCTGGTGCGGCTTGGCCGGTGTCGCCAGCACGTCGGGATTGACGAAATGGCCACGCCGTTCGCGCGCCACCAGGAAGCCCTGGTCGACCAGCTGCTGGAAAGCCAGAACCACGGTGCCGCGGGCGACACCGAGCTTTTCGGCCAGAATCCGGCAGGACGGAAGCGGCATCGAAGCGGCAATTTGCCGGTCGAGGATGGCGGCGACGATCGCCTGGCGGATCTGCGCCTGCAGGGTCTGACCGGATTCCGCCGAAATCCGGAACAGGCCGGACCATATGGCCGTGTCGTTACGCTGTGGCATGGAAGATGTTCCTCGATGGCCAACCTTTTTTGCTTGGTTGGACCAGCCGAACGTAGCCGTGGTACAAGGGGTTGCGCCAATCAATTTTTCTGATCTCTGGGATTTATGCCAGTGATCCTTCGCGCGACGCGCAGCGTCGTCGCGCAGCATTGTCCCCGCGTGACGCGCAGCGTCATCGCGTCGTGACGCTCGCGTCATCCCGCCGCGCATCGCGCCATCGCCTTGTGCTGCACTGCGTCATCCCTCCGCATTGAAACGAATGGAATTCGGCTCAATAGATTGACGCGCCGACACGCGCCGGAAACATCCGGTCTGATAGAATGTGTCAAAAAGCCCAGGAGCGCCGCCAGTGGATCAACCAGCATTCGACAAGCAGCTCGCCGCCTTGCGCGACCATCGCGCGGCGACGTCAGGCACCATGCGCGAGGCTTTCGCCGCCGATCCCAGGCGCTTCGAGACATTCTCCGCCACTGACGGCGACCTGTTGCTGGACTGGTCGAAATGCGCCGTCGACGCAAAAACGATGGAGCTGCTGGAGAAGCTCGCGGGTGCGGCCGACCTTGCGGGCCGCCGTGCCGCGATGTTTTCCGGCAAGAAGATCAACTTCACCGAAGATCGCGCCGTGCTGCACACGGCGCTGCGCACCCTCAGCGGCAAGGGCGTCACGGTCGACGGTCAGGACGTCAAAGCGGATGTGCTTGCCGTGCTCGACGCGATGGGCGTTTTCGCCGACGCGGTGCGCTCGGGCAAGGCGGCCGGCGCCACCGGCAAGAAGATCACCGATATCGTCAACATCGGCATCGGTGGGTCCGACCTCGGCCCGGCCATGGCGACGCTGGCACTGGCGCCCTATCACGATGGTCCGCGCGCCCACTACGTGTCCAACATCGACGGCGCCCATATCCACGACACGCTGAAGAGCCTGTCCGCCGAGACCACTCTGTTCATCGTCGCCTCGAAGACCTTTACCACGGTCGAGACGATGACCAACGCCGAGACGGCGCGCAAATGGGTGCAGAAGGCGCTCGGCGAGGAAGCCGTCGGCAAGCATTTCGCCGCCGTCTCGACCGCGCTCGACCTGGTGGCGAAGTTTGGCATCGCCTCCGACCGCGTGTTCGGCTTCTGGGACTGGGTCGGCGGCCGCTACTCGCTCTGGGGCGCGATCGGCCTGCCGGTGATGATCGCCGTTGGGCCAAGAAACTTTCGCGCCTTTCTCGATGGCGCGCATGAGATGGACGAGCACTTCCGCACCGCGCCGCTGGCGAAAAACCTGCCGGCGCTGATGGGGTTGATCGGCTGGTGGCATCGGGTGATCTGCAAATATCCGGCCCGCGCCGTCATCCCTTACGACCAGCGTCTGTCCAGGTTGCCGGCCTATCTGCAGCAGCTCGACATGGAATCGAACGGCAAGAGCGTCACCCTCGACGGCGGCCCCGTCACCACGCCGACCGGCCCGCTGGTCTGGGGCGAGCCCGGCACCAACGGCCAGCACGCTTTCTTCCAGCTGCTGCACCAGGGCACCGATGTCATCCCGGTCGAATTCCTCGCGGCGGCCGTCGGCCACGAGCCGGACCTCCGGCATCACCATGATCTGTTGCTGGCCAACTGCCTGGCGCAGTCGGAAGCCTTCATGAAGGGCCGCACGCTGGAGGAAGCCCGCGCGCAGATGCTGGCCAAAGGCATGAAGCCGGCCGATGTCGACAGAATAGCCCCGCACCGTGTCTTCTCCGGCAACCGGCCCTCGGTGACGATCCTCTACAAGAAGCTCGACCCGCGCACCTTCGGCCGGCTGGTCGCGCTCTACGAGCATCGCGTCTTCGTCGAAGGAACGCTGTTCAACATCAATTCCTTCGACCAGTGGGGTGTCGAACTCGGCAAGGAACTGGCGACCGGGCTGCTGCCTGTCGTGGAAGGCAAGGAGAATGCCGCAAAGCGTGACGCTTCGACGGCCGGTCTGGTGGGACACATCCACCAATTGCGTGGCTCGGAGTGAAGAATTTGGCGGACATCAAGGGAATTCTGTTCGACAAGGACGGCACGCTTGTCGACTTCAATGCGACATGGCTCGGCATCGCCGATTTCATGGCCATGGACGCCTCCGAAGGCGACCGCTGGAAGGCCGACAGACTGCTGGCGGCGGCAGGCTTCGATTTTGCCACCAAGCGCTTCAAGCCCGATTCCATCTTTGCGTCGGGCACCAACATGGATGTCGTCGAATTGTGGTTTCCGCGCCTGTCCGACGAAGACCAGATGCTGGCCGTCGCCCGCTTCAACGAGATCACCTCGGTGAAAGGCTCGGCAATGGCGGTGGCGCTGCCGGGCATCGTCGAGTCGCTGACGGCGCTGCACAGGAAATCCTACCGGCTCGGCGTCGCCACCAACGATTCGACCAGCGGTGCGGAGAAAACCTTGCTGACGCTGGGCGTCGCCCAGCTGTTCGATGCCGCCTATGGCTACGACGCCGTGGCCAATCCGAAACCGGCACCGGACACGATCCTCGCCTTCTCAGACCTGACCGGCCTGAGGCCGGCGCAGATCGCCATGGTCGGCGACAACCGTCACGATCTCGAAATGGCGCGCGCCGGCGGCTGCGGCCTGGCGGTCGGCGTGCTCTCCGGCACCGGCACGCGTGAATCGCTGTCATCGATCGCCGACGTCGTTCTCGACTCGGTTGCCGATCTGCCGGCGTTTCTGTCGGAGCGGGTCAAGGAGACGATCTGACTGGCAAGGCCTTTGAACAAGACGCAAATCGACCCAAGCTTTCCCGCCAATGGCTGACATAGGTGGAAAGCTGACATCGGGAGTCGAAGTGCCGAACGTCCGTTCTGGGGCCGCGAGCTGACGGTCAGCTTCCAGGCTGAAGTCATCAGCAAGCGGATGTTCCGCAGGCGACCTCGTTGCGTACCTAGACAGAACAAACAATCTCTGTCGGCGGATGGCTCAAAGCCTAGCAGTCTGGCATCGCGTCGCTCGCCAACAGTGACGAACCGATGTCTCCGTCAAGGCGCGAAGCTGCCGTTTGCGAACCGGTCGCGCAATCGCATTTGGGTCAATGCGGCCCACTGCCAGTTCCACTCGGATAGGAGCGTGGGTGACAACCAGTTCGTTCCACTCGACCGAGTTTTCTGCTTGAATGCCTCTGAAACCCAGCCGTGGAGCGCCTCCCATCTTGAAAGATCCCTTCGCCCCGCTACGGCAGCGTTTCCTGGCCCGGTGCGCCGCTCAACTGACGGAGTTGAAGGCGGCGCGTCATAAAGGCCCGCTACCGGGCTCCAACGACTCCCTGATTCCGACCGCGCACTCACTCGCCGGAGCCGCGGGAACGTTCGGCTTTGCGGAGATCAGCGCGCGGGCATCAGTGTTGGAAACACTGCTGATCGAACGGGCGGATGACGGGGCTGCGCACACCGCACTCGATGCGCTTATTATGGAGATCGAGCGGACGCTGAAGTGACTCAGCCGATGGGGCTCACTTCTTCGAGCCAGTCAGGCCGGTCCTGGTCATCTCGCCCCAGCTCTGGTCGGCCCGCAGGAATTGCCACCAACCCTTCACGCGCCAGAAATTGTTGAGCTGGCGGTAGCCGAAATTCTCGATCACAGCCACGGCCGTGAGCACGGCGAGATCCCGCGCGCGCGGAAAACGCTGAAGCTCGGCCTCTTCGAGGACCAGCGAACACACGCTCACGCAAACGCCGTAGGTGAAAACCAGCGACGTGAACGCCAACAGATATTCGGTCGAAAGGATGCCGAGTAGCCAGAAGGCCGGGATCAGAACATAGCCCAGCACCTCCGATATCGGCCCAAGCACGTCGACAATCAGTATGTGGCCAAAGCCGAGGAAGCCGACACGCCCATAGCGGGGGTTGAAGAGCATGGAGCGGTAACGGAAGAAGCATTCGAGCGAACCGCGTTGCCAGCGCGTGCGCTGCCTTGCCAGAACGCGCAGTGACTCCGGCGCTTCGGTCCAGCACACCGGCTCCGGAATGAACTGGATGCTGTATCTGCGTTTGGTGTCCATCATGTGGCGATGCAGCTTGATCACGAGGTCCAAATCCTCACCCATCGACCCACTGGTGAAGCCGCCAACCGCCACAACTTCCTTGCGACGGAACAGACCGAAGGCTCCGGACACCAGCATCAACGTGTTGATGCGGCTCCAGGCAAGCCGCGCCATGAGGAAGGCGCGCAGATATTCGACCACCTGCAGCAGCGGCAACAGCCGGTTCGGCAGCCGGACCTCGCGCACCCTGCCACCTTCGATCCTAGAGCCGTTGGCGATCCGGATCGTGCCGCCCACCGCGATGGTGCGCTCCGGATCGTCGATGAAGGGCTGCGCGGCGCGCATGAGCGCATCGGGCTCGAGGATGGAATCGCCGTCGATCACGCAAAACAGCGGCGCGCGGCAGACATTGACGCCGACATTCTGGGCATCGGCCTTGCCGCCATTCTCCTTGTCGACAACGAACAGCCGTTCGGTCATCGGCGAGGAATAGAGGCCGCGGATCGGCTTGTGCGTCAGGGTCTCCTCATAGGGCCGGTGGAATTTCACCAGCTTGAAGCCTTCGATAAGGCGCTGCAGAGTCTGATCCTTCGAGCCGTCATTGATGACGATGACCTCGAAATTCGGATATTCGAGCGCCAACATCGAGTGCACGCTCTCGACTACGTTCACTTCCTCATTGTAGGCGGGCACTAGCAGCGCGATCGGCGGCGCGACGTCGCCATAACGGTGCCACAGCAGTGCCGAACGCGCGACCGGCGGGCGCTTCGACAGCGCGTAGGCGGCGATGACGAGCTGCAGCAGGTAGACTGCCGTCTGCGCCAGCCCTGCCCCGATGATGAACCAGGACAGGATGGAGGCACCCAGAACGATCTCTTGGCTCCAGTCGAACATCAGGCGGCCGGCCCCTCGGCAAGGATCAGCGAGGCCGTGCGCTGGCTGCGCGAGACCTCGCTGGCGGCGATCTCTCGCAGCACCTGTTCGCCCTGCTGGCCGAACGAGCGCAATGCGTTGGCGGCGGCATAGCGCACGGTCCATGCCTCGTCGTCCATCAGTTGCGCCAGCGGCGCGGCGAGTTCGGACAGGCCGAGGCGGCCTGCCGCATCCGCAGCGTCGGCTCGTACGTCCCAGCCGCCATTTTCCATCGCCTTGATCAGGATGGCCGGCGCGTTGGCATGTCCGGTCAGGCCGAGCGCCCGCAACGCGGCTGCGGCGACCTCCGGCGACGGATCGCCAGCCGCGCGGGCAAAGAACTCCCCAAACTGGAAGTTGCCGCCGCGGGCAAGCGCGTCGATCGCGGCCGCCCTTATGAAGGGCACCGCGTCCTGACGCCCGGCGTAATCCCTGAGCTCGTCGAACCGCTTTGACGGAAAGCGCCTGAAAAGTTCGATTAGGCGCCGCGAGCGCTGCCCCGCCACGCCGATCTTGCGCAGCGTTATGACGAGAGGCGGCAAGGCACCGACATCGCAGAGCGCGATGGCGACGGCGATCCTGACGTCGCGCGAGCGGTCGCGGTCGAGTGCCGAAAGCAGGCTTGCCCCCGCGTTTTCCGAACGCAGCGCCGCCAGCATCTCGGCCGCATGGATACGTTCGGCGCCGTTGCCTTTTTCCAGCTGGGTGCCGACAAGCGTCGGCAGGCCACATTCGTTGAAGGCTGAAAGGAGCTCGTCGTGCTCCTCACCGCGCAACAGCGAAATGAACTCGAAGCCGGCATCGATCGCCACCCTCGCCGGCACCGCAAGCAGCGCCGCCTCCAATGCCGCGCGATCCCGGCTTTCGGTGAAAGCGATCAGCGCAGTCAGAAGAAGGCGCCGCTGATCGGCGCCCGCCGTCCCCCGGCGCTCGTGCAGCACCCGGCGCACGATCAGCAGAAGCATGATGGCCAGGGAAAGGACACTGAGCAGGATGGACAGGTACCAGATGTACAACATGATCAGAACCGCGTGGTTAGGCCGAGCCCGAATATGGTTCGGTCGAATGTCGGGCGTTGCTCATTGGCGAGGCTGGCGCGCAGTGTCAGCGGGTCGGCAACGTCCCAGGAGATGCCGCCAAAGACGGTGCGCGTCGGCACGAGCGTGCCGTCGGAGATCTCGGGGGCATCCGCGTAACCGCCGAACACATTGACTCCCGGCGTGAGAGCAAGATCGGCGCGCAGCACATAGCCATCCGCGCGCGTGCCGATATCGTCGTCAGCGTGCACCCATCGGGCAGAAAGCCCGAGCCGGCCATCGAGAACATATCCCTGCACCCAGGGCGAGATAGTGGTGATGTCGACGTTGGCGAAATCGTCGTAGCGGGTGTCGATGTTGAGAGAGAATGGGCCGAACGCCTTTGCTGGCGCCATGACCTGCCAGGACGCGCCGGCGCCGACCGAATAGCGCGCCAGGAAATCGGCATCCGGCGTCGCGGCCGCCAGCGCATAGGCTGAGACCGTGGGCGAGAACGCCTGGTCGATGCGGCCTTCGATCTGAAGGTCGGTGTGGCCGAAGCGGGTCGCCATCCGGGTCCGGCCCGAAATGGTCGTCCGCGGGGTGAGCCGATAGGCAACGCCGGCCGAGCTGTCGGTCCAGTCGCCAAGCCCGTCAGTGAGATCGCTCACTTCGCTGCCGACATCGAGCCGCCATTTGCGTGGCGGCGGCGCGGCGAGCCTCTGCTCGACATCGCGCGAGCCGGGTTCAAGGGCAAGCGCCTGCCGGTAGGCGTCGCGCGCGGCGTCGTCGTCGCCACGGGCGCGGCGCACATCGCCGATCCCCACCAGCGCCTCGGCGTTGCGCGGATCGATCGCCAACACCCGCTGAAACGACTGCTCGGCCCGCGTGTAATCCTGCTCGAGCAGGGAAATCCGCGCGTCGAGGCCGAGCGCCTCGGAATTGCCAGGCGCGGTGCCAAGCAAATCGTCTATCATAGCGCGTGCGCGCGGCACGTCGCCCTGCCAGATCGCCAGGCGGACCTTGCCGAGGCGGGCGTCGAGAAGGCCGGGCTTTTCGGCAAGCGCCTGGTCGAAGAACTGCCCGGCCTCGTCGAATCTCTGGCTGGAGCCCACAACCAGCCCAAGGGCGACCAGGATGTCGGTGTTTTGCGGTGCCAGCCTGAGCGCGCGGCGGTAGGCCTTCTCCGCCTCGGGCAACTGTCCCGACGCCCGCAATCTCCGGCCCTCCTCCATCAGGCCGGCAACGGGATCCGGCCGCGGCGGGAGCGGCTTCTTCCCCGCGGTCGCAGGCTTCGCGTTGTTGCTGCCGGCCTGCTGGGCCTCGCGGATATTGGCGACAAGCACGGCCGCATCGGCATTGCCGGGCTCGGCGCGCGAGACCTTTTCGGCGAGCGGCAGCGCGGCGTCGAGATTGCCGGAGCGGAATTCGACCTCAGCCAAGCCGAAGCTGGCATCGAGATAGGCCGGCGCCAGCGAAAGCGCCCTGGAAAAGGCTTCGCGCGCCGCCGGCAGATCGTTGCGGCCAAGCTCGGCGAAGCCGAGTTGCACCAGGGCGTCGGCATTGTCGGGCTTGAGCGCCAGCGCACGCCGAAGCAGCTCCGCCGCCTCGTCGAAATGCTGGGCTTGCCTGGCCTTGACGCCGGAAGCGTAGAGTTCGTCAACCGTCTGGGCCAGCGCCGCGGCAGGCGCCGCGGCAACCGCCAGGAATACGCATGCGGCAATGATGGCGCGCCGGCCTCGCCGCATCAGCGTTTCCCGCTCTTTCGCGCCAGCAGACGCGCAAGCCGGGCCAGCAGTTCCTCGGGAATGAAGGGTTTCACAAGGTAGTCGTCGGCCCCCTTCTCAAGGGCCGAGACGATGTCTTTTTCACCCTTGCGGGCGGTCAGCATGACGACCGGGATTTCGGACAAAACCGGATCGCTCTTGATGCGGGCAAGAACCTCCAGGCCGTCGGCCTTGGGCATCATCGCGTCGAGCACGATGATGTCCGGGGCCTCATGCTCCGCCTTCGTGAGCGCTTCCGCCCCGTCTACCGCCTTGATGACTTCGTATCCCTTCGCCCTGAGCCTGAATTCCATCAGTTCGAGCAATAAGGGATCGTCATCGCAAATCAGAACTCTTGCCTTCGCTCCGTTCACCAGCCTTGCTCCGGTTCGCGCCTCGTTTGCCGCTAGCCCCCCGGAGTGATTGATCCATGAACCGACATCCGCCAATGCGGTTCATGCAGACAGGCACATTCTTCTCAAATCTCTCGCCGACGTCCGCCGATGCCGCGCGATCATAGACAACCTGATTCGAGACGCCTGGATCTCAGCACAATCAGTAGATGAATAAGACGACATGGTATAGGAGCCGTGAACGGCATCGCACAGGCTGCAGCCAGACTGCGCTCTGTGCCTAAACCAACCGTCGTTTCAGGCGCGTGGCACAAGCAATCTTTTGACGTCACCGGCAAGCGCAAGCGGGTCGAACGGCTTGGCGATCACCCCTACAGCCCCCATCGCCAGGTAGCGTTCGACCTCATGCGTCTGGGTGCGCGCGGTGATGAATACCACTGGTATCGACGCCGTCGGCCGAGATTCGGCCAGGCGCCTCAACGTCTCCGGCCCGTCCATGTCTGGCATCATCACGTCGAGCAGAATGAGGTCGGGTCGCCATTCAGCGGCATCGGCCAGCGCCTGCATGCCCGAAGAACAGCACCGCACCTCGAATTCCGGCTCGAGCTCCAGCGACATCTGGGCGATTTCGCGGATATCGTCCTCGTCATCCACATAGAGGATCCTTGCGGGCATCAGCGTCACTCCTTTGCGTGCGCGGCAGGCCGAGTGCGGGTCGAAACCAACATGCTCCTGACCAGCTTTGCCACATCGATCTCCGACGCCCTGGTCTTGGTCATGATCGCTTGCACGCGATCGCCGAGTTTCTGGTCGAGTTCCGCCGCCGAGAACACGATGACCGCGGTCTCGAGCGGCAGATCGACGAGGAGGTCGAGGCCAGATCCGTCGGGAAGCGCGATGTCGAGGATGACCAGGTCGAAGCGATGGCGAGCGACCGCCTGCCGCGCTTCCTGCAGCGTCTTTGCGGCTGTGATCGAGACGCTCGAACCCAGCCCCGCCGACAACACCGCAAGCACGCCCTCATCGTCTTCGACGTGCAGAATCTGCGGCTTCGGCTCGATCCTGCGGCCGACGATCTTGGCGAGAGCGTCGTGAAGCCGTTTCGAATCCACCGGCTTCTCCAGCCAGTCGACGATGCCGACGGCGCTGCCGTTCAGCGAGCGCCTGGCCTCGTCGGCGACAGCGGAGATGACGATGACCGCAATGTCGGAATTCACCGGGGATGCCCTTATGTCGTGGAAGAGCTTGATGCCGGATTCCCCCGCCAGCTTGATGTCTAGCGTCAGCGCCACGTAGTCGCGGGAGCTCAGGAGCGCCGTGGCGGTTTCGATATCGGGCGCGACGTCGCTGGAAAAGCCTTCCGCATCGAGAAGTGTTGCGATCACCGCAGCGACGTCGGGCTCGTCCTCGCAGATGAGAACACGCAGGCGGCTATCGCGCTTGCGCGCCCGACGCTCGACCAAAACCGGCTTCTCGGCCTGCCTGTGCGCTTCGGGAAGGTCGACGTGAAACGAGGTTCCCTTGCCTTCCTCGGTTTCGAAGGAAACGGCGCCGCCCAGCTTTTCGGCGATAGCCTTGACTATGCTCAAGCCCAGGCCTGTGCCGCCTATCTTGCGGGTGCTGGAGGCGTCCGCCTGCTCGAACTTCCCGAAAATGCGGCTGCGGAACGCCTCGGGGATGCCGGCGCCCTGGTCCACCACGGAGAGGCGCAGCATGTCGCGGTCACGACGCTGGAGTTTCACCGTGACGGTGCCATCGGTGTGCGAGAACTTGATCGCATTCGACAGCAGGTTCGCCATCACCTGATGCAGGCGATCCGGATCGATATTGGCCTCGGCGCGCGGGGCGTCGTCGACCAGGACGATCCTGATCCGGCTGTCGGCCATGTAGTTGGAGCTGGCGGCAATGGCCTGCTCCAGGACCTGGCGGACAGGCATCTGCCTGATCTTGAAGGTGATCACGCCCGATTCGATCTTCTCGATGTCGAGGATGTCGTTGATGAGAAGAACCAGCCTTTCGCTGTTGGTGTGGGCGATGTTGACGAGATTGGCGGCCTTGGGCGGCAGTTCGCCGGCCACGCCGGCCGCGATCAGGCCAAGCGAGCCGCGGATGGACGTCAACGGGGTCCGCAATTCGTGGCTGACCGTGGAAATGAAATCGTTCTTGAGCTGGGCGGTGCGCTTCTGCTCGGTGATGTCGCGATTGTAGGTGATGACGCCGACGATCTTGCCGGACTCGTCGCGGAAAGGGGCCTTGAGCGTGTAGAGCCAGCCTTGTCTGCCATCCGGTAAAAGTGCCGGCTGATCGATCCGCAGTGTCTGCCCTGCCTCCAGCGCGCCCATCTCATCCTGCCGGAAGCGCTCTGCCACCTCCTTCGGATAGAAATCGAAATCCGTCTTGCCGATGAGTTCCTCCACCGAAGCGGCGCGAACCATTTCGGCGGTGGCGGGGTTGGCGGCGATGAAGCGGCCGTCGACATCCTTTATGTTCAGGCAATCCGGCAGTTCGCGAACCATGGCCCGGTAGGTCATGTTGGACATCAAGAGATCCCGCCGGCGCTGCTGCCGGTCGAGCAGTACGCCGATGATGATTGTGCTGAGGAAGCGGAACACGAGGGACGGGAACGTGCTCTGCTGCACAAGGCCGGTGATAACTTGCGCGGGGATGACCAGGAGCGTGATCAGCCCGGCGAGAGCGACCGACACGCCGAGACCGAATATATCGTACATGGTGCGCGATCGGGCCGCGACGATGTGGTGCCACGCAATGCCGACGACTGCGGTGATGAGGATGCCCATGACCCCGATGCTCGCGCCCTGCCCGCCCAGATGGATGCGATAGGCAATGGAGCCGCCCGTGGCGATGAGCATTGCCGGCCATCCGCCGAAGAACGCGGCCGCAGCAATAAAGGCGGCGCGCAGATCGACGACGAAGCCGGAGACGGACAAGGCCGTCGCCATGGAAGTGATCGCGCCCACGCACATGACCACGCCGAGAAGCAACGACTGCATCCGCCGCGAGAGACGCCCGGTGAAATCGGCCACAAGGTCCCAGGCGACCACGAGGATGGAGACCAGGGCAAGGTTGGCGAGGAGTGAGTGCCAGATCTCGGTCATGACTTCGGCTCCCTTTTTTCCGATAAATACCGGCGAAACCTATCCGAGGTCTAAAGAAGATACAGACCGCTCGGTGGCGCGGACTCGAACGAAAACACCCCACTCGGCTTGGTTGCAGCGCCTTTTGCGTCGCCGAAATCCGCCACCTGATATTCGGCCAGCAACCGCAGCCGGGACAGCGGCAAATCTGCGCGGCGGGGATCGCCGACCAGCACCTCGATGCCGGCTGCCAGGCAGCGGTCGAGGAACGGAGTGACGCGTAGAGCAACCTCACGGCCGTAGAAAACGTCGCCTGCAAGCACGAGGTCGACCGCCGGTGGCGGGCCCGTGGTGATATCCATGTCGACAATGGTGATCGTGACGCCGTTGGCTGCGGCATTGAGACGGATGGCGGCAACCCCGTTGCGGTCGATCTCGGCCGCAATCACCGCGCGGGCTCCGGCCTTTGCTGCAGTGATGCCGATTAGGCCTGAGCCGGCGCCGAGGTCGAGCACGCGGCGGCCGGCCACACTTTGCGGATGGTCGAGTATATAGCGGGCAAGCACCGCGCCGCCGGCCCAGACATAGGCCCAGTAGGGCGGCTGCGGCTCTGGCGCATCGTCGGCTGGCGCGACCGCATCGTCGTCCGCGTCGGCGCCTCGGTGCGGGTCGGCAAGCCGCCTCAGACCGCTGCCTGGATGAGCCGTGTAGAGTTGGATTTCAGGAAGCGCGGGAACGGGCGCAAGCCGCAGGTTCGCTTCGATGAATGTTGCCGGGTCGGGACGCCGACCATCGTCCGCGATCCCGCCGCAACCAGGGCCATCGTTCGAAATCGTGCCTATCCTCGCAACGCCCGCCGCAGGATCTTGCCCACCGGCGTCTTCGGCAGCTCGGTCCGGAATTCGATGTATTTTGGCCGCTTGTAGCCGGTCAGGTTCTCGCGGCAATAGGCGATCAGCGCCTCGGAGGTCAGGTTCGGGTCCTTCTTGACCACGAACAGTTTTGGCACCTCGCCCGAATGCTCGTCCGGCACGCCGATCGCCGCCACTTCGAGCACGCCCGGATGCATCGCCACGACTTCCTCGAGCTCGTTAGGATAGACGTTGAAGCCCGAGACCAGGATCATGTCCTTCTTGCGGTCGACGATCTTGGTGTAGCCGCGCTCGTCCATGAAGCCCATGTCGCCGGATTTGAAGAAACCGTCTGGAGTCATCACCTTGGCGGTCTCGTCGGGCCGGTTCCAGTAGCCGGCCATCACCTGGGGCCCGCGGATGCAGATCTCGCCGACTTCACCGAGAGGCAGATTGTTGCCGTCGTCGTCGCGGATGGCGATCTCGGTCGAGGGCAGCGGCAGTCCGATCGTGCCGGTGAAATCGCCGTCGCTGAACTTGTTGGCGGTGGCCACCGGCGACGTCTCAGACAGGCCGTAGCCCTCGGTGATCGAGTTGCCGGTCAGCGCCTTCCAGCGTTCGGCAACGCCTTTCTGCACCGCCATGCCGCCGCCCAGTGTCAGGATCAGCGGCTTGAAGTCGAGCTTGCGGAAATCCTCATTGTTGAGCAGCGCGTTGAACAGCGTGTTGAGGCCGGGAAAGATGTGGATCGGGTATTTCTGCAGCTCCTTGACGAAGCCGGGAATGTCGCGCGGGTTGGGGATGAGCACGTTCTGGGCACCTTGCTGCATGCCCATCAGCGCGTTCACCGTCAGCGCGAAGATATGGTAGAGCGGCAGCGCGCAGATGAAGTTGGGATGCGCCGGCTTTGGCTTGATCGCGTAGGCGTCGTCCATCCACAGCGTATTCTGCGCGACATTGGCCAGCACATTGCTGTGCAGCAGCGTCGCGCCCTTGGAGACGCCGGTTGTGCCGCCGGTATATTGCAGGAAGGCGACATCTCCGGCCGCCACCTTGGCGGGTTTGAAGGCGACACCCGTACCGGCCTTCAAGGCGGCGTTGAACGCGATATGGCCGGGCAGCGACCAGGCCGGCACCATCTTTTTCACGCGGCGCACGACGAAATTGACGATGGTCCCCTTCAGGCTGCCCAGCATGTCGCCCATCGTGGCGACCACGACATGCTTGACATCAGTCCTGGCGATCACGGCTTGCAAGGTGTTGGCAAAATTTTCGAGGATGACGATGGCTTGCGCACCAGAATCCTTGAGCTGGTGCTCGAGCTCGCGCGGCGTGTAGAGCGGGTTGATGTTCACCACGATGTAGCCGGCGCGCAGGATGGCCATCATCGCCACCGGATATTGCAGCACGTTCGGCATCATCAGCGCGACGCGCGCACCCTTCTGCAATCCCTTCGACTGCAGATAGGCGCCAAAGGCAGCCGACTGCCGCTCGAGTTCGGCGTAGCTGATCGACTTGCCCATGCAGATGAAAGCCGGCTGCGCGGCAAACTGTTTGCAGGCGCCCACCAGAAAGTCACCGATGGAACTGTAGGGTAGGGCGCCGATCTCGGCCGGAACGACTTTCGGATAGCTTTTGAGCCACGGCTTTTCCGGCAGTCCGGCAGTCAGCGCCGTGAGCGCCTTCGGCAACCTCTTGACCGGAGCCGCTGCCGGCTTTGCCGCCGCTTTCACCACTGGCTTGGTCGCTGCCGGTTTTGTTGCGGCTGCCGGCTTCCCAGCGGCAGGCTTGGCCACGGTTTTCGCGACGGACTTGGCGCTTGCCTTGGCAGGTGCAGTCGTCGCCTTTGGCTTGGCCGGCGCAGCTGCTTTGACGGATGAGGCTTTGGGCTTGGCCGTGGCAGCAGCAGCTTTGGGAGCTGCCTTGGCCCCCGCTTTCGCGGCCGTTGTCTTTGTTGCTTTTGCCATCCGTGCCTCCCTCGGTCGTTCCACTGCATGCTCCATGCCGCACCGCCTCTGAATGACCGAGACGTCCTCTGCTGCAGCGATGGTGCGGATTCCCTAGAGAAATCCGGCATGCAGTCTATGTATTGCGACTAGCGGCGGCCGTGCAAGTCTTGCCCCTGCGGCAGAACCGGAAAGATTTGCCGCCGAAATCTTTCCGGCGACGGGGCCTTCGAGGCCTGCTTCCCGTCATGCGGGCGACAGGGCCGGGCCTGTGGATGATTGTATTCGCGGGACTGGCGATCAATAAAAAAATGCGGTCGTTAACAATCCTGTGATTAGCAGGTTTTGCTATTTTTTTCTGAAATTGAGCAAAACAAGAGAATCATTTTCTGCTTACGGTGGGGTAGGCAAACAGGGAGTTCCAAAGCCGGGAAAACGGTGCTTATATGCGCCCTTCGCGAGCCTGCTAGAGGGGCTTGGCAGAACATCAGGGAGTGCTCAATGAAAAAGAAACTGACTTTTGCAGCCGCGTTGCTGGCTGCAAGCGTCCTCGGCGGCGTGGCCAGCGCAAAGACGCTGGTTTACTGTTCGGAGGCATCGCCGGCCAATTTCGATCCGGGTACCACGACTGGCGGCAATGATTTCGACGCCTCGTCGCGTACCGTCTATTCGCGGCTGGTCGAGTTCAAGCATGGCGGCACCGAGGTCGAGCCCGGCCTCGCCGACAAGTGGGAAATCTCGGACGACGGCCTGGTCTATACCTTCCACCTGCATCCGGGCGTGAAGTTCCAGACCACCGAGTATTTCAAGCCGACGCGCGACCTCAATGCGGACGACGTAGTCTTCTCCTTTGACCGCCAGTTCAACAAGGAAAATCCCTGGAACGGCGACAAGTATCTGCCGAACCTGACCTGGGACTACTACACCGGCATGGACATGCCGAAATACGTCGCCAAGTGGGAAAAGGTCGATGACCTGACGGTCAAGCTGACGCTGACCGAGCCGAACGCGCCGATGCTGGCCAATCTCGGCATGGACTTCGCCTCGATCGTCTCGAAGGAATATGCCGACCAGCTTCAGAAGGACGGCAAGATGGCCGACTTCTCGACCAAGCCGATCGGCACCGGCCCGTTCCAGTTCGTCGACTACCAGCTGGATTCGGTTATCCGCTATGCGGCTCACCCGGACTACTTCAAGGGCAAGGAGAAGATCGACGATCTCGTCTTCGCCATCACGCCTGACGCGACCGCCCGTATCCAGAAGGTCCTGGCCGGCGAGTGCGACATCGCTCCCTATCCGAATCCTGCCGACATCGGCACGATCAAGGCCAACGCCGACGTGACCCTGATGGATCAGGCCGGCCTGAACATCGGCTATATGAGCTACAACACGACCATCCCGCCGCTCGACAAGCCTGAGGTGCGTCACGCGCTCAACCAGGCGATCGATCGGGAATCGCTGATCAAGTCGCTGTTCCAGGATGCCGGCGCAACGCCGGCCGAAAACCTGATTCCGCCGACGATGTGGTCGTGGAACAAGGACGTGAAGTCCGACGCCTATGATCCGGAAGCTGCCAAGAAAGTGCTGGCCGCAGCCGGTCTCACGGAAATCCAGCTTTGGGCTTCCGACCGCGTTCGTCCTTACAACCCGAACTTCCAGCGTGCCGCCGAACTGATCCAGGCCGACTGGGCCAAGGTCGGCGTCAAGGCTGAGATCGTCAACTACGAGTGGACCAAGTATCGCTCGGAGGGCAAGAAGAAGGATCGTCCAGGCGCCTTCCAGATCGGCTGGACCGGCGACAATGGCGATCCGGACAACTTCTTCGCCACGCTGTTCGCCTGCTCGGCCATCGGCGTGTCGAACTACTCGAGCTGGTGCGACAAGGACTTCGAGGACCTGATCCAGAAGGCCAAGAAGACCAGCGACCAGGCTGAACGCACCAAGCTTTACGAGCAGGCTCAGGTGGTCTTCCAGAAGCAGGCTCCGGCCTTCCTTCTGGCACACAGCCAAGTCTACTCGGTCGTGCGCAAGAATGTCAGCGGCTACATGATGGATCCGCTCGGCATTCACCGCTTCGACGGCGTCGACAAAGCCGAATAAGACATTAGAGTGGGGCGGCGCGATAAAGCGCCGCCCCCTTCATCATGCTCAAATATATCCTCAACAGAATAGCACTTTTGATTCCGACGCTTATCGGCATCACCATCTGTGCTTTTGCTTTCGTCAGGCTGCTGCCTGGCGATCCCATCCTTGCCATGGCCGGCGAGCATGGCGTGTCGGCTGAGCGTTACGCCGAGCTCAAGGAACAGTTCGGCTACAATTTGCCGATCTGGCAGCAATACGCACGCTATGTCGGCGAAGTCCTGACAGGCGATTTCGGCGTTGCGATCTCCTCCAAGCGCCCGGTTCTCGAAGAGTTCAAAACCCTGTTTCCGGCAACGCTGGAACTGTCGTTCTTCGCCATGATTTTTGCCATGGCGCTGGGCATTCCGGCCGGCATATTCGCGGCGGTCAAGCGCGGCTCCTGGTTCGATCAGTCGCTGATGGGCACCGCACTCGTCGGCTATTCCATGCCGATCTTCTGGTGGGGCCTGCTGCTGATCATCTTTTTCTCCGGCTATCTCGGCTGGACGCCGGTTTCGGGCCGCATCGGCCTGCAGTACTTCTTCAAGCCGATCACCGGCTTCATGACCATCGACACATTGCTCTACGGCAAATGGGACGCGTTCCGCTCGGCATTGAGCCATCTGGTGCTGCCGACAATTGCGCTCGGCACCATCCCGCTGGCGGTGATCGCTCGCCAGACGCGCTCGGCCATGCTTGAAGTGTTGGGCGAGGACTATGTGCGGACCGCCCGTGCCAAGGGGCTGTCGTCGTCCCGCGTCATCGGCGTGCACGCGCTGCGCAATGCATTGATCCCGGTGGTCACCACCATCGGCCTGCAGGTCAGCACCCTGCTCGCCGGCGCCATCCTCACCGAAACCATCTTTGCCTGGCCGGGCATCGGCAAGTGGATGGTCGACTCCATCGGCAAGCGCGACTATGTGGTGGTGCAATCAGGCTTGCTCTTGATCGCCCTTATTGTCATGGCCGTGAACCTGATCGTCGACGTGCTCTATGCCGTCATCAACCCGCGCATACGGGCATCGTGATGAGCCAGTCAACCGAAACCGCCCCGATGGCCGCCGGCAATCCGGATAGGCTGA
Source organism: Mesorhizobium sp. P2_E10 (assembly GCF_056404235.1). NCBI lineage: Bacteria > Pseudomonadati > Pseudomonadota > Alphaproteobacteria > Hyphomicrobiales > Phyllobacteriaceae > Mesorhizobium > Mesorhizobium sp. P2_E10. Next base: position 719,498 of record NZ_JBFUEK010000001.1, read on the forward strand.
CCGGCTTCAGGACCTTCTGGCACTATTTCTCGGTGAACCGCGGCGCCGTCATCGGCCTGTTCGTCTTCATCCTGCTGGTGATGGCCGCGATCCTTGCGCCGGTGCTGGCGCCCTATGCGCCCGATGTCCAGGACAAGACCGCGTTTCTGAGGCCTCCGGCATGGGAGGCAGGCGGCAGCGCCGAATATCTGCTCGGCACCGACGCCGTCGGCCGCGACATACTTTCCCGCCTGCTCTATGGCGCGCGCTTCTCGCTGCTGATCGGCGCCGTCGTCGTTACGCTTGCCCTGGTCGGCGGCATCACGCTCGGCCTGCTCGCCGGTTATTTCCGCGGCTGGGTCGACGTGGCGATCATGCGCGTCATGGATCTGATCCTGGCCTTTCCGTCGCTGCTGCTGGCACTGGTGCTGGTGACCATCCTGGGTCCCGGCCTGTTCAACGCCATGCTGGCGATCGCGCTGGTGCTGCAGCCGCATTTCGCCCGCCTGGTGCGCGCCGCGGTGATGGCCGAAAAGAGCCGCGAATATGTGGTCGCCGCCAAGGTTGCCGGCGCCGGCCACATTAGGCTGATGCTGCGCACCATCCTGCCCAATTGCCTCGCGCCGCTGATCGTCCAGGGCACGCTGTCCTTCTCCAACGCAATCCTCGAGGCGGCTGCGCTCGGCTTCCTCGGCCTTGGCGCCCAGCCGCCGACGCCGGAGTGGGGAACCATGCTTGCCACGGCGCGCGAATTCATCCTGCGCGCCTGGTGGGTGGTGACCTTCCCCGGCCTCGCCATCCTCATCACCGTGCTCGCCATCAATTTGATCGGCGACGGCCTGCGCGACGCACTCGATCCAAAACTCAGGAGATCGTGATGGCGCTGCTCGACATCCAGAACCTCGTCGTCGAATTCCAGACCGCGTCGGGCCCGTTCCGTGCGGTCGACGGTGTCTCGCTCCATGTCGAAGAGCGCGAGGTGCTCGCCATTGTCGGCGAATCCGGCTCCGGCAAGTCGGTGTCGATGCTGGCGGTGATGGGCCTGTTGCCGTGGACCGCAACGGTCACCGCCGACAGGATGAGCTTCAATGGCCGCGACCTCCTGAAGCTGAGTCCGGCCGAGCGCCGCAAGATCGTCGGCAAGGACATGTCGATGATCTTCCAGGAGCCGATGGCCAGCCTCAATCCGTGCTTCACGGTTGGCTTCCAGATTGAGGAAGTGCTGCGCTTCCATATGGGCATGGACGGTGCGCAACGCCGGGAGCGCGCCATCGAGCTTTTGACGCAAGTCGGCATTGCTGAGCCGGCGGAACGGCTGAACTCCTTCCCGCACCAGATGTCGGGCGGCCAGTGCCAGCGCGTCATGATCGCCATCGCCATCGCCTGCAATCCGAAGCTTTTGATCGCCGACGAGCCGACCACCGCACTCGACGTCACCATCCAGAAGCAGATCCTCGACCTGCTGGTCTCGCTGCAGGTCAAATACGGCATGGGCCTGATCATGATCACCCACAATATGGGCGTCGTCGCCGAGACCGCCGACCGCGTCATCGTTCAGTACAAGGGCCGCAAGATGGAAGAGGCCGACGTGCTGTCGCTGTTCGAGTCGCCAAAGAGCAACTACACGCGTGCGCTCCTGTCGGCCCTGCCGGACAACGCTGTCGGCGACCGTCTGCCGACTGTCTCAGACATGCTGTTCGAACCGGCCGCCGGAGTCGCCTGATGAGCATCAAGGTCGTCGAAGGCAAGGACATCAAGCGCGACTATCACGTCGGCGGCGGCCTGTTTCGCGGGCAGCGCACCGTGCATGCCGTCAAGGGCGTTTCCTTCAGTGTCGACAAGGGCAAGACGCTGGCCATTGTCGGCGAGAGCGGCTGCGGCAAGTCCACGCTTGCCCGCATCATCACGCTGATCGATCCGGCAACGTCGGGCGAGCTTTTCATCGACGGCAACAAGGTCGATATCGCCAGGAACGGCCTGACCAAGGAGATGCGCCGCAAGGTGCAGATCGTCTTCCAGAATCCATACGGGTCGCTTAATCCGCGCCAGAAGATCGGCGATGTGCTCGGCGAACCACTGCTCATCAACACCGACAAGCCGGCCGAAGAGCGGCGCGACCTGGCCATGAAGATGCTGAAGAAAGTCGGCCTCGGCACCGAGCACTACAATCGCTATCCGCACATGTTCTCGGGCGGTCAGCGCCAGCGCATCGCCATTGCCCGCGCGCTGATGCTGAACCCGAGCCTGCTGGTTCTGGACGAGCCGGTCTCGGCACTCGATCTGTCGGTACAGGCACAGGTGTTGAACCTGCTCGCCGACCTGCAGGACGAGTTCCAGCTGACCTATGTCTTCATCAGCCACGACCTGTCCGTGGTGCGCTACATCGCCGACGACGTGATGGTGATGTATTTCGGTGAAGCGGTCGAATATGGCTCGCGCGAAGAGGTCTTTGCCGACCCCAAGCACCCCTATACGAAGACGCTGTTCGCCGCGACGCCGCGCGCCGACGTCGCCTCGATCAAGGCGAGACTGGCGAAGAAGGCGGCGGCCTGACCGGAAGGTCAGGCACGCCGCATTCCAGTCACGACAGCTTGGCGATGATGGCGCGCAGCGCCTCGCCGAAGCGCCTGATCTCGTCCACCGTGTTGTAGTGCACCAGCGAGGCGCGGATGGCGCCGCTGTCCATCGAGAGGTTGAGCCGTTTCATCAGCCGCGGCGCGTACATGTGGCCGTCGCGGATGCCGATCTGCATTTCGGCCATTTCTTCGACCATCCGCTGCGGCGACAGCTTGCCGATGTTGAAGCAGAAGGTCGGCACGCGCTCATCGATGCGGGCCTCGTCGGCGACGCCGTAGATGGTGGCGCCGCAATCCTTGAGCACGGCCAGCATCTCGCGCGCCAGCACCAGCTCGTAATCGCGGATGGCGCCCATGCCGGCGACGATGTTGTCGCGCCGCGAGCGGTTGTTGGATGGCGCAAGATTGCGGCCGATCAGTTCCAGATACTGCACGGCGGCATCCATGCCGGAGACGTTCTCGTAGATGAAGGTACCGGCCTCGACCTTGTAGGGCGGCTCGTCGGGGATGAAATCCTCGCGAAAGGTCGGCAGCCGCTTCAGTGTCTCGAAGCGACCCCACAGGAAGCCCATATGCGGCGAGAAGTTCTTGTAGCCGGAGCAGACGAGGTAATCGCAATCCCAGGCCTGCACGTCGATCAACCCGTGCGGGCCGTAATGCACGCAGTCGAGGAACACTTCGGCGCCGGCCGCGTGCGCGATCCTGGCCACTGACGCGACATCGACGATCGAGCCGATCGAGTGCGCCGTCACCGTGCAAGCGACAAGCCTTGTGCGGTCGGAGACCAGGGGCTTGAGGTCGTCGACATGCAGATTGCCGTCCTCACGCATGCGCCACCACTTGAACTTGGCGCCGGCGGACTCCAGCGCCAGCCATGTCGCGATGTTGGCGTCGTGGTCCATGTCGGTGATGACGATCTCGTCGCGCTCCTGCAGCATCTGGCCGATGCCGAGGCTGACGAGACGGATGAAGGAGGTGGCGTTCATGCCGAAGCAGATTTCGGCCGGGCTGTAGGCGTTTATCAGCAGCGCTACGCTTTCCCGCGCATCGGCGACCGACTGGTCGACAGTGACGCTTCGGCCATAACGGCCGCCGCGCTGCACATTGTGCGCGACCAGATGGTTGGTCACCGCGTCGAGCACGCTTTGCGGGATCTGCGCGCCGGCGGCATTGTCCAGGAAGATGAAGTCGCCGGCCCGCTGCAACGCGGGGAACATGGCGCGGATGGCTTCGACGGGGAACGCGCCGGCGGCGTCGCTCGCATTGTCGGTCTGGTGCTTGTTCAAGGTCGTCTCCTGCGCAAGTGCTTTGCAGATGGAAATTGTGGCGAGGTCAGCGCGTCTTTTCGGTTTTGAAGCGGCGTTCCAGCAGGCTGACGAGGCGGACCATCGGCCAAAGGAAGATGAGATAGACCAGTGCCGCGCCGATCAGCGGCGAGGGATTGGCGTAGAGCGACTGCGCGTTGGTCGCTTCCTTCAAGAGTTCCGGCAGCGCCACGGTGGATGCCAGCGAAGTGTCCTTGAACATCGAGACGCAGTTGCTGGTCATCGGTGGAATGACGACGCGGATCGCCTGCGGCAGCACCACCTTGCGCAAGGTCAGCAGGAACGGCAGGCCGAGCGCGTTTGCCGCCTCGAACTGGCCGATTGGAATGCTTTCGATGCCGGAGCGGAACACTTCGCTCGAATAGGCCGACATGATGATGGCAAACGCTGTCACTGCGGAGGTCCAGGACGACAGGCGTATGCCGAGGAAGGGCAGCGCATAATAGATCAGGATCAGCACGACCAGCACCGGCAACGCGCGAAAGATGTCGGTGTAGCCAATCGCCAGCCAGCGCAGCGGCTTTGGCGCATAGAGCCGCACCAGGCTGATCACCAGGCCGACGGGGATACCGATGCCGATGCTGAGCAGTCCGAGCAGCAGCGTGTTCAGGAAGCCACGCAGCAACGCCGGCAGGCTGGACATGATGACATCGGGGTTGAAGAAGGTGTCCAGCAGCGACATGGGAGCATTCCCGAAACGGTTGGCGTCCCGCGACGCTAAAGCATGATCCCGGAAACCGAAATCGGTTTCCGGGGAGGGTCATGCGCGAAAATCGAAGGACGCCGTCAAATCGTGCCGGCCTGGAAAGCCGGCGCGGTTCAAACGAAAACTGCCGCTCAGCCCTTCGGCAGCGGCAGTTCCTTGACGGTCGAGGAATCGGCCGGTGCATCGCTGCCGAACCACTTCTTGTGTATCGCGGCGATCGTGCCGTCCTTCTTCATCGTGGTCAGCGCGTCGTTCAGCTTGCCGAGCAGCGGGTGGTCCTTGGTCATCATCAGGCCGTACTGTTCGCCGGTCTTGATGCGCTCCTTCACGGTGAGGTCCTTCATCTTGGTGAAGGAGTATTCCATGCCCGGAATGTCGCTGACGGCGGCGTCGACGCGGCCGGCGCTGAGATCGAGCAGCAGGTTCTGCTGCGTGTCGTAGCCCTTCACATCGCTGAACCCGTCGGCCGCCTGGTGCTCCTTAACCCAGGTCTCGCCGGTCGAGCCGGACAGCACGCCGATGATCTTGCCCTTGAGGTCGGCCTCGGTGTTGATCGCGCTGTCGGTCTTGGTGGCGATGCCCATGTCGGAATCATAATAGGGCTGGGTGAACGACTGCGACTTCAGCCGCTCCGGCGTGATGGTGATCGACGAGATGGCGACATCGATGCGCTTTGAGGTGGTGGCGGCAAACAGCGCCTGGAATCCGAGGTCGGCAATTTCCGTGGTCATGCCGACGCGCTTTGCCGCTTCGTTGACGATGTCGACTTCAAAACCCTCGAACGTGCCGCTCTCGTTCTTGTATTCGAAGGGCGGATTGGTCGGGTAGGCGCCGACATTGAGCACATCGGCCGCGAAGGCGGTGGCGGGGCCGGCAGCGATGCCGATCGTGGCCGCGAGAAGAAGCAGGTTACGACGAGTGAGGCTCATTTTTGTTCCCTCTGGTTGTTGATCGGGCGGGTTTGCTCCCGCACGGTTTTTTGCCGCCCCGCTTTTGGGCAGGGCGTCAATTCATGGCAGCGGTCATGCGGTCGAGCGCAGTCGCTAACTGGTCGCGGTCGCGGCAGACACACATGCGCAGGAAGGCCGTCGCCGAACTTCCGAACAGATGGCCGGGCGCCAGCCCGACGCGTGCCGTCTCCAGGATCTTGGCGCAGGCGCGGCGCGCGTCGTCTTCGCCTTCCATGGCAAAGAACGCATACATGCCGCCGCGCGGTTTTGTCGGCAGCACGATACCCGGGATCTCAGCCAGCCTGTCATAGGCGAGGTCGAGACCGGTCTTGATCCGCTGCCTGATCTCCTCGACCAGCGGCTCGCCCTGGCGGATCGCCGCGACGGCACCGGCCTGGATGGGGGCGGCCGTGCCACTGTTGATATACTGGCTCATGGCGCCGAGCTGGTCGGCGACACCGGAGGGATGCGTCAGCCAGCCGACGCGCCAGCCGGTCATTGCCCAGGCCTTCGAGAAGCTGTTGACCGACAGCACCCGGTCGCCGTCCTCGGCGATCTGCAGCACCGAAGGCGCCACAACGCTGTCGAAATAGAGCCGGCCATAAACCTCGTCGGAGATGATCCAGATGCCGGTGCGCCGGCTGAAATCGAGCAGAGCCTGCATCTCCTCGCGCGATGCGGTCCAGCCGGTTGGATTGGACGGCGTCGACAGGAAGATCGCCCGCGTGCGCGCATCGCAAGTCGCAAACAGCCGGTCGAGATCGAGCTTCCAGTCGCCCTTGAAATCGAGGGAAAACGGCCGCGGCTCGCCACCGATCAGATGGATGGCGTTGTGAATGTTGGGCCATTGCGGCGCGACATAGACGACGTTGGTGCCGGTATCGACCAGCAGCTCCAGCGCCAGGTACAGCGCCTGCATGCCGCCCGGCGTCACCGTGGTGCGGGCGATCGGGATCGGCCGTCCGTGGAGGCGCGTCTGATACTCCGACAGCGCTTCATTTAACGGACCGTGGCCGCGCATGTTGGGAACGTAGAAGGTCAGGCCTTCATCGAACGCCTGCTTGGCCGCGTCGCGGATGAAGGCCGGCGTCACCATGTCGCCTTCGCCGTACCAGAGCGCGATCACGTCGCCCAGTTCACGCGCACGCACGGCAAGGTTGGCGATGTTTTCGGTATGCAGGTCGCGAATTTGGGCGCGCACGCCATCGAAAGCGTAACGCGCGCTGGCCAGAGACGATGACTGGGGCAGCATGAACGACAAGGACTGAACCTCGCACCCTGAACGCCTCGACTGGACCGCCGGCAAGCCCGTCCGGCACGGCAGTCACGATCGATATTGAATGCTTATCCAAAGCGTCGGACATTTCAAGACAAAAGTTTTAAGCTTAAAAAGTTTCCGTTAAGCCAGCTCATCGCGTGCCGCGGCATAGTTGGCGGCAGCGCCGGCGCCGAGAAACATTGTGTCGCTGGCCAGGATGAAAAAGCTGGCGCCAATGGCTGCCCATTGGCCGACAGGCTGCGGGCTGGCGCAAAATATGCCGGCGGCCTTGCCGTGAGCGATCGTCACGCCGATGATCGTCCGGATCGCCGCATTGAGCTTGTCGGCGCCTTTCGGGCCGATTGCATCGATCGACACCGAGAGGTCTCCAGGACCGACGAAGATCACGTCAACGCCGTCCACGGCTGCAATCGCCTCGATATTGGCAAGACCTTCGGCGGTTTCGACCTGGACCGCGACAACGGTCCTGGCATTGGCGGCAGCGAGATATTGCGGGATGCGGTAGCCATAGCCGGCGGCCCGGCCGGGCCCGACGCCTCGCTCGCCCTCAGGCGGATAGCGCGAGGCCTTCACCGCCGCCTGGGCCTGGGCAGCCGTCGAGATGCGCGGGATGAGCACGCCTTGCGCACCGCTGTCGAGTGCGGCGGCGATCGCTTCCGGCTGGTGCCCGGGGACGCGCACAATGGCCGGCACGCGATGGCTATCGGCGGCCCGCACCATGTTCTCGATCGTGTCCCTGGAGATCTGGGCATGCTCCCAGTCGATGCAAAGGAAATCGAGACCGGCCATCGCCATCACTTCCACCGCAACGGCGTGCGGTATGGCGGCGAACGAGCCGACGAGGTTTTGCTTGGCCGTGCATTTCTGGCGGAACTCGCTCATGCCGATCCCCTTTTTTGTCCGGTCCAAATCCATAGCCGCAAACCAGAGCCGAGCGAAGCTATTTCAGGCTTGAAATATTTTCCCGCGGCCGTAGCCTGCCGTCTCCCGCAGCGAGTTTTCAGACATGATCAAAGCGCATCCTCTGCACGGCCCGAACCGGTTGAAGCTCGGCGTCTTTTCGACCAATGCCGATGGCGGCCTTGCCATTACCGATGTGCCGGAACGCTGGACGGCAAGCTGGCAGGACAATCTGACGGCAGCCCGGATCGCCGACCGCGCCGGTCTGGAGTTCATGCTGCCGATCGCGCGCTGGCGCGGTTTTGGCGGCCGCAACAAGGTGCGCGAATGGTCGTTCGAGACTTTTACCTGGGCTGCGGCCCTTGCCGTGGCGACCGAACAGATTGGCCTGTTCATGACCGTGCATGTGCCGCTCGTGCATCCGCTCTACGCCGCCAAGGCACTGGCGACGGTCGACCACATCAGCCAGGGCCGCGCCGGCCTCAACATCGTATGCGGCTGGAACCCGAAGGAATTCGGCATGTTCGGCACGCCTTTGGTCGAGAAAGGCTACGACCAGGCGGCCGAATGGATCGAAATCCTCGAAAAACTGTACGCCTCGGACCAGCCGCTCGACTACGAAGGCACCTATTATCACCTGAAAGAGGCGGTGAGCCGCCCGGCCAGTCTACAAGCTCCACGCCCGGTGACCATGAATGCCGCTTTCGGCGGTCCGGGCCGGGATTTCGCCGCCGCCCAATGTGATTACCTGTTCACAACCTTTTCCGAAATGAGCGATGCCGGCAAGCACGTCGCCGATATCAGTGAGCGAGCCGACAAGGTGGGCCGTGATGTCGGCGTCTACACCGTGGCGCATGTCGTCTGCCGCCCGACGATGGAAGAGGCACAGGCCTACTACACCCGCTATGCGGTCGAGATGGCCGACCACGACGCGGTCGATGCCCACATGGCGGGCAAGAAGGAATTCTCGCAGTCGCACGACCCGCATGCCTATGACCGCTACCGCCAGCGCTTTGCCGGCGGCGCCGGCACTTATCCCCTGATCGGAACGCCGGAAACGATCGCCGCCGACATGGTCGCCATTGCCGGGCATGGCTATCAGGGAATTGCGCTGTCCTTCGTCAACTACACGCAAGAACTGCCCTATTTCTGCGACCGCGTGCTGCCGCTTCTGAAACAGGCAGGCCTTCGCGGATAATTCACTCAGGGATGACCGCGGTAGCCTGGATCTCGACCTTGGCGCGGTCCTCGACCAGCGCCATCACCTGCATGGCGGCCATGGCCGGAAAATGCCGTCCGATCACCTCGCGATAGGCCTCGCCAACGCCTTTGAGGTTGGCCAGATATTCGGCCTTGTCGGTAAAATACCAGGTCATCGAGGTGATGTGCTGTGGCTCGGCGCCGGCCTCGGCCAGCACGGCGACGATGTTTTCAAGTGTCTGCCGCACCTGGCCGGCGAAATCATCGGTCTCGAACTGGCATTGCCCGTTCCAGCCGACCTGGCCGCCGACGAAGACCAGCCGCCCACGCGCCGCGACGCCGTTGGCGTAGCCGACAGGTTTTGCCCAGCCTTCCGGCTGCAGGATGGTGTGCATGTCTGGCCTCCCGATATTCAATCTGCTTCTAAAATGTCCGGTTCGAAAACGGTCTCGTCTAAATCTTCTGAGCTGCCTCAGGCCGCGCCCATCACTTGCCGTGCTATCACCACCTTCTGCACGTCCGACGCGCCCTCATAGATGCGCAGCGCGCGGATCTCGCGATACAGGCTTTCGACGATATGACCTTTGCGAACTCCGTCGCCGCCATGCAACTGCACGGCCTTGTCGATCACCTCTTGCGCGCGGTCTGTCGCGTATAGTTTCGCCATGGCCGCCTCGCGCGTCACCCGCGGTGCCCCCATGTCCTTGGTCCAGGCGGCGCGGTAGACAAGCAAGGCAGCGGCATCGACATCGAGCGCCATGTCGGCGATGTGGCCCTGCACCATCTGCAGCTCGGCCATCGGCGCGCCGAACAATTCGCGCTCGGCCACCCTGGCGATGCTTTCATCGAGCGCCCGGCGGGCAAAGCCCAGGGCGGCGGCACCCACCGTCGAGCGGAACACGTCGAGCACCGACATGGCGATGCGAAAGCCATCGCTGGGCTTGCCGATCAGCGCCGAGGCTGGAACGCGGACGTTGTCGAAGGACAGGCGCGCCAGCGGATGCGGTGCAATCACCTCGATGCGCTCGGCGATGCTCAACCCCTTGGTTTCGGCCGGCACGATGAAAGCGGAAAGCCCCTTGGCGCCCGGCGCCTCGCCGGTGCGGGCGAAGACGACATAGAGGTCGGCGATGCCGCCATTGGAGATCCAAGTCTTTTCGCCGGAGAGAACATAGCTATCGCCGTCACGGACGGCTTCCATCTCCATATTGGCGACATCCGAACCCGAGCGTGGTTCCGACAAGGCAAAGGCCGAAATCGCCTTGCCGGCGCGCGTTTTCGCCAGCCATTGCTGCTGCTGCGGTGTGCCGAACAGGCTGAGCGCGCCGGTGCCGAGCCCTTGCATGGCGAAAGCGAAGTCGGCCAGCCCGTCATGCCGTGCCAGCGTCTCGCGGGTGATGCATAGGGTTCGCACGTCGAGTGGCCCAGGGGTTTCCGTGTCGATCGCCGTCGGCTTCAGCCAGCCGTCTTGGCCGAGCTTCGCCACCAGTTCGCGACAAGCGGCATCGACATCATGGTGATCGACCGGCAGGTTCTTGGCGCACCATGCGTCCAGCCGCTCGGCCAGCTCGCGGTGGCGGTCCTCGAAGAACGGCCAGTTGAGGAAACTCTTGTCGGCCATCAATTGCCCTCGAACACCGGTTTTCCCTTGGCGACGAAGGCCTTGTAGGCGCGCTCGAAATCGCGCGTCTGCATGCAGATCGCTTGCGCTTGCGCTTCCGCTTCGATCGCCTGGTCGAGCCCCATCGACCATTCCTGGTTCAACTGCGTCTTGGTGATGCCGTGGGCGAAGGTCGGGCCGGAAACAATGCGCTCCGCCATGTCGAGTGCGTCGGCCTCGAGTGCCGCCGCATCGACCAGCCGGTTGTAGAACCCCCAACGCTCGCCTTCAGCCGCCGTCATTGTCCGGCCGGTGTAAAGCAATTCGGCGGCGCGGCCCTGGCCGATGATGCGCGGCAGGATCGCGCAGGCGCCCATATCGCAGCCGGCAAGGCCGACGCGGGTGAACAGGAACGCGGTCTTGGCTTCCGGCGTGGCGATGCGGATATCGGACGCCATGGCGATGATGGCGCCGGCGCCGACCGCCACACCGTCGACCGCCGAAATTATCGGCTTGCCGCAATTCAGCATCGCCTTGACGAAATCGCCGGTCATGCGGGTGAAGGCGAGCAGTTCCTTCATGTCCATCTTGACCAGCGGCCCGATAATGTCGTGCACATCCCCGCCGGAGCAGAAATTGCCGCCATTGGACAGGAACACCACGGCATCGACATCGTCGGCATAGACGAGGTCGCGAAAAGTGTCGCGCAATTCGGCATAGCTCTCGAACGTCAGCGGGTTCTTGCGCTCCGGCCGGTCGAGCCGGACCTTGGCGATTTTGCCTTCGACCTGCCAGAGGAAATGCTTCGGCTTGCGGCCTGCCAAATCGGTCATTCCCTGCCCTCCCAATTGCTGCGGAACGAGGTCAGCATGCCGGTCAGCCGGCGTGCTTCATCCTCGCTGACATTGCCCAGCAGCTCGGCGATCCATGTCTCATGCGCGGCAGCGATGATGCCGAAGGCTTTCGAGCCTTCCTCGGTCAGCCGCACCATCGAGGTGCGGCGGTCGCCATTGCGGCGCGCGCGGGCCACCAGCCCTTCCGAAACCAGCCGGTCGACGATGCCGGTGACATTGCCGTTGGACACCAGCAGGAAGCGCGACAGGTCGCTCATCAGCATGCCTTCCGGCACGCGGTAGAGCGCCGCCATCACGTCGAAACGCGGCAGCGTCGTGTTGAATTCTTTTTTCAGACGCTCGCGCAGTTCGGCTTCGATGGTGCGGGATGCCCGCAGCAGCCTTATCCACAGCCGCAGCCGGTCCTTGCCGTGTCCTGAAGGGGTGGGCAGGGGACCTGCTACCATGTCTCGCCTCCTGAAATCGAGATCGTCTGCCCGGTGATCGAGCGGGCGGCATCGCCGCACAGCCAAAGCACCGCGGCGGCGACTTCCTCCGGCTGGATGAAGCGGCCTTGCGGATTGGTCGAGGCGAGGCTCGTCCGTGCGTCCTCGACCGAGCGGCCGGTCTTGTCGATGATGCGCTGGACGGATGCCTCCAGCATGTCGGTTTCGACGAAGCCCGGGCAAACGGCGTTGACGGTCACCCCAGTTTTGACGGTCTCGGCGGCAAGCGCCCGCATCAGCCCGACGACGCCGTGCTTGGCGGCAACGTATGCTGCGACATACGGATAACCTTTCAGCCCGGCGGTGGAGGCGACGAAGACGATGCGACCCGCCTTGCGCGCGGCCATACCGGCCAACGCCGGCTTCACCGTCAGGAACGCACCGGTGAGATTGACGTCGAGCGTGCGCTGCCAGTCGCTGAGCGCGGTTCTGTGCGCCGGTGCGCTGCCGGACATACCGGCATTGGCGACGACGATGTCGAATGGTCCGCGTGCGGCTTCCGCCTGGCTGTAGAGCGACGCCATCGAGGCTTCGTCGGTGACGTCTGCGGCGATGCCGAAGATACGGCTGCTTTCCTTGGCCACCTTGGCGAGCTCCGCCTCGCGCCGGCCGCAGATGGTCACGTCGATGCCGGCGCCGGCCAGCGCCAATGCGATCGCCCGGCCAACGCCGGAGCCGCCGCCGGTGACCAGCGCATGCCTGCCAGCGATGGCTGCGGCGCCGCTCATACTTTCAACCCCGCAGCCGCATCGCGTTCGGCCAGCCGGTAGATCTGGTCGCGGCCTGGCAAATAGGGATCCGGCCATTTGACGCCGCGGTCGCCGAGCGTGACGGCGGCATGCAGCGTCCAGTAGGGATCGGCGAGATGCGGCCTTGCCAGCGCCACCAGGTCGGCGCGGCCGGCCATCAGAATCGAATTGACGTGGTCGGGTTCGTAGATGTTGCCGACCGCCATCGTCGCCATGCCGACCTCATTGCGGATGCGGTCGGAAAACGGCGTCTGGAACATGCGGCCATAGACAGGCTTTGCCAGCGCCGATGTCTGGCCGGCTGAGACGTCGCAAATGTCGACGCCGGCCTCATGCAACAGCCGTGCGATCTCGACCGCGTCGGCAGGCGTCACGCCTTCGATGCCGACCCAGTCATTGGCCGAGATGCGCATCGAGATCGGCTTTTCCGAGGGCCACACGGCGCGCACCGCATGGAAGATCTCCAGCGGATAACGCATGCGGTTTTCCAGCGAACCGCCATAGGCGTCGGTGCGTCGGTTGGTGACCGGTGTGATGAAGGACGACAGCAGATAGCCGTGTGCGGCATGGATTTCGAGCATGTCGAAGCCGCCACGCTCGGCCATCTCGGCCGAGGCTACGAACTGGTCTCGCACGCGGTCCATGTCGGCGCGGTCCATCGCCTTCGGCACCTGGTTCTCAGGCGACCAGGCGACAGCCGATGCCGCCATCACCGGCCAGTTGCCGGACGGCAGCGGCACGTCGGTGCCTAACCAGCCGAGCCGGGTCGAGCCCTTGGCGCCGGAATGGCCGATCTGGGCGCAGATCTTCGCCTCTGTCTCGGTGTGGACGAAATCGACCAGCCGCTTCCACGCGACTTCATGCTCTGGTGCGTAGAATCCGGGGCAGCCAGGCGTGATCCGACCTTCCGGGCTGACGCAGGTCATCTCGATATAGAGCAGGCCGGCGCCGCCCTTGGCACGCTCGGCATAGTGGGCGAAATGCCAGTCGGTCGGACAGCCGTCGACGGCCTTGTACTGCGCCATCGGCGAGACGACGATGCGGTTGGCGAGCGCCATGTCGCGCAGCTTGAACGGCGCGAACATCGGCGCGCGGCGCAAGCTGTTGCCGCCGGCGCCGGCCTGGCGCTGGAACCATTCTTCGGCGCCGGCCAGCCATTCCGCATCGCGCAGCCGCAAATTCTCGTGGCTGATTCGTTGTGACCGCGTCAGCAGCGAGTAATTGAACTGGACCGGATCGAGGCCGAGATAGCGCTCGACTTCCTCGAACCATTCGAGCGAATTGCGCGCCGCCGACTGCAGCTTCAGCACCTCGGTGCGGCGCGCATCCTCATATTTACGAAACGCCGCTTCGAGGTCGGGCTCGGACTCGACATAGTCTGCCAGCGCCACAGCACTTTCCAGCGCCAGCTTGGTGCCGGAGCCGATCGAGAAATGCGCCGATGCCGCCGCATCGCCCATCAGCGCCAGGTTCTGATAGGACCAGCGCTCGCACAGCACGCGCGGGAAATTGATCCAGGCCGAACCCCTTATGTGGTTGGCATTGGTCATCAGCGCGTGGCCGCCAAGGTGCTTGGCGAAGATGCGCTCGCAGACGGTGATCGATTCCTGCTGCGACATCGAACCGAAGCCGAAACCAGCCCAGGTCTGTTCGCTGCATTCGACGATGAAGGTCGCGGTATCGCTGTCGAACTGGTAGGCGTGCGCCCACACCCAGCCATGCTCCGTCTTCTCGAAGATAAAGGTGAAGGCGTCGTCGAATTTCTGCTCGGTGCCCAGCCAGACGAACTTGCATTTGCGGGTGTCGATGTCGGGCTTGAACACGTCGACGAAAGTGTTGCGGGCTCTCGAGTTCAGCCCGTCGGCGGCAACGACGAGATCGTACGTTTCCATATAAGGCTTGGGATCGGCGATGTCGGTCTCGAAGTTGAGTTTGACGCCGAGTTCGCGCGCCCGCCTTTGCAACAGGACGAGCAGCCGCTTGCGGCCGATGCCGCAGAAACCATGGCCGGTCGAGACGGTGCGCACACCGTCATGGATGACGGCGATGTCGTCCCAATAGGCGAAGTGCTTCTTGATCCAGACGGCACTGACCGGATCGTTCCGGGTCAGATTGTCGAGCGTCTCGGCCGACAGCACGACGCCCCAGCCGAACGTGTCGTCGGCGCGATTGCGCTCGAACACCGTCACCTCGTGCGCGGCGTCCCTGAGTTTCATCGAGATGGCAAAGTAGAGGCCGGCAGGTCCACCGCCGAGAACCGCAACCTTCATGCCTGCGATCTCCCCTTCGCTTCCGGGTCGCCGGCAAGGCCGGCGATCTCGACTGCCAGTATTGTGCCGGAGGGAAATTATTTCAAGCTTAAAGTTTCATGTTGAGACGATTTGCTTCGGGGGCCTATCGCGTGCTTGCGGATGGTTGCGCAAGCACGCCCTGCCGGGTCACTTTTCCGGGTTCTTTGGGCTCCACAGCACGGTCTCGGCGCCTTTCTCGTAGGCCATGCCGTCGGGATAGCTGATCGCTTCCAGCTGCAGGCCCCAGGGCGCCTGGAAATAGAGGATGGTCTGGCCGGCGGCCGGGCCCTCCTTGACCGGGAGCGGACCCAACCGGGTCTTCACGCCCTTGCCGTCGAGATAGGCTTTCGCGGCGGCGACATCGTCGACATAAAGCGCGATGTGGAAGCCGCCAATGTCGCTGTTCTTCGGCGTCAAATCCTTTTGGTCGGGTGCCGTGTATTTGAACAGCTCGATGTTCGATCCGTAGCCGCAGCGGACCATGGTGATCTCTTCGATCACCGCCTTGGGATCGACGCCGAGCAGGTCCTGCATGAAGGTGCCCTTGTCGTCGGCGAATGGGCCGAACGACATCGCCTTTTTGCAGCCGACCACTTCGGTGAAGAAATCGACCGCCTGCTTCATGTCGGGCACGGTGATGCCGGTGTGGTCGTGGCCGCGCATACCGGGGATGGAATCGGCGCAAGCAGCACCCATGGTTCCCAGAGCGGCGGCCGCAAATGTTGCAGTCAGGATTGCACTCTTCATGTCAGTCATCCTCCATTGCGGGACACTTGCCGGGCGCACGCCAAAGCCCGCTGTTCGGCGTGCGGATGGTTCATGCCGGTGGCTTTGCGGCGGGATGGATGTCCAGCCAGCCGGCATCGATTTCGGGAAGCGGAATGGCTGATATCAGGTCGCGCGTGTAGGCCTGCCGCGGACTGTCGAACAGAGCGTCCGTCGCGCTGGCCTCGACGATTACGCCTTCGCGCATGACGATCACCTGCTTGCACAGCCGCCGGATCACCGACAGGTCATGGCTGATGAAGGCAACGGTCAGGCCCATCTCGGCCGCGAGCTTTTCCAGGAGCGTCAGGATCTGCGCCTGGGTCGACACGTCGAGGCCGGAGACGATCTCGTCGGCCAGCACGAATTTCGGCGACAGCGCCAGGGCGCGCGCAATGCCGACACGCTGGCGCTGGCCGCCGGACAGTTCGTGCCGGTAGCGGCTGGCAAAACTCTGTGGCAGGCCGACGCGCTGCAGTGCTTCTGCGACGCGGGCCTTCAGATTGTCGCCAAGCCCATTCTGCTTGAGCGGGGCGGCGATGATGCTGAAGATGGTGCGGCGGGGATTGAGCGACGACATCGGATCCTGAAAGATCATCTGCAGATTGCGCCGCAACGGCCTGAGCTCCGCCTCCGGCAGGTGGGTGATATCGCGGCCATCGAAGCTGATGCTACCGGCGCTTGGTTCCAGCAGGCGCACCAGCGCACGGCCGAGTGTCGATTTGCCGGATCCGGATTCGCCGACGATGCCGGTCACCGAACCCTTGGGCAGGTCGAAGTCCAGACCTTTCAGGATCTCGGCCAGCGGCGCGCGGCCAATCAGCGGCTTGCGCGTCATGTCGGGCAGCGCGACCTTCAGCCCGCGCACGGAAAACAGCGGCTCAGCCATGCGGCCTCCACGCCTGGTCGGCGGCAGCGATCTCGGCGGCGAGCCCCGCCAGCACCGCCTCGTCCACCGGCTTCAGCGACGCCAACGGATCGGTGTAGCGCGGCGTGGCTTGCATCAGCGCCCGCGTGTAGGGATGTTCAGGGGCGGCGAAGAGATCAGCCGTCTCGGCTTCCTCCACCACCTTGCCGGCATAGAGCACCGAGACCTTTTGGCTGATCTTGGCGACGACGCCGAGATCATGGGTGACGAACAGGATCGCGGTGCCATGCTCGCGCTGCAACTCGGCGATCAGCCGCAGGATCTGCTTCTGCACGGTGACATCGAGCGCCGTGGTCGGCTCGTCGGCGACGATCAGCCTTGGCTCGGCGGCGAAGGCGGCGGCGATCAGCACGCGCTGGCGCATGCCGCCGGACAGTTCGTGCGGATAGCATTTCAGCACACGGTCCGGATCGCGGATCTGCACCTGGTCCAGCAATTGCCGGATGCGCTGGTCGGCCCTTTCACCGCTCCAGCCGAGAATGCGCACCAGCCGGTCGGTCATCTGCAGGCCGATGCGGCGCGACGGGTTGAGCGCGGTCAGCGGGTCCTGCGGGATCAGCGCGGTGCGTGCACCGATCAGGGTGCGCCGCGCCTTTGGCTGCAGTTTGCCGAGGTCCTCGCCTTCGAGCAGCATACTGCCTTCGACAATGCGCACGCTCGGCGGCAGCACGCCGAGCACCGCCTTGCCGATCATCGTCTTGCCGGCGCCGCTTTCGCCGACCAGCGCGCGTACTTCGCCCGGCTGTACAGCGAGCGACACGGAGCGCAGCACGCGCTGGCCGTTCGGCAGCACGGCGCTCAAGCCCCTGATGTCGAGGCAGGCCGCGCTCATCGCAGCACCGGATCGAAACGCGCCTTCAGCCCCTCGCCGAACTGACTGAACGACAGCACGGTCAGGATCAGCGTGATCAGCGGAAACACCAGCACCCACCAGGCCTGATGGATCGACAACCGGCCCTCGGCGATGATGCCGCCCCAGGTCGGATCGTCGGTCGAGATCGACAGATTGACGAAGGACAGGATCGCCTCGACGATGACCGCGATGCCCATTTCCAGCGACAGCAGCGCCACGATCGACGGCACCACATTGGGCAGCACTTCGCGCAGCATGATGCCGATGCGGCCATAGCCGGCGATGCGGGCATTCTCGACATAATCCATGCGAGACTGGCCCATCGTCTCGGCGCGGATCACCCGGCAGAAGCGCGTCCAGTCGATGATGGCGATGGCCAGGATGACGGAGCTCAATCCGGTGCCGAGCACGGCAACCAAGAGGATGGCGAACAGCACCGGCGGAAACGCCATCCAGACATCGACGATGCGCGAGATGATGCGGTCGGCCCAGCCGCCGAAATAGCCGGCAAGCAGCCCCAGCGTCGACCCGACCAGGCACGCGGCGATGGCCGCGGCGAAGGCGACGATGAAGGCGATGCGGCCGCCGAAGATCAGTCGCGACAACAGATCGCGGCCGAGGCTGTCGGTGCCGAGCCAATAGCCGGGCTCGGCGCCGCTCATCCAGAATGGCGGCAGGCGCTCCAGCATCAGATCCTGCGCCAGCGGATCCTGCGGCGCCACCAACGGCGCGAAGATCGCGGCCAGCAGTGCCAGCAGCAGCCAGCCGCCGGCCAGCCACAATTTCGCGCCCGAGCCATGTCTCGAAATGCGGCCGTCATCCATGGCGCAGCCTCGGATTGAGCAGCGCATACATCATGTCGACGGCAAGGTTGATCAGCACGAACAGCAGCGCAAAGACCAGCACAATGCCCTGGATCAGCGGCAGGTCGCGGTTGATGACCGCGTCGATCGCCATGTTGCCGAGACCTTCATAAGAGAACAGCCGCTCGACGATGACCGTGCCGCCGATGAGGAAGGTGAACTGCACGCCGACCAGAGTGAGCGTCGGCAGGGCGGCATTCTTCAGCGCCTCGCGCAGGATGACCTGCGTTTCCGAAAACCCTTTGACCCTGGCCAGCACGACATAGTCGAGATCGAGCACTTCCTTCAGCGACTGTTTTAAGAGCTGCGAAATGATCGCCGCCAGCGGCAACGCCAGTGCAATCGCCGGCATCAGCATGTGCGCCAGCAGATCCTTGGTCAGGTCGAAGCGCAGCCGAAATATGCTCTCGACGAGATAGAACTGGGTGACGAATGGCAGGTCGAGCTGCGGCGACACCCGCCCGGAAATGTCGAACACCGGCACCAGCACGCCGAAGAGAAGAATGAGCACCAGGCCCCACAGGAAATCCGGAATGGACAGTGCCGCACCGCTGGCAATGTCGATGCCGGCTTCCACCGCGGTGCCGCGTTCGCGCGCGCCAAGGATCGCCGTCGTACCGCCGATCGCCAGTGCCATGATGAGCGCCACGATAGCGAGTTCCAGCGTCGCCGGCAGCCGGTTGAAGACCAGCCCCAGCACGTCTTGCCGCAGCGAAATCGAGGTGCCGAAATCGCCCCTGACGACGCCGGACAGCCAGATGAAGAACTGTTGCACGATGGTCTTGTCGAGCCCGTAGAGCGCGCGCAGCCGGGCGATATCCTCCTGGGTCGCGCCGGGCGGCAGCATCATCGCAATCGGGTCGCCGGGCGCGACGCGAATGACGACGAAGACCACGACCGCGACGCCGAACAGCGTGATCGCCATCGTCACAAGACGGATCAGAAATCTTTGCAGAAGCATGGTCGCCTGTAAGCCTGGCGGAAAGAGGCGCGCCACCGGTTGCGGTGGCGCGCACGCAGTCTATGCCGATGTCAGGCCGGGGTCATCAAGGCCGGCAACAGCGCGCCGGACACATGCTGCACGACGTTGACGCCCTTGGCATGCACGATCGGCTGCGCATACTGGATCAGCGGCAGCACATAGGCCTGCTCGGCGATGTACTTGTCGACCGCCTTCCAGCCGGCGATGCGCTTGGCCTCGTCCTTTTCGCCCCACAGCGGGTTGATCATGTCGATCAGGTCCTGGCTGTCCCACACCGAATGCGGGCTGGGGCCATACATGGCAAAGCCGGTCGACGTCGTCGGATCGCCGATGGCATTGCCCCAATTGTAGAAGGCGGCCGGCGCCAGCTTGTCGGCGGCGCGCAGTTCGTAATGCTTGGCGATCTCATAGACCTCGATCGTCGCCTCGATGCCGACCTTGCGCCACATGCCGACGATCGCCTGGATCATCTCATAGTCCTTGGGCTTGAAGCCCTTGGTGGTCTGGATGGTGAACTTGACCGGCTTCTCCGGCGAAAAACCGGAGGCGGCCAAAAGCTCCTTGGCCTTTTCCGGATTGTGCTCGACCTTGATCGACGGATCGAAGGCCGTGTATTCCGGCGTCTCCAGCGTATCGATGGGCTGGCCGTAGCCGTGCAGCAGGCGCTCGACGAGCAGCTTCTTGTCGACCGCCATCACCGCAGCCTGGCGGACGTTCTTGTCCAGCATCGCCTCGATGTCGTTGAAGAAGATCATGCCGATGTCGGACACGTTCTTGCACGAGCCGGCCAGCCCGTCCTTGGCGATCAGCCGGTCATACTCCTCATAGGGGACTTCGAGCGTCACCTGCGAGGAGCCCGACTCGATCTCGGCGACGCGGCTTGCCGCATCGGTGACGAACTTGATCGTCACGTTCTCGAAGGCCGGCTTGTCGCCCCAATAGTTCGGGTTGGCCTTCAGCCGCAGGAAGGCGTTGCGCTCGAATTTGTCGACCATGTAGGGGCCGGTGCCGATCGGCGCCTTCTCGAAACCCTCGGCGCCGACCTTCTCGTAATAGGCTTTTGGCATGATGTAGCCGGTCAGGAACGACATCCACTTGAAATACACCGGGTCGAACTGCACCACGTCGCCGGTGATCTTGTTGCCGTCGATCTTGAAGTTGGTGACGTTCTTCCAGACGAACTGGATCGGGTTGCCGGTCTTCTCGTCGCCCGCCCGCTGCAGCGACCACACCACGTCCTCTGCGGTGAACGGCGACCCGTCATGCCAGGTCACGCCCTCGCGCACCGTCATCGTGATCTTGCTGCGGTCGTCGTTCCAGCCCCATTCGGTGATCAGGCCCGGCGCAAACGAAAGGTCCGGCTTCTGCGGAATGAACTGGTCGAACACCGATTGGTAGAGACCCTGGATCGTCGGGTTGACCGCCGAAGGTCCAGTCGTCGGATCCCAGGACGGCAAATTGACGTTATAGGCGATGGTCAGTTCGCCCGCCGCCTTGGCAACCTGCGGCAAGCCGATCGCCGCCGCACCAAGCGCTGCAGCACTGTATCCAAGCAATTCGCGTCTGTTGATGGTCATCATCGTTCCCCTGTTTGGTTATTCGTCTGCGCGGCTATGTCAGTTCATTCGTTCAGGCTCCTTGGGCAGCAGCGCCGTGCCCCTCGTCGCCCCTATGAAATCTTTGGCTCCTACCTCCCGCCAAGCTGTTGCGCGAGCATGAAGCCGGAGGCGGCACCGGTGCCGGCGCCCGGCCATGTCGCAGCGCCGGTGAGGTGCAGATGCGCCACCGGTGTGTTCCAGCCGGCGTAACCGCGTGCCGGGCGAAACAGAAAATTCTGCGCCAGATGATGGCTGCCGCAAACCTGGTCGCCGCCGACGAGGTTCGGGTTCTCGCGCTCGAGATCGACAGGCGAAAACACCGCACGGCCGAGGATCTTGTGGCGAAGACCAGGCGCGTAGGTCTCGATGATGTCGAGGACGCGCTCGGCGTAGGTTTCCTTGACCTTGTCCCAGTGATCCGGTGCGATTGTGCCGGCTGCGTCGCCCAAAATTTCGGCCGGCAGCATGCGCACCTGCACCCACAGGACATGCTTGCCCTGAGGCGCGCGCGACGGGTCGACGGCAGTCGGCTGGCCGACGACCAGCACCGGCTCGTCCGGCAGCAGGCCTGCCATCGCCTGCTGGTAGGTGCGCGACATGGCATCGAGCGACGGCGACAGATGCACATAGGCGAATTGCCGGAGCTCTGCGCCGGCGCGCCAGTCCGGCAATTCGTCCAGCGCCAGATGGATCATCATCGTGCCCGGTGCATGGCGGAACTTTTTCATCGCCGTATCGAAGCCGGCATCGCCGGAACCGTTCGGCAACAGTTTGACGGCTAGCGCGGCGGGAGCGACGCCGGCGATGACCGCCTTGGTCGCACTATGCGTCTCGCCGGAAGCGAGCCGCACGCCGGTCGCCTTGCCGGCGGAAACCGTGATCTCGGCCACTTCCGCCCCTGTGACGATCTTGCCGCCGGCTGATGTGACCATGCCGGACAAAGCGCGGATCATGGTATCGGCGCCGCCCTTGCCGATCACCATGCCGAAACACTGGTTGACCATCGATTCCAGATAGGGGAACACCGCACCCCCGGCGATGTCGGGCGCGAAATCGAGATGCATGCCCCAGGTGGCGAGCGTCGCCCTGACATAGGGCGACTCGAAATTCTCCTCGAGCCACGCACGGGGTGAGGAAAGCAACATACGACTGGTGTCGAGCGCCCCGGCAATGCCCTTCTTGCGCCACAGGTTCCAGGCGGTGCCGGCAAGGGCACGCGCGCTCATCGGCGAGCCCAGCAGGCGGAACAGATGCTCGGCCTCCCCAGGGAAAGCCGCAACCAGCTTTCGCCATGTGGCCGCGTCAGCGGCGGAGAAAGCGGCGATGCGCGACGTCGTCTTTTCCAGATCGTTGCTGACGCCGAACCAGCGGCCGTCAGGAAAGGCGCTGGCGAAGCAATCGGCGACCGGCGCGAATTCCAGCCCGTGGGTTTTCAATTCATTTGCATATTTCCGGTGAAAGGCCGAGCCGGCAAACAGGCTCAGGTTCATCGCGCCGAAATCGTGCCGGAAGCCGGGAAGTGTATATTCGTCAGTCTGGACGGCGCCGCCGATTGCTGCACTGCGCTCGAAAATCCCGGTTTTCCAACCCTTGAGCGCCAGATGCGCGGCGCAGGCCAGACTGTTGTGGCCGGCCCCGACGAATATGGCGTCAAACTCGCTCACGCCCACCCAACCCATTTCCTTTATGCTTAAAGATAATTGCAGATGCATATGTTTTCGTCTAGTAGGATATTAAGGGCCGAGACGAGCCTTGATCATCACTGACAAAAGAGGGAACTGAGACCATGGACACCCAGAAACTCCTCGGCGAAGTTGCCGGCCAGCTTCTTTCAGGCGCCATCCAGGTGATCGACCTGTCGGCGCCACTTGGACCCAACACGCCGCTGATCAAGCTGCCGCCGGAGCTGGCCGTCGACACGCCGAAGGTCGAGATCCACTCGATCTCCCGCTACGACAAGAACGGGCCGTGGTGGGCCTGGAACTGGCTGAAGCTCGGCGAGCATTCGGGCACGCATTTCGACGCGCCGCAGCATTGGATCACCGGCAAGGATTATCCGGACGGCGCCACCGACACCATTCCGGCGCAGAATTTCGTCGGCCCGGTCAATGTCATCGACTGCTCGAAGGAAGCCGCCGCCGACCATGACTTCCTGCTCACCGTCGACCACATCAAGGCATGGGAGGCCAAGCATGGCGCCATTAACGCCGGCGAGTGGGTGGTGATGCGCACCGACTGGTACAAGCGCAACGGCTCGGAAGCCGAATTCCTCAACGCCAACGAAACCGGCCCGCACACGCCGGGCCCGACCGCCGAAGCCATCCAGTTCCTGATCAGCAAGAATATCAAGGGCTGGGGCAGCGAAACGATCGGCACCGATGCTGGCAAGGCCGGCGGCATGGAGCCACCATTCCCGGCGCACACGCTGATGCACAAGGCCAACCGCTACGGCCTCGCCAGCCTCTGCAATCTCGACCAGTTGCCGCCGAAAGGCGCCATCCTGATCGCGGCGCCGCTGAAGATCGAACACGGCACCGGCAGCCCGATCCGCGCGCTGGCGCTTGTGTCGAAAGGCTAAGCGAAGGCACGCTGAAGTGAGCCAGCCGGATCACATCATTGTCGGCAGCGGCATCAACGCGCTGGTCTGCGCGGCGATGCTTGGCGGCAAGGGCGCGAAGGTGCTCATCCTCGAGCGCAACGACCGTATCGGCGGCTGCATGCGCACCGAGGAGATCACCGCGCCCGGTTTCATCCATGATGTGATGGCGACGACCTTCGTCCTGTTCATCACCTCGCCGGCCTATGCGGCGCTGGGCAAGGACCTGGCGCGGCACGGGCTGGAATTCTGCCACGCCGGCACGCCGACCGGCGTGCTGCGGCCGGACGGCAGCCATGCCGTGCTCAGCACCGACCGCGCCGCCAATGTCGCTGCGATCAATGCGATTGCTGCGGGTGACGGCGACAAGCATGGAAGCGATGTCGGCGACATCGAGCGCAATGCCGGACTGCTGTTCGGCCTGCTCGGCGGCAGCCTGTGGTCCTACTCGACGGCGAAGCTGTTGGCGGGCGAGGTCTGGCGGCGTGGCCCACGCGGCCTTGCTGCGTTCCTCGGCGAAGCTTTGGCGCCGGCGCGCTGCTGGCTGGAAAGCACTTACCAGTCCGACACCATCCGCGCGCTGTGGGCGCCCTGGGTGCTGCATGCGGGCCTGGGGCCCGAAGACGCATTTTCCGGCCAGATCGCCAGGGTTATTGCCTTCGCGCTGGAAGCCGCCGGGGCGCCGATCGTCAAGGGCGGGGCGCAAAACTTGCTCTCGGCTTTCGAGGCGGTCATCACCGAGCGCGGCGGCGTCATCTCCACAGAAGCCGACGTTGCCTCCATCATCCTGACCGGCGGCCGCGCCACCGGTGTGCGGCTGGCCTCGGGCGAGACCGTCAATGCGAGGAAGAGCATCATCTGTTCGGTCACGCCGACGCAGCTTTACGGGCGCTTGCTTGGCGCAATTGCTCCCAAGGACGATGTCGAGGCGACGCAGAAATACCGCTACGGCAAGGGCAATTTCCAGATCCACTATGCCCTGAGCAAGCCGCCGGCATGGCGCGGCGAAGGCCTGGACAAGGTCGCTCTGCTGCATCTGACACCGGGGCTCGATGGTGTGTCGAAGGCCTGCAATGAGGCCGTGCGCGGCCTGTTGCCGGAGGTGCCGACCATCTGTGTCGGCCAGCCGCACGCGCTCGACCCGTCGCGTTGCCCGGACGGCAAGGCGATCCTCTGGCTGCAACTGCCCGAGGCGCCGAGGCACATCAAGGGCGACGCCGCCGGCACGCTACAGACACCTGCGGACGGCCGCTGGACCGAGGCGCTGCGCGAAGCCTATGCCGATCGTGCGGAGGCCATCCTCGCCAGCCATATCGACGGCTTCAAGGGCAGCGTTATCGCGCGCCGCGCCTATTCACCGGCCGATCTCGAAGCGATGAACATCAATCTGGTCGGCGGCGATCCCTATGGCGGCTCGTCGACCATCGACCAGTCGTTCCTGTGGCGGCCATTCAAGGCCAGCCGCAACCATCAGACAGGCATCAAAGGCCTCTATCACATCGGCGCCTCGACCCATCCCGGCGCCGGCCTCGGCGGCGGCTCCGGCTTCCTGCTGGCGGGGAGGTTGTGATGGATCAGAAGCCCCCGGAAAAACGCCAGCGCATCTCGACCCTGGGCGAGATCGGCCTGCAGCAATTCGCGCCCTATCTGATGAACCGCATCATGGGCCGCTACAACGCCACTTTGCGTGACGATTTCCGCAAGCAGGGCCTGACCATTCCGCAGGTCCGCACGCTGGCCGTGCTGTCGATCACCGACGGGGTCACCGTCAACGATCTCTCGGTCTATACGGTGATCGAGCAGTCCACCTTGAGCCGCACGCTAGACACGCTGGAGGGGCAAGGGTTTGTGCGGCGCGAGCAGGGCGTCACCGACAGCCGCATCCGCCACGTGTTCCTGACCGACGAAGGCCGCGCCGAGTTCACTCGCGCCTGGCCGGCCATGCATGACGCCTTCGAGGCGATGTTCGACGATGTCGACGATGCCGAATATGCCGCGCTGATCGCCACGCTTTTGAAGATGCTGAAGAACATTCGCAAGCACGACATCTAGACCTACGCGCCGCCGGCGTCGGGCGGTAACGGAAGGAGACAAAAATGGCCGAACGGTCTTTTGCCAAGGAAGTCGAAAAACTCCGGCTCGGTGCCGGCGAGGAGTTTGCCGGCGAAGGCATTCTCGCCATCACCAAGGCGCTGCTGCAATGCGGCGTCGGCTATGTCGGCGGCTATCAGGGTGCGCCGATCAGCCATCTGATGGACGTGCTGGCCGACGCCCAGGACATACTGGGCGAGCTCGGCGTGCATTTTGAAGCCAGCGCCTCGGAAGCGACAGCCACCGCCATGCTGGCGGCATCGGTGCACTATCCGATCCGCGGTGCGGCGACCTTCAAGTCGACGGTCGGCACCAATGTCGCCTCCGATGCGCTCGCCAATCTCGCTTCCGGCGGCGTTACCGGCGGCGCGCTGATCATCGTCGGCGAGGACTATGGCGAAGGCTCCTCGATCATGCAGGAGCGCAGCCATGCCTTCGCCATGAAGAGCCAGGTCTGGCTGCTCGATCCGCGCCCGAACTTGCCGTCGATCGTCAAGGCGGTGGAGGACGGCTTTGAGCTGTCCGAGGCCTCCAACACGCCGGTCATGCTGCAGGTTCGCATCCGCTGCTGCCATGTCCATGGCCATTTCATCGCCAAGGACAACAAGCGGCCGCCGATGACGGTAGCCGACGCGCTCGACGCGCCGCGTCGCGACACCGGCCGTATCGTGCTGCCGCCCGCTTCCTTTCTGCACGAGAAGGAGAAGGTGCAGAAGCGCTGGCCGGCGGCGGTCGATTTCATTCGCAGGAACAAGATCAACGAGATCTTCGGGCCGGATCATGGCTCGGTCGGCATCGTCCTGCAGGGCGGCATGTACAATGCGGTCATCCGCGCGCTGCAGCGTCTCGGCCTTGCCGATACCTTTGGCGGCACCGACGTGCCGCTCTACGTCCTGAATGCCGTCTACCCCTTGGTCGATGACGAGTTCCTGGGCTTCTGCGAGGGCAAGGGCTCCGTGCTCGTCGTCGAGGAGGGCCAGCCCAACTACATCGAGCAGGCGTTCGCCTCGATGCTGCACAAGGCCGGGCGCGGTACCAGCATCGTCGGCAAGGAGCACCTGCCGATGGCCGGCGAATACACCGGCCAGGTCATGCTCGACGGCATCGGCTCCTTCCTGCGCGCCACCGCACCGCATCTTTTGCCGGGCGAGGTGCGCGCGCCAAACAAGGTCGGCGACGGGCTCGACATTGCCGACCTGATCAATGTCGTGCCGGGCCGCCCGCCCGGCTTCTGCGTCGGTTGCCCGGAACGGCCGATCTTTGCCGCCACCAAGCTGGTCGAGCAGGAGCTTGGCAAGCACCACATCGCCTCCGACATCGGCTGCCATCTGTTCTCGATCATGCCGCCTTTCGAGCTCGGCGCCACCACCATGGGCTATGGGCTCGGGCCGGCCTCGGCCTCGGCATTCAATTCGCCCGATGCCAAGCGCCGCTCGATCTCCTTCGTCGGCGATGGCGGCTTCTGGCACAACGGCCTGACCTCCTCGATCGGCAATGCGGTGTTCAACAAGAACGACGGCGTCATCGTCATCGTCGACAACTTCTACTCGGCCGCCACTGGCGGCCAGGACATTCTCTCATCGCGCGCCGGCAACAAGACCAAATCGACCAAGCATCCGATCACCGAGGCGGTGAAAGGCATGGGCGTCAAATGGCTGCGCCACATCGATCGCACCTATGACGTGACCAAGATGCAGGACACGCTGCGCGAGGCGCTGACGACGGAGGAGAAGGGGCCAAAGGTCATCGTCGCTTCGTCCGAATGCATGCTCAACCGGCAGCGTCGTGAAAAGCCGCTGGTCGACAAGGCGATCAAGGGCGGCGAGCGCGTCGTCAAACCGAAATTCGGCGTCGACGAGGATATCTGCACCGGCGATCACGCCTGCATGCGGCTGTCCGGTTGCCCGTCGCTGTCGGTCAAGTCGCTGGACGATCCGCTGCGCGACGATCCGGTGGCGCATATCGACCAGAGCTGCGTCGGCTGCGGCAATTGCGGTGAGGTCGCCGATGCGGCGGTGCTCTGCCCGTCTTTTTACCGCGCCGACGTGGTGCACAACCCGAGCCACTGGGATCGTTTCCTCGAAGCCACGCGACGCGCCACCATCGGCCTCTTGCAGCGCCGCCGCGAAAGCCGGCGCCTGACATTCGCCGATGCTTGAGCCTTCATCCCACTCCAGGGCGGACGCGCAGCATGACGAGCGCGTCATCAAGCTTGCTGTGCTGGCGGTTGGCGGCCAGGGCGGCGGCGTTCTGGCCGACTGGATCGCCGACGTCGCCGAGCGCAATGGCTATGTCGCGCAATCGACCTCGGTTGCCGGCGTCGCCCAGCGCACCGGCGCCACCATCTACTATGTCGAGATGTGCCGCGACACCGGCCGCCCGCCGGTCCTCGCTCTGTCGCCGTCGCAGGGCGATGTCGACATCCTGATCGCCGCCGAACTGATGGAGGCCGGCCGCGCCATCATCCGTGGCTTCGTCACGCCTGAACGCACGACGCTGATCGCCTCGTCGCACCGCATTGCCGCGGTGTCGGAAAAGATCGAACCCGGCGACGGCCGCGCATCGTCGTCAAAGGTGCACGCAACGGCGGAAGCTGCGGCCAAGCGCTTCATCGCCTTCGACATGGAAAAGATCGCCGCCGACAACGGCTCGATGATCTCGGCCAGCCTGCTCGGCGCACTGGCCGGATCCGACGCGCTGCCCTTCACCCGCGAAAGCTATGAGCAGGCGATCGGTGCCGGTGGTCGCGGCGTCAAGGCCAGCCTCGCCGCCTTCGGCGCTGCCTTTGATCGCGCGCGCGGCACCGGCTCGCCAGCGCCACAGGCGGCGGAACCCGTGGCTGCCGAGAGCGTCCCTGATGCGGCGGGAAAAGTCAGCGGTCCGGAAAGCCTGCTGAAGGGCTGGCAGGCCTTGGCGGCTCGCGTCGCCGCGCTGCCGGAGCCAGCGCGCGACATGGCGATGCGCGGCCTGAAAAAGGTCGTCGACTATCAGGACATCGCCTATGGCGGCGAGTATCTCGACCGGCTCGACCGGGCGATCGCGCTGGACGGTGCCGGACAGGCCTATGCGCTGTCGATCGCCGCCGCCAAGCATCTCGCCAACGCGATGTGCTATGACGACATGATCCGCGTTGCCGATCTGAAGACGCGCTCGACCAGAGACCAGCGCGTGCGCCGCGAGGTCGGCGTCAAGGACGGCTCGATCCTGCAGGTGACCGAATATTTCCATCCGCGCATCGAGGAATTCTGCGGCACGCTGCCGGCGGGGCTCGGCAGCTACATCGAGGACCGGCCGAAGCTCGCCGCCTTTCTCGACCGCCGCATCAACCATGGCCGCCGCATCCGCACCGACAGCTCTGCCGGCTTCGCCGCTCTGTGGTTCATCGGCGGCTTGCGCCGCTGGCGCCGCAGCCTGCTGCGCCACCAGGTCGAAATTGCCCATCTCGATCGCTGGTATGCGCTGGCGCTGGGCTATGTGCCGGCTGATTACGCGCTGGCTGTCGAGATCGTCAACTGCCGCCGGCTGATCAAGGGCTACAGCGACACTCATCTCCGCGCCCAGTCGAAATTCGACCGCGTGCTGTCGGCGCTCGATCTGGTCAAGGGCCGCCCGGATGCCGCCGACTGGATCCGGCGGCTGCGCGAGATGGCGCTGAAAGACGAGAAGGGCGACATGCTCGACGGCGCGCTGAAGACCGTGGCGACGCTGTAGCGAACGGATTTCGTGCTTCCCCCAGCTGACCGGTGAAATAGCGGGTGCGGCAGCCGCGCAGGCCTTCTGTGGTTCGCGCGCCCGGCTCGTGCTATCGTCATTCTGGGAGACGGCGGACGCGCCGTGAGCGCCCGTACGCTCCCCATTTGTGGGAGGAACCAATGGCTTACTACGTATTGCTGTCGAGTTTCACAGATCAAGGCATCAAGAGCATCAAGGACACCCAGAAGCGTGCTGAAGCTTTCAAGGCGATGGCCAGCAAGAACGGGATCAAGGTTCACACGCTGTTGTGGACGCTTGGACAATATGATGTCGTGGCGGTCGCAGAAGCCGACGACGACATTGCCGCGACCGCACTAGCCCTATCGATCGCATCGCTGGGCAACATCAGAACCCAGACATTGCGGGCGTTCGACACCGCAGACATGGCCAAGATCCTGGCAAAGATGGCCTGACCGCCACTGTGCTGCCCTGCGCAGACGGAAGCCGGCCGCTGAGCCGAGCGGCGGCAAGCTTGTTTGTTTTCCATGAAGCGAAAACCCCGGCGTCAGGTCGGGGTTTTTGGTGATCTCGCGAAGGTGCAGGCCTTGCTGGCACGGCAGTCGAACCTGTCATCGCCTTTCAACGCTTCTTGCAGGGCGTGTTCCACGCATGTCGGCGAGGCGGCGGCATGGCCAAATGACGCATTTGTGATTGCGCCGTTCAGTCAACATTCAGGTGGCAGCGGGTTAATTGTTCGCGGGGGTGTGAACATGGAGAACACAGTCATGCTCACCAAACACATTCTACCCATCGCGATTGCGGCAGGCACCTTGATGCTGTCGAGTGTCGGCTCGCAGGCTCTGCCAACGGCAAAGCCCGGTACCGTCCCAATCCCCATTCAAAGCGGCGGTCCCATTGAAACCGTTGGTTGGCGATGCGGCCCCGCCTGGCACATGAACCGATGGGGCAATTGCGTGCCGAACCACCGGGTGATGATGCGTCCGGTCGGCCACTGGCATGCCGGATTCTGGTTCCGCCATCGCTGGCATCCCGGCTATTGGGGCTTTTGACCACTGACAGGATTTACCAAAAGCGCCCGCTCCGGAAACGGGCGGGCGTTTCAGCCGCAACGCGGGCAGGCAACTCACTGTGGGTCGATCTTACTGCTGAGAGGGGGCAGCGCTCAATCGTCGATAGGAGACGCCGTCGAAAACCGCGACGGCAAAGTCCGTAGCCGACATCTTGCGCTTACGGCCGTCGCTGCAACTGAAAACCGGCCAACCGGCATCGCTGCATTCGCTGGCAGCGCAGATGCGGGCAAGGCAATTTCCGAGCGTCAGCCGGAAGCCGCCAGTCCCTGCGAAACCCTGCAACAGACTGCCGTCCGCCGCGCGCCATGTCCGGGCCCGGAATTCCGCTCGCAAGAGCGTTGGTTCGAGAGGGACCGCAAGGTCGGTTTCGCCAGAACGTCCCGCGAGCTTCAGCCGGATGCGCGCCATTCCTGTCGTGTAGGCGGTTACAAGGTCGGATTCTGCCGCATAGGCTGAAGCCATGGCAGAACGGTCAAGCAGATGAGAAATCCACCTGCCTGCTCCCACCGGCTGGATGAAGACAGCAATCAGGACGATAAAGGCGAAGCAAGCTCGCGACATCGGATAATTCCAGCAGCCGTTTTGGCGCCAGCGTGCCGGTTCGCCTCCCGTTTCCCTCGTACAACATCCTGCCAATTGGCGCCTGACGCAAGCCACCGCCTGCCATTTTGCTGTCGTCGATAAATGGGGGCGTCCAGAGCAGCCCGTCGGGAGCAAGTGCGGGCAAATGTCTGAGAAAAATGGTGCCGCTTAGGTGACTCGAACACCTGACCCCATCATTACGAATTATGGGCTGCACATTTTCATCACCACTCATCTCCCTCGAAATACCAGGGGGAAAAACCCTGAAAATCCATTGACGTAGGCCGATCTAGCCTCAATGATCATTCCATCGCCACGCAACGACTGCCACCTGCTTTTGTGGCTCGAAACGTGTCCTGTTTGGGAGTGAGACACATGGCCGAGGCACTGACCCAGAAAAAGATCGACGCACTGTCCGACAAGCGACCGGCCAGCAAGCGGGAGGTCCCCGACGGCGGCCAGGCGGGGCTCTATCTGATCGTCGGTCCGCGAGCGCTCAAATGGATCGTCCGCTACAGGTCGCCAGCCACAGGCGAGAACGTCAAACTTGCGATTGGCGACTACGGCGCCGCAAAGCCGAAGCTCGGCCTGCACGATGCGCGAAAGGCGGCCGAGAGCACGCTGCGGCTTGTGAGGCAGGGCCAGGATCCTCGAGACGGCAGGGACGCCACCACAGCCGACCTCACGGTCACCGAGGCCTTCGCCGATTTCGTCAAGCGCTATGCCACGAAGGAAAACAAGCCGAGCACCGTTGCGGAAACACAGGCGTTCATCAACAGGGAGATCAACCCGAAGTGGGGTCGCCGGCGCATTCGATCGATCAGCAGGCACGACATCGTCAAGCTCATCGACGGAATCGCAGAGGACCAGCTGGACAGCGAGGGGAAACTCCTCCAGGCCGGCCGGCCGCAATCCGCGGTGAGAGTTCGCGCGCTCCTGTCGAAAGCCTTCTCGTGGTTCGCTGCGAAGGCGATCGTGACCGAGAATCCGTTCAGGGACATCGAAGTGCCGGCGCCGCCCCGGGCGCGCGATCGGGTGCTCTCCGAGGGCGAAATTCGTTGGCTGTGGGCCGCCACAGCCGCTGTCGGCTGGCCCTTCGGGGATCTCGCGCGACTGTTGCTGCTCACCGGACAGCGGCGCGACGAGGTGGCCGCATCGGAATGGCGAGAGCTCAGCGTCCCGGACGCGACATGGTCGATTCCGCCGGAGCGGACGAAGAACGGTCGACGCCAGGTCCTGCCACTGGCGCCTCAGGTGATCAGCATCCTCGGCGCGCTGCCGCGTGTGGTCGACAAAAAGCAGGGCGGAAAGGAGGAGCCCAAATTCGTGCTCTCCACGAACGCCGAGACGCCGGTCAGCGGATACAGCCGCGCCAAGAAAAAGATCGACGAGAAGATGCTCGAAGCAGCTCGCAAGGAGACGGCCGATCCGAAACTCTCGATCGAGCCCTGGACGCTGCACGACCTCAGGCGAACGGCCGCCTCGGGCATGGCCGGCCTGGGCATTGCGGTGCACGTCGTCGAGGCAGTGCTGAACCACAAGAGCGGCGTCATCAGCGGCGTTGCTGCGATCTACAACAGGCACGACTACGCCCGGGAAAAACGCCAGGCGCTTGAGGCGTGGGCGAATCGACTGGATGAGATCGTCGGCGCCGGCAGCCGGGAGAATGTGGTCGCTCTCGCCTCGCGCAAGTTGGGTGTGGACATCTGACGCTTGACGCATTGACTTCGGCGATCATAGCATCCACCCTCATCGCCTAAACTATATTCGGCAATCAACAGAGCGACGCACGCCTACAGACCCCAAGGGGCCTGAGCAATAGGCGCCCCGACCCGGGTTTCATGCGGTTTTGATTGTCCCTTCGGCCATCGGCCGAATGGCAGCGGCCTCGGGAAACGCAGACGTTTGATCTGCGTCCGCCCGGCTCAATCCACTGAAGATTTGACCGCGCGGGCGCCCCAAGAGGAGCTTGCCATGCAAAAAAGATGGGTCCGGGCCGCGGCGGTCAGAGAGCGCTTTGGCGACATCAGCGAGCAGACGCTTTGGCGCTGGGTGAACAAGCCAGGCGCGACATTTCCGAAACCGGTGATGCGGCTGGGAGTGCGATATTGGGACGAGGCGGAGCTCGATCGCTTCGACGCCGCCCTCGTTGAAAACAGCAGGCGGCAGGTCGCCTGAGGCTATGAGCGCTGCTCCTAGCATGCCGATGTTCTGGGATGCCTACCTCGCCGACACGACGCACCTGTCGTTGGAGGAGCACGGCGCCTTATGCCTGTTGCTCGGCGCGATGTGGCGCCGCAACGGCTCGGTGCCGAATGACGATCGGGACTTGGCCAGGATCTTGGGCGTGTCGAAGCCTCGATGGAAGAAACTCAAGGCGCGCCTGGCGCCACTGCTGCTGATCGACGAGGCGTCAATCTCGCAAAAGCGGCTGAAAAAGGAGTGGGATTGGGTCCAAGAGACGCGTGCGAAAAACGCTCAGAACGGTGCCAAAGGCGGCAGGCCGAGAAAAAGCAATATCAATGGCTTAAGTAAAGCGAACGCTTTTCCCTCGGTTTCATCGGCTGAAAGCCCCCATACCCATACCCAATCCCAATCTCCCCCTAAATCCCCCTTTGAGCTCAAGAACCCGGACTGGCGGCCGCCGGCAGACGCGGTGGAGGGGGCGTGCTGATGAAAATCGAAATAGAGCCCCTATGGAAGCGTTTTCTCGACCCGGGCCTTCACCAACTACCGGCGAAGGCCTCCTCGCGCGTCCTGGCCCTGCCCACGCAGCGAATTGATGGCATTCGAACGGCTGGCTCTACCCTCGTCGAAGGCGTCGAGCTCGCTTTCGGGCCAGAACCGCCGCCGGCCGCGCAGTTTGGGCTGCGGAAAGCCGAGACCGCGATGCAGCAGCCATCGATCGAGTGTGGTGTCGGAGATCCTATAGCGCCGGCAGACCGACGCTGTGTCGAGGTCGCGCTTGAGTTTCGTGAGCCAGGTCACCCGCACCTCCACGCGAAACCGTTCCCGCCTGGGACGGATAGCACATTATTTAAAAAACTGTGCTCATCCCCGAACAAGTCCTTACACTCCATGGCTTTCAGATGCTAGATTCGCCTGGCAAAGGTCATTGGGACATGAATCGAGACACAACGCCACATCGTCGAGCTTCGCATCGAGTGCGTGGCTCGCGCGCCCGTGAGTGTTCAGAGTGTTCAGAATGGTAGCCGTCGGCGACCTCGTCCGGATTACGCGCTGGCAAGGCCTATGGGCCGTCGCCGGCCAAGTGCCGAGCGCGTCGATGTCGCGCCGATGGAGATTGACGCTCTGGAACGGCGTCGACTTATCACCGACAGGCCTGGACCGGGGCGAAGGAGACATCGAGGTCCTGGGCCACCCCACGTTCACGCCCGGGCAAATTGTCCAGCACTGGGGCCGCCCGGTGACCGTGATCGCCGACGAGGGCGCGAAGGTCCGTGTCTTCATCGAGCGCCGCCACGAGGTGGCGCGAGATCCACACCTCTATCCGAACGGCGTGTTCATCAACGCTAGCGGGGAGACACCCGTCGATCGCGCCGGCCTGGTCGCGGAGAACGCCACCAGGCTCCTGAAACTCCTGGAGACACCATGAAGCTGCAAGCCCCACTGAGCCTGGCCCCCGAGGCCGTCGCCATGCACTACAAGCGCGATCGCCTCAATGGCGGAGCGATCGTGCCAGATACCTCGCTCGCAGCTCTCGAAACGTCGATGCGCGGTGCCGACGAAGAGATGCAGCGGGTTGTTGCGCTCGCCGCAACGCGAGACCCGACCGTCACGGTCGAGGCCCACGCTTTGAAAATCCGCGACGTTGCGATGCAGGCCGCAGAGCGAGCGGCAGGGAAACTCGACGCGGCTCGAGCGGCAGCTATGGCCGATATCCAGCGGATCCAGGCCGAAACCGCCGCTCCGCCGACGCCACGTGATCCCAACGCCGTCCAGTTGGAGGCGGAGATCCGATCCAGGTTGGCGAGCATGGACGACAAGCAGCGCGGCGTGGCCATCGCCAAAGCGATCGCCGACGGGGACGACCTGGTGGTCGGCGCCTTTCTTCGCGGTCCGGCAATGCTGACCGGCGTCGGCGACGCCGAACGCGAGATGCGTCGCGCTCTATGGCGCAAAGCGCGCTTCCCCGAGAAGGTCGACCGCGAGGAGCGTCTAGGGAAGGCGATCGCAGCGGTCGACCGCGGCGGCAAGAGCATGCTCGCGCTCGTCAAGCAGATCACCGAGGCGCCGGCCGTGACACTGGCCGAGGCCGGGAAAAAGCGCGCCGAGCAGGCGCTGGCGGCGCTGATGCCGCACCAGGAGTGACATGGGCAAGCTGCGAAGGGATATCTGGCGCCGTGTTGGCAACGTCGAGCGTGCCGACCGGGCCAACATCTTCAAGCTGCGCCCTGTGATGCGCGCCGAGGCGATCGCAATGCTCGTCGAGCGGCGCGGCATCGATGAAGTGGCCCGCCGCTTGGGAATGTCCGCCGAACAGGTGCACGAGCTCACCAACGAAAAAAAGGACCCTACGGACATGGCTGAGGACGACACTTTCGCCTTTCCTGAGCACGTCGACGACCTCGAGGCCGTGCCCGAGGCGTGGCGCACCCTCTATGCGCCTTCGGATGCCCAGAACTTCGCGCTGATCCCGGAAGCCGCCGAGGCGCTCGGCGCCGTCAAGGTCGCGGCCGACGCCAAGCTCGCGGCCGCGCACGCGGAACGCGATGCGAAGATCCTGGCGCAGGACGCATCGATCGAACAGGGCCGGCGGCAGCTCACCCAGATGGTCGCCGACGGCGCCATTCGCCAGCGCCTCCTCGAACGCGGTGTGCGGCTGGGCCTGGTGCCGGCAGCAATTGCGACGATACGCGACTACTTCGAAGTCGCGATTGAGAAGCGCGTCGACGGCGGATTCGACACGTTGATCGCAGACAGCTTCGGCAAGGTGCCGGTGACAGAAGCGGTCGACCTTTGGCTATTGCGGGACGAAGCGCAGGCTTTCCTGCCACCGCCTCCGCCAACAGAAGGCGCCTTCACCCAGGCAGTCCGCCGGCTGCGCGCGAGCGTGCACTGATGAACAGGCCCGAGCACATATCTGATCAACACGTGCCGCGACCCAGCCTGTTCTTTCAAGGCACAGGTTTGCGGGCGATCCCGATGCGCCAGGCGCGCTTTGGGACGCGTAGCGGGACACATAGAAAGGATTTGCAGCCATGGAAGTAACCGGTCTTGTCGGCAGCGTTGTCGTGGAAATCCGTGCCGACCTCAAGCCGCTCGAAAAGGGCTTCGACGACGCCAAGGCGAAATCGCAGCAGTTCGATCGCCAGGTCTCGGGCAGCTTCACTGGCATGATCCGGGAGTCCGAGCAGGCCGGTCGCGCTGTTGAAGGCTCGGCCGCGCGTGCTGCCGCTTCGAACGAGGTCCTTGGCAGGTCGGTCACGGTTGTCGGCAGCGCCTATCGCGCGGTGACTGCGGTCGCCGGCGCCGCCGGCGTGGCGCTGCGCAGCATCGGTCCCGCCGCCATCGCGGCCAGCCTGGGCTTCAAGGCAATCCAGGATGCAGCCAGCGAGGCCGAGCACCGCTCTGTCTCGCTTGGCGAAACGCTCACCGCCTTGGGCCAGACCATCGGCAACTACCTCAGCGGGACCTGGATCGGAACCGCCTTCAATGCGCTCGTGTCCGCCGCCAGCTTTGCGTTCGGCAAGCTCAAATCGGCAGCAACCGACCTGGCCGAATGGACCATCAACGCTTTCCGGGCAGTCGGCTCGGACATGGCGTTCATCTGGAACAACCTCCCGACGATCGTCAGGGCCGCAGCGATCGGCGCAGCCAATGCGCTGGTGTCGACAATGGAAGGCGCCATCAACAAGGTGCGGGATGCCGTCAACGATTTGAACGATGCTTTCGGCGGGATTCTGCCCAAAATGGAGCACGTCGACCTCGGGCGGTTTGCCAACCCGGCCGCGTTTGACCTGGCCGCCAAAAATGCCGAGCACCTTCAAGACGTGCTGGCGATCCTCAATTCGACGCCCCTGCGCGATTTCGGGAAGGACGTCGTCGACCAGATCGCCACCAACCATGCCCTGGAGAGCCTGGGCGATCTCAGCAAGATCAGCTTCGGCAGCGCCACCGGCAGCGCCAATGGTTTCAGCTCGGCGCTCGGCGGTATCGGCAAGGAGGCCAACGGCGTCACCGTCGAGTTTGGCGGCATGAGCCGGCAGGTGATCAACGTCGGCCGCGCGCTCCAGGACGCCAAGCTGGCGCAGATGGGCGATCTGCAGCAGACGGTCACCAACCTCCATTCCACGCAGGCCGAAATCAAGAAGATCCAGGATCTCCTCACTGCGGCGCCGCATGCCTCCATCGCGGACGTTTTCGGCGAAGGGTTTTTCGGCAATGCGAAGGCGGCGCAGGATGCGATTGAGCGCACCACCACCGCTGTCGAAAAGCTGTTCAACGCCTACGACCATGGCAACGGCTCGATCGCGACCATCAACACCAGCATCGACCTGCTGCGCCAGAGCCTGTTGCAGATGGGCGGCGATCCGGTCGCGATCAACGGGTTTCTCGACAGCGTCGTCAGCGGCGAAATCAAGGTCCGCCAGCTTCGGTCGAGCGTGCAGGGATTGTCGGACAGCATCCGCGCCATTCCGAACCGCACCGTCACGATCACAGTCGTCACCAAGCAGGTCGGGAGCGGGACGCAATCGCTCTACGATGTGCTCAACAGCAGCGGTGGCACCAGCAGCGTCGGCGTGACGCGCTATGGTGGCGTGCCAGGCCAACAGTCCGGCCCTTCGATCTCGGCCAGTTCGGTGCCGCGCACCGGCTACGGCAGCATGGGCGGCTCCGGCGACTCCGGCAACACGACGGTCAACGTCACCCGGTTCGCCACCGGCGGCATGATCCATCCAGGCGACAGCCAACGCGTGGAGTTCTTCAAGTCGCCCGAGGAGACGGTCGGCATCTTCACGGCCAACCAGATGGGCGCTCTCGCCAATGCGCAATCCGGCTTCACCGGTCGCGACCCAACCCGTGAGGAAGACCGCCTGTGGACCGTCCTCATGAACATCGAGGCGAACACCCGCAAGACCTTTGAGGGTGTCGAGAAATGGGGGGCGGCGAGCCGCCTCAGCAGCTCCGGCGGCGGCTCGTCCGGTATCAGCTCGGGCGGCGACTCGTCAGGCGGCAATGATGATCCGCGTGCCGCCATGTATCTGAAAGTCCTCGCCACCTGGCGGTCCAACTTCGCGGCCGCCGGCATCGTTGGCAGCGGCAACATCGGCTATGGCTCGCAAGGGCTCGGCGCGACGCCTGAACAGATCGCTCGCAACATCGTCTATGGCGGCATGTCGTCGGTCGGCAGCGCCGGCGCCAACACGTATCAGAAGACGTTGGCTGAGACGGCAGGCGTCCATGCCTACGCCGAGTCTGAGCGTGTGAAGGCGGGCGGTCTCAACTATGGTTTCTCGACGGGCGGCATGATCGGGCCCGGCAACGGCGACACGCAACAGGTCGAGTTCTGGAAGTCGCCTGAGGAGCGCGTGCTCATCGTCAAGCCGGATCAATTCGAGGATCAGCGCGGCGGCGGCTCGCCCAAGGCCGGTGGTGGCGAACCGCCGATCGTCAACATCTACCAGACCAACAATTGGAACGGCAACGGGCCGCCGGCCAGGGAAAGCATCGGAGAGGTGCGTCGGCAGACATCGCTCGGCGCCGGCGACGCATTGGCGTCTATCTATGGTCGCTAGCGCCTGGCTCGCCTTCATGCTCGCGGCCGGCGTCGTGCTGGCGATCGTCGTGTTCATTTGAGGAGAGCACATAATCCGGTATCACGTGCTCACGCAGCCAGGACGCCCAAATCCCAAGGCTTCGCGGTTCCTCCGACGCACCGCGGAACGATCTGGGACACCTTTCGGGACATTTGGACACGTCCAAATGCTTCACGTGAGGCATGTAACCAAATTGGTTACGTAAGAGTATTTGGAACCGTTATGGTGACTAAATAACCATTTTGGTCCATTATATGGAGATGAATTTCGATCTATACTTCAACTGTTGGATCATAATTCCAACGGCCGAAGGAGAAAAGCCATGAAGATCAAGATCAACCTTTCCCCTATGTTTCGCGACCCCATGCTGCGCGCGGCTTTCCAGCGCGCAGAGCGCGACACCGGGCCCGAGCCGGTCGTAGTCTGTCCGCCCAAGGCGCCGGTGCTGACCGATGGCGCTGCGGCGAAGATCGAGGAGGTGGCGTGATGGACGCGCAGGCGAAGCAAGAAGCTATTTTCGACAAGCTGTGCGAACTGCAGGTTCTTGAACATGACACCAGCCTTGCCGTGGCGCTGCGGTCAGCGATCGCGCAACTTTGTGGGTCCGTCGCCTTTATTGAAGCACGCGCCGGAAAGGCCACGGCAACCGATGTCGTCAGGGAACTGCACCATTCGCTGATCCGGGACGCTTTGGGGCCGCAGGATCCCATCCCGGAGCGTTTCAAGCGCTGACCGGCTCGCGCGCGTGAGTGTGCAAAGTGCGCACCTTGCGCGCGCCCGCGAGTGTAAAATCTGTAAAGGATGAGGCGCACATGCAGATCGTCACCTCGAGCTTTTTCACCAAGCTGCCCGCGCACTTCGCGCCGATCTCGATCGCGCGCTGGGCGCCACATCGCCTTCGAGATATCCCCGCGCTGCGCGCTCTCTCTCCTGGCGACTGGTTCAAGAGCGTCGACGTCGACGAGTATCGCCGGCGCTACCTCGAGCAGCTCGCCAGGCTCGATCCACATGAAACCGTCCGCACGATCGAGGATCTGGCGGGCGGCCGGCCGGCGGCGCTGCTCTGCTGGGAGCGGCCTCGGGATGGCGTTTTCTGCCACCGCGGCTATGTCAGCGCTTGGCTTTTCGACCAGATTGGTGTCCAGGTTCCGGAGCTCGGCCTCGACGGTTGCGGCCACCATCATCCGAAGCTGCCGGAAGCGCATCGATCCGGCCCGGTGGAGCCCAGGTTGCTCTAATCCCGGGTCGTTTGTGTCCCGAAATGTGTCCTGATCTGATTTTTGAGGCTTTGCCCGGGAGCGCTTTGGCCCGCAATCCCTTGGAAAGTATGGTGCCGCTTAGGTGACTCGAACACCTGACCCCATCATTACGAATGATGTGCTCTACCAACTGAGCTAAAGCGGCCCAGGAAGCCAAGGCCTCCAAGATGGGCTGGGTGATAGCCGCAACCGGTCGCAAATTCAAGACAGGACTTGGCATTTCGTGCCGACATTGGCTGCCGGTCCAAAAGCAGCCGGCGCACCGGTCCGCTGACGCCTACGCGACCGTCGCCGGGCGCTTCGTCCGTGATCGCACCGGCAAGATCGGCGAAATATGTTGATTTCTTTGCCGAAAACCTCCGAAATCGGCCTTGGACGCCCTGCTGAGGCAGAATGCGGCCGCTCGCCCGTTGATTGATTGGTCGCCTGCGGCTAACGATCATGGCGATGTGAGCGAACGTGCAGAGGGATTTCGCTTGGACGCGATCGAAAAAGCGATCCGCAACGCCTTCGAAAAAGGCAATGCCGAGGACCGGGCGTTTCGCGAGAAGGTCTATCGATCGGCCTTCGCCGCGCTTGACCGCGTCCTCCAGGCCAATCCCGGCGTGACGGTGGAAGCCGCCATCAAGCGCCGCAAGGCGGTGCAGGCCAAGATCACCGAGATCGAATCCGAGTATCTGCCGGCGGTAGCCGACGTTGCGCCGCAGGCGGAAACTGCCACGCAAGCGGAACCTGCCGCGGCTGCGCCCGCGGTGGAACTTCCCACGAGCACCGAACCTGTGGGCGAAGCTGTCGAACCCGCGCCGTCGCCTGAGGTCGTTGTCGACGGGCCAGTGCGACCTCCGGCATCCGACGCGCCGCAATCGCGCGTCTTGCCGGTCGTCCCCGATATCATGCCCGACGCGGTTCTTCCCGGCGTGCCGGAAATCGACATGTTCACCTCAGCTCCCACCGAAGCCGCGACAGAGGTGGCGCCCGACCGTGACGAGAGGCGGGTGAGGGGGCGCCGCTTGCCGCTGACCGCGATCTTCCTCGCTGTGACTCTGCTCGCCGCCGCCGGCATCGGCCTCTATTTCGGCATCCAGACCGGCGTCTTCAAAACGCCGGCCCAACTCGACACGGCCCCGCCAGAGGCGCCGCCGACGGTCGACGGTGACGATTTCACGCCACCGGCCGACTCGGGCTCGCCGCAGAAACCCGGCGCCGCCGATCAGGCGCGCGACTGGATCAATGTGTTTTCGCCTGCCGATCCGACGCATGTCAGCGCGCCGTCCGACGCCAAGGCCGAGGTGATGCAGGACGACACCGGGTCCTTCCTGCGCATCCGCTCCGGCGCCTCCGGCTCGGCCATCGCCTTCGATGTCGGGCAAGGCGTGCTGGAGAAACTCGCCGGCAAACACGCCATGTTCGATATCCTCGCCCGCTCGGAAGAGGGCAAGGAGACGCAGATTTCCGTCGACTGCAATTTCGGCGATCTCGGCGATTGTGGCCGCAAGCGCTACGCGGTCAGCCAGGAGCGCAACGAATATCTGTTCGACGTGCAATTCCCGCAGAAGCATCCGGGTGCCGCCGGCACCATCGCCATCAATTCCGACTTCGACAAGCAGGGCAAAGCAGTCGACATCTACGAAATCCGCGTCTCGATCGCGCCCTAGTCCAACAACGCCTGCAGCGTTTCGATGCGGTCGGCCTCGGCGGTCGGCTTGTCCCAGCGTAGCCGCGAAATTCTGGGAAATCGCATGGCGACGCCGGATTTGTGCCGGGTCGAGCGGTTGAGCCCTTCGAACGCCACCTCCAGCACCAGGCCGTTCTTGCGGTCGGCCCGCACCGAGCGGACCGGGCCAAAACGCTCGACCGTGTTGTCGCGGACATATTTGTCGATCTGCTTCAGTTCCTCGTCGGTGAAGCCGAAATAGGCCTTGCCGACGGGCACCAGTTCCTCCGATCCCTCCGGCCCCGACCAGACACCGAACGTATAGTCGGAGTAGAAACTTGAGCGCTTGCCATGGCCGCGCTGCGCATACATCAGCACCGCGTCGACCGTGTGCGGATCGCGCTTCCACTTGAACCACGGGCCTTTCGGCCGTCCCGCGAGATAGGGCGAATCCCAGCGCTTCAGCATCACGCCTTCGATGATTGGGTGCGGCGGCGCCCGGCGCATTTCCTCCAGCGCCGGCCAGCCGGTGAAGTCGACCAGTGGCGAGAGATCGAAGCGGCTCGGATCGAGCGTCTTGACGAAGGCTTCAAGGTGGCCGCGCCGTTCGCGAAACGACTGGGCGCGCAGATCCTCGTCGCCGATCTGCAGGAGGTCGTAGCAGCGCATGAACGCTGGGTATTGCTGCTGCATCTTCGGCGTCACCGTCTTGCGGTTCAGCCGCTGCTGCAGGTCCGAAAACGTGCCGGTTGCTGAGGGATCGCCGACCAGCAGCTCGCCGTCGAGGGCGGCGGAAAAATGCATAGCTTCGGCGAGATCCGGAAAGGCGCCGGAGACATCGTCGCCGGTGCGCGAATAGAGCCGGCGAACGCCGCCTTCGCAGGTTGCCTGGACGCGGATACCGTCCCATTTCCATTCGGCGGCATAGTCGGCCGGGTTGAGCTTTTCGAGATCGCCGTCGCCAATCGGGTTGGACAGCATCACCGGCCGGAACAGCGCCAGCGCCGTCCTCGCCGGCTTTTCCGCCTTGCCTTCCAGCCAGGCGAACAGCCCGGTATAGGGTGGGGTCAGCCCGTGCCAGAGCTCCTCGATTTCGGCGATTTCGACTTTGCCGAATTCGGCCAGCGCCTGTTTCGCCAGCCGCGCCGAGACGCCGATGCGCAGACCGCCAGTGACCAGTTTGATGATGGCAAAGCGTGCCGAAATGCTGGCGCTGTCGAGCAGTCTGGCGAGCACCTTCGGCCCGTCGGAACGGCTCGCCGCCTGCAGCTTTTCGACGACCTCGCAAAGCGTCGGCTCACGGTTCTGCATATTTGCGGGCGATTGCGGCCAGACCAGCGACACGGTTTCGGCGAGATCGCCGACATAGTCGTAGGAATAGCCGAACAGCACCGGGTCCATACGCTCGGTGACCAGCGTGCGCAGCATCGCCGGCTTGACCGCCGCGATCGAGAGATCGCCGGTGATCGCCGCCAGCGCCAGCCCGCGATCCGGATCCTCGACGCTGCGAAAATACTCGGTCAGCAGTGTCAGCTTGCCATTGCGCGACGGCGTCAGCACCAGGCGGTCGAGAAGTTCGGCAAAGCGGTTCATGCCTCAGTCGCCCTCGTCCTCATAGCCGACGAGATGCAGCGGCCTGGCAGCAATGCCCTCGAGTTCGCACCAGCGCACCAGCGCTTCCTCGCGGCCATGCGTGACCCAGATTTCGCCGGCGCCCGTCTCCTTGATGGTGGCGGTCAGCTCGTCCCAGTCGGCATGGTCGGATATGATCAGCGGCAGTTCGACGCCACCTTGCTTGGCGCGCTGGCGGATGCGCATCCAGCCGGAAGCAAAGCACGAGATCGGGTCGGGAAAGCGCCGCGCCCAGCGGTCGGCGAAGGCCGAGGGTGGACCGATGACGATCGCGCCTGCGAAATCACCCTTGCCGCCTTCCACCGTTGCCGGCTCCAGCGTGCCGAGGTCGATGCCCTGGCTCTGGTAGTAGTCGCTGAGCTTGGCCAGCGCACCGTGGATGTAGATCGGCTTGTCATAGCCGGCATCGCGCAGCACCCGCATCACGCGCTGCGCCTTGCCCAGCGCATAGGCGCCGACCAGATGCGAGCGTTCGGGAAATTGTGCGGCCGACTTCAGCAATCTGGCGATCTCTTCGGTGTCGGGCGGGTGGCGGAACACCGGCAGGCCGAAGGTCGCCTCGGTGATGAAGACGTCGCATTTGACCGGCTCGAACGGTGCGCAAGTGGCGTCCTTCTGCCGCTTGTAGTCACCGGATGCAACGATGCGCCTGCCCTGGTACTCGACCGCGATCTGCGCCGAGCCGAGCACATGGCCCGCCGGATGAAAGGTGACGCTGACGCCGTTCAGCGCGATCGTCTCGCCGAACGCGGCGGCTTGTGTTGCCTCGGCAAAATCCTCGCCATAGCGCAGCCCCATAATGTCGAGCGTCTGCTGGGTCGCCAGCACCGAGCGGTGGCCGGAGCGAGCATGGTCGGAATGGCCGTGCGTGATCAGCGCCCGGTTGACCGGCCGCACCGGGTCGATGAAGAAATCGCCGGGCGGGCAATACAGGCCTTCGGGCCGGGGATGAAGCAGGTCGCTGGCGCGCATGGGTGCAAGATAGGCACTAATTCCGGCGCGGGAAGCCTGTTGTAAGTCACTGCTGACTCCCGCATACACGGCACCGCCGGCTTCCGTTTGCCGGCAGGACCCATCGCCATGAAACCGCTTCAGGCCTCGTCCGGCGACTTGAACGCCGACCGCCGCGCCGACTATGCCGAGATGCTGCACGCTGACGGCGATCATGCGGCGGCGGCGGAATTGCTGCTTGGCGCCCTGGAACTGACGCCGCAATGGGCGATGGGCTGGTTCCGCCTCGGCGAGATGCAGCAAGCGGCGGGCGCTCCGAGTCTGGCGGCGCAAGCCTGGACGATGTCATTGCAGCTGGACCCGACGGATCGCCAGGGTGCGTCGCTCAATTTGCAATTGATCGGCAAGGCGCCGGCGACCGACGCACTCCCCAGCGCCTTCGTCGAGACGCTGTTCGACCACTATGCCGAGACGTTCGATCAATCGCTGGTCGACAAACTCGGCTACCGCTTGCCGGAGTTTCTCGATCAGGCCATTCGGACGGCAAGGCCGAGCCGCTTCTCGCTGGCGCTCGATCTCGGCTGCGGCACTGGGTTGATGGGGCAAAGGCTGCGGCCGATCGCCGACCGGCTGGAGGGCTACGATATCTCCGCCAGCATGCTGAGAAAGGCGCGAGCCAAGGGCATCTACGATTTTCTGGGCAAGACGGACCTACGGGGTTTTTC
This sequence comes from Mesorhizobium sp. P2_E10, assembly GCF_056404235.1. Classification (NCBI taxonomy): domain Bacteria; kingdom Pseudomonadati; phylum Pseudomonadota; class Alphaproteobacteria; order Hyphomicrobiales; family Phyllobacteriaceae; genus Mesorhizobium; species Mesorhizobium sp. P2_E10. The sequence goes on from NZ_JBFUEK010000001.1 coordinate 764,436, forward strand.
CTATGCCGGCCCAAAAGCCGATCTGGTGACGGTGGCCGACGTGTTCATCTATGTCGGCGGGGTCGAAGCCATGCTGAAGACGATTGCCGGGCTGCTGGCCAGCGACGGTCTGCTTGCGTTCTCGGTCGAGAGTTTGTCAGACCCGGCCGGCGATTTCGCGCTGCAGCAGTCGCGCCGCTTTGCGCATTCGGAGCCCTATGTCAGGCGGATTCTGGCCGCCAGCGGGTTTTCGGTCCTGTCGCTGGACGCAAAAACCATCCGGCAGGATCGCCGTCAGGCGGTCGAAGGGCTGGTGGTGGTGGCAGGGAAAATCAGCACGGGCTGAATGCTCACAATGGTGACCAAAGCCGCGGTGCCGTCCCGCCTCCTTTGCTGTGAAAAAGCCCGAATCGCATGCGCGGATGACAGGGGGCGGACATCCGCAGGAGCAAAACCAATGCGCTGGAACATGATGGTCTTGGCGTCTTGCCTGGCGATGGCCGGCTGCATGGGCTCATCGATGTCCGAGCGGCAGGATGCCAATGTCGAATCCTCGCTGCAGTTCGACACCGTGCCTTGCGATCAATTGCTGGCACAGCGAAACGGCCTGGCGCAGCAATATCATTTGGCGGTGGATGCCAAGCCGACCTTCTCCAATCCGGCTTTGGGTTTTGGCCCGTTCACGCCGGATATGCGCTCGAAGAACAAGCGCGATATCGACCAGGCAACCGGCAGGATCGACGCCATGAACCGCTCGATCGACCGCCGCGATTGCGGCAAGCCTAACAAGCAGAAGAAGTTCGCTCTCCCCAGCTGAGATACCAAGCCGTCAGCGGTCGAGAATAGCAGGCAACAAGCTACCTCTTAGGGCACGATCGGATGGATCTCTCGGAGCTGGGGAACCGCATCTGTATCCTCGGGCCGTCCAACAGCGGCAAGTCGACCCTTGCCGACGCGATTGCCCGCAAGCGCAATCTGGAGGTCGTTCATCTCGATCTGCTCTTCCATCTTCCGAACACGGATTGGGAACAGCGTCCCAAGGGCGAATTTATGGCTCTGCATGACACGGCAATCGCCGGCGAACGCTGGGTGATGGATGGAAATTACGCGATCGGCATGCCGCAGCGCTTTCAGCGGGCGACGGGGCTGATCCTGCTGGATATCTCCACGCCGCTTAGTCTGCTGCGCTATGTCAGGCGAACGCTGTTCGAAAAAGACAGGCGCGGCGGCCTGGAAGGCGGGCGCGACAGCATCAAATGGGACATGATCCACCACATTGCCGTGACTACACCGAAAAATCGCAAACGATACCGGGCAATGTTCGCAGAGCTCGATCTGCCAAAGCTGCAGCTGTCGTCGCTGCGGGCAATCAAGAAGAGTTTCCGGGACTGGGACCTGGCCAAGTGAAGGCTCGGCTAGTACCCCGCGTCGCGATCGACCAGATTGTCGAGCTTTTCGCCCCGCTCATAGGCGGCCATCTGCCGAAGCATGATCGGTACCAGATGCACGGGATCGGAGGTCGCCGCCGCGTGCGGGGTCACGAACACTTTCGGATGGCCCCAGAGCGGACTGGTCTTCGGCAGCGGCTCGACCTCGAACACGTCGAGGCTCGCTTCCTTCAGCGTGCCGTCGTCCAGCGCGCGCAAAATGTCGGCATCTTTTTGCAGCCGGCCGCGCCCGGCATTGATCAGCACCGCGCCGCCAAGGCCATTGCGCTTGCGCAACTCCTTCAGCACGCCATGATTGATGATGCCTTTTGTGTCGGGCGTCAGCGGCAACAGCACCACTAGGATGTCGGTGGCATTGAGGAAGGGAACCAGCCCGGCCTCTCCCGCATAGGTCGAGACACCTTTCATCGGCCGGTCCGTGCGCGACCAGCCATTGACCGGAAAGCCGAGCGACAACAGCACCGACGCCGCCGCGCGGCCGAGATTCCCGAGCCCCATAATGCCGACCGAGATGTCGCCGGCCGGCCGCTGCGGCGGCTCGTGCCAGATCTTCTTCGGCTGCTGCGACCGGTAGAGCATGCCCTGGCGGTGATGATCGAGCACCCGCCAGACGACATATTCGGTCATGTACTGGGTGAGGTTGTCGGCGACGACCTTGACGATCGGCACCTTGGGCAGGCCGGGGTCGGCGAAGATATGGTCGACGCCGGCGCCGATCGAGAAGATGGCGCGCAGATTGGGTAGCGACGCCAGAAGGTTCGGCTTCTGCTTCCACACCACCGCATAGGTGATCGACGGATCGCTGGCGCCGTCCGGCTCGAGCACCACCTCGCGCTCGGCCGACAAAAGTTCGCGCCAGCGCTGCGGATGAAAGCCGGTGACGGCAAGCAGGATGCGGCCTTTTTCCATCTTCGGACTTTGTTCCCTCTTGCGCAGTCTACTCGCTGACGATGCCGACCGGCGCCGTCTCGATCCTGAAGGCGGCCGAGATCAACGCCTTGGTATAGTCGGTCTGCGGCCGCTCGAAAATCTGTTCTGACGGGCCGGCTTCGACGATCCTGCCATTGCGCATGACGATGACGTCGTTGGCAAGGGCTCGGATGACTTTCAGGTCATGGCTGATGAAGAGGTAGGCGAGGTCGTGCTTTGCCTGCAGGCTGCGCAAAAGGTCGACGACTTGCGCCTGCACGCTCATGTCGAGCGCCGAGGTCGGCTCGTCCAGCATGACGAAGCGCGGATTGAGCACCATGGCGCGCGCGATGGCGACGCGCTGGCGCTGGCCGCCGGAGAATTCATGCGGATAGCGGTTGCGCGTGGCGGCATCGAGGCCGACTTCGCCGAGCACGTCGACCACCCTGATATCACGCTGGTCGGGCGATAGTTTCGGCTCGTGGATCTTCAGCCCTTCCTCGATGATCTCCGAGATGGACATGCGCGGGCTGAGCGACCCGAACGGGTCCTGGAAGACGATCTGCAACTCGCGCCGCAGCGGCCGCATGGCGTTGAAGGTCAGCTTGTTGATGTCACGTCCATTGAACTGAATGGTTCCGGTCGACGAGATCATCCTCGCCAGCGCCAGGCCGAGCGTCGTCTTGCCCGAACCGGATTCGCCAACGACGCCGAGCGTCTGGCCGGCGCGCACGGTGACGTCGATGCCGTCGACCGCTTTCACATTGTCGACGGTGGTGCGGAAGAAGCCTTTCTTGATCGGAAACCAGACCTTGATGTCGTGACCCGTCATCACCGGCTTGGCGGCAGCGTTGGCGGCCGGCGGCTTGCCTTTCGGCTCGGCCGCCAGGAGGTGCTTGGTATAGGCGTGTTGCGGGTTGGCGAAGATCTCTTTCGTCGGCCCGGTCTCGACGATCTTGCCCTTCGTCATCACGCAGACGCGGTCGGCGATTTTCCGGACGATGCCGAGATCATGGGTGATGAACAGCATCGACATGCCCTTGCGGCTCTTCAGCCCCGCCAGCAGTTCGAGAATCTGCGCCTGCACGGTGACGTCAAGCGCCGTCGTCGGCTCGTCGGCGATCAGCAGCTCAGGCTCGTTGGCCAGCGCCATGGCGATCATGACGCGCTGGCGCTGGCCGCCGGAAAGCTGGTGCGGATAGGCGTCGAGCCGCTTTTGCGGTTCGCGGATGCCGACCTCGTTGAGCAGTTCCAGCGTGCGCGCGCGTGCCGGGCGATCAGCCATGCCCTGATGCAGTTTCAGGATCTCGACAATCTGCTGCTCGATCGTGTGCAGCGGATTGAGCGAGGTCATCGGCTCCTGGAAGATCATGGTGATCTTGTTGCCGCGCACGCTGCGCAACTGCTTCTCGTTCATCGCCAGCAGGTCGGCGCCCTGGAACAGGATCTTGCCTGAGGGATGGCTGGCCGTTGGATAGGGCAACAGCTTCAGCACCGACAGCGCCGAGACCGATTTGCCGGAGCCGGATTCGCCGACCAGTGCAACTGTCTCGCCCTTGGCGAGATCGAAGGAGATGTGGTCGACGGCCATCGACTGGTTGCCGCCTTGCGTGAAGGCGACGCTGAGATCGCGGACGGAAAGGAGAGGGGCGTCGCTCATCGGAACGCCTTGCGCGGGTCGAAAGCGTCGCGGGTCGCTTCGCCGACGAAGACCAGCAACGACAGCATCAGCGAAATGACGACGAAGCCGGAAATGCCCAGCCACGGCGCGTTGAGATTGCGCTGCGCCTGCTTCAACAATTCACCGAGCGAGGCAGAGCCGGGCGGCAGGCCGAAGCCGAGATAGTCGAGCGAGGTCAGCGTCGAGATCGAGCCTGAGAGCAGGAAGGGCAGGAAGGTCAGCGTCGCCACCATGGCGTTGGGCAAGAGATGCCGGAACATGATGGTGTGGTTAGGTACGCCGAGCGCGCGCGCGGCGTTGACATATTCGAAATTGCGGGCGCGCAGGAACTCGGCCCGTACCACGCCGACCAGCGCCACCCAGGAGAACAAGAGCATCAGCCCGAGCAGGATGAAGAAGCCGGGCGGCAGGATGGCGGCGACGATCAGCAGCAGATAGAGCACCGGGATCGCCGACCAGATTTCGATGAAGCGCTGGAACAGAAGATCCGTCCAGCCGCCGAAATAACCTTGCACCGCACCGGCCGCGACGCCGATCAGTGCCGAGCCCAGCGTCAGGATCAGCCCGAACAGCACCGAGATTCTGAACCCATAAATGACGCGCGCCAGCACGTCGCGCGCCTGGTCGTCGGTGCCGAGCCAGTTCCAGTTGCCGACGACGCAGTTGGGGTCGGCAGCACCTTGCGGATACTGGTTGCAGCGTGTCTTGGCATCATAGAGCCAGGATGGCTTGGTGGGGGCTGCCTCGGGAATGGCGTTGTTGACGGTCTGGTAGGAGTAGCGCACCGGCGGCCAGATCATCCAGCCATTGCCATTGATCTCGTCCTGGATGACAGGGTCGCGATAGTCGGTGACCGCGTAAAAGCCGCCGAACTTCTCTTCCGGGTAGGCGACCAGCACCGGAAACAGGATCTCGCCCTTGTAGGACACGATGATCGGCCTGTCGTTGGCGATCAGTTCGGAAAACAGCGACAGCACGAACAGGACAAGAAAAATCCACAACGACCAGTAGCCGCGCCGGTTGGCTTTGAAATTCTGCAGGCGCCGCTGGTTGAGCGGCGACAGCCACGGCCGAGGAATCCGCGCCGGCACAGCATCTGTGGCAGCTTGCGTCATCAGACGTCTCTCCGCTCGAAGTCGATGCGCGGGTCGACCCAGGTGTAGATCAGGTCGGACAAGAGCCCGACAAACAGGCCAAGCAACGAAAAGATGTAGAGGTTGGCAAACACCACCGGATAGTCGCGATCGATCACCGATTTGAAGCCGAGCAGGCCAAGGCCGTCGAGGGAGAATATGTTCTCGATCAGCAGCGAGCCGGTGAAAAAGGCCGAGATGAAAGCGCCGGGAAAGCCGGCGATGACGATCAGCATGGCGTTGCGGAAGACGTGGCCATAGAGCACCTGCCGCTCCGACAGGCCCTTGGCGCGTGCGGTCACCACATATTGCTTGCGGATTTCCTCGAGGAACGAATTCTTGGTCAAAAGCGTGGTGGTGGCGAAGGCCGACAGCACCAGCGCGGTCAGCGGCAAGGTCATGTGCCAGAAATAGTCCAGAATCTTGCTTGACCAGGACAGCTGGTCCCAATTGTCGGAGGTGATTCCGCGCAGCGGAAACCAGTCCCAGAACGATCCGCCGGCAAACAGCACCATCAGCATGATGCCGAACAGGAAGCCTGGAATGGCGTAGCCGACGATGACGACGCCGCTGGTCCATATGTCAAAGGGCGTGCCGTCCTTGACCGCCTTGCGGATACCGAGCGGGATCGAGATCAGGTAGGATAAAAGCGTGATCCACAGCCCGATCGAAATCGATACCGGCATCTTTTCCAGGATCAGGTCGAGCACCGAAATGTCGCGGAAATAGCTGTCGCCGAAATCGAAACGGGCATAGTTCCACAGCATCAGGCCGAAGCGCTCGAGCGGCGGCTTGTCGAAGCCGAACTGCTTCTCCAGCTTCTTGATGAATTCAGGATCGAGTCCTTGCGCGCCGCGGTATTTCGAACTGACATCGCCGGCCGGATCGAAATTGGCGCCGCCCGAATCGCCGCCGCCACTGCCGAGACGATCGCTGCCGCCCTGGTTGGTCAGCTTGGCGATGACCTGCTCGACCGGGCCGCCTGGAGCGAACTGGACGACCGCGAAGGACACCGCCATGATGCCGAACAGGGTCGGGATCATCAGCAGGATGCGGCGCAGTATATAGGCGCCCATTAGGCCCTCTGCCCTCGATGGGCGAACATCTCAGCCTTTGCCAATCTTTGCCGCCTTGCCCTTGTCCAACCACCACAGCGCTTCGACCGGAAAGCCGAAATCGGGTTTCTGCTCGGGAAAGCCGAACATGTCCCAATAGGCGCTTCGGTGATTCGCCAGGAACCAACTAGGAATCCAATCGCGCCGCGCACGCAAGGCCCGGTCGAGCGCCCGGACCGCAACCGTCAAGTTTTCTCGATCCTTGGCGGCGCCGACGGCGTCGATGAGTGCGTCGATGGCCGGGCTTGATACCCCCGACAGGTTGCGCGAACCGGAGACTTTTGCCGTGCTCGAATGGAAGAAGATTTCGAGATCGTCGCGGGTCGGCGTCGCCGAAAACGAGAAGGCGGCCGAGATCAGGTCGAAATCGAAGGTCGATTGCCGTAGCTGGTATTGCGCTGAATCGACCAACCGGATGGTGGCATCGATGCCGACGGCCTTCATATTGGCAACCCAGGGTGAGTAGACCTGCACGAAGGTTTCGTCATCGACCAGGAATTCGGCCGAAAGCCTTTCGCCCTTGTCGTTGGCGACGAAATCGCCGGACCGCTTCCAGCCGGCCTCGGCCAGAAGCTTCGCCGCCTTGCCCAGCAGTTTCCGGTCGCGGCCGGAGCCGTCGGAGACCGCCTGCACGACGGCTTCGCCGAAGACTTCCACCGGAAGCTGGTCGCGCAGCGGTTCCAGCAAAGCGAGCTCTTGCGGCGATGGCAGTCCTTCGGCGCGAAAGTCCGATTTCTCGAAGCAGGATTGCGAGCGCTCGTAGGAGCCGTAGAAGAAATTGCGCCGCGTCCATTCGAAGTCGAAGCAAAGTGCGATTGCTTGCCGCACGCGTGAATCGCGAAAATGTTCGCGCCTTTGGTTGACCGCGGTGGCCTGCATGGACGGCAATGTCTCGGCGGGGAATTCGTGTTTGATCACCTTGCCGGCGGTGAAGGCTGGAAAATCGTAAGCCGTCGCCCAGACGCGCGAGGTGAATTCCTCCCGGTAGGTGATCTCGCCTTTCTTGAAGGCTTCGAAGCCGGCCGTGCGGTCCTGATAGAACTCGATGCGGATACGCTCGAAATTGTTCTGGCCGCGATTGACGGGTAGATCCTTGCCCCAATAGTCAGCCACGCGCTCATATTCGATCCAGGCTCCCGCCGACCAGCGCCCGACCTTGTAGGCGCCGCAGCCGAGCGGTGGGTTCAGTTGCGAGGAATCGAAGGGATTGGCGGTGTAAAAGGCCTTCGACAGAATTGGGAACTCGACGATATTCAGGATGGTACGAGCCGACTGCTTGCCGGAAAAGGTCAGTCGTAGCGTGTGGGGACCGACGGCAACCGCATCCTCGAGATGCGTCAGCGATAGCGACAGGTCGGGATGGCCCTTGTCCTTGAACAGCTTGAAGCTGAAGGCGGCGTCTTCGGCGGTCAGCGGCGTGCCATCGTGGAAGCGTGCTTCAGGCCTGAGCGAAAACTCGAAGCTGTTGCGGTCATCAGCAATCGTCACGCCATCGGCGATCAGGCCATAGACGGCGTCCGGCTCGTCCAACGCCCTTGTCATGAGGGAATCGAAGCACATCCCCATGCGTGGCGGCGCGTCGCCCTTGACCGAGAAAGAGTTCAGCGTGTTGAAGGTCAAAGGGCTCTGGTTGTAACCCCAGTTGGGCGGCGAGAAATTGAAGGTGCCGCCTTGCGGCGCGTCAACGTTCACATAGTCGAAATGCGTGAAGTCAGGCTTGTATTTCAGATCGCCGAAGGCCGACAGGCCGTGCAGCTTCACGCTGGTCGGGATGGTGGCGAAGGCTCGACCTGGCAGAAGCGCAACGGCGGCTACAGCGCCGCCCAAGGCCAGGAAGTCGCGGCGGGGCAGCACCGCCATCAATTTCCGCCCTTGTATTTGGCCGCCAACGCCTTTTCCTTCTCGGGAATGATCCACCAGGAATCGGTGTCGGCGCCGATATAGGCGGGTTGCTTGTCGGGGATGCCGAACTTGTTCCAGTAGGCCAGCCACACCACCGGGCGGTGCCATTGCGGCACGACATAATAGCTCCACAACAGCACCCGATCGAGCGCATGGGTGGCGGCGACGAGGTCGTCGCGGTCGGTGGCGAAGATGATGCGGTCTACCAGCGCATCGACAATCGGATCCTTGATGCCCACCAGGTTGCGTGAGCCGTGCGTGTCAGCAGCCTTCGAGCCCCAGAATTCGCGCTGCTCGTTGCCGGGCGAATCCGATTGGCCGAACAGGCCCGTGACAACGTCAAAATCGAAATTGGTGACGCGGTTGATGTACTGGGACTGATCGACGATGCGCAGTGTAGCGTCGATGCCTATCTTGCGCAGATTGGCCATATAGGGGCTGGCGATCACCTGGTCGGTGTCGTTCCAGCCGAGGATTTCGAACTTGAACGGCTCGCCGGTCTTGGCGTTGACCATCTTGCCCCCCTTGATCACCCAGCCGGCCTTTGCAAAGAGATCGACCGCCTGTTTGAGGTACTTCCGTTCCGCTTGCGGCGTATCATAGACGGGCAGCTTGAAGTCCTGGGTGAAGAGTTCGGGCGGCAGCTTGTCGCGATACGGCTCGAGGATTTCCAGCTCCTTGCCTTGTGGCAGCCCGCTCGACGCCAATTCGGTGCCCTGGAAATAGCTTGATGTACGGGTGTTGAAACCGAAGAACAGGGTACGATTCATCGTCTCGAAATCGAACGGCAAGGTCAGTGCCTCCCGCACCAGGCGGTCCTGGAACAGCGGCCGCCGCTGGTTGAGTACGAAGCCCTGCATCGGCTGTGGCGACTGGCTCTGGAAGTCCTTCTTGATGACGTCGCCGGCCTTGATTGCCGGGAAAGTATAGGCCGTCGCCCATTTGCGCGAGCTGTACTCGCGGTTGATGTCTTCGAACCCGCCCTTGGTGAAGGCCTGCCAGGCGGCATTGTCGTCGAGGATATAGGTAAACCGTTCGCGGTCGAAATTGTTACGCCCCACATTGATGCCAAGGCCCGCCGCCCAGTAATCGGGGACCCGCCGCCAGACGACTTCCGAGCCAGGTTTGAAACTCTCGATCTTGTAAGGCCCTGAGCCGAGCGGGATTTCGAGGCTTGGCTGGGTGATGTCGCGCTTCTTGCCGTTGGCGTCGGTGCCTTCCCACCAGTGCTTCGGCAGCACCACCACATCCGCCATGATCAGTGGCAGCTCACGATTGCCTTTTTGGTCAAAGCGGAACTCGACTTCCCGATCTGAAACGGCGACCGCTTCCGTGACATTGGCAAAATAGCGGTTGAACTGCGGGCTTTCCTTTTTCAGGAAATTGAATGACCAGATCACGTCATCGACGGTGATCGGCTGGCCATCGTGCCATCGGGCGCGCGGGTCGAGCCGATACGTCGCAGATGAGAAATCTTCCGGGTACTTGTAGGCCTCGGCGATCTCGGGGTGGTTGGTGCTACCCTCGTCAATGGATTTCGCCATCAGCGACTGGTAGAGCAGGCCGCCCTGATAGTTCAACCCTGCGGCAGGGGTGCCGCGAGCAATGAACGGGTTGAAGCTGTCAAACGTGCCCAACACCACCGAATTCAGCGTGCCACCCTTTGGCGCGTCCGGGTTGACGTAGTCGTAGTGCTGGAAATTGTCGCCGTATTTCGACTGGCCGATCAGCGACGAGGAGGTCCGCCATTCGTCAGACGAGGCTGCCCGCAGGCCGCCGGCGAGCGTGGCCACGATCAGCGCTGATCTGAGAAGCGTTCGGCCAACCGTCATGCGTTTCCTCTCTGCGGTGCGTTCGCGGACAGTCTAGATGATTTGACGTCCGTGAAAACCGCGACAGACCGGCTTTGTCGCCGCATATGCATCATCCCTAACAAAAAAGCCGGGCTGAACCCGGCTTTTTCAAGGAAGTGTCTATTACAATTTCGTTATTTGGCAGGCGCCGCTGGCGCTGCAGCTTCGGCCGGCTTGGCGGGAGCTGCACCTTCCGCTGGCTTGGCCGGCGCCGTTGCGTCGGCAGCAGCACCCGGCGCCGGCAGCGGCTTCGGGCTGTCCGACAGCGTGCGCAGATAGGCGATGACGTTAGCGCGGTCCTCGTCCTTGGGCAGGCCGGCAAAGCCCATTGCCGTGCCCTTCACGAACTTCTTCGGCGAGGTGATGAAGTGGTTGATGTTGTCATAGGTCCACTTCTCGGTGCCGCCCTTGGAGAACTCCTTCATGCCGGCCGAATAGGCAAAGCCCTCGTGCTCGGCCACCGGACGATCGATCAGGTCCCACAGATCGGGACCGACCTTGTTGGGGCCGCCCTTTTCGCCGGAATGGCAGGCCTGGCATTTCTTGAAGACGGCAGCACCTTGCTCGACATTGGCGGTGGCCAAAAGTTCGGCGATCGGCTTGGCTGCTTCGGCAGGGGCGGCCGGGCCGCCTTCAGCCGGCTCTGCCGCCTCGATGGCGAAGCCGGGTTTTTCCGGCGCCGGCGAGGCGAACAGCGCGTCGGACACCAAACCGACCGAGAAGACCACGAAACAGGTTCCGAGCAATCCGGCGAGCAGTTTGTTGACTTCGTTGGAATCCATACGCCCCAGGCTCCCTTTTCCGGCGGACCTCTCCGTCCACGCGTCCGTCGGTATCGTGACCCACCCCTCGGAGCCGGTCAAATCGGGCGGAAACTAGGTCTTTTGCTCAGGCGTTGCAACACCTATAAGGGCGCTTCCAGTGAGACCTTTTGCCACTTTCCCCATCCTCTTTTCGAACGCCTGCTGACTTCATGTCCACGCTCATCCTCATCCCGGCCCGCATGGCCTCGACCCGCCTGCCGGGCAAGCCGTTGGCCGACATTGCCGGCGCGCCGATGATCGTCCATGTCGCCCGCCGCGCCGCCGAGGCCGGGCTTGGCCGGGTAGTGGTGGCAACCGACACGCAAAGCGTGGCCGAAGCGGTGCGCGCGCACGGTTTCGAGGCGGTGATGACGCGGATGGACCATGAGTCGGGTTCGGACCGTATCTTCGAGGCGCTGACCGCGCTCGACCCCGGCCGCAAGGTCGAAACCATCGTCAATGTCCAGGGTGACCTGCCGACCATCGACCCTGAGATCATCGGCGCGTCGCTGAAGCCGTTCGAGGATGCGGCCGTGGACATCGCCACGCTCGGCGTCGAGATCGTCCGCGACGAGGAAAAGACCAACCCGAACGTCGTCAAGATCGTCGGCTCGCCGCTGTCTGCGACACGGCTCAAGGCGCTCTATTTCACCCGCGCCACCGCCCCCTGGGGCGACGGGCCGCTCTATCACCATATCGGCCTCTATGCCTATCGCCGCGCCGCACTCGAGCGCTTCGTTGCGCTGAAGCCGTCGCCGCTGGAACGGCGCGAGCGGCTGGAGCAGTTGCGGGCGCTGGAAGCCGGCATGCGCATCGACACCGAGATCGTCCAGTCGCTACCGCTCGGCGTCGACACGCCGCACGATCTCGAACGCGCCAGATCGATCCTTTCAACCTGAGATATTTGCGTCATGCCTGAAAAGACCAACAGAATATCCTTCCAGGGCGAGCCGGGCGCCAATTCCGACACCGCCAGCCGCAACATGTTCCCTTCGATGGAACCGTTGCCGTGCCCGACCTTCGAGGATGCGTTCAACGCGGTCGAGACCAACAAGGCCGATCTCGCCATGATCCCGATCGAGAACACCATTGCCGGGCGCGTCGCCGACATCCACCATTTGTTGCCGGAATCGAAGCTGCACATTGTCGGCGAATATTTCCTGCCGATCCATTTCCAGCTGATGGTGCTGCCGGGCGTCAAGCGCGCAGAGATCAAGACCGTGCACAGCCACATCCATGCGCTCGGCCAATGCCGCAAATACATCCGCAAGAACGGCTGGAAGGCGATCGTCGCCGGCGATACCGCGGGTGCCGCCAAGCTGGTTGCCGAGGTCAAGGACCGCACCATGGCGGCGTTGGCGCCGGCGCTGGCCGCGAGCCTCTACGGCCTCGACATCATCGAGGAAAATGTCGAGGACACCGATAGCAACGTCACCCGCTTCGTCGTCCTGACCAAGAACAAGCAATGGGCCGAGCGTCCGTCGCCCGACACCAAGATGATGACGACCTTCATCTTCCGCGTCCGCAACGTGCCGGCCGCGCTCTACAAGGCGATGGGCGGTTTCGCCACCAACGGCATCAACATGACCAAGCTGGAGAGCTATCAGCTCGGCGCGTTCACGGCGACGCTGTTCTATGCCGATATCGAGGGTCATCCCGATGATCCGCTGGTGAAACTGGCGCTCGAGGAGCTGCGCTTCTTCTCCCGCGAAATGCGGATCCTGGGTGTCTATCCCGCCGCCAATTCGCGCGAGGAATGGAAAGTCGCGGACTAGGCCTGCTGAGGTTCACCCTCCGGCCTGGGCACTCAACAGCGCCTGGTCCGGTCACTCAACCGCTGATCGTTCCCTCGCGGGAAAAATTCGCGGATCGATCGACGAGAAAGACAACGACATCCGAGTCCATGGTCGCCGTCACGGGGAGTGCGGTCTCATCCGCGCCGATCATGACCGCTGTGTGCGTTGCGGCCTCCTGTTGTCCCACTGAAACCTTGCCGCGAAAAACGTAGAGCCAGCGATCGAAACCGGGCCTTGACGGCAGGTCGACATGCCTGCCCGCCGACAGGTGGGCATCGTAGAGGGTGATGGCCTGGCGAATGAAGCTCGGCGCTGCCGATCCGATCGGCCCGGCCAGCAGCCGCCATCGATCGTTTCGCTTGCCGTCAGCGAGATTGATGAACTGAACGCCCGGTTCCAGGTTCGCCGCCTCGGGCCGGACGAAGATCTGCAGCATCTCGATCGGATCGTCGCCGACCACTTCCTCTTCGTGCGAGAAGCCGCGGCCTGCGTTCATCACCATCAACCGATCGGGCGATATGACTTCGCTCCTGCCAGCGGAATCGGTGTGGCGCATGCGGCCCGAGCGCATGTAGCTGATGATCTCGTCGTTGCGATGTTCGTGCATCCGGACGACGAGGCCGGGCTGCAGCCGGGCGTGGTCGATAATTCCAAGCCCGCCGAAACCCGAATCATCGCGTTGCCCCAGCGAAATACCCGGGCGGATTCGGCGGAGCTGGAACGGGCCGGAGGCCCTGACCAGATGGGTATCCGGCGAGATGACGCCGGTCCCTTTGATGGCGGTTGCTTCCATGGCCATGTTCCTTGCTCCCTGGCTTCCTGCGGGCTTGATATCGGCTACGCCTGGATCGGCGGCAGCACGTCCGTGAACAGCAACTGGATGAGCTTCTGCCCGTTTGGCGTGCCCCAGTTCTGGGCGAGTTCCGCGATCATGGTGTTGGTCGCCGTCAGGATGACGCCGGCGTCCTGCATGCGACGGCGCGACATGTCCTCGGAAAGTTCATACGGCGAACCCGAAGCGTCCATGACGGCCTGCACCTTGTAGCCCTCGGCAGCGGCGTCGATCGCCGGAAAGACAAGGCAGACGTCGGTGGTGACGCCAGCCATGATCAAGTTCTTGCGACCCGTCGCTTCGACCGCTGCCTTGAAGTTGGCATCGGTCCATGCATTGACGACGCCTTCGCGCTTGACGCGCTTGGCGAACGCGTCGGGAAGGATCTCCTGCAGTTCCGGCAGCAGCGGACCCTGCAGCCGATCTTCCTGACTCGAGGTCAGCACGGTCGGTATGCCCAGGATGCTTGCAGCTTTCGCCAGCGCCAGCGACATTCGCTTGGCCTGCTCGACGTCGATGTTCTTGATCAGTTGCATGGTGCCAAGCTGGTGGTCGATCAGCAGAAGCGCGGAATTCTCGGGCGTGAAATTCTTGGACATGATGTGATCTCCTTGGGAGCGCAATCGCTCGCCAATGGATTTATGAATGAAACGAACACTGCGGAAGGCTTGAAAAATACCCATGTCATGTTCCACAAATGGAACATGACAACGTTTGGAGACTTCGACGGCCTCGCGCTGTTTGTTCGCATCGTCGAGGCTGGCGGGCTAGCGGCCGCCAAACGTGCGACGGGCATCCCGAAGGCTACGCTCTCTCGCCGCCTATCGGCGCTGGAACAGGCTTTGAACGTTCGGCTGGCCCGGCGCACGAAGAAGGGCGTCGTGCTGACCGAGCAGGGCCAGCAGCTTTTCGACCGCAGTCGGACAGCTTTTACGCTCGCCGAAGAAGCCGTCGCCGAGGTTCAGGACGAGCGGGTAGCGCTGTCGGGGAGGGTGCGTCTGTCGCTACCGCCCGACATGGCCACGGCAGTGCTTGCTCCGGCCTTGATCCGGTTCAAAAGCCGATACCCGGACGTCATGATCGAAATGACGCTTGAAGACCGAAGGGTATCCCTGATCGAGGAAGGATACGATCTCGTTGTCCGGATGGGGTCGGTCGCGGACTCCGCGCTGGTGTTCAAGAAGATAGCGACCTTGCCGCGAATGCTGGTCGCCAGTCCGGACTATCTGGCGGCACATCCCGGTCTGAAGGAGCCGCAGGATCTGAAGGATATTCCTGCGCTGGCGATCCGTCGTGATCTGGTCGAATGGGATTTGCGTAACCATGCCGGCGTGACAACCACGGTGAGTCCCAGGATAGGCTTTGCGGCAAACCGGCAGACCATACTGATCGATGCCGCGATTGGAGGGCTCGGCGTCGCCAATCTGCCCATTTTCATGGTCGAGGCCGCATTGAAATCCGGTGCACTGGTCCGTGTCCTGCCGGACTGGGAACCGTCTCCCGTCGAGATGACAGCGCTTTGGCAGAAGGACAGGATCACCGGCCGCTTGATAAAAGCGATCGTTGCCGAGTTTTCCGAAGCGTTCAAGGACGGGCGCTCACCGCGTTAGCCCACGGCAACTAGGATGCCGCTCTAGACAAGCAGGCCCAGCGGCACGTAGTCGATTTCGAGAAACGCCGTGACTTCCGGCACCCAGCGGTCGCGCACGAAGGCGACGTGGTCGGGATGATCATTGTATCTCGTATAGGCCGCCTGATCGACGAACTCCATCGAGAAGCCGAAGTGATAGTCGTTCTTGGGGCTGACCTGCCGCAGCGGCTCGAAATGCGTAACGCCCTTGATCGCGCTGAGGATTCTCTTGGCGTCGGTGAGGAATCTTTTTTCCTCCAGTGAGTGTGGCGGATGCTTCAGCGTGAAGACGACGGTGTGACGGATCATGTTCGTACTCCTGCGATATTTCTCGTTTCGCTATCGACCCAGGCGCGGATCAAGTGATGCGCGATCGCGCCTTTCGGCGGCGTGACCAGGTTGTCCTTGTGCGTCCTGTCCAGCATCAGCCGCACCTCATCGCGGAAAAACCAGCGGCAGTCTTCGAGTTCGTTGAGGTCGGCCTGGATGTCGTCGTTGAGCGGCTCGCCGAAGCAGCCGATCATCAGCGAATAGGGGAACGGCCAAGGCTGGCTGGCGTGGTAGACGACGCGGCCGAGCCGGATGCCGGCTTCCTCCAGCGTCTCGCGGCGCACCGCCGCCTCGATCGTCTCGCCCGGCTCGATGAAGCCGGCAAGCGCGGAATACATGCCCGGCCCAAAATGCCGGCCGCGGCCAAGCAGGCATTTTTCCGGGGTGACGGTCAGCATGATCGCCACCGGGTCGGTGCGTGGGAAATGCTCGGTGCTGCAATTTGGGCAGTGGCGCTTGTAGCCGCCGGCCCGCATGTCCGACTGGGTGCCGCATTTGCTGCAGAAGCGGTGGCTGGCATGCCAGGCGAGCAAGGCAGCGCCTTGCGCCAGCGCGCCGGCAGCCGCCTCGTCGATTAGCCCTTGCATGTAGACCGAGCGATAGTCGATGGCCTTGATGGTTTCGGGAAGCTGCTCGGACTCGATCGCGACCGGCACGGCCAACACCGGGCCGCTTTCGGAAAAGCCGAGCAGAACGCCCTGTTCGGGCGAGGGTTTGAGCGGTCGGCTCTCGGCCAGATGGAACCACGGATCGAAGTTGCCATCCCTGAGCTTCAGGTGAAGCCGGCCGCCATGCATCAGCAAAAGCCGTGCTGAGGGGTCGGCCAGCGCCTTCTCGACGGAATCGTCGGCACGGTTCTCGGACTGCCGGTCGATGGTGTTGCCGGCAAAGCCGACGAACTGGCTCGGCTCGCGCAACGGCGCGTCAAACAGGCGGAAGGTCATTCAGGGGACTCGAAGGCTGGGATTGGCACGGACAGGCTTATAACGCCGCCTTGATCTGTTGCGCAAACTTGCGGATGTCGGAGCGCTGATAGGGTTCACGCATGCCGTGCCCCCACACCGGCCCCGGCCAGCCGGGATCGCCTTCCGAGCGGGCGATGACATGGACATGCAGCTGGCGCACGATATTGCCGAGCGCGCCGGTGTTGATCTTGGTGCAGCCGGTCACCTTTTTCAGCGCCTGCGCCACCATGTTGGTCTCGAAGGTCAGCATCGCCTGGTCGAGCGGCGTCAGGTCGTGGATTTCCTCCGAGCCTGGCCGCTGCGGCACCAGAAGCAGCCACGGCCAGCGGCAGTCGTTCATCACGCGCAATTCGCACAGGCCGAGCCACATCAGCTGCTCGCTGTCCACCTCCAGCCTGGAGTCGAGTGTGAATCCGGCCTTGAGGCCCGGCAGCATCGGCGTTTCCTTCAATTTTGCGGCTTTTTTCAAACTTGTGAACGCTAGAGCGGCTGCAAGAGGGCTGCAAGCGAATCATTGATCGGTCGCGGTTCGCGATGCGGATTCTCGTGTGCACTTGCATTTCATCGCGCAATTGCCGATATGGAACGCGGGAGGTTGGTGGTGGACGATCCACTCGCCAACCGGGTCAGGTCCGGAAGGAAGCAGCCCTAACGAGCCCGGAACGGGTCATTGTTCCAGCCTCCCACCTCATCGGCCCCTCTCGCGACATTGACGACGCATTGCAGCGCGGGCGAGACTATTAGCAGGAATCGGCCACCCTCGGACGCGGCCTTTTG
This sequence comes from Mesorhizobium sp. P2_E10, assembly GCF_056404235.1. Classification (NCBI taxonomy): domain Bacteria; kingdom Pseudomonadati; phylum Pseudomonadota; class Alphaproteobacteria; order Hyphomicrobiales; family Phyllobacteriaceae; genus Mesorhizobium; species Mesorhizobium sp. P2_E10. The sequence continues at coordinate 781,589 of NZ_JBFUEK010000001.1, forward strand.
GAGCTTTACGGGCGAATGAGCGAAGCCGGAAATTCGGGCCCAGAAAACCTGGATAAGCAAAAGGCCGGCGCCTATCGCGTTCTGGCGCGCAAATACCGTCCTTCCAATTTCTCCGAACTGATCGGCCAGGAGCCGATGGTTCGCACGCTGACCAATGCCTTTGCCACCGGCCGCATCGCCCAGGCCTGGATGCTGACCGGCGTGCGCGGTGTCGGCAAGACGACGACGGCGCGCATCCTGGCGCGGGCGCTGAACTACAAGACATCAAGCGTCGATCAGCCATCGATCGACCTTGCGGTGCTCGGCGAGCATTGCCAGGCAATCATGGAAGGCCGCCATGTCGACGTGATCGAGATGGACGCCGCCTCGCACACCGGCATCGACGACATCAGGGACATTATCGAGCGCGTGCGCTACGCGCCGGTGTCGGCGCGCTACAAGGTCTACATCATCGACGAAGTGCACATGCTCTCCACCCAGGCCTTCAACGGCCTGCTGAAGACGCTGGAAGAGCCGCCGCCGCACGTCAAATTCATTTTTGCCACCACCGAAATCCGCAAGGTGCCGATCACCGTTCTGTCGCGCTGCCAGCGCTTTGACCTCAGGCGTATCGATGCCGGCGCGCTGGTCGCGCATCTCGCCTCGATTTCGGCCAAGGAAGGCATTGCCGTCGACGACGACGCACTGGCGATGATCGCGCGGGCCGCCGAGGGCTCGGCGCGCGATTCGCTGTCCATCCTCGACCAGGCGATCGCCCATGGCGGCGGCGCGGTCAGCGCCGAAGCGGTGCGCTCCATGCTGGGCCTGGCCGACCGCGCCCGCATCGTCGACCTGTTCGAGCATGTGATGAAGGGTGATGTGGCGGCGGCGCTGGCCGAATTCCGCAACCAGTACGACACCGGCGCCGACCCGGCCGCGGTGCTGACCGACCTTGCCGAATTCAACCACCTCGTCACCCGGCTGCGTTTCGTGCCGACCGCGCTCGACGACGCCTCGCTGTCCGAGGATGAGCGTGCGCGTGGCGCCGACTTCGCCAGGACGCTCTCGGTCCGGGTGCTGTCCAGAACATGGCAGATGCTGCTGAAAGGCATTCCAGAGGTGCAGTCTTCCAACCGGCCGGTCAGCGCCGGTGAAATGGTGCTGATCCGGCTGGCGCACGCCGCCGACCTGCCGACGCTGGACGAGGCGCTGCGGTCGCTGGAGGGTGTTGCGCCGGCCTCGAATGGCGCGCCACGCTCGAACGGTGCGCCGGCAGGCACCGGCAATGGCGCCGGCACCAGCGCTGTGGCGCAGACACGGATGCCGACGCCTGGCGGTGGTGCGCAGACCATGCGGCTGGTCGAGACCGAGCCGATGCCTGCCGCCTTTGTTGCACCGCCCGAGCCTGTCGCGGAAGTGCCGCCGGTGCTGCTGAAATCGCTGGCCGACATCGCCGCCCTTGCCGACGCCCAGCGGGACATCGCCTTCAAGGTGCTGGTCAAGCGCTGCATGCGCCTGGTGCGCATCGAGCCAGGCCGCATCGACCTCAGCCTGACCGACGATGCGCCAAAAATGCTGCTCAACGATCTGACCACCAAGCTGCGCGCCTGGACAGGCCGCAGCTGGCTGGTGTCGTTGTCGAAGGAAACCGGCGGCCAGACGCTGGCCGAGATGGAATCGACCAAACGCGAGAACGCTTTCCTGGATGCCAAGAGCGACCCGACCGTCGCTGCCATCCTGGCGCGCTTTCCCGGCGCCAAGATCATCGACGTGCGCATTCCAGACGCGCCGGAAGTCGACACGGACAAGACCGAAGTGCCGGTCGAGCCGCCGGCCGATGACGACGAGACCTGACAAACCAGACTCTGCAAAGGATCGGATCAATGAAAGATCTTCTCGGCCTGATGGGCAAGGCGAAGGAAATGCAGGCCAAATTCCAGGCCATGCAGGACGAGATCGCCACGCTGGAAGCCACCGGCGTGGCCGGCGGCGGCCTGGTCGTCGTGACACTGACCGGCAAGTTCGAGATGAAGTCGCTGAAGATCGATCCGTCACTGTTCAAGGAAGACGAGGTCGAGATTCTCGAAGACCTGCTTCTGGCCGCCCACAATGACGCCAAAAATAAGGTCGAGCAAATCATGCAGGAGAAGACCAAGGCGCTGACGGCAGGCTTGCCGATACCGCCTGGGATGAAACTGCCATTCTAAGCCGGCGGCAACCAGTTAATTGATTGTGAAGGAAAATTCGCTTCCAGCCGTGGTCTTAACGGTTTCCCCAGGAGTGTTCACGGCGTTGTTTCCAAGCATTCATAAAGTTTTACCCAAGCTGCACGAATGCTAATCCTTTAGCCATCTTTTTGCCTTTAAGAGTCTCATTCTTGCCACATCTCGGGGCGGGCTGGCATCTGGAAATGAGGCAATTTTGTTGATCGCGACGCGATGGAAGACGCCGCTGATACTCGGCGTTATCACCTCTCCGCTGTTTCTGGCCGGTTGCAGTCAGACCACCCACAGCATGTCGGTCGCCAGCCTGACCGATGCTATCACGCCCAGTTTTCTGAGCCGCCCGTTCGGCCACACCCCGAAGGACAAGGAGTGCCTGGAACGGGCGATGTTCTTCGAGTCCAACCGTTCGAGCCGTGACGGCATGATCGCCGTCGGCACCGTCGTCATGAACCGGCTGCGCTCCGGCCAGCATGGCAGCACCATCTGCGACGTCGTCGGCGAGCCAGGCCAGTTCGCGCCCGGCGTGATGACGCGGCCGATGAATTCCAAGGCGATGCCCGATGTCGAGGAAGCCGCCGAGGCGGTGCTCAAGGGCGAGCGCAAGGCCAAGCTCAAGAACACGATGTATTTCCACACCGCCGGCCTGCGCTTCCCTTACAAGAACATGCACTACACGATGGTCGCCGGCGGCAACGCCTTCTACGAAAAGCGCGGCCGCAACTGGCAGCCGCTGCCGGACGAGCCAACCACCATGGTTGCCTCCGCCGAGCCAAAGGCGCCGGTGCCTGCCGCGCCGGTTACGCTTGTCGCCTCAGCAGAGCCGGTATTGCCTGCCAAGGCCACAGCCGCCAAGGCAACCTATGTGACCGCCGGCGTGGCGCAGCCTGTGAAGTCCGCAAGGGTGAGCCCTGTCAAGCCGGCCCTCATTAAGCCCACCGCCAAGCCGACAATGGTGGCGTTGCAGGAGCCCATGCAGGAGCCGGACGCCGCCCGTTTCGGCGGACCCGCGAGCCCGCAGATCATCACCTCGTTCCCGGCTGCGTCGCAGCAAGCGGCGATGGCGTTTGAATCGACACCGGAGAACACCGACGCCGTCGCCGCGATGATCGTCGGCCAGGAAGCAAACTAGGCGGCGGCGTTCGATCGCCGCGTCCTTTGCGCGTTGATACGTTCCAAAGCGCGTCAAAAAATCCTAAACCGGTGCGATGTCCAAGCGAATCGCCGGTCCCGAGATTGAACGCCTGATCCAGCTCCTGGCCAAGGTGCCGGGGCTCGGTCCGCGTTCGGCCAGGCGCGCTGCCCTCCACCTCATCAAGAAGAAAGAGCAGTTGCTGTCGCCGCTCGCCGCCGCCATGAGCGAGGCGGTCGACAAGGTGCGCATCTGCTCGACCTGTGGCAATGTCGATACGTCCGACCCTTGCATGATCTGCACCGATCCGCGCCGTGACGCCGCTACGCTCATAGTCGTCGAGGATGTCTCCGACCTGTGGGCGCTGGAGCGGGCCGCCGCCATGAACGTGCGCTACCATGTGCTCGGTGGCACGCTGTCGCCGCTCGACGGCATCGGTCCCGAACAGCTCAACATCCGCTCGCTGGTCGACCGCGTCGCCGGCGGCGAGGTAAAGGAAGTGATCCTCGCCGTCAACGCCACGGTCGAGGGGCAGACCACCGCGCACTACCTTACCGACCAGCTGTCCGGTTTTGAGATCAAGGTGACCCGGCTGGCGCATGGCGTGCCGGTCGGCGGCGAACTCGACTATCTCGACGAGGGAACGCTGGCCGCCGCACTGCGCTCGCGGACGGCGTTTTGACGCAATTGGCGGGCAGGGAATGCGAATGAAGCCTGCTTCTGTGAAATCGGCCCTTGTCGTTTTCTGCCTCGCTTTGATGGTGGTCGTCTTGGCCGCCCCCGCCTCCGCCGCGAAAATCGACGACCAGTTCCGCGCCTGGCTGCTAAACGATCTCTGGCTGGAAGCCAAGGCCAAAGGCATCTCCAAAAGAACCTTCGATGCCGCCTTCGATGGCGTGACGCCCAACCTCAAGCTTCCCGACCTTGTCCTGCCTGGCCAGAAGGCGACGACGCCGCAGAAGCAGCACCAGGCCGAGTTCGGTTCGCCCGGCGCCTATTTCGCCGAAAAGACCGTGCGCGCCGTCACATCAGGCGGGCGCACGCGCGAGGCTGCCAATGCCAAGACGCTGGCCGCGATCGAAAAGCGCTATGGCGTGCCGGGTGAGGTGCTGTTGGCGATCTGGGGCCGCGAGACCGGCTTCGGTGCGGCAAAGATGCCTTTCGATGCCTTCAAGGTGCTCGGCACCAAGGCCTTCATGTCGACCAAGAAAGACTTCTTTCGCACCGAACTGCTGGCCGCACTCGAGATCGTCGAGCGCGGGCTGGCCCAGGTCGGCGCGATGAAATCGTCATGGGCCGGCGCGCTCGGCCAGCCGCAGTTCATGCCGACCTCGTTCCTGAAACATGCCGTCGATTTCGATGGCGACGGCCGCGTCGATATCTGGAATTCGACGCCGGACGTGCTCGCCTCGATCGCCAACTATCTCGTCCACTATGGCTGGGTGAAAGGTCGCGGCTGGGGTTTTGAAGTGACCGTGCCGGAGACGGTCTCTTGTTCGCTGGAAGGCCCGGACCAGGGCAAGAAGATCTCCGAATGGGCGGCGATGGGCATCAAGCGCGTCGGCGCAAAACCGTTTCCGGCCAGCGAACTGAAGGCCGAAGGCTTTCTGTTGATGCCGGCCGGGCGCAGCGGCCCGGCCTTCATCGCCACGCCCAATTTCTACGTTCTGAAGCAATACAACACCAGCGACCTCTACGCCCTGTTCATCGGCCATGGCGCCGACCGCATCGCCCATGGCGACAGCGATTTTTCCGGCAGCTGGGGGGCGGTCGGCGGCCTCTACCGCTCCGACATTGCCGGCCTGCAGCGGGCGCTGGAGGCCAAGGGGTATGATGTTGGCAGCGCCGACGGCCTGCCCGGTTTCAAGACGCGCCGCTCGATCGGCGAGTGGCAGGCCAAGAACGGCCGCGCCGCCACCTGTTTTCCTGACGCCGATCTGGTCGCAGCGCTGAAGTAGTCACGAAAATTAGCAGATTTTTCCCGATTGGCGGCTTCAATTAGCCGGCATGTGCGTCGACGTGGCCCTGCCCATTCTGGTCCAATAAGCTGTCGTACAAATGCTCGTTGCCGGCTTGGAAGCCGCCGGATATGGTGTTGACCAATTGGACAAAAACCACGACGGTAAGGGGTTAGAGGGCCGTCGTTCGACCCCGGAATTAATTCTGCAGCCTGAGCCGGGAACTCAGGTCAACAAACCAACAAAACAGGGAACAATCAAAATGATGATGGAAAAGTTTGCTCTACGCTCGCGCGTCTTGCTCGCAGGCGCTGCCATGTCCGCGCTGCTGCTGGCCGGCGCACCGGCTGGCGCGGTCACGCCCGCCGACACGCTGGTCGAAGGTTTTGCGATCGACGACATCATCACCATGGATCCGGGCGAGGCGTTCGAATTGTCGACCGCCGAGGTCACCGGCAACACCTATGATCTGCTTGTCCGCCTCGACCTCAGTGACACGTCCAAGGTCAAGGGCGATCTCGCCGAAAGCTGGACCGTCTCCGATGACGGCCTGACCTATACCTTCAAGCTCAAGCCCGGCCTGAAATTTGCCTCGGGCAACCCGATCACCGCGGCCGACGTCGCCTACTCGTTCGAACGCGCCGTCAAGCTGGACAAGAGCCCGGCCTTCATCATCGGCCAGTTCGGCATCAGCGGCGACAATGTCACCGAGAAGGCCAAGTCAATCGATGACACAACCTTCCAGTTCACTGTAGACAAGGCCTATGCGCCGAGCTTCGTGTTGAACTGCCTGTCGGCCACCGTCGCGTCGGTGGTCGACGCCAAGCTGGTCAAGGAACATGTCGCTGCGGTGACGCCGAGCGCCGACTACAAATGGGACAATGATTTCGGCAATGCCTGGCTGAAGACCGGCTATGCCGGCTCCGGCGCCTTCAAGCTGCGCGAATGGCGCGCCAACGAAGCCGTCGTCATGGAGCGAAACGACAATTACTATGGTGAGAAGGCCAAGCTTGCCCGCGTCATCTATCGCAACATGAAGGAGAGTTCGGCCCAGCGCCTGGCGCTCGAAGCCGGCGACATCGACGTTGCCCGCAACCTCGAGCCGAACGACCTCGACGCCATCGCCAAGAATGCCGATCTCACCACCACCAGCGCGCCGAAGGGCACGGTCTACTACATCAGTCTCAACCAGAAGAATCCGAACCTCGCCAAGCCCGAGGTTCGCCAGGCCTTCAAATATCTGGTCGACTACGACGCGCTGGGCTCGACCATCCTCAAGGGCATCGGCGAGATCCACCAGACCTTCCTGCCGAAAGGCGTGCTGGGTGAACTCGACGAGAATCCGTTCAAGCTCGATGTCGCCAAGGCCAAGGAACTGCTGGCCAAGGCCGGCCTGCCGGACGGCTTCAGCGTCACCATGGACGTACGCAGCAAACAGCCGGAGACAGGCATGGCGGAATCGATCCAGCAGACGCTGGGACAGGTCGGCATCAAGCTGGAGATCATTCCCGGCGACGGCAAGCAGACGCTGACCAAGTACCGCGCCCGCAACCACGACATCTACATCGGCCAGTGGGGCCAGGACTATTTCGATCCGAATTCGAATGCCCAGACCTTTGCCTCGAACCCGGACAATTCGGATGCCGGCAAGTCGCACACGCTGGCCTGGCGCAACTCATGGGACATTCCGGATCTGACCAAGGAGACGGAAGCGGCCCTGCTGGAGAAGGACGCCGGCAAGCGCGCCGACATGTACAAGGATCTCGAGAAGAAGATCCTCGACACCAGTCCCTTCGTGATCATTCACCAGCAGCTGGAAGTGGCCGGCCTGCGCAAGAACCTCAAGGGTTTTGCGCTCGGACCGAGCTTCGACACCAACTTCGTCGGGCCGGTCTCCAAGGAATAGCGTTCGCGGACGCGCCGCATGAGCGCGGTTGAAAACCAAGTGGCGGCGCGGCGCGGCAGCGCCCGCGCCGTTGCTGCCGCATCCTTCATTGGCCGCTTCCTGGTTATCGCGATAACGACCTATCTCGGTCTTCTCGCGGTGACCTTCTTCATTGGCCGTGTCATCCCGATCGACCCGGTTCTGGCGGTGCTCGGCGACCGGGCGCCGGTCAATGTCGTCGAGCGCACACGCCGCGAGATGGGTCTCGACCTGCCGCTGGTCGAGCAATTCTATATCTATGTGAAAAACGCCCTGAACGGCGATTTCGGCACCTCGGTGCTGACCACCAATCCTGTCATGACCGACATTCGCCGTGCCTTTCCGGCGACGATCGAACTGGCGACGCTGGGAACCTTGATCGGTTCCGTGATCGGCGTGCCGCTCGGCGTGCTGGCCGCGGTGCGGCGTGGCAGCATCATCGACCAGATCGTGCGCATCGTCGGCCTGATCGGCTATTCCGTGCCGATCTTCTGGATCGGGCTGCTGGGGCTGGTGCTGTTCTACGCCAAGCTGAAATGGGTCGCCTTTCCCGGTCGCCTCGACGTCGTCTACGAATACACCTTCACGCCGATCACCGGCTTCTATCTTCTGGATGCGCTGTGGCAGCGACAGTGGGATGTCTTCTACGACGCCTTCCGCCACATCATCCTGCCGGCAGGGCTGCTGGGCTATTTCTCGCTCGCCTACATCAGCCGCATGACGCGCTCGTTCATGCTCAACGAGCTCGCCCAGGAATACATCGTTGCGGCGCGCGCAAAGGGCCTGTCGGAAACCCGCATCATCTGGCGCCATGCGTTGCGCAATGCCGCCGTGCCGATGGTCACCGTGATCGCGCTTTCCTATGCCGGGCTGCTCGAAGGCTCGGTGCTGACCGAGACCGTGTTTTCGTGGCCTGGCATCGGCCTCTACATCACCAATTCGCTGCAGAACGCGGACATGAACGCCGTGCTCGGCGGCACCATCGTCATCGGCTCGGTCTTCATCGCCATCAATCTTTTGTCCGATCTGCTCTACCGCGTGCTCGATCCAAGGACCAAGGCAGGATGAGCGCCGAGGTGATCCAGAGCCGCCGCGATTGGCTGCTCAGCGAGCGGCCAGCCTCGCGCATGCAGGCCAGGCTCGGCCGCACTTACGTGGCGTGGCGGCGCTTTTCCGCCAACCGGCTGGCGTTTCTTGGCCTGCTCATCATCATCGCGCTGTTGGTGGTCGCGGGCCTTGCCGATGTGCTGGCGCCCTATTCCCCGACATTCGGCGACCTCAAGAATTCGCGGCTGTTGGCGCCAAGCGCCGCGCACTGGTTCGGCACAGATGACCTTGGCCGCGACATCCTCTCGCGCATCATCTTCGGCTCGCGATGGACGCTCTATGTCGTCATCCTTGTCGCTGTCATCGCCGCCCCGATCGGCCTGCTGGTCGGCACCGTAGCCGGCTATGCCGGCGGCTGGACCGACGCCATCCTGATGCGCATCACCGACATCTTCCTCGCTTTCCCCAAGCTGATCCTGGCGCTGGCCTTCGTTGCCGCCCTTGGCCCCGGCATCGAGAACGCGGTTCTGGCCATCGCCATCACCTCATGGCCGCCCTATGCCCGCATTGCGCGCGCCGAAACGCTGACCGTGCGCAATTCCGATTACATCAAGGCGGTGCAATTGATGGGCGCTTCGCCGTTCCGCATCGTTTTGCGCCACATCATGCCGCTCTGCATCTCCTCGCTGATCATCAGGGTGACGCTCGACATGGCCGGCATCATCCTGACAGCCGCCGGTCTCGGCTTCCTCGGCCTCGGCGCGCAGCCACCGCTTCCCGAATGGGGCGCGATGATCGCCTCGGGCCGTCGCTTTGTGCTCGATCAGTGGTGGGTGGCCGGCGCGCCCGGCTTCGCCATCCTCATCGTCAGCCTCGGCTTCAACCTGCTCGGCGACGGCCTGCGCGACGCGCTCGATCCAAGGAGTGGCGAGCAATGAGCGGCGACCGTGCGCTTCTCGAGGTCGACGACCTGCGCGTCACCTTCCCGACCCGCACCGGCCTGATCGAGGCGGTGCGCGGCGTCTCCTTCTCGCTAGGCCGCGAAAGACTGGGCATTGTCGGCGAGAGCGGCTCGGGCAAGTCGCAGACCGGCCGCGCCATTATGGGCCTGACCCCGCCGCAGGCCCGCATATCAGCCAACAAGCTCGCTTTTGACGGCATCGACCTGCTCGGCGTCTCGCCGCGCGAACGAAGGGCCATGCGGGGAAAACGGATCGCCATGATCCTTCAAGACCCCAAATACTCGCTCGATCCGGTGATGAGTATAGGCCGCCAGATCGTCGAGACGTTGCGCACGCATGAGAAGGTCGGCAAGGCCGAGGCACGCGATCGCGCGCTCGCCATGCTGGAAGCGGTGCAGATCCGTGACCCGGCCCGTGTCTTCGACCTGCATCCGCATGAGGTCTCCGGCGGCATGGGCCAGCGCGCCATGATCGCCATGATGCTGATCGCCGGACCGGAAATGATGATTGCCGACGAGCCGACCTCGGCCCTCGACGTCACCGTCCAACTCGACGTGCTCGGAATTCTCGACCGGCTGGTCAGCGAGCGCGGCATGGGGCTGATCTTCATCTCGCACGATCTGCGCCTGGTCTCGTCCTTCTGCGACCGGGTGATCGTCATGTATGCCGGCAAAGTGGTCGAGCAGCTGAAGGCGTCCGAGCTCCGCGACGCCCAACATCCCTATACGCGCGGCCTGCTCAACTGCATGCCCAGGATAGGCTTCGAACGCCACCCGCTGCCGGTGCTCGACCGCAAGCCGGAGTGGGCGGCATGACAGCAGCGATTGCCATCGACGGGCTCGAGGTGATCTTCGACCGCTTTCGCGCGCTGAAAGGCGTCAGCCTCGAAGTCAGGTCAGGCGAATCTTTTGGCCTGGTCGGCGAATCTGGCTCCGGGAAATCGACGCTGCTGCGGGCAATCGCCGGCCTCGCGCCGGTCGCTTCAGGCGGCATCACCGTCAACGGCAAGAAGCTTGGGCTGCGCCGCGACAAGGCTTTTTACCGCGAAGTGCAGATGGTCTTCCAGGACCCCTACGGCTCGCTGCATCCGCGCCAGACGGTCGACAGGCTGCTGCAGGAGCCGCTCGCCATCCATGGCTTCGCCGATGGCGAAAAGCGCATCCAGCAGGCGCTGGACGAGGTCGGCCTCGGCAATGGCTTCCGCTTCCGCTATTCGCATCAATTGTCAGGCGGCCAGCGCCAGCGCGTCGCGATCGCCCGTGCCCTGATCCTCGAACCGTCGATCCTTTTGCTCGACGAACCGACTTCGGCGCTCGACGCATCGGTGCAGGCGGAAGTGCTCAACCTGCTGGAGGAAATCCGCAGGCGACGCAAGCTGACCTTCCTGATGGTCAGCCACGACCTCGCCATCGTCACCCATATGTGCGAGCGGCTGATGGTGATGCAGAACGGCGAGGCGGTTGAAAACCTGACGGCGAGCCAGCTGATCGGCCACCGCGTGACGGAGGATTATACGCGCAACCTGCTCAGGGCGAGTGAGGGGTTTGTGAGAACTGCCTGAGCAACTGTCGTCGTCGGGGGAATTCCATGGCGGAATGGAAGTTTTCAGACCCGCCCAATGTCGCGGTGTTTTTGGACAAGGGCATCGTGATCCGCGGCGACTGGATCGCATATGTGTCGCATGACGATGATGACGGCAGCTGGCAGTTTCACAACAGCGAACCTGGACCCGTTGATGAAGGTGACATCATGATCGCCAGCTTGCAGAACGTGGTGCAGCGGGATGAAAGCATCCTTGCCTTGGCCGACCTGCCCGAAGGCTGGCATGCCTGCCGCACCTCAAAATCGTCGCCTTGGCAGCGCGCCAAGTCGCGTCCTATGCCCTCCAACGACAACGAATGATCCGGCCGAGCCTTAAGCTGGACCTTCCACCAATTCGCCATTCTCCAGAACCGGTGGCTCTTCCCGGGGCTTCGGCTCCTTGATCCGGAACCACGCGACATAAAGGGCCGGCAGGAACAGCAGCGTGATCGCCGTGCCGGCGATGATGCCGCCCATCATGGCGTAGGCCATCGGCCCCCAGAACACTTCGCGCGCAATCGGGATCAGCGCCAAGCTGGCGGCGGCCGCCGTCAGCGCGATCGGCCGCATGCGGTGCTCGGTCGCCTCGATCACGGCCGCCCAGCGGTCCTTGCCCTCGCGCACCAGATCCTCGATCTGCACGATCAGGATGACCGAGTTGCGGATCAGGATGCCGATCAGCGCCAGCACGCCGAGGATGGCGACGAAGCCGAGCGGCGCGCCGCTCGGCACCAGGGCCGCGACCACGCCGATCAGGCCGAGCGGCGCCACCGCCACGACCAGGAACAGGCGCTGGAAGCTTTGCAGCTGGATCATCAGGATGGTCGCCATGACGAACAGCATCAGCGGCACCACGGCGGCGATCGGTCCCTGGCTCTTGGCGCTTTCCTCGACCGAGCCGGCGGTTGCGATCGAATAGCCCGGCGGTAGCTTGGCGATGAAGGCGTCGACCGATGGCTTCAATTCGTTGACGACGGTGGCGGGCAGCACGTCGCCGACCAGGCCTGCGCGCACGGTGATCGTCGGGATGCGATTGCGTCGCCACACCGTCGGCTGTTCGAGGTCGTAGAGGAAGTTCGCCACCGCCGCTAGCGGGATCGCCTCGCCATTGCCGGTCGGCAGCTGCATGTTTTGCAGCGTGTCGATCGAACCGCGTTCGGCCTCGCGCGAGCGGGCGACGACGTTGATCAGATAGGTGGCGTCGCGCACTTGGGTGATGGTGGCGCCGCCAACCGTGCTGTTCAGCGCGCTGGCAATATCGGAGGACGTTATGCCGAGCTGTCGCGCCTTGTCCTGCAGCACGTCGACCCTGAGCACGCGCTGCGGTTCGTTCCAGTCGAAAGTCGGTGCCGCCAGCTTCGGATTGACCGAGATCAGGCCGGCGAATTGCTGCGCCAGTTCGCGCACCGTCTGGATGTCCGGACCGCCGACGCGATACTGCACGGGGCGGCCGACCGGCGGCCCGAGCTCAAGCGGCTTTACGAAGGCGTCGGTGCCGATGAACTCCTCGCGCAGCAGCTTCTCCAGCACCGGCTTCAGCCGGTTGCGCGCCTCGATGCTCTTGGTGACGATGACGGTCTGGCCGAAATAGGGATTGGCCGGCTGGACGTCGAAGGCAAGCAGGAAACGCACCGCGCCCTGGCCGATATAGGAGCTGAAATGATCGATGTCGGGATTGCCGGCCAGCGCGCGGCCTTCGAAGCGCTCGATCTGGTCGCGGGTCTCGGTAATCGACGAGTTCTGCGGCAGGTTCCAATCGACGATCAGTTCCGGCCGGTCCGAAGGCGGAAAGAACTGCTGCTGGACGAGACCGAAGCCGGCTATCGAGCCGGCAAACAACAGCACCGTGGCGATGATGGTCAGCCAGTGATGCCGCACCGAGCCCAGCAGCACGCGCCGGAACAGGCTGGTGAACCGGCCGGGCTTGTCGTGATGCTGTTGTTTCATCGTCGCCGGCAGGATGGTGACGCCGAGCAGCGGCGCAAACAGCACCGCGACGATCCATGACACCAGAAGCGACACGGCGATGACGACGAACAGCGTGAAGGTGTATTCGCCGGCGGCGCTGTTGTTGAGGCCGATCGGGATAAAGCCGGCGACCGTGACCAGTGTGCCGGTCAGCATCGGGAAGGCGGTCGAGGTGTAGACGTAGGTCGCCGCCTTGCGCAGCGTGTCGCCGACCTCCAGCCGCGCCACCATCATCTCGACGGCGATCATGGCGTCGTCGACCAGCAGGCCGAGCGCGATGATCAGCGCGCCCAGCGAAATGCGCTGCAGCGAGATGCCGAGATAGGCCATGACCGTGAAGGTGATGGCCAGCACCAGCGGGATCGATAGCGCCACGACGAAGCCGGCGCGCATGCCGAGGCTGATGAAAGACACTGCGAGCACGATGGCGACCGCCTCGGCCAGCGCCCGGGTGAAGCCCGAAACCGCCTCCTCGACGATGACAGGCTGGTCGGCGACAAGGTGCACGCCGACGCCGACCGGCAGGTCGGCCAGCACCGCGTCCATTTCCTTCTCGAGTGCGGCGCCGAATTCGAGCAGATTGGCGTTGGGCTTCATGCCGATGGCCAGCCCGATTGCATCCTGGCCGTTGAAGCGGAACAGCGCCGTCGGTGGATCGGCGTAGCCGCGCCGGATCGTCGCCACGTCGCTCAGCCGGAAGAAGCGATCGTTGACGCGCAGATTGATGGCGCGCAGGCTCTCCTCCGAGGTGAACTGGCCGCCGACGCGCACGCTGACGCGCTCGGGACCGGATTCGACGACTCCCGACGGCGTGATGGCGTTCTGCGCCTGCAGGCTGGCCACGATCGCCTGCTGGTTGAGGCCGAGCGCGGCGATCTGGCGGGTCGAGAATTCGAGATAGATGGCTTCGTCCTGGGCGCCAACCAGATCGACCTTGCCGGCGTTCGGCACGGCCAGGATCCTGGTCCGGACATCCTCGACATAGTCGCGCAGCTGGCGCGGCGTCAGCCCGTCCGAGGTGAAGGCGTAGATGTTGCCATAGACGTCGCCGAAGCGGTCGTTGAAAAACGGCCCCTGCACGCCTTGCGGAAACTGCGCCCGGATGTCGGTGACCACGTTGCGCACCTGGGTCCAGTTCGGCACGACATCGCGCGCTTTGGTGGTGTCCTTCAGGTTGACGAAGATGACGGTCTTGCCCGCGGTGGTGACCGAGCGGGTGAAGTCGAGGCTGTCCAGTTCCTCCAGTTTCTTTTCGATGCGGTCGGTGACCTGCCGCACCGTCTCGTTGACCGAAGCGCCCGGCCAGTTGGCCTGGATGACCATGGTCTTGATGGTGAAGGCCGGGTCTTCCTCGCGGCCGAGATTGAGATAGGCAAAGACGCCGGCGACGACGAAGACCAGCATGAAGTACCAGACCAGCGAGCGGTGGTTGAGCGCCCAGTCGGAGAGGTTGAACCCCTTCATGTCGCCCCTCCTTGGCTGATCTTGACCTTCTGCCCCTCCACCAGGCTGTGGACGCCGGCGGTGACGACGCGCATCCCGGCCTCGAGGCCTTCGGCGACAATGAAGGTGGCAGCACCCTTGGCGGTGACCTTGATGTCGCGCGAACGCACGTTCGACGTCTGCTCATCGACAATCCAGACCTTGTCGGCGCCATTCTTCTCGAGCAGTGCCGACAGCGGCAGTTCGATCGTCGGTGCAACCGTGGCCACGCGTGTCGCCGTCACCGTCGAACCCAGCCGGAATGCCTGCGGCGGATTGGTCAGCGTCAGCCGGACGCGGCGGGTCCGCGTCGAGCCTTCGGCCTGCGGCGCGATCTCGCGCAATTTGGCCTCGGTGTGGATCGTCGGCAGCGATTGCAGAATGATGTCGAACGACGTGCCGGCTGAGAGGTCGTCGGTCAGTTGGTCGGGAATATCGACGACCGCGTCGCGCAGGTCCGAGCGGGCCACGGTGACGACGGTCTGGCCGGGCGAGACCGTCTGGCCGACTTCGGCGCCGACGGCTGTGACGACCCCATCGAAATCCGAAAACAGACGGGCATAGCCCAGCTGCTCCTGCGATTTGGCAAGTGCTGCCTTGGCCTTTTCGACGCCGGCTTCGGCCGCTTTCCTGGCTTGCTGCGCGGCATCGAAGACGGCCTGCGAGGTGTTGGCGGCGGCGAGCAGCTGGCGCTGCCGCTCCTCGCTGGCGGCGGCATTGGCGAATTGCGCCTCGGCGTTGGAGAGTTCCGCCTTTGCTGCCTGTACCGCAAGCTCCAGCGCCGTCGGATCGAGTGTGGCGATCGTCGTTCCCTTGGTGACGATGTCGCCGACCTTGACGTCACGGGAGACGATCCGGCCAAGCAGGCGGAAGGCGAGATCGGCGCTGAATTGTGGCTCGACCGAGCCGGCAAAGCCGAATGTCTGGCTGGTTTGCGGTTCGATCACCACTGACAGAACCGGCCGGATGATCTCGGGCGGCTTCTCCTCCGACTGCGAGCAGGCGGCGAGCCACCCGAGCGTAAGCAGGCCAAGCAAGGCAGGGATGCGCGGCAGCCGGCTCATTGTCCCGCTCCCGATATCTCGACCGTCTGGCCGGGGCTGAGAAACTGGCCGCCCGCGGTGACGACGCTTTGTCCAGCCTCCAGTCCCTTGTCGATGACGACGATGCCGGAATCGAAGGCCAGCACATTGACCAGTGCCGTTGCCACTGCCTTGCTCGACGCATCGACGACCCAGACCGCCGGCTTGCCTTCGCTCGAGGTCAGCGCCTGCCAGGGCAGGATGACGGCTTTCGACGGCTGGGCGCTGACTGAGCCAATGACGGCCGCGCCCAGCGGCATGCCGGCGGGGGTGTCGGGAATGGCGATCTTGACCCGGATCGAACCCGAAGCCGGATCGACCGCCGGTGCAATTTCGCGCACCTTGCCCATCGCCTTGACCTGCGGGTCGGACAACAGGGTGATGGTTACCGCCGGCGATGGTGCGGTCTTGGCGACCAGGGTTTCCTGCACATTGAACACCGCATCGCGGTCGCCGTCCTCGGCGACGGTGAAGACGGTTTGTGCTGCCTGCACCACCTGTCCGGCTTCGACCTGGCGGGCGGTGATGACGCCGGCGGCACCGGCTCTGAGTTCGGTGAAGGACAGGTTCTCCTTGGCGTTGGAAAGCGCGCTTTGCGCCGCGTCGACACTGCCTTGCGCCACCTTCAGCGCCTGGTCGGCCGCATCATAGTCGCGCCGTGTGGTGAAACCCTGGGCAAGCAGCGTCTTTTGCCGTTCGAAGGCCGCGGTGGCCTGCGTCAATTGCGCCTGTGCCGCATCGAGGTCGGCCTGCGCCGAGCGCAGGTCGGATTCCTGTTCCTGCGGATCGATGCGGGCAAGCACGGCGTCCTTGTCGACATGCTGGCCGACATCGACAAGCCGTTCAGCGACACGGCCGCCGACACGAAACGACAGATTGTTTAGCGTGCGCGCGGCGATCACGCCGGTCAGCGAGGTCCTTGGCGCATAGTCGGCAACCGTCACTGTTTCGGTGCGCACCATGACCGGCAGTTTTTTCACGGCCGCCTCCTGCTTCTGACAGCCGGCCAGAAACAAACTCAGTGCACAGGCCAGAAGGACGGGAGCGGCTGGAAATGACAAAGGGTTGGAAGGCTGCGGGGCGGACGATGTCGCGTTCCTGCTCATGGATCCCTCATCAGCCTGGGACGCTCGTGGCCGGCGAGCTGTCGCAGACGACTGGAAGGATAATCGATCCCAAGGAAAAGGGAACCGGTCTCGTACGCGTATCGGTCGACTGGCTAGGGCCGAACGGCAGGCCCAATGAACCGGGCGGTGGTGCCGACTTGAGGAAAACGTGAAATAAGGTCAGAAGAGGTCTGGAGCAGCTACCAACGAGAACGGGCGCCCGCCCGGCGAGGACGAGACATGAAGAATTCAGCCATTTCCGAACGCAAGAACCAGTCGATTTCGCGCGGCGTCGGCATGACCACGCAGATCTATGCCGATCGCGCCGAGAATTCAGAAATCTGGGATGTTGAGGGACGCCGCTACATCGACTTCTCGTCCGGCATCGCCGTCGTCAACACCGGCCACCGCCATCCCAAGGTGATCGAGGCTGTGAAGGCGCAGCTCGACCGTTTCACCCACACCTGCCACCAGGTGGTGCCTTACGAGAGCTATGTGCGACTGGCCGAACGGCTGAACGCCATGCTGCCCGGCAAGTTCGACAAGAAGACGATTTTTGTCACCACTGGTGCCGAGGCGGTCGAGAACGCCATCAAGATCGCCCGCAACGCCACCGGCCGCCAGGCCGTCATCGCCTTTGCCGGCGGTTTCCACGGCCGCACCTTCATGGGCATGGCGCTGACCGGCAAGGTCGTGCCCTACAAGGTCGGCTTCGGCGCCATGCCGGCCGATGTTTTCCACGCGCCGTTCCCGGTGCCGCTGCATGGCGTCTCGGTCGCCGATTCGCTGGCCGCACTCGATCGCCTGTTCAAGGCCGATGTCGACCCGGCCCGTGTCGCCGCCATCATCCTCGAACCAGTGCAGGGCGAGGGCGGCTTTTACGATGCGCCGCGTGAATTCATGGTGGCCCTGCGCAAGATCTGCGACCAGCACGGCATGCTGCTGATCGCCGACGAGGTGCAGACCGGCTTTGCCCGTACCGGCAAGATGTTCGCCATGGATCATCACGACGTGGCGGCCGACATCACCACAATGGCCAAGAGCCTGGCCGGCGGCTTCCCGCTGGCGGCGGTCACCGGCCGCGCTGAGATCATGGATGCGCCGAACCCCGGCGGGCTCGGCGGCACCTATGGCGGCAGCCCGATCGGTGTTGCTGCCGCGCATGCCGTCCTCGACGTGATCGAGGACGAAAAGCTCTGCGACCGCGCCAATACGCTGGGTGCAAGGCTGAAGCAGCGGCTGCAGTCGATTCGTGACGACGTGCCCGAGATTGTCGATATCCGGGGCCTCGGTTTCATGAACGCGGTCGAGTTCAACGACGTCAAGAAGGGCCTGCCGTCGGCCGAGATCGCAAATGCGATCCGGCTGAAGGCGCTCGACAAGGGCCTGATCCTCTTGACCTGCGGCGTCTACGGCAACGTCATCCGCTTCCTGGCGCCGATCACCATCCAGGACAACGTCATGAACGAGGCGCTTGATATTCTGGAAAGCTCGATCCGCGAAGTCTGCGCTGCCTGAGCCGCGACCCCTACCTCCCCCTCGTGGGGAGGTAGGACCGAAGGTCCGGGTGGGGGTCGGTGCCGCCCCGCTGCTTCGCAGCGACCCTCCCCACAAGGGGGAGGGTAAGCGCATCTAGCCCGCAGCCCTAGCCGGTTCATCCTGCTGAAACGCCGCCAGTGCAGCCTTCAGCCCATCAGGGCCTTCTGCTACCGTCTGCGGCGTTGGCGAGAAGCCGGCGCCGAGCATCTTGCGGCCAAGCATGTGGTCGCCGGGGCGGTTGACCGATTCAATCCCGAGCAGCCGGTCTCCGGCATAGTGATAGATCGAAAATTTGTTCTCGCCCAGATCGCCCAGCACGACATGGCTGTCGCCGCCCGACGTCAGCCCGACCATCTGCAGCTTCATGTCGCCGATATCCGACCAGAACCAGGGCACCGCCGCAAAGGCGTCGGCATGGCCAGCGATGGTGCGCGCCGCAAGCCGCGCCTGGTCGGTGGCGTTCTGCACCGATTCCAGCCGCACGTCCGCCCCGGTGAACCAGTGCCGGTAGGAGGCGGCGTCGCCGATGGCGAGGATTTCCGGCAATGAGCTGCGCATCTGCTGGTCGACGCGGATGCCGTTGGCAATGGCGATGCCGGCTGCCTCAGCCAATTCGACATTGGGCACGACGCCGATGCCGATGATGATCATTTGCGCCGGCAGCCGCTCGCCACCGGATGTGACCGCAGCCGAAACACGGCCGTTCTCGCCTTCCAGCCGGGCAATGGTGGTGCCGGTGAGGATGCGCACGCCCGTCGCCTCCAGCCGCTGTCGGACGTGGCTGGCGATGACTGGCGCCACCGCCCGGCCAAGCAGCCGGTCGACGGCTTCGACCACGGTCACCTTGCGGCCGGCCGCTTTCAGGGTGGCTGCGATCTCCAGTCCGATGAATCCGCCGCCGAGAATGACGACATCCTCGCTGTGCGCGCTGAGCTCCCGGATCAGCCGCGCATCGGCGATCGAACGCAGCGACACCACGCCGGAAAGGTCGGAACCTGGCAGCGGAAGAAGACGCGGCCGCGAGCCGGTCGCCAGGATCAGGCGGTCAAACGGCAGCGCGCCGCCGCCTTCAATCTCCAGCTTGCGGCCACCGGCGTCGATGCGGTCTATGCGGATGCCCGGCCGGTAGTCGATGGCACTGCCGATGTAAAAAGCCTCGCCACGCAATGGCTGCGGTTTCGCCTCTGAGTCCTTGATGAAGGTCTTCGACAGCGGCGGCTTGTGATACGGCAGCTCGTTCTCGTCGCCGGTAAGGATCACCGGCCCATCATAGCCCTCCTCGCGCAGGCTGGCGGCCGCTTGCACGCCCGCATGCCCCGCACCGACTATGACCACACCGTTCTTCATCGCAGCCCAAATTCCTCAACCGATTCTAGGACGTCTGGCCAAGTGGCGATTGTCTGCCGCCGTCGCAAGAGCCCCGGTCCGGGTCGCACCCGGGATGGCCACCTGTCAATCGCCGCGTTCCTGAACCGTGCAATGTGCGGGGCGGTTAAAGTTGACAGTTACAGTTTAGAATAATTCTAAACTGTTGTTTCAATTGATTTTTCTTGTCCGTGCCAGTTGACTTCCCGCCCCGCCGCCGCTTTATGAGAGCCTCGCGCAGCAAGCGCATCCCTTTGATGTCTGGGCCTTGAACCCTTTCGATTGGAGGCATTTCGGTGTCTTTCTTTAGCAAATCGCGCCCGTGTCGCGGCCTCTTTTTCGCCCGATGGCAGATGCATGCCGCGGCGCCGATCATCCATTGCTGCGCCGTCGGCGCCGACATTTCACTGAAATTCCTGAGGAGACGACAATCATGAGAGCGATGATCACGGCACGGTATGGCTCAAGGCTTGCTGCGATCGGCGCCACGGCACTGCTGACGGCGGCAGTGTTCGTGCTGCCGGCTAAGGCGGAAACCGATGCCAAGGCGGTCATCAAGACCTATTCGGACATCGCGCTCGCCAAATACGAGGATTCGTTGACCACGGCGCAGGCGCTCGACACGGCCGTCGATGCGCTGCTTGCCAAGCCTTCGGTGGAAACGCTGACCGCCGCGCGCGAGGCCTGGAAGGCATCGCGCATCCCCTACCAGCAGACCGAAGTCTACCGTTTCGGCAACAAGATCGTCGACGACTGGGAAGGTAAGGTGAACTCCTGGCCGCTGGACGAAGGCCTGATCGACTATGTCGCCAAGAGCTACGGCACCGAGTCCGACGCCAACGCGCTCTACACCGCCAATGTGATCGCCAACAAGTCGATCGAGATCAACGGCAAGAAGGTCGATGCCACCAACCTGACGCCGGAATTCCTATCCGGCACGCTGCAGGAGGCCGGCGGCATAGAGGCCAATGTCGCCACCGGCTATCACGCCATCGAATTCCTGCTCTGGGGCCAGGACCTGCATGGCACCGGCGCCGGCGCCGGCGAGCGGCCCTACACGGACTATGACCTTGCCAATTGCACCGGCGGCAATTGCGACCGGCGCGCGCAATATCTGAAATCCGCGAGCGACCTTCTGGTTTCCGGCCTGCAGGAGATGGTTGGCAACTGGAAGGAAGACGGCGCCGCCCGCAAAAACCTCGTCGACGGTGAGCCGAACACCGCCATCTCGGTGATCTTCACCGGCATGGGCTCGCTGTCCTATGGCGAACTGGCCGGCGAGCGCATGAAGCTCGGCCTGTTGCTGCACGATCCGGAAGAGGAGCATGACTGCTTCTCCGACAACACCTATATCTCCCATCTCTATGACGCCATCGGCATCCGCGCCGCCTATCTCGCCAGCTACACGCGGCTCGACGGCACCGTCATTCAGGGACCGTCAGTGCACGACATGGTCAAGGCCGCCGATCCGGCGATCGACAAGGAACTGTCGGACAAGCTGGATGTCTCGGTCGCCAAGATGGAAGCCATCAAGGCCCGCGCCCTGGCCGGCGAGGCCTATGACCAGCAGATCGCCGAGGGCAACGCGCAAGGCAATGCAACCGTTCAGGCGGCAATCGACGCGCTGATCGACCAGACCAAGTCGATCGAACGCGCCGTTGGCGCCCTCAAGCTCAACAACATCGCTTTCGAAGGGTCCGACAGCCTCGATGCGCCGGACAAAGTGTTCAAGTAAGGTCTGACCAAGAAACAAGCCACACGGTGCGGAGGAGCGCGCCGTCAGCCAGAGCAAGTCGATGCTGATCTGCCATTGCAACATCATCACGGAGAAGGAAATCGAGCAGACGATCGTCGCACTGCTCGATCAGGATCCGTGGCAGCTCATCGTGCCGGCGAAGATCTATCACGCCATGCAGAAGCGCGGTCGCTGTTGCGGCTGCTTCCCAAATGTGGTCGAAACGATCATTCGGGTCACCGAAAATTACCACGCCCGCTCGGAGGCGAACGGCGTGGACATCGTTTCACATCTGGATCGCGTCAGAGGCCTGCGCGTCCAATACGGGAGCAGAACCCATGAAAGGCGAAAAGCAGGTCATCGAGCGGCTTAACGAGGCGCTGTTTCTGGAGCTGGGGGCGGTCAACCAATACTGGGTGCATTTCCGTCTTCTGGAAGACTGGGGATACGCCAAGCTGGCGAAGAAGGAACGCGCTGAATCGATCGAGGAGATGCACCATGCCGACCGGCTGGTGGCCCGTATCATCTTCCTCGAGGGACATCCGAACCTGCAATCCGTGGCGCCTTTGCGCATCGGGCAGAACGTCAAGGAAGTGCTCGAATCCGATCTTGCCGGCGAATATGACGCACGCACCGCCTACAGGCGCTCGCGCGAGATCTGTGAAGAAGCAGGCGACTACGTGACGATGAAACTGTTCGAGGAATTGCTGGCCGACGAGGAAGGTCACATCGACTTCCTCGAGACGCAACTCGATCTGCTCGCCTCGATCGGCGAGGAAAAATACGGCCAGCTCAACGCGGCATCGGCCGACGAAGCGGAATAAGGACATGCGGGAATGCGGCGCCCCTTAGACATTCTGCGCCGCTTACGGCAGGCCGACCTCGGCCTGCCGCCCCAGAAAAACCCGCGACACCAGATGTTTCGCGGCGTATCGCTTGCCGTCGTGGTGACCCTGACGGCTTCGGCCCAGGCCGGTGCGCCGGAGCCGGCGGGCCTTGCCACCAGCCGCACGGACCTCACGCCGAAAGACCTGGCGCGCGTCATTGCCGTCACCCGGCCGACCACAGATTTCTCCAAGCCCGAGCCATTCGAGCTGATGCAGGGCGGCGCCGGCACGTCGAGGAAGGGCGTCGACAGGGACGCGTTCTCGCAATCCGCCGCCAACATCACCTTCGAGGAAGAGGGCACTTTCAAGCTCGGCAATGCGCTTTTCCGCAAGAACTGGGTGTCGTCGCCGTCGTCGACGCAAGCCTCGGACGGGCTCGGGCCCCTGTTCAATGAGCGGGCCTGCCAGAACTGCCATCTCAAGGACGGCCGCGGTCATCCGCCGGAGGGCGATGCCGGCACCACCTCGATGTTCCTGCGGCTGGCGCGACAAGCGAGCAGCGCGGAAGAGAAGGCCGAGATCGCCGACCAAAAGGTGCTCAATTTCCCCGACCCGGTCTATGGCACCCAATTGCAGGACTTGGCCGTTCCGGGCCTGCCGGGCGAAGGCAAGATGCATGTCGACTATCGGGAAGAGCAGGTGACGCTCGGCGACGGCAGTGTCGTTTCGCTGCGCAAGCCCAGTTATTCGGTCGACAATCTGGCCTACGGGCCGCTCGATCCGCACACCACACTGTCGCCGCGCCTGACGCCGCCGATGATCGGGCTCGGCCTGATCGAGCAGATCGCTGCGGCCGACATTCTCGCCAACGCCGAACCGGACGACCGCAACAATGACGGCATTTCCGGCAGGCCCAACATCGTGCGCGACATCATGAGCGGTGCGCTGACGCTCGGCCGTTTCGGCTGGAAGGCGCAGACGCCGTCGATCCGCGAACAAGCGGCGGATGCTTTCGCCGGCGACATCGGCATTTCGACGCCGGAAGTGCCTGATCATTGGGGCGACTGCACCGCAGCCGAGCAGAAATGCCTGGCCATGCCGAACGGCGTGCAAAAACGCCTCGGTCCGGTCGAGGCACCACCGCCGATCATGGATCTCGTCACCTTCTATTCGCAGAACCTTGCCGTGCCCGCGCGGCGCGACGTCGACGCGCGCCAAGTGCTCGCCGGAAAGAAGATCTTTTACGACATCGGCTGCATTGCCTGCCACACGCCGAAATTCGTGACCATACGCAGCACGCCCAACAAGGCGCAGGCCTTTCAACTGATCTGGCCGTATTCCGACTTTCTGTTGCATGACATGGGGCTTGATCTCGCCGATGGGCAGGCCGTGGGCGACGCCACCGGCAGCGAATGGCGCACGCCACCGCTATGGGGCATCGGCCTGACCCAAACCGTCAACGGCAACGCTTTTTTCCTGCATGATGGGCGCGCTCGCAGCCTTGATGAGGCCATCCTGTGGCATGGTGGCGAGGGCCAGAAGGCGCGCGACCGCTTTGCCGCCGCCAATGCTGCCGACCGCGATGCGCTGGTCAAATTCCTGGAGTCACTCTGATGTTGAAGCGTTCTGCGCTGGTTCTCGTTCTTCCGCTGGTTCTGCTGGGTGTTTTCCCGGCATCCCCGGCGGTCAAGGCCTCAGAAATCATCCAGCGGGCGATCGACGGCTTTGTCCGCCCGGCCTATGCCGGCTTGCATGACCATGCGGGACGTTTGACCAAGGCAATGCACACGCTGTGCGACGCGGCCTCGCAAGCCGATCTCGATGCGGCACGCGCCGAATTCTCGGCCACGGTCGAAGCCTGGTCTTCCGCCGAAATCATCGGTTTCGGGCCGATCAAGGAGAACAACCGGCTGGAACGCATGCTCTATTGGCCGGATCGCAAGAGCATCGGCCTCAAGCAGGTCCAGGCGGCATTGGCCGGCAAGGATCCGACCGCCACCGATCCGGCTCAGCTGGCCGGCAAGAGCGTCGCCATGCAGGGCCTGGGCGCGCTGGAATTCGTGCTCTACGGCGACGGCGCCGAGACGCTCGCCGGCAAGGACGATCCCTATCGCTGCGCCTATGGCGCGGCGGTCGCCGGTAACATCGAAACCATGGCCGCCGATGTCAGCGACGCCTGGAACAGACCGGATGGGTTTGCCGCGCTCTGGGCCAATCCCGGACCGCAAAACGCGCTCTACCGCGATGGCACCGAAGCGGTGACCGAACTGGTCGGTGTCTTCATCAATGAGCTGGATATGGTCCGCGACGTACGCCTGAAAGGCTTTCTCGGCGGTAAGCCGGAAGCCGACAAACCCAGGCAGGCGATCTATTGGCGCTCGCAAAACACCGCCACGTCACTGGCTGGAAATCTATCCGGCATCGATACGCTATTCCAGGCCTCGCAACTGGGTGACGCGCTGCCGGAAGATGCGCGCTGGATGGCGGACTCGATCCATATCCAGCTGGTCAACGGCGTCGCGACCGCGAAGTCCATCCAGGGTCCGATCGACAAGGCGCTCGCCGATCCGGTGCTGCGTGACAAACTCGACCATTTCGCGCTGATCACTTCGAGCCTGTCGACGCTGATAGGCACCAGGCTGACCGCCGAATTCGGCCTGACCGCCGGCTTTTCCTCGCTCGACGGGGACTGATCATGAGAACGCCGCTGATCGGCCGCCGCGATTTCCTGAGGGCCGCAGGTGCCGGCTTTGTGGCAGCTATGGCGCCGTCGGCTTGGGCAAAGACGCTCGATGCCGACGCTGTCTTCGCCACCGCTTTCGTAAAGCGCGACGGCAGCCATGGCGCGGCGATCCTCTCCGATTCCGGCAAGGTGCTGCATGCGATCGACCTGCCCGATCGCGGTCATGACGTCACCTTCGATCCAGTGTCGAAGCGCTCGGTGGTCTTCGCCAGGCAGCCCGGCACCTTCGCCGTGGTCTTCGATCACACCGGCCGCGACAAGCCGCAGACCATCGCCAGCATCGCTGGCCGGCACTTCTTCGGCCACGGCGTGTTCTCTGGCGATGGCGCGCTGCTCTACGCCACCGAGAATGATTTCGACAACGCCGCCGGGGTCGTCGGAATCTATGACGCGCGGGCGAAATTCAACCGCATCGGCGAGTTTCCGACCTACGGCATGGGCTCGCACGAGCTTCTGCTGCTGGGCGACGGCAGGACCCTGGCCATTGCCAATGGCGGCATCGAAACCCATCCGGATTTCGGCCGCGCCGAGCTCAACATAGCGACAATGAAGCCGTCCTATGTGCTGGTCGACCGCGTCACCGGCGATCTCATCGAAAAGCATGAATTGCCGACCGCACTGCACCAGCTGTCGATCCGCCACATGGATGCCGATCAGTCCGGCACCGTCTGGTTCGGCTGCCAGTACCGCGGGCCGGGCACCGACCGTCCGCTGCTGGTCGGCCGCGCCGCGCGCGGCAAGGCGTTGCAGCTGCTCGATATGCCGCAGGACGTGCTTTCCGGCTTTCGCAATTACATCGGCTCGGTCGCCGCCAACCCGGCGAGCGGGATCGTCGCCGTGTCCTCGCCGGAGGGCAATTCGCTGGCGTTGATCGACGTGGCCAGCGGCCGCATCGTCGCCACCCGGTCGCTGGCCGAGGTCTGCGGCGTCGCGCCCGACAAAGCGAGCTTCATGGCAACGACAGGCGCCGGTGACATCGTCGAAGCCGGCGGCGCGACACGCTCCGAACCGGACTATGTCTGGGACAATCACATGCTGCGCATCGAGCAGGTTGCGTAGGCTGGGCTGTCGTCCTGGCAAAGCAAGCCGCTTAACTTTCTCCTTGCGGTCACGGGCCATGGCGGGGCACAGGGAATTGTTTCTCGAACCGGCCGCCTCATGAAGTTGCTTGCCATCGACTGTGCCGCCTCTCTCTGTGCTGCCTGCGTCTACGACGCGGCGGCCGGGAAGGAGCTTGGCCGCTCGGTGCTCAACCTCGGCAAGGGTCATGCCGAGCATCTGATGGCCGTCATCGATACGGCGTTGAAGGCCGGTGGAACCGACTTTGCCGGCCTCGGCGCCATCGCCGTCTCCATCGGTCCCGGCTCCTTCACCGGCCTGCGCGTCGGCGTTTCGGCGGCGCGCGGCCTGGCGCTGGCGCTGAAAATCCCGGCGATCGGGGTGACGACGCTGGAAGGGCTCGCTGCGGAAGCAGCAGCTGGATTTCCCGGCCGCGCCGTGTTCGCCGCGCTCGATGCCGGGCGCGAGGAGATCCATGCAGCGCTTTACGATGAATTGTCGGTTTTGCGCTATGGTCCTGACGTGACCACGCTCTCGCAAGCCGCCACCATGGCGGCGGACAAGTCTCCGGTCCTTGCCGGTACCGCTGCCATGCAGATCGCCGCGACCGTCGGGCACGCCCTAGACATCGGTCCAACGGCTGCCACCGCCGATATCGCCGTCTACGCACGGCTCGCCGCCGCCAAGGGCGAGGGCGAAAAGCCGAAACCGCTCTATCTGCGTGGTGCCGACGCAAAGCCGCAGGCCGGCTTTATTCTTTCGAGGCAGGAAGAATAATGCGCATTCCCTTCCTCCAACCGCGCCGTAGGGATTATGCGCTCGAACCGCTGACCATTGCCGACAGCCCGGCGGTGTCGGTTCTGCATCGCGAGGATTTCGTGCGACCGTGGACCGATGGCGAATTCGCCGCGCTGCTCGAGCAGGACACGGTGTTCGGCTATGCCGCGCGCGAGACGGGACACGGCGCCAAGCCGCCGGTCGGCTTCGTGCTGGCGCGGCTGGCGGCCGGCGAGGGCGAGATCCTGACCGTCGCGGTGGCGCGATCGCATCGCCGCCAGGGGCTCGGCTGGCAATTGATGGACGCCGTGCTGCGCGAACTGCACGCGCAGCGCGCCGAAGCGCTTTTCCTCGAGGTCGACGAGACCAACGTCGCCGCCATCGCGCTCTACCGGCGGCTCGGCTTCCGTGAGGTCGGCAAGCGCGCCAACTATTACAAATCGCCGGAACACGGCCCGACCGGCGCGCTTGTCATGCGCCGCGATCTTCGCTAGCAGAGCGCGGGCAGGGCCAGGGCGAATGATCAAGAAAATCCGGATTTTCCTGGCGCTGGGCCTCGTTGTCGTCAGCTCGCTGATCCTTGTGCCGCTGCAGATCCTGTCGATGAAGACCGGGATTTGGCCCGAGACGTTCATCCTCAAGATCTGGCACAGGATCATCGTCAGGGCGCTCGGCATGCGCATCCATGTCAAAGGCACGCTGTCCAACCAGCGCCCGCTGCTGGTGGCGTCCAACCACATCTCCTGGACCGACATCATGGTGCTGGGCTCGATGGTCGATGTAAAATTTATCGCCAGGGCCGATATGGAAGGCTGGCCCCTGATCGGCATGCTGTCGAAGCTGCAGCGCACCGTCTTCATCGAGCGCGAGCGCAAGCGTTCGTCGGGCGATCAGGCGAGCGAGATCGCCAACCGCATGGCCAAGGGCGATGCCATGGTGCTGTTTGCCGAAGGCTCGACCGGCGATGGCAATTTGCTTTTGCCGTTCAAGAGCACGCTGTTCGGCGCCGCCTCGATGGCGCTCGCGGAAGGCGCAGTCGACCAGGTGTTCATCCAGCCGGTGGCGATCGTTTACACGCGCCTGCATGGCGTGCCGCTCGGCCGCCGGCACCGGCCGATTGCCGCCTGGATCGGCGACGAGGACCTGATGCCGCATCTCAAGGTGTTGCTGGCCGAGGGCGCTCTCGATGTCGAGGTGCATTTCGGCGAGCCGGTTCCCTTCTCCAAGGGCTCGAACCGCAAGGAAACGTCGAAGCTGATGGAAAGCCAGGTGCGCGCGATGATGCAGGCGGCACTCGCCGCGCCGCGGCCGAGCCGGTAGTTCCAAGCCGCTCCGGGCAAAAGCGTCTGTTTTTTGTCACCAAAAGGCGTTAGAAGCCGCCGGATGGATTTGAACACGATAGAACGGGACGACATCGCCACGGCGACCGAAAGCGCGGTCACGCCGGCTGCTGCAACCAGGAAGGTCTTCGTCAAGACCTATGGCTGCCAGATGAACGTCTATGACTCACAGCGCATGACCGATGCGCTGGCCGCCGACGGCTATGCGGCGACGGATGCCATTGGCGAGGCCGATCTGGTGCTGCTCAACACCTGCCACATCAGGGAGAAAGCGGCGGAAAAGGTCTATTCCGAACTCGGCCGCATCCGCGAGATGAAGGCCGAACGTGCCAAGGTCGGGCGCGAGATGCTGATCGGCGTTGCCGGTTGCGTCGCGCAGGCGGAAGGGACGGAGATCCTGCGGCGTTCGCCGGCCGTCGATCTGGTCATCGGCCCGCAGACCTATCACCGGCTGCCCGATGTGCTGGCAAGGGTGCGTGGCGGCGAGAAGGTCATCGAGACCGACTACGCCGTCGAGGACAAGTTCGAGCATTTGCCGCAGCCCAGGCGCGCCGAAGTGATCAAGCGCGGCGTCACCGCCTTCCTCACCGTGCAGGAAGGCTGCGACAAGTTCTGCACCTTCTGCGTCGTGCCCTATACAAGAGGCTCGGAAGTGTCGCGGCCGGTGGCGCAGATCGTTGCGGAGGCCGAGCGTCTGGCGGAAGCCGGCGTGCGCGAGGTGACGCTGCTCGGCCAGAACGTCAACGCATGGCATGGCCAGGGCGAAAACGGCGCGGAATGGGGCCTTGGCCGCCTGCTGTTCCGGCTGGCCGAGATTCCCGGCCTTGCCCGGCTGCGCTACACCACCAGCCACCCGCGCGACATGGACGACGAGCTGATATCAGCCCACCGCGACCTGCCGGCGCTGATGCCCTACCTGCATCTGCCGGTGCAATCGGGCTCCGACCGCATCCTCAAGGCGATGAACCGCAGGCACACGGCAAAGGACTATCTGACTCTGCTCGACCGTGTTCGCGCCGCGCGCAGCGACATCGCGCTTTCAGGCGACTTCATTGTCGGCTTCCCCGGCGAGACGGAAGCCGATTTCGAGGCGACGATGCAACTGGTCCGTCAGGTAAATTATGCCTCGGCCTTTTCGTTCAAATATTCGCCGCGTCCCGGCACGCCGGGCGCCGAGATGACCGATCATGTGCCGGAAGCGGTCAAGGACGAGCGCCTGCAGCGTCTGCAGGCTCTGCTTGTGAAACAGCAGCAGGATTTCGGCGCCAGCCTGGTCGGTAGGACCATTGATACGCTGATCGAGAAGCCCGGCCGCCAGGCCGGCCAGAAGGTTGGCCGCTCGCCATGGCTGCAGCCAGTTATTGTTGATGAAAAGGCCGGCGAAATCGGTGACATTATCCAGGTGCGAATCACGAAGACGGGCTACAATAGCCTGTTCGCCGAATTGGCCTGACGGCCTCGGCAGATGAGGAGAGACGGTTGAGCGCTGCTGAAGTGAAGAATCTGCCTCAGAGTTTGACGTCTGGGGCCTCGGATATGGCGCACATCGTTCTGACTTTCGACAACAACAAGCTTGCCAGCGCCCTTTACGGCCAGTTCGACGAGAATCTGGCCCGACTTGAACAAAAGCTCGGTATCGATATCCGCTCGCGCGGCAATCAGCTGACCATCAAGGGGTCCGCTTCGGCAGCCGAGCAGGCGCGCCGCGCACTCGACAATCTCTACGGCATTCTCCAGAAAGGCGTCGATATCGGCCAGTCGGACGTCGATGGCGCCGTGCGCATGGCGATCGCCGCCGACGACCAGCTGACGCTGCCGACGCTGGAGCGCAAGGGCAAGGTATCCGCCGCCCAGATCGCTACCCGCAAGAAGACGATCTATGCCCGCTCGCTCAACCAGGACGCCTATATGCGCGCGCTGGAGCGGTCCGAGCTTGTCTTCGGCATCGGCCCGGCCGGCACCGGCAAGACCTATCTGGCGGTGGCGCATGCGGCGATGCTGCTCGAACGCGGCATGGTCGAACGCATCATCCTGTCGCGGCCGGCGGTCGAGGCTGGTGAAAGGCTCGGCTTCCTGCCCGGCGACATGAAGGAAAAGGTCGATCCGTACCTGCGGCCGCTCTATGACGCGCTCTACGACATGATGCCCGCCGACAAGGTCGAGCGCGCCATTGCCGCCGAGGTGATCGAAATCGCGCCGCTGGCCTTCATGCGCGGCCGCACGCTGGCGCATGCCGCCGTCATCCTCGACGAGGCGCAGAACACCACGCCGATGCAGATGAAGATGTTCCTCACCCGTCTCGGCGAGAACTCGCGCATGATCGTCACCGGCGATCCGACGCAGATCGACCTGCCCTCCAACACCAAATCGGGCCTGGTCGAAGCGCTGCGGGTCCTTGATGGCGTGGACGGCGCGGTAACGGTGCGCTTCAACGACGGCGACGTGGTCCGCCACCCGCTGGTGGCCGAAATCGTCAGGGCCTATGACCGCGACGCCAAGCTGGCGCGTGGTCTCGGCGTCGAGAGCTGATGTGACGATGCCGGCTCATGCCTGAAGACTTAAAACCTGGCGACGGGGATTTTTCGGTTCCCGTCGAGATCGACATCTCTGTCGAAGCCGGCGACTGGCCCGATGAGGCAAGCTTGACGCGGCTGGTCGATCGCGCCGTTGCTGCCGCGTTTGCCGAAACCGGTGTTGCGGGGCAGTCCGAGCTCAGCATCGTCTTTTCCGACGATGCCCATATCCGCACCCTCAACGCCGATTGGCGCGGCAAGGACAAACCCACCAACGTCCTGTCTTTCCCGGCTTTTCCGTTCGTCATGGGTGGTCCGCTGCCGCCGATGCTGGGCGACATCGTGCTGGCCGCCGAGACCGTTGCGCGCGAAGCGGCACTGGAAGACAAGCCGATCGACAACCATATCACCCATCTCGTCATCCACGGCCTGCTGCATTTGCTGGGCCACGATCACGAGACCGATGCCGAGGCAGAGGCAATGGAAGCCATCGAGCGCGCCACGCTGGCAAGGCTTGCCATTCCCGATCCCTACGCGTAACTACAAAAGACCAAATGACCGGACGACGATGAACGACAAACCAGAAACTGCCGCCCGCCCCGAAGCCGGCAGTGCGACCAAGCCTTCCGATACGACGGAAGAGGGCTCGAGTCCCAGTACCACGACCGGCAGCCCCGTTTCTGGCAGCATTGCCAGCGAGCCATCGCCTGCCGGTCCTTCCCTGTTCGACCGCGTGATCGGCCTGTTCCGGCAGCGCAACGGCACCAGCCTGCGCGAGGAAATCGCCGGCGCCCTGGCCGAAACGACAAGCGACGCCGGCGCCTTTTCGCCCGGCGAACGCGCCATGCTCAACAACATCCTGCGTCTGCGCGAAGTGCGCGTCGAGGATGTCATGGTGCCGCGCGCTGACATCGAGGCGGTCGAGATCACCACGACTTTGGGCGATCTGCTCGGCCTGTTCGAACAGTCCGGCCATTCCCGCATGCCGGTCTATTCCGAGACGCTCGACGATCCGCGCGGCATGGTCCACATCCGCGACGTGCTGGCGCACATCACCAAGGTCGCCCGCGTCAAGAAGGGCAGGACATCGAGGAAAGCCCCAGCCGCCACGCTGCTCGACCTCGCCCAGGTCGACCTTGCGCGCACCATCGGTGAGTTGAGCCTGATCCGCCCGGTGCTCTTCGTGCCGCCGTCGATGCTGGCTTCCGACCTGATGGGACGGATGCAGGCGACGCGCACCCAGATGGCGCTGGTCATCGACGAATATGGCGGCACCGATGGTCTCGCCTCGCTGGAAGACATCGTCGAGATGGTGGTCGGCGACATCGAAGACGAGCATGACGATGACGAGCCGATGATCACCCAGACCGGCGATGGCGTGTTCGTCGTCGATGGCAAGGCCGAGATCGACGAGGTCGCCAAGATGATCGGCGAGGACTTTACCGCCGGCGAGCATGGCGAATATGTCGATACGATCGGTGGCATGATCTTCAACACGCTGGGCCGCGTGCCGGCGCGTGGCGAAGTGGTGCAAGCCATACCCGGCTTCGAGTTCCACGTGCTCGATGCCGATCCGCGCCGCGTCAAGCGGGTGCGCATCGTGCAGAGCCAGAAAGGCGAGCGCCGCCGGCGCGCCGTCCGCACCGAGCAGGCGTAAGGAAGCGCCGACCAATGGCGGTCGACGATCCGTTCAAGCACGCGACCCTCGGCTCCGGCATATTCTACAAGGACCCGCGCGCCGCCTTGCGATGGCTTGAGACGGCCTTCGGCTTCGAGCCAAGCATGGTCGTCAGTGATGCCGACGGGAAACTCGTCCATTCCGAAATGCGCTTCGGTGACGGCTATATCATTGTCGATTCCGAATGGGCCGCTCACATCGCCAGCCCGGCTTCGGTGGGCGGCAGGAACACCCAATCGGTCTATATGAGGCTGAAAGACGGCCTGGACGCTCATTGCGAGCAGGCGCGGGCGGCCGGCGCCGACATCGTCCAGGAGCCCGCCGATCAGTTCTACGGCGAGCGGCTGTATCGGGCGCGCGACCCCGAAGGCCATGCCTGGACCTTCACGCAAACCCTACGCTCGGTTCCCCGCGAAGAGGCCGAGCGGGTCGGTGATGTGCAGATCGAGGGTTGGCACCGCTAGATCACATTTAAGCGGTTTGGAGCGCGGACTGCAGCCTGCTAAATCTTCTGCCGTGATTCGCGCGATGTGGAAGCCTCGATGCAGCGCCTTGCCGGCCGGATAATTCTGCTTTGGGGCTGGCGGCGCGCGCTGGTAGCGTTTCTCGCCGGGGCATTGGCGGTTCTGGCCCAGGCGCCCTACGATTTTTTCGCTGTCTGTTTCGTTTCGTTTCCGCTGCTGGTCTGGCTTCTCGATGGCGCCACCGGCGAAGCCTCCGACGGCTGGCTGCGGCGCCTGCGGCCGGCCTTTGCCGTCGGCTGGTGGTTCGGTTTCGGTTATTTTCTCGCCGGCCTGTGGTGGATCGGCTCGGCACTTCTGGTCGAGGCCGACAGTTTCGCCTGGGCCTTGCCGTTCGCAGTCATCGGCATCCCCTTCGCGCTCGCCTTTTTCTATGGTTTCGCCACGGTCGTCGCCCGGCTGCTGTGGAGCAACGACATCGGCCGCATCGCCGCGCTGGCCTTTGGTTTTGCCCTGGCGGAATGGCTGCGCGGCTTTCTGTTCACCGGCTTTCCCTGGAACGCCGTCGGCTATGCGGCGATGCCGGTGCCCTTGCTGATGCAGAGCGTCTCGCTCACCGGCATGATCGGCATGAACGCGCTGGCGGTCTTTGTTTTCGCGCTGCCGGCGCTGCTTGCGGCGCAAAGGCATCTGCGCCTGGGTGCCGCGCTGCTGGTCATTCTTGTCGGCGCCCATGTCGGCTTCGGCTATGTCAGGCTTACCGCTGCGGTCGCGCCTGCAACCCGCACCGTCGATGTCCGCATCGTGCAGCCTGACGTCGATCTCAGCGAGAAGTGGGACGCCTCGGTGCGCGACCGCATCTTCGCCACCCTGATGGGGTTGTCGGCCAAGGCGCCGGAGCCTGGCCACGGCAAGCCGCAGCTGATCCTGTGGCCGGAGACGTCGGTGCCGTTTCTGTTTACCGAGCGCCCGGATGCGCTGACGGCGCTGGGCGAGATGCTTGGGACCGGCCAGGTGCTGGTTGCCGGCGTCGTGCGCGAGGAGGGCGGCTCGGCGGCGAATGCCAGCAGCCGCTATTACAATGCCGTGGTGGCGATCGACGACAAGGGTGAGATCACCGATGCCGTCGACAAGGTTCATCTGGTGCCGTTTGGTGAATATCTGCCTTTCGCCGACCTGCTTGGCCGTTTCGGCGTCGATCAGCTCGTTGCCGGGCCGATGAATTTCGCCGCCGGCAATGAGCGCCACCCGATCGCGCTGCCCGGCGGCATCCGCGCGCTGCCCTTTATCTGTTACGAGGTGATCTTTCCTGATCTGGTAGCAGTTGACGCTGCGTCAGCCGAGCTTATTGTGAACGTCACAAATGACGCATGGTTCGGCGACACGCCGGGTCCGTACCAGCACTTCAGGCAGGCTCAGATTCGCGCGGTCGAGAATGGATTGCCCTTGTTGCGTGCCGCCAATAACGGCATTTCCGCCGTTGTCGACGCGCACGGACGCATCGTCGACGCTTTGGCCGTCGATGCGCGAGGCGCCATCGACGTGCGGGTGCCGGTCTCCGGACAGGCTCTCGTCTCCGCCGGCCAGAGGCGCATTAACGGAATGCTGATCATGTTGCTGTTTGCCATGATCGCCCTCGCATTGAATGTAAGGCAACGGCTACGGGTGAATTGACAGTCGACACATTAGAAACTCATACTGTACGCGCCTAAAATTTCTCGAAGTCGGTTGGAGGTTCTGTTGGGGCAGTTGGCTCCGGCTTCGTTTGGGCAAGAAAAATAGAAAAAGCCGGAAAAATTCGGCGAGGAAAAAATGACAGAAGAAAACAAGAAAAAACCGAATCCGATCGACATCCATGTCGGAAGTCGCATCCGGCTTCGGCGCAATATGCTTGGAATGAGTCAGGAAAAGCTGGGTGAGAATCTCGGCATCACGTTTCAACAGATCCAGAAATATGAAAAAGGCACGAATCGCGTCGGCGCCAGCCGCCTGCAGGCAATAGCGTCCATACTCAGCGTGCCCGTTGCCTTTTTCTTCGAGGATGCCCCGGGTCAGGAGCCCGTAGGCAATCGCGGATTCGCTGAAGATGCCTCGATGGCTTTCGCCGTCGAATTCTGCGGCAGTCCCGAAGGGCTTCAGCTCAACCGCGCCTTCGTCAAGATCGTTGATGTGAAGGTGCGCCGGCGGATCATTGATCTGGTGAAATCTCTTTCCACCGAAGGTGCCGACTGATCCGGAGGCTCGACTGCCGGCGGCGCCATGCTGCCGGTGGTACAAGATAATAACTGCTGCGACATTCATGCCAGAACTGCGGCACCGCTTGACGAGCGACGCCCGGCACCGCTAACACGTGGCGCGCCAAAGTCGGCAGCTCTGCCGATCCGTTTTCAAGAGGGGACACCCGTGACGCGGCAGAATTACTTCTTTACCTCGGAATCCGTTGCCGAGGGCCATCCCGACAAGGTTTGTGACCGTATCTCCGACGAGATCGTCGATCTGGTCTATCGTGAGGCCAAGAAGACCGGCATGGACCCGTGGAAGGTTCGTGTCGCTTGCGAGACGCTGGCAACCACCAACCGCGTCGTCATCGCCGGCGAAGTGCGTGTTCCCGACACGCTGCTCAAGCGAGACAAGGCCGGCAATATTCTGAAGGACGCGGCCGGGCATTCGGTCGTCAATCCGGCGAAATTCAAGTCGGTTGCGCGCAAGGCGATCCGCGAAATCGGCTACGAGCAGGCCGGTTTCCACTGGAAGACGGCAAAGATCGAGGTTCTCCTGCACGGCCAGTCGCCTGACATCGGCCAGGGTGTCGACAACGCGTCCGACCGCCAGGGCGAGGAAGGTGCCGGCGACCAGGGCATCATGTTCGGTTATGCCTGCCGCGAGACGCCGGACCTGATGCCGGCGCCGATCTATTACAGCCACAAGATCCTCGAATTGCTGGCCGCCGCGCGCCACGAAGGCAGCGGCGACGCCGGCAAGCTCGGCCCGGATGCCAAGAGCCAGGTCACCGTCCGCTACATCGACGGTAAGGCCGCCGAGGCGACGCAGATCGTGCTGTCGACCCAGCATCTCGATGCAAGCTGGGATTCGAAGAAAGTCCGCAAGGTCGTCGAACCCTATATCCGCGAGGCGCTTGGCGATCTGAAGATCGCCGACGATTGCATGTGGTACATCAACCCGACCGGCAAGTTCGTCATCGGTGGACCCGATGGCGACGCCGGCCTGACCGGCCGCAAGATCATCGTCGACACCTATGGTGGTGCCGCACCGCATGGCGGCGGCGCTTTCTCGGGCAAGGACACCACCAAGGTCGACCGTTCCGCCGCCTACGCTGCCCGCTACCTCGCCAAGAATGTGGTGGCGGCCAAGCTCGCCGAACGCTGCACCATCCAGCTGTCCTATGCCATCGGCGTCGCCCAGCCGCTGTCGGTCTATGTCGACCTGCACGGCACTGGCAAGGTTGACGAGGCAAAGCTCGAGGAAGCGCTGCGCACGGTGATGGATCTGTCGCCGTCCGGCATCCGCCGTCACCTCGACCTCAACAAGCCGATCTACGCCAAGACCTCGTCCTACGGCCATTTCGGCCGCAAGGCCGGTCGCGACGGTTCTTTCTCCTGGGAAAAGACCGATCTCGCCAAGGCGCTCAAGGACGCGGTTGCCGCCTGATCGGTGGCCGCCACGCGTCAGCCCATGGATCCCAAAGACAGGCCAAGCCGCGCGACAGAAGCATTTTTCGGTCGCCGGCGCGGCAAGACCATTCGCCCGCAGCAGGCGGCCGCACTCGAAAGCGGCTTCAGCACCTACAGGCTCGACCTGACGGCCAAGCCGCCTGTCGATCTGCGGGATCTGTTCGCGACGGATGTTTCCGCGGTTCAGCTGGAAATCGGTTTTGGCGGTGGCGAGCACCTTTTGCACCGGGCTACGGCGGCACCTGCCACCGGTTTTGTCGGCGTCGAGCCGTTCGTCAACGGCATGGCCAAGATGATGATGGCGGTGCGCGAAAAGCCGCTTGCCAACCTTCAGGTCTATGACGACGACGCCACCCGCCTGCTCGACTGGTTGCCTGAGGCTTCGCTCGATGGCATCGACCTGCTTTATCCCGACCCGTGGCCGAAGAAAAAGCACTGGAAGCGGCGCTTCGTCAGCCCGCTCAATCTCGACCGTTTTGCGCGTGTGCTGAAGCCTGGTGCAAAGTTCCGCTTCGCTTCCGACATCGACACCTATGTGAACTGGACGCTGCTTCACTGCCGGGCGCATGGCGCATTCGCGTGGCAGGCGCAGGAGGCGGCCGACTGGCACCGGCCCTATGATGGCTGGCCGGGCACGCGCTACGAGGCGAAAGCCATTCGCGAGGGCCGGCGGCCGGCCTATCTTACCTTCGTGCGAAGCTGATCCTGGTTCGCATTTGAAAAGGCGACGCGGACGCGCAGGCCGCGATCGTCCTTGCCTGCCGACAAATCGAGCCGTCCGCCAAACAGTGCCGCGATCTCCTCGACGATCGGCAGGCCGAGCCCTGCTCCTGGTTTGCCGCCGAAACCGCCGCGCACGAAGCGCTGGCGCACGCCTGCCAATTCATTGGCCGCGATACCCGGTCCACTGTCTTCGACTTCCAGCACGACATCGTTGCTGTCGGCGAAAACCCTTACGGTCGCCTCCGTCCCGCTGCCGGCATAGGCGAGCACGTTTTCGATCAGATTGCGGATCATTTCGCTCAGCAGCATCGGCTCGCCGCGGACGAACTGCGCCTGTTCGCCCTCGAAGCCGAGGTCGATACCGGCGCTGTGGGCCTGGGCGACAAAGTCGGCGGTCAGCGTCTGCGCCAGCTCGGTCAGATTGATCGCACCAAGGCTCTTCAGCCGATCGGACATCGCTTCGTCGACCTTGGCCAGCAGCAGCAGCTGGGCGATGACGCGTTCGGCATGGGCCACCGCCTCGTCGCCGATCGTTGCGGCATGGCGGGCCTCTTCAAGCGAATGGGCGCGCGCCGAAAGCGCCAGCTGCGTGCGGATGATGGCCAGCGGCGTGCGCAGCTGGTGGCTGGCATTGCCGGTGAAATGCCGCATCGCGCCAAGCGCCGAACCAAGTCTTCCCATGAACGAATTGACGGTGTCGACCAAGCCGCGCACCTCCTTTGGCACCGACTGTTCGATCGGATGCAAGTCCTCGGGGTTACGTTCGGCAATAGCATCGCGCAGCCGATAGAGCGGCTGCAGCGAAAAGGTGACGGCGAGCCACATGATTGCCGCCGCGCTGCCGATCAGGATGGCCAGCCGCAATGCGGAGCGCAACAGGATTGTCCGCGCCAGTTGCGTGCGGGCGATCGTCGTTTCGG
This sequence comes from Mesorhizobium sp. P2_E10, assembly GCF_056404235.1. NCBI lineage: Bacteria > Pseudomonadati > Pseudomonadota > Alphaproteobacteria > Hyphomicrobiales > Phyllobacteriaceae > Mesorhizobium > Mesorhizobium sp. P2_E10. The sequence continues at coordinate 819,404 of NZ_JBFUEK010000001.1, forward strand.
CGATGGTGACGACAAAAGGCACCGAACTCGCCCCGGTCGAAGCGGCGCGCGACAGCGATGTCAGCCGGATGGGCTCGCCGCGAAAGCTGGCATCGGCATAACCGCTTTCCTCGCGCGCAAGCCCCTTGATCACCGGCAACGTCTGATAGCCGGTTATGAAGACGCCACCGGGGCCGTCGACGCGGTAGAACACGCGGTCCTGCGCTGCCGACGTCAGCATTTCGAGCGCCACATAGGGGACGTCGACCTCCAGCACGCCGTTCTCGGCAACGACTATGCGCTCGGCAATGGCCAGCGCCGAGCCGGCAAGCACCCGGTCCGAGACGGCGTTTGCCGTATTCACGGCCTCGCGATAGGTGTCGGCTAGCGCAATCAGGCCGATGATGACCAGCGGCACCAGCAGCCAGACCAGCAGCCGCCTGCGCAGCGAATATGGCTTTGCCGGCACCATCAGCCGCTTTGGATCTTTTCGAGGTAATAGCCGATGCCGCGTGCGGTCCTGATCGTCAGGCCGTAAGGCGCCAGCCGCTTGCGCAGGCGGCTGGCATATTGCTCGATGGCGTTGGCGCTCAGATCCTCGTCGAAACCGGCAAGCGATTCGATGATGGCCTGCTTGGCCACCACCTTGCCGGCGCGCATGAACAGCGTTTCGAGAAATGCCAGTTCGCGCGCCGGAATGTCGATTGTTGCTCCCTGCGAAGAGAAGCTGCGCGTGTTGAGGTCGAGAACCACTTCGCCGAAGGCAACGGTCGCTGCCTTGAGGCCGGCGCGGCGGCGCAGCAGCGTGCGAACCCGCGCCTCCAGTTCGCCGACATCGAAGGGTTTGACCATATAGTCGTCGGCGCCAAGGTCTAGCCCTTTGACCCTTTCGTCCAGCGAGTGGCGCGCCGACAGGATCAGCACCGCCGCGTCATGCTGGCGACCGCGCATGGTGCGCAGCACTTCCAGACCATCCATCTGCGGCAGGTTGAGGTCGAGAATGACGAGGTCAAACCGCTCGGTGGCAAGGACGGCCACGGCCGACGCGCCGTCGCCGACCACGTCGACGGCATAGCCGCTGCCCTTCAGCACGGCTGCGAGACCGGCGGCCAACGTCTGACTGTCCTCTACCACCAGAATGCGCACCGGGTTCTCCTCCCCTGCACCGACGATGCCCATTCGACAGGCAAAGGTCCAGAGCCGTGTCACTTGCGTCGGTGGCGTGTCGCCGTTGTGCGGTGCGCCTTGTTGATGCATGGTCTGGCGACCATGCGCCTGGCCATCCTCACCGTTCTGGTTTGTCTTTCGGCGCCCGCATGGGCGGACGTCACCCTCTTTCCCGCACTTGACGGGGCTTCGACCGCACGCACTCTGGTCGTCTATTCCTCGCTGGACGCGCCTTTGGCCAAGCCGATGATCGACGGCTTCCAGAAGGCCAATCCCGACGTCGCCGTGCGCTATGAGGATCTGTTGACGACCGATATCTACGATCGCGTCGTTGCCGAAACCGACGCCGGTAAGGGTACCGCCGACATCGCTTTTTCCTCGGCCATGGACCTGCAGGTCAAGCTCGCCAATGACGGCTACGCCCAGGAAAGCCGCCTGCCGCTTTCCGATCTCTGGCCGCGCTGGGCAAACTGGCGTAACACCGCCTACGCACTGACGTTCGAGCCCGCGGTGTTCGTCTACCACAAGCCGAGCTTCAAGGACGCTCCGCCGCCCGCCACGCGCGGCCAGTTCGTCGATTTTCTCAAGACCCAGGGCGACAAGGTCTACGGCCGTATCGCTACCTACGACATCGAGCGCTCCGGCGTCGGTTTCATGTTCATGGCGCGCGACCAGGAACAGTACCCGGATATCTGGTCGGTCATCCGTGCCATGGGAGCGTCCGGCGTGAAGCTTTACTCGACCAGCTCCGCCATCCTCGAGCGCATCGCCGATGGCCGCTTCGTGCTTGGCTACAACATCCTGGGGTCCTATGCCGCCGATTGGGCCGCCAGGGATCCCGACGTCGGCATCGTGCTGCCCAAGGACTACACGGTGGTGATGTCGCGCATCGGACTGGTGCCCACCGCCTCCCGCTCGCCGGACCTTGGCCGCCGTTATCTCGAATATTTCATGTCCGCCGAAGGACAGACGGTGATGGCGCGCAAATTGCAGATCGCCGCCGTCAATCCGGAAGTTTCGGGTGAGAACACGGCAAACAGAATGCAAGCGGTTCTCGGCGGACAATTGCGTCCGGTCCCGGTCAGCCCGGGCCTGATGGTCTATCTCGACCAGGTCAAGCGCATGCGCCTCATCGAACGCTGGAATGCGGCGCTGCGCAGTCCCTGATCGTACGATATTCCTATCCTGTTGCATCGGTGTCAGTCTGATGTCAGGTTGCTGCGCTAGGTAGGTTTTGGCCCATCCGTGGAGGCGGCGAGGCTCGGAAAGTTCGGGAGGACTTCGAACACGTTTCCGCAAAGACCACCCGACGGCGGCAACCGGCGCTGCGCGAGTGGTTTGGAAACGCTGCCCATATCGGCCGGCCCTGAGCCGGGCCGGTTCCTTCCCCAGTTATTTCGAGACGCAGCCTGACGCGGGCTTCGAAACTGAACAGGCATTTGCCCCGCGCATGCGGGTCGCAAGGGAGGAACGGCAATGAAGCAATTCGTGTTGGCATCCATCATCGCGGGCGCACTCGCCCTGCCGGCCGCAGCGGCCGACTACAAGATCATGGCTCCTGCAGCCCCTGGCGGCGGCTGGGACCAGACGGCGCGTTCGATGCAGACCGCGCTCCAGGACGAAAAGATCTCGGGCAGCGTCCAGGTCAACAACGTCCCGGGCGCCGGCGGCACCATCGGCCTCGCGCAATTCGTCAATCAGGCCAATGGCGATCCGACCCAGCTTATCGTCGGCGGCTATGTCATGGTCGGCGCGATCCTCACCAACGCTTCGCCGGTGACGCTCGACCAGATCACCCCGATCGCCCGCCTGACCGGCGAATATGAAGCGATCGTCGTTCCAACCGCCTCCGACATCAAGGATATGGCTGGGCTTGTTGCCAAGCTCAAGGCCGATCCGGGTGCGGTTTCCTGGGGTGGCGGTTCGGCCGGTGGCACCGACCATATTGCTGCCGGGCTGATTGCCAAGGCCGTTGGCGTCGATCCCACCAAGATCAACTACATCGCCTTCTCCGGCGGCGGTGAAGCGCTTGCCGCCATTCTTGGCGGTCAGGTGACCGTCGGCATTTCCGGCTACGGCGAATTCGACTCGCAGATCAAGGCCGGACAGCTGCGCATCATCGGCATCACCAGCGATGCCAAGGTCGAAACCATCGATGCGCCGACCCTCAAGGAAAGCGGCGTCGATGTTTCCATCCAGAACTGGCGCATGGTTGCGGCCGCTCCCGGCCTCTCCGCCGACCAGAAAGCCGCCGTGCTGGCTGACGTCGACAAGATGGTGCAATCGGCTTCGTGGAAGAAGATCCTCGCCGACAAAGGCTGGGCCAACACCTATCTCGCCGGTGACGATTTCGCCGCACAGCTCAAGAAGGACACCGAAGCCACGGCGGTGATCCTGAAAGATATCGGTCTGGTGAAATGAGCCAGACTGACCAAAATGAAGCGAAGCGCCGCCCGGATCGGGCGGCGCTTGTCATTGCCGCTATCCTGGGCGTGGTGGCTGTGGTGATTGCCTGGAGCACCGCCAGCCAAGGTGCCGGCGCCAATTATGCCCGTGTTGGCCCGACAACATTCCCCTATTTCATTGCCGCGGTGTTTTTCGGTCTGTCGATCTGGACGGCTTTCGAGGCCGTTCGCGGTGATTTTCCCGAACGCGAGCATCAGGAAATCAGCCCGATCCTGTGGATCGTCGGCGGTCTCGTGGCCCAGATGCTGTTGCTGAAAGTGGCGGGTTTCGGGATTGCCACAGGCCTGCTCTTTGCCGCCACCGCACGTGCATTCGGGCGCGGCCCGTTGTGGCAGACGGTCCCCATCGGCATCGTGCTGTCGTTCGTCATCTGGATCATCTTCGCCAAGGGGCTGCAGCTTTCGCTGCCGGCCGGCCCGCTCGAACGGCTGTTCTGAGCGATTTTCATGGGAGTTCGGCCCTAGATGGATACGTTCGGTCTGCTGGCTAACGGGTTGTTGACGGCGCTCCAGCCGATGAACATGCTTTATGCGCTCATCGGCGTCACGCTCGGCACCGCTGTCGGCGTTCTTCCCGGCATCGGCCCCGCGCTCACCGTGGCGCTGCTTTTGCCGGTTACCTACAAGCTGGACCCGGCGGGGTCGCTGATCATGTTTGCCGGTATCTATTATGGCGGCATGTATGGCGGCTCGACGACGTCGATCCTGCTCAATACGCCGGGCGAAAGTGCCTCGATCGTGACCGCGCTGGAAGGCAACAAGATGGCACGCGCCGGGCGCGGCGGACCGGCCCTTGCGACGGCGGCCATTGGCTCCTTCGTCGCCGGCCTGATTGCCACCATCGGCCTCGCCTTCATCGCGCCAACCATCGTCAAGATGGCGTTGTCCTTCGGTCCGGCCGAATATTTCGCGCTGATGATCCTCGCCTTCATGACCGTTTCAGCTGCTTTCGGCGATTCGACGCTGCGCGGTCTCACCGCGCTGTTTATCGGCCTGGCGCTCGGCCTGATCGGCATTGACCTGCAGACCGGGCAGGCGCGCCTCGCCTTCGGCATTCCCGATTTGCTTGACGGCATTGAGGTGACCACGCTTGCGGTGGCGCTGTTTGCCATCGGCGAAGCGTTGAGCGTTGCTGCCAGCAAGAGCAGCAGTTCGACCATCCAGGCGGTCAAGGGTTCGGTGTGGATGACCCGCGAGGACTGGCGCCGTTCCTGGAAGCCGTGGCTGCGCGGCACCGCCATCGGCTTCCCGATCGGCGCGATGCCGGCCGGCGGCGCCGAGATCGGCACGTTCCTGTCCTATTCGGTGGAAAGGCAGCTGGCGGAAAAACCGGAAGAATTCGGCCACGGCGCGATCGAGGGCGTTGCCGGCCCGGAAGCGGCCAACAACGCTTCGGCCGCCGGCACGCTGGTGCCATTGCTGACGCTCGGCCTGCCGACCACGGCCACGGCCGCGATCATGCTGGCCGGCTTCCAGCAGTTCGGATTGCAGCCCGGTCCGCTGCTTTTCGCCACAAACCCTCAGCTTGTCTGGGGTCTGATCGCCAGCCTGCTCGTGGCCAATTTCATGCTCCTGGTGCTCAACCTGCCGCTGATCGGTGTCTGGATCAAGCTTTTGACCATACCGACGCCTTGGCTCTACGCCGGCATCCTGCTGTTTGCGACGCTCGGAACGATTGGCGCCAACGCAGCGGTGTTGCAGGTCAACGTGCTCGGCCTGTTCACCTTGCCCGTTTCCTTCGAGCTGGGCATGCTTTTGGCTTTCGGTCTGCTCGGCTACGGTTTGCGTCGCTTCGGCTATCCGATCGCGCCTGTCGTGGTGGGGCTGATCCTGGGGCCGATGGCCGAGCAGCAGTTACGCCGCGCCCTGGCCATCAGCCAGGGCGATGTGTCGATCCTAGTCGGATCTCCGATTGCGGTGGTGCTGTTGCTGCTTGCGGCGACCGCCGTGCTGCTGCCGCTCTATCTGCGGGCCCGAGGCCGCGGCAAGGTGCTGGCGCAGCTTGGCGCCAGCGAGGACTGACAGGCTTAAAAGCGCCGGATGCGGTGGAAATCGCGGGGCTCGATGCTCAGCGTCACCAGGTCCCGATTGTTGGGGCGGCGACCGCGCTCAACAGCGGCCGACACAGCAATGGCGCTGCCAAACAGGCGCACCAGTTCGCCAATGGCGCCAAACGGCTTATGGGTACTCATCTTTTCATCCTTACTGCCGCACATTGTGGAAATCGTCCGGCTAGACGCAGGTAGGTGCCGCAAAGACAGTCGGTTAGGGGTGCAGATGCATGCTTGCCATGCGTCTGCTGCAACGGTCGATGGAATCCGCTTGGGCGGGCGCTGCCTGCCACGGCACTTGAAAGGCGAGCCACCTTCGTTTATATCAACGTCAAATTCTTGGTCGGTATGACGAAGAGTGGGTCCACCCGGTCCCGCTCTTTTTTATTACCTGCCGGTCAGCCACCAATCGAACGACAGGGATCGAATGACTGCAACGGCAAGCGAAGGCGACGACCGCATCATCCGCGAAAGCGGTATCGATGCGCGCATCGCGCTGATCGTACAGCCGGTCCTGCGCGGCATCGGCTTCCGCCTCGTCAAGGTGCATCTGTCGGGCCAGAACGGGCTCACGCTGCAGATCATGGCCGAACGCGAGGACGGCACCATGACCGTCGAGGATTGCGAAGAGGTCAGCCGCGCGGTGTCGCCGGCACTCGATGTCGATGACCCGATCGAGAAGGCCTATCATCTCGAAGTGTCGTCGCCGGGCATCGACCGGCCGCTGGTGCGCAAGTCGGATTTCGTCACCTGGACCGGTCACCTAGTGAAGCTGGAAACGTCGATCCTCGTCGCCGACCGCAAGCGCTTCAAGGGCAAGATCACTGAGGCCGGCGAAGACGATGTTGTGATCGCGCGCGACAAGGCCGCCTATGGCGAGGAGCCGACGGTGCGCATTCCTTATGACGCGATCGCCGAGACACGGCTGATCCTCACCGACGACCTCATCCGTGACGCGCTGTCGAAGGACAACCGGGCGCGCAAGGAAGCCAAGAAACGCCGCGGCGAACCGGACGACGCGCCAGAGGGTGCTGAAGACGGCGCGGAAGACGAAATCGAACAGGAACTATGATTGAGCGGCCGGGCCTAAAGGCTCGGCAACCAAGCTCGGGAGAAAAAAGATGGTTGTAAGCGCCAACAGACTTGAACTGCTGCAGATCGCCGACGCGGTCGCGCGTGAAAAGTCGATCGACAAGTCGATCGTCATCGCCGCCATGGCCGATGCGATCCAGAAGGCGGCGCGCTCGCGCTACGGCCAGGAAACCAACATCCGCGCCGACATCAACCCGAACACCGGCGAGATGAAGCTGCAGCGGCTGATGGAAGTGGTCGAGAAGGTCGATGACTACGCGACGCAGATCGCTATTTCCTCGGCCCGCGAGCGCAATCCCGACGCGCAACTCGGCGATTTCATCGCCGAACAGCTGCCGCCGATGGATTTCGGCCGCATCGCCGCCCAGTCGGCCAAACAGGTCATCGTGCAGAAGGTGCGCGAAGCTGAGCGTGACCGTCAGTATGATGAATACAAGGATCGCATCGGCGAGATCGTCAACGGCACCGTCAAGCGTGTCGAATACGGCAACGTCATCGTCGATCTCGGCCGTGGCGAGGCGATCATCCGCCGCGACGAGCTGATTCCGCGCGAAAACTACAAATATGGCGATCGCGTCCGCGCCTATGTCTACGACGTCCGCCGCGAACAGCGCGGCCCGCAGATCTTCCTGTCGCGCACCCATCCGCAGTTCATGGCCAAGCTGTTCACCATGGAAGTGCCGGAAATCTACGACGGCATCATCGAGATCAAGTCGGTTGCCCGCGACCCGGGCTCGCGCGCCAAGATCGCCGTCATCTCGCGTGACAGTTCCATCGATCCGGTCGGCGCCTGCGTCGGCATGCGCGGCAGCCGCGTTCAGGCGGTCGTCGGCGAGCTGCAGGGCGAGAAGATCGACATCATTCCGTGGTCGCCCTCGGCCGCTTCCTTCATCGTCAACGCGCTGCAGCCGGCCGAAGTCGCCAAGGTGGTGCTCGACGAGGATGCGGAGCGCATCGAAGTCGTAGTGCCGGACGACCAGCTGTCGCTGGCCATCGGCCGTCGCGGCCAGAACGTTCGGCTGGCTTCGCAGCTGACCGGCTGGGACATCGACATCCTGACCGAGGCTGAGGAATCCGAGCGCCGCCAGAAGGAATTCGTCGAACGTTCGTCGCTGTTCATGGAAGCCCTCGATGTCGACGAGATGGTCGGCCAGGTGCTGGCTTCGGAAGGCTTCACCAGCGTCGAGGAAGTCGCCTATGTCGACGCCGGCGAAATCGCCTCCATCGACGGCTTCGACGAAGACACCGCCTCGGAAATCCAGACCCGCGCCCGCGAGTATCTGGAGAAGATCGAGGCCGAGCACGACGACAAGCGCAAGGCGCTGGGCGTGACCGACGAATTGCGCGAAATCCCCGGTGTCACCACCGCCATGATGGTGACGCTCGGCGAGGACGGCGTGAAGACGATCGAGGATTTCGCCGGCTATGCCGCCGACGACCTGACCGGTTGGAAGGAACGCAAGGACGGCGAGACCAAGGTATTCCCCGGCGTGCTCGCCAATCACGGCGTGTCGCGCGCCGACGCCGAGCAGATGGTTCTGGCTGCCCGCCTCAAGGCCGGCTGGATCACCGAAGACGAGCTTGCAGCCGAAGAAGTCCCGGCTGACGAAGCCGTTGGTGCGTGAGGTGAAACCGCATCGCACCGAACCCGCCCCAGGACGAGATGAACGATCGCACCTGCATCGTCACCCGCAAGCAGGCCGAACCGGATGATCTGATCCGTTTCGTCGTCGGCCCGGATTCGGCCGTCGTTCCGGATATCAAGAGAAACCTGCCCGGCCGTGGTTGCTGGGTGACCGCCGACCGCCTACATATCGACAAGGCGGCGGCGAAGAACCTGTTTGCCCGTGCCTTCAAAGCGCAAGTGACCGTGCCACCCGATCTCGGCGGCATGGTCGAAGGACTGCTTTCCAAAGCTGCTTTGGGCATGCTCGGCCTCGCCCGCAAGGCAGGCGCAATTTCCCTCGGCGCCACCAAGGTCGAGAGCGCGGTGCGCGGCGGGCTGGCGCTTTTCGTGCTCCATGCCGCCGAAGCGTCGGACGATGGCGTGCGCAAGATCAGCCAGGCGAGACGGGCCACCGTCCATCTCGGCGGGCCTGCCATCCTTGCCTACAAACTTTTCTCCGAGGCCGAGTTGAGCTTGGCATTGGGGGGTACAAATGTGATACATGCTGCCGTTCTCGCGGGAGACGCGGGCAAGGCGGTCCAGAAGCGCATGGTTGCGCTCGACCGATATCGGGGCGGTACCCCGGACGATCTGGCAATGCTTGCGGCCGTTGCTGACGAAGATGATGCCGCAGAGGATATGGAATGAGCGATACGAAATCGGGCGACGACAAGACGTTGAGTGTTACGCCGAAGAAGACCTTGACGCTGAAGCGCCCCGGTACGGAGCAGGGCATTGTGCGCCAGAATTTCTCGCATGGCCGCACCAAACAGGTCCTGGTCGAGACCAAGAAGCGCAAGTTCTCGATGCCTGGCGACAAGCCAGAGCCGGTCGCAGCCCCTGCGTCCGTGTTCACGCCGAAGCCGCCAGTGGCGGCAGCGCCCGTTGTGCAGGAAGCGCCCAAGGCGCCACCGCCTCCACCGCCGGCTGAACGCGGCGGCATGGTGCTGAACGAATTGTCGCGCAATGAAATGGAAGCCCGCCGCAAGGCGCTCGAAGGCTCCAAGGTCCGCGACGTCGAGGATCGCCAGCGCGCCATCGACGAGGCCAAGCGCCGCAACGAGGATGAAGAGCGCCGCAAGCGCGAGCGTGAGGAATCCGCGCGCCGCCAGGCCGAGGAAGAAGCCCGGTTGCAGACCGAGGCCGAGTCCCGCCGTCGCGCCGAGGAAGAGGCACGCCGCCGCGCGCCGCTTGCCGCCGAACTGGCGACCGTCGACGATGAAGAAGACGTCAAGCCGAAGCGCACCGGCGCCGGCGCCCCGGTGCGCCGTCCGGTTACGCCCGAAGTGGCGCGCCCGGCCAAGCCCACCAAGGGCGAGGAAGACCGCCGTCGCGGCAAACTGACGCTCAACACTGCGCTTTCCGACGAGGATGCGCGCGCCCGCTCGCTGTCGTCGATGCGCCGCCGTCAAGAGAAGTTCAAGCGCGCGCTGCATAATGAGCCGCGCGAGAAAGTTATGCGCGAAGTGATCCTGCCCGAAACCATCACCATCCAGGAACTGGCGCAGCGCATGTCCGAGCGCGCGGTCGATGTGGTCAAGTTCTTCATGAAGCAGGGCCAGATCCTGAAGCCGGGCGACGTCATCGACGCCGATACGGCCGAACTGGTTGCTACGGAATTCGGCCATACGGTCCGCCGCGTTGCCGAGTCCGACATCGAGGAAGGCCTGTTCAACATCGCCGACAACGCGGAGGATCTCGAGTCGCGTCCGCCGGTGGTGACGATCATGGGCCATGTCGATCACGGCAAGACCTCGCTGCTCGATGCCATCCGCAATGCCAATGTCGTCTCCGGCGAAGCCGGCGGCATCACGCAGCATATCGGCGCCTATCAGGTCGAGAAGAACGGTCACAAGATCACCTTCATCGACACGCCCGGCCACGCCGCCTTCACGGCAATGCGCGCCCGTGGCGCTCAGGCCACCGACATCGCCATCCTTGTGGTGGCGGCCGACGACAGCGTCATGCCGCAGACGATCGAATCGATCAGCCATGCCAAGGCGGCCGGCGTTCCGATCATCGTGGCCATCAACAAGATCGACAAGCACGACGCCGATCCGCAGAAGGTCCGCTCGGAGCTGCTGCGCCATGAGGTGTTCGTCGAATCGATGGGCGGTGAAGTGCTGGACGTCGAAGTCTCGGCGACCAAGGGCACCAACATCGACAAGCTGCTCGAAGCGATCCTGCTGCAGGCCGAAATCCTCGACCTGAAGGCCAATCCGGACCGCACCGCCGAAGGTGTCGTCATCGAAGCCCAGCTCGACAAGGGCCGTGGTCCCGTCGCCACCGTGCTGGTGCAGACCGGCACCCTGATGCCGGGCGATATCCTCGTCGCCGGCAACGAATGGGGCCGGGTGCGCGCGCTGGTCAACGACCGTGGCGGGCAGATCAAGGAAGCTCCGCCGGCAATGCCGGTCGAGGTGCTTGGCCTGCAAGGCACGCCGCAGGCCGGCGACCGTTTCGCCGTGGTCAACAACGAGGCCCGCGCTCGCGAGATCACCGAATATCGTCAGCGCCTGGCGCGCGAGAAGGCAGTGGCCAAGCATGCCGGCCAGCGCGGCTCGCTCGAACAGATGATGTCGCAGTTGCAGACGAGCGGGCTGAAGGAATTCCCGCTGGTCATCAAGGGCGACGTGCAGGGCTCGATCGAGGCGATCAATGCCGCGCTCGACAAGCTCGGCACCGACGAGGTGCGCGCCCGCATCGTTCATGCGGGTGCCGGCGGCATCACCGAAAGCGACGTGTCGCTGGCGGAAACCTCTGGCGCCGCGATCATCGGCTTCAACGTCCGCGCCAATGTGCAGGCGCGTGCGGCTGCCGCGGCAGCTGGCATCGAGATCCGCTACTACTCGATCATCTACAATCTCGTCGATGACGTGAAGGCTGCTCTTTCCGGCCTGCTGTCGCCGGAGCGTCGCGAGACCTTCATCGGCAATGCCGAGATCCTCGAAATCTTCGACATCACCAAGGTCGGCAAGATCGCCGGCTGCCGTGTCACCGAAGGCAAGGTCGAGCGTGGTGCGGGCGTCCGTCTGATCCGCGACAACGTCGTCATCCACGAAGGCACGCTGAAGACCCTGAAGCGCTTCAAGGACGAAGTCTCGGAAGTTCCGGGTGGCCAGGAATGCGGCATGGCCTTCCAGAACTACGAGGACATGCGCGTCGGCGACGTCATCGAGTGCTTCCGCGTCGAGATGGTAACCCGGACGCTCTGAGTTCGAGTGCCCTGTTGAGACCGGGCGGTGGTCGAAAGGCCGCCGCCCAACACATTTGAGACATGCGGCACGGTCCCATCCCGCGCCCCACGCTTTCAGGATTGAGAAAAATGCCCCGTCCAACCACATCAAGTCCATCCCAGCGCATGCTGCGCGTCGCCGAACAGGTGCGCCATGCGCTGTCCGAAACCTTGCAGCGCGGCGAGATCATCGATCCGCTGATCGAGAACACCGTGGTTTCGGTCTCGGAAGTGCGCATGTCGCCCGACCTGAAGGTCGCCACGGCTTTCGTTTCGCCGCTCGGCGCCAAGGACACCGGTGCGGTGATCGACGCGCTCAACAAGCATGCGAAATTCGTGCGCGGCCGCGTTTCCGGCGCGCTGCGGCAGATGAAGTTCATGCCGGAGTTCCGCTTCAAGCTCGACACGTCGTTCGACAATTTCGCCAGGATCAACGATTTGCTGAAGTCGCCCGAAGTCGCGCGCGATCTCGGCCCCGTTGATAGCGACAAAGACAACGACCAGGATAAAGACGACAAGAAGGACAGCGAATAGTGGGGCGTCGCGGCAAGAAGAAGGGCCGGCCGATTTCCGGCTGGCTGGTGCTCGACAAGCCCGTCGGCATGGGCTCGACCGAAGCCGTCTCCAAGATCAAGTGGCTGTTCCAGGCGGAAAAGGCCGGCCATGCCGGCACGCTCGATCCGCTGGCGTCCGGCATGCTGCCGATAGCGCTTGGCGAGGCCACCAAGACCGTGCCCTACGTCCAGGACGGCGCCAAGATCTACCGCTTTACGGTCGCCTGGGGCGATGAGCGCTCGACTGACGATCTCGAAGGCCCGGTGACCCAGAGTTCCGACCGGCGTCCGGCGGAAGCCGATGTGCTGGCGGTGATGCCGAAATACACCGGCGTCATCATGCAGACGCCGCCGCAATTCTCGGCCATCAAGATCGCAGGCGAACGCGCCTATGACCTCGCCCGCGAGGGCCAGACGGTCGACATTCCCGAGCGCGAGGTCGAGATCGGCCGCCTCGACCTTGTCGAGCACAGTGCCGACCACAGTATTTTCGAGGTCGAATGCGGCAAGGGCACCTATGTGCGCTCGCTGGCGCGTGACATGGGCCGCGACCTCGGCTGTTTCGGCCACATTTCGGAACTGCGCCGGATCGAAGTCGAGCCGTTCACGCAGGAAGACTTCGTCACCATCGCCGAACTGGAAGCCGCCCGTTTCGGCGAGCAGCGTGACGAGAAGCCGGAAGAAGCGGACGCTGCCGACGCCGTGGATGTGCCGGTCGACTTCAGCGCCATCGACGCGCTGCTGGTCGATACATCGGCGGCACTCGACTGCCTACCGCAGATCGCCATCAGCGACGACGCCGCGACAAAAATCCGCCTCGGCAATCCGGTCATCATCCGTGGCCGCGACGCGCCGGTGGAAGCCGAGGAAGCATGCGCCACCGCGCGCGGCAAGCTGGTCGCCATCGGCGCCATCGAACAGGGCATGTTCAAGCCGAAGCGGGTCTTTGCCGGGTGAGGGTTCTCATCTAGTTTCGGTTCGATTTGCGCTTGAGGGGCATATGGCAAAGACTGGGACGATGAAGAAGCGGGCGCCGGTGACAACGCGGCGACCGCCGGTCGGCGCCTCGCCGGGCACGCTGATCGCCGATCCCGCGGCACGGCGCTCCGAACTGCGGCTGACGCTGATCTCGCCCGACAAGTTCAAGACGATCGAAGATGCCAGCATCGACGACGTCACCGCCAATTGCGACCAATGGCCGGTCATCTGGCTCGACTGCACCGGTCTCGCCAACATCCAGCTGATCGAAGAGATCGGCCGCATTTTCAGCCTACATCCGCTGGCGCTGGAAGACGTCGTCAACACCGGCCAGCGGCCGAAGGTGGATTTTTTCGAGGACCATGCCTTCGTCGTCGTCAGGATGATCGACGATGTCACCGCGCACCGCTACGAACAGATCGCCGTCTTCTTCGGCAAGAATTTCGTCGTCACCTTCCAGGAGCGCGAAGGCGACCCGTTCGACCCGGTGCGCAAGCGCATCGAAAGCTCGATGCCCAACCGGCTGCGGGCGCGCGGCGCCGACTATCTCGCTTATGCGCTGATCGATGCCATCGTCGACAGCTATTTCCCGCCGATCGAGACGGCCGGCGAACTGGTCGACAGCATCGAGGACCAGATGCTGCACACGCCGCACAAGCACCAGATGCGGCAGCTGCACGAGTTGCGGCGCGATGCCAACGTGCTGAAGGGCGTCCTTTGGCCGATGCGCGATGCGCTGGCGACGATGATCCGCAACGACGTGCCCTTTGTGAAGGCCGAGACCAAGATCTTCCTCAACGACACGCTCGATCATTCGCTCCGGCTGATCGAACTGGTGGAAAACCAGCGCGACATGCTGACCGGGCTGATCGAGATGCATCTGTCGCTGAGCCAGGCACGCACCAACGACGTCATCTCCTATCTGACCATCGTCTCGGTGATTTTCATGCCGCTGACCTTCCTCGTCGGCGTTTGGGGCATGAACTTCGACCCGGATACCTCGCCATGGAACATGCCCGAGTTGAAGGCCTACTATGGGTATCCGACAGCTCTCGTCTTCATGCTGGTGGTGGCGATAGGGCTCATCGCCTTCTTCAGATGGAAGAAGTGGCTTTAGCCAAAGCGAAAATCTCTGCTTTTGCTGCAAAAGGCTGCGACAAGCCGGCTTCGTGAATTGGGCTGGTGTTTTCCGGGGAATTGCCCTATATGCGCCGCAGCTTAGCGCACTGACGCTTTGCTTGCACCGGCCCCTGCTGGACGACATCCCGGCTGAGGGCGACCCGTTTCCTCAAACAGATAAGGAAAAACACGATGTCGATTACTGCCGAGCGCAAACAGGAATTGATGGGTGAATTCGCAACCGCCAAGGGCGATACCGGGTCTCCGGAAGTCCAGGTGGCCATCCTTTCCGAGCGCATCAAGAACCTGACCGACCACTTCAAGGACCACAAGAAGGATAACCATTCCCGCCGTGGTCTGCTCGCTCTCGTCTCCCAGCGCCGCAGCCTGCTTGATTATCTCAAGCGCAAGGATGACGCGCGCTATCAGACGCTGATCGAGAAGCTCGGTCTGCGCCGTTGACGAATTGACCGGCGGGCTTTCCTTAAGGAGAGCCCGCCGGTCGCGCATTCGGCCAGTCGCATCGATTGGCCAGACCCGGTTTCGAGCGTGCAGAGGGCCACTCGAAACCGCCCATGGACGGTCATGGGGCAGGATTGCAGGACGCTCGCGCGCTCATCGCGCTGAAATTCCCGAGCTTCCCGTTGTCTTGCCCGTGGCTGCCCGAGAAAGGAAGCCAGGGAAAGGGCATCCGCGCACCGTGAAACGGCGCGGCCCTTTCCGCATAGTAAGGACAAGACATGTTCAATCACCACAAAGTGGAAATCGAATGGGGCGGCCGTCCGCTCATTCTCGAAACCGGCAAGATCGCGCGCCAGGCTGACGGCGCCGTGCTCGCCACCTACGGCGAAACCAAGGTTCTCGCCACCGTCGTCTCGATGAAGGAGCCGAAGCCAGGCCTCGACTTCTTCCCGCTGACCGTCAATTACCAGGAAAAGACCTACGCCGCCGGCAAGATCCCGGGTGGCTATTTCAAGCGCGAGGGCCGTCCGAGCGAGAAGGAAACGCTGGTTTCCCGCCTGATCGATCGTCCGATCCGCCCGCTCTTCGCCGCCGGCTACAAGAACGACACACAGATCGTCGTCACCGTCGTCCAGCATGACCTCGAGAACGATCCGGACATCCTGTCGATCGTCGCCACCTCGGCCGCCCTGACGCTCTCGGGCGTTCCCTTCATGGGTCCGGTTGGCGGCGCCCGCGTCGGTTACATCAACGGCGAATATGTGCTCAACCCGCATGTCGACGAGATGCAGGAATCCAAGCTCGACCTGGTCGTCGCCGGCACCGCCGACGCCGTGCTGATGGTCGAGTCCGAAGCCAAGGAACTTGGCGAAGAGCTGATGCTCGGCGCCGTCATGTTCGGCCACAAGGGCTTCCAGCCGGTCATAGACGCCATCATCAAGCTGGCCGAAGTTGCCGCCAAGGAGCCGCGCGATTTCACGGCGCCGGATTATTCCGCGCTTGAAGCCGAGATGCTGAAGATCGTCGGCGACGAGCTCAGCAATGCCTACAAGAACGTCGACAAGCAGAAGCGCTACGCCGCCGTCGACGCCGTCAAGGCGAAGGTCAAGGCAGCGTTCGCCCCGGCCGAAGGCGAAGACGCCAAGTACACGTCCGAGCAGATCGGTTCGGTGTTCAAGGAACTGCAGGCCAAGGTCGTGCGCTGGAACATCCTCGACACCGGCTCGCGCATCGACGGCCGTGACCTCAAGACGGTCCGCAAGATCGTCTCCGAAGTCGGCGTCCTGCCGCGCACCCACGGTTCGGCGCTGTTTACCCGCGGCGAAACCCAGGCGCTGGTGGTTGCCACGCTCGGCACCGGCGAGGACGAGCAGTATGTCGACTCGCTGACCGGCATGTACAAGGAGAAGTTCCTCCTTCACTACAACTTCCCTCCCTACTCCGTCGGTGAGACCGGCCGCATGGGTTCGCCGGGCCGCCGCGAAATCGGCCACGGCAAGCTCGCCTGGCGCGCCATCCGTCCGATGCTGCCCTCCGCTGACCAGTTCCCCTACACGCTGCGCGTCGTCTCGGAGATCACCGAGTCCAACGGCTCGTCGTCGATGGCCACTGTCTGCGGCACCTCGCTGGCGCTGATGGATGCCGGCGTGCCGCTGGCAAAGCCCGTCGCCGGTATCGCCATGGGCCTGATCAAGGAAGGCGAGCGCTTCGCGGTTCTCTCCGACATCCTGGGTGACGAAGATCACCTCGGCGACATGGACTTCAAGGTCGCCGGCACCGCCAACGGCATCACCTCGCTGCAGATGGACATCAAGATCGAGGGCATCACCGAGGAGATCATGAAGATCGCGCTGGATCAGGCCAAGGATGGCCGCCAGCATATCCTCGGCGAGATGGCGCATGCTCTGACCGGCGCCCGCCCCGAACTCGGCGAGTTCGCACCGCGCATCGAGGTCATGCACATCCCGACCGACAAGATCCGCGACGTGATCGGTTCGGGCGGCAAGGTCATCCGCGAGATCGTCGAAAAGACCGGCGCCAAGATCAACATCGAGGACGACGGCACGGTCAAGATCGCTTCGTCGAATGCCAAGGAGATCGAGGCGGCGAAGAAGTGGATCCATACCATCGTCGCCGAGCCCGAAGTCGGCGAAATCTACGAAGGCACGGTCGTCAAGACCGCCGACTTCGGCGCTTTCGTCAATTTCTTCGGTCCGCGTGACGGCCTCGTCCACATCTCGCAGCTTGCCAACGACCGGGTCGCCAAGACCTCGGACGTGGTCAAGGAAGGCGACAAGGTCTGGGTCAAGCTGATGGGCTTCGACGAGCGCGGCAAGGTCCGCCTGTCGATGAAGGTCGTCGACCAGGCCACCGGCAAGGAACTCGCGCGCGACAAGAAGACCGAAGGCGAAGAACACGCCGCCTGAACGGTCTGACAAAGTTATCGAAACGGGCGCGACGGATGTCGCGCCCGTTTTCATTTTCACGGTAAGAGCGAGATCGAATGTCCACCGAGCCGCTGAAGACCTTGTTCCACCCCTTCGAGGCCGAGGTCCTTCCTCTGCCGCGCAAGGGCGAGCGTGTGCTGTTTCTGGGCGCGGAACCGGGTTTTCGCCTGCCCGTGGGCTTCGAGGCAGCGCTCCATCTGGTGCAGGGCTTCCGGCCGTATTTACGTGCGCTGCAGGCGTCGGGTTTTTCCGTGACCCCGCAAGCGCATGACAACGGCTTTGATGCAGCGCTTGTGCTTGCCGGTCGCCATCGCGGTCGCAACGAACTGCGCATCGCCGAAGCGCTGCAGCGTGTGGCGCCAGGCGGATTGATCGTCGTCGCCGGCGGCAAGGATGAGGGCATTGCCAGCCTGCGCAAGCGCATCGGCGAGCTTGTGCCGCTTGAGGACCATCTGCCGAAATATCACGGCATTGCTTTCTGGTTTCGCCGTCCGGCGGATATCGACGCTGCTGAGAAACTACGCGCCGCCAATCCCGCCTTGCTGGTTGACGGCAGCTTCCACACCGCGCCGGGCATGTTCTCCTTCGATCGCGTCGATCTCGGCTCGAAGCTGCTGGTGGAACATCTGCCCAAGGACCTGCGCGGCACCGTTGCCGATTTCTGCGCCGGCTGGGGCTATGTCGCGGCCGAGGTTTCAGCACGCTCGCCCGGCGTAACCGGGCTCGACCTCTACGAGGCGGACTTCGACTCGCTCGAAGCGGCGAAAGGCAATGTTGGCAAAGGCGCCGTCGAGCCGCGCTTCATCTGGATCGATCTGCTCAGCGAAGCCGTCGAGCAGCGCTACGATGCGATCGTCATGAACCCGCCCTTCCACCGCAGCCGCGCGACCGAGCCGGAGATCGGCGCCGGCATGATCCGCGCAGCAAGCAAGGCGCTGAAGCCGGGTGGGCGGCTGTTCATGGTGGCGAACCGCCAGCTTCCCTACGAGCCGGTGCTGGCCGCGGCCTTTTCCAGCCATGCCGAGATCGCCCGCGACGGCATGTTCAAGGTTTTCGTGGCCCGTCGCTGAAACAAGCGCGGTGCTGCCCGCTCAGTGCAGGCTGGCGACACGCGGTGCGCGAACGCTGACGACCGTGCGGATTTCGCCGGGCCTCATCTTGAGCGGTGCGGGCCGGCCGAACAGATAGCCTTGCACCACTTCGCAGCCGGCGGCCCTGAGCAGCGCCGCCTGGTTTTCCGTCTCGACGCCTTCGGCGATGATGCTGACGCCCAGGGCGCGTGACAGCCCGACGATGGTCGAGACCACAGCACCCGAGCTGGAATCGGTGTCGATGCGGCTGACGAAGGAGCGGTCGATCTTCAGCTTGCCGAACGCGAAATCGATGAGATAGCTCAGATTGGAATAGCCGGTGCCGAAATCGTCGACGGCCACCGAGATGCCCATGTCGGCAAGCTGCTTCAGGATGATGGCGGCGCGGTCGCGATCCTGCATCATCGCCGTCTCGGTGACTTCCAGCTCCAGCCGTGACGGCTTGATGCCGGTGCTCGCCATTGTCTCGCGAACGATGCCGACGAAGTCCTTGGTCATGAACTGGACCGGCGAAATGTTGACGGCGACGAAACAGTCCTCAGGCAGGTGGCGGGCATCGCTGCAGGCTTTGCGCAGCACCCATTCGCCGATGGGACCGATCATGCCGGTCTCCTCGGCGATCGGAATGAATTCCATCGGCGGGATCATGCCGCGTTCCGGATGCTTCCAGCGGATGAGTGCCTCATAGCCGATGATGCGGCCGCTCGGCAGGTCGAGCTGCGGCTGGTAGTGGAGGTCGAAATCGCCGCGCTCGAACGCGGTGTGCAGTTCGGATTCGATCCACTGACGATAATCGGCGACACGACCCATGTCGGCATGGAAGATCGACCAGTTGCCCACCCCGCCGGCGCGTGCATTCTGCAGCGCCAGATTGGAACGGCGCAGAATGAGGACGGGATCGACGCCGTCCTTGGGCATCGCCACGATGCCCACCGACAGGGCCACCGATTGCAGGTGGGAATTGAGATCGTAGGGCTGCATCATCTCGTCGATAAGCTTCTCGGCGAGGCTTTCCATCGACCCTTGGATCTCCCGCTCCGTCAGGAGTATGGCAAATTCGCCGGCGCCAATGCGCCCCATCAACGTGCCCTCGGGCATGCAAGCCTTCAGCCGCCTGGTGAAGGCCCTGATCAACTCGTCGCCGTGGCTGTAGCCGATGGCGTCGTTGATCTGCTTGAAGCGGTCGATGTCGATGTCGATGAGAAACACCGGCTCGCCGGTCCTGATCGTCGCCGATGCCGCTTCGGCAATCTTGCTGACCATTGCCGGACGAGCCAGAAGCCCGGTCAGCTTGTCGAAATGGGTTTCCTTGAAGACGTACTCCGCCGATTCATCGACGCCGGCAAAGAAGGACAAGGCAGCTCCCGCCGCGGCGAGTGCGCAAAGCGCGGCGGTGATGCCGGCCATCGTTCCAGCCTGCATGCCGATAAGGTCGTCGCCGAAACCGAGTTTCAGGCCCCAGAGACCGAGAACGAAACTGCCCAAGCCCGCGCTGGCCACGGTGAGCAGCCGGAATACCGGTGTTCGCTTCGGGTTGCTGACGGAAGGCATTACAGGGTCCCCAGGTTGCGGGACCCTAGCGGACATCTCCTTAAAATGAGTTTCCGCCGATGCATTTAATTTTACCGGACGTATCAGAGGGTTAGTCCTTGCCGCCATCCGTCTGCTTCAGCTCGTCCAGCGTCGGCATGGAAACGATGTGGTAGCCGGAATCGACGTAGTGGATTTCGCCGGTGACACCCGACGACAGGTCGGACAGGAGATAGAGCGCGGAACCACCGACCTCGTCGATGGTCACCGTACGGCGCAGCGGCGAATTGCGCTGCTGGTAGGAAAACATGTGGCGTGCGTCGGAAATCCCGGCGCCGGCAAGCGTGCGCACCGGTCCCGCCGATATGCCGTTCACCCTGATGCCGCGCGGACCATAGTCGTTGGCGAGATAGCGCACGCTGGCCTCGAGCCCGGCCTTGGCGACGCCCATGACATTGTAGTTCGGCATGACGCGGACGGAGCCGGCATAGGTCAACGTGATCATCGAACCACCATCCTTCATCAACGCGGCGGCATGGCGGGCGACTTCGGTGAAGGAGTAGCAGGAGATGACCATGGTGCGGACGAAATTGTCACGGCTGGTGTCGGCGTAGAGGCCCTTCAGCTCGTTCTTGTCGGAAAAGCCGATGGCATGGACGACGAAGTCGAGCCCGCCCCATTCCTTGCCCAGGGTCTCGAAGGTGGCAGCGACCGACGCACTGTCCTCGACATCGCAAGGCACGACAAGTGCCGCGCCAATCTTCTCGGCGAGTGGCTTGACCCGGCGCCCGAAGGCATCGCCCTGATAGGTAAAGGCGAGTTCCGCCCCATGTTCGGACAGCTTCTTGGCGATGCCCCAGGCGATCGAATGATCGTTGGCGATACCCATGACAAGCCCGCGCTTGCCCTTCATCAGTCCGTCCATGGCCGGCAATCCTTATACAAAAGCGCTGGCCTTATGCGGAATAGCGCTGGAAAACGAGCGTTGCGTTGGTGCCGCCGAAACCGAACGAATTGGACAAAACGGTGTCGATCTTGGCGTTATCGATGCGTTTGCGCACGATCGGCATGCCCTCGAATTCCGGATCGAGGTTTTCGATATGGGCGCTTTCGCCGATGAAGCCGCCTTGCATCATCAGGATCGAATAGATCGATTCCTGCACGCCGGCCGCACCCAGCGAGTGGCCGGTCAGCGATTTCGTCGAGGTGATATGGGGCATCTTGTCGCCGAACACTTCGCGGATGGCGCCCATTTCCTTGGAATCGCCGACCGGTGTCGAGGTGCCGTGGGTGTTGATGTAATCGACCGGCGACGAGACGGTCGCCAGGGCCTGCCGCATGCAGCGGATAGCACCTTCGCCCGATGGCGCCACCATGTCGTAGCCGTCCGAGGTGGCGCCGTAGCCGACGATTTCGGCGTAGATCTTGGCACCGCGCGCCTTGGCATGCTCGAGCTCTTCCAGAACCAGCACGCCGGCGCCACCGGCAATGACGAAGCCGTCGCGATTGACGTCATACGCGCGCGAGGCGGTCGATGCCTTGTCGTTGAACTTGGACGACATGGCGCCCATGGCGTCGAACAGGTCCGACATCGTCCAGTCGAGGTCCTCGTGGCCGCCGGCAAAGACCATGTCCTGCTTGCCCCACTGGATCAGCTCGTACCCATTGCCGATGCAATGCGCCGAGGTCGAGCAGGCCGAGGAGATCGAATAGTTGACGCCGTGGATCTTGAACCAGGTGGCGAGCGTCGCCGAAGCCGTCGACGACATCGCCTTCGGCACCGCGAACGGACCGATGCGCTTCGGACTGCCGTTCTTGAGCGTCGTCTCGGCGGCCTCGACGATGGTGCGCGTGGACGGTCCGCCCGAGCCCATGACGATGCCGGTGCGCTCATTGGTGATGTCAGCCTCGCCGAGGCCGGCATCGGCGATCGCCTGGTCCATGGCGACATGGTTCCAGGCCGCACCTTGGCTCAGGAAGCGCATGGCGCGCCGGTCGATCATGGCCGACGGGTCGAGCGTCGGCGCTCCCCAGACCTGGCAGCGGAAGCCGTGTTCGGCGAAGGAATCGGAGAAGCTGATGCCGGATTTGGCATCATGCAGCGAGGCCTGCACCTCGTTGGCGTTGTTGCCGATCGACGACACGATGCCGAGGCCTGTGACTACGACCCGTCTCATGGGCTGCTCCTTCCAGAGTGTCCGGTGACGATCAGGCGACCGCCGATTGCTTTGACAGACCCACTTTGAGATCCGTTGCCGCGTATATGGGCTCGCCATCGGCTTTCAGCCAGCCATCGGCAATGCCAAGCACCAGCCGCCCGCGCATCACGCGCTTGAAGTCGATGCCGTATTCCACCTTCTTGACCGACGGTGTGACCATGCCCCTGAACTTGACCTCACCGGTCGACAGCGCCATGCCCTTGCCCTGCTCGCCGAGCCAGCCGAGATAGAATCCCGTCAACTGCCACATCGCATCGAGGCCCAGGCAGCCTGGCATGATCGGATTGCCGATGAAATGGCAGGCGAAGAACCAGAGGTCAGGCTTGATGTCGAATTCAGCGCGGATGAAGCCCTTATCGAAGGCGCCGCCGGTCTCGCTGATCTCGGTGATGCGGTCGAACATCAGCATTGGCGGGTAGGGCAGCTGGGCATTGCCAGCCCCGAACAGCTCGCCGCGGGCGCAGGCCAGCAATTCTTCATAACCGTAGCTGGATTTCGTACCCGCCATCAATCTCGTCCCCGTAATCGTCCCGGGCGGTAGGGCGCCCTTGTCGTTGGTTTCCTAACACAATCTGTTTCAGGCCGGAAACCGGCGTTTGCGCTTAACCCGCCCGTCTGTCCGGGTCAATGCGCGCTATTGATCGTATTCAGCCGACAGAATATATGTCGGGAGGCATCCAGTTTCGGCCGATGACGTTTTTTTGCCACTCTGGGCGTGTGTTGGGGCAGAACTGTGAGCTTGGACGGACGGATGGATCTGGGCTGCCGGAAGGAAAATGTCGCTGTGGACAAGCGGGTTCGCGAAGCCGGGTTGAGGCCGACACGCCAGCGCATCGCGCTGGCCGATCTGCTTTTTGCCAAGGGCGACCGCCATCTTTCGGCCGAGGAATTGCATGAGGAGGCGATCGCCGCCGGCGTTCCGGTGTCGCTGGCCACCGTCTACAATGCCCTGCACCAGTTCACCCAGGCCGGTCTTCTGCGCATCCTGGCCGTCGAAGGCTCGAAGACGTATTTCGACACCAACACCTCCGATCACCACCATTTCTACATCGAAGGTGAAAACAGGATCTTCGATATCGCCAGCGGTCCTGTCACGGTTTCCAACCTGCCGGAGCCCCCGGAAGGCATGGAGATCGCCAATGTCGATATCGTGGTGAGGCTGCGCCCCAAGCGCTGCGATTGATCGGCCCTTCATGAAATTCGTGGATTTGGCAGTCCGGCTGGAATGGGCCGCTATCGCGGTGGCTGCTCTGGCGTTTTATGCCATGGCAGGTTTTTCCTGGTGGCTGTTTGCCGTGCTCATTCTGGCGCCGGACGTGTCGATGCTGGGCTATCTCGCCGGACCCCGCGTCGGCGCCATCGCCTACAACGCCTTGCACATCTTGATTGTGCCGGTGTTGTTGGCGGTCGCCGGAAACCTATTCGGCAACGTGCTGGTGACGGCGATCGCGCTGATCTGGACCGCTCATATCGCCATCGATCGCGCTCTGGGCTACGGCCTCAAGCTGTCGAGCGGCTTCCAGGATACCCATCTCGGTCGCATTGGACGCCAAGAAGGCTCTTGATCAGTTCTTGACGTGCTCGCCCGGATAGGCGCCCCAGACGACCGACTGCGGCAACCAGCCGGTATGGCCGTCGAAGGTCATTTCGCACCATTGGCCATCGCAGGTCTTGATCGTGCCCATGACCCCCGGCTCGATGATGGCGATGACGCTGGCGTCCTTTTGCGGGTCGTCGAGAAGGTTGATTCGGCCGCCCTTGCTGCGCTGCCAGGGTGCGACGATGGCCGTGCGGCGGCCTGAAAGTAGCGACTGGTTGATCCAGCCTTCCGAGCCGTCGGCGTCGCGCACGCGCCGCCAGGTATCGAATTCCTGGATGATTTCCATCGGCAGGCCGGCCTTCATGTACATCCAGTCGACGGAATAGTTGGCGCCGGGGCCGACGCGCGAGTTGACGCGGCCCGATTTCAGGCTGACGAACCGTGGCAGCGGCAGGCCGCTCGGCCCTAATGTGATCGTTTGCGCGGGGGCAGCCGCGCTCTGCGCCGCCACCACGGGGGAATAAAGGACAGCGCCGAGAATTGCTGCGCTGAGAGCCAGGCGAAGCGACGCGAAACCAGACACTTTCATTCCTTTCGGCGCCTGCCTGTCGGTAACGGCGCCCCTTTTTCTTTGTCTTCGGCGGCACCGCTTGTTACATGAGTCACTGGCACCGCGACCGGCTTCCAGTTTCGCCTGTCTTGGTTAAAGAGGTCTCAACGAGATCGGGTTCGAGGAAACAATGGCAGGCAAAAAACGGCCTCTCGTCGTCATCACGCGCAAGCTGCCCGATCCGGTCGAGACCCGCATGCGCGAATTGTTCGACGCAAGGCTGAATGTCGAGGACAGGCCGATGACGCAGCCGGAACTGGTTGCGGCGGTCAAGGAAGCTGACGTTCTGGTGCCGACCATCACCGACCATATCGACGCGGCGCTGATCGCGCAGGCTGGCGAGAACCTCAAGCTGATCGCCAATTTCGGCAATGGCGTCGACAAGATCGACGTCGAGGCAGCGGCGAAAAGGGGCATCACCGTCACCAACACGCCGAACGTGCTGACCGAAGATACCGCCGACATGACGATGGCGCTGATGCTGGCGCTGCCGCGGCGGCTGGCGGAAGGCGCCAATGTCTTGACCGGCGACAAGAAATGGGCCGGCTGGTCGCCGACCTGGATGCTCGGCCGGCGGATCTGGGGCAAACGGCTCGGCATCGTCGGCATGGGCCGCATCGGCACCGCCGTCGCCCGGCGGGCCAAGGCCTTCGGTCTTTCAATCCACTATCACAACCGCCATCGCGTGCTGCCGGCGGTCGAAGAGGGGCTCGAAGCGACCTATTGGGAAAGTCTCGACCAGATGTTGGCCCGCATGGACATCATCTCGGTCAACTGCCCGTCGACGCCGGCGACGTTTCACCTGCTTTCGGCGCGGCGGCTGGCGCTCATGCAACCCACGGCTTACATCGTCAACACGGCGCGCGGCGACATCATCGACGAGGAATCGCTGGTCAAGCTGATCCAGGACGGCAAGATCGCCGGCGCCGGCCTCGACGTCTACGAGCACGAGCCAGCGCTGAACGGCAAATTGCTGAAGCTCGCCGCCAAGAACAAGGTGGTGCTGCTGCCGCATATGGGCTCGGCAACGCTCGAAGGCCGCATCGACATGGGCGAGAAGGTCATCATCAACATCCGCGCCTTCTTCGACGGTCACCGCCCGCCCGACCGCGTGCTGCCACTGCGGACCTGATCGGTTAGGCCGCGATGGTGAGGGCGCCGTCGTCTGCGACTTTCACATTGCTGCCGCGGTAGCTCTCGAAGACATCGCGCCTCAGCTGCAGCGCCATTGGCGTCTGCCAACCCATTTCCCTGGCGACGATCAGCCCCAGCAGCAGGATCGCGTCCGGCTCGTGCAGCACCAGTGCCGCCGGCGCGTGGCCATTGTGGACGAGTTCCAAGAGGACGGCGGATGCCGACGACGAGCCGATCGTGCCCGGCAGGAACAGCACGCGCCCGGAAAGGTTTTCGCCATGCTGCGGGTGGCGGACATCGGCGATGCGGCCGGACTTCGGGTCGACGCCGCCCCAGAAACTGATCGGCGCGGTCAGCACCAGCGCCGCGCCTTCGCCAGCTTTGCCCGGCACCAGGATTTCGGCAGCAGCGCTCATGCGGCAATATCCGTAAACGTTGGCTTACCGGTTGCAGCGCTTTCCACGCAGTCGACCAATGATCCGTAGAGAACGGAATAGCCGGTATTGCCTGGCGCGTAATGCGCGAACTTTCCCGAATTGGTCATCAGGACGCCACCGGCAAGGTCGGGCAGGATCGGCGTCACCACCACGCAGGTGTCGGCAACAATGATCACCCCGCTTGCTTCGAGCGCTTTTCGCCGGCCGCTCTGTTCGAGCCCCGAAAGCACATGGCGTCCGGTGCAGGCGTAGATCGGCACGCTGAGCCGCCGCCCGGCGATCAGCCGCTCCAGCGCATCGAACTCGGCGGGCGACAGGTGCGGGCTGCCGATCGCCACCGCATCGATGGTTGTTGGTTTCGCTGCCGTCGAAAGACCTGCGCGGGCCTTCGCAATCATATCAGGTGTGACGCGGATCACCGTTTCCGGCGCGGTGCCGCCCAGAACGGTCTCGGCGTCGGGCGCTTCGGGCGTGACGCCGGCAATGTGGAAGAGACCGACCGCGCCCGACGATGCCGCCGCCGCGCCGAACGCCTTCAGCGCATCCTCGCCGGGATGGCGTGGCACGCCGATGACGACGCCGACGGCATTGCCGACCTCGCGGCCATAGAGGCTGCCCAGCACCGGCCACGCCACGTCCGAACCGAGGAATGAAGCGGCAAGCCTAGAGACGTCGAACACCAGCCGCGCCCGCCGGTTCTCGGCGCGGTGCAAGCCGTAGTCGGGCGCGCGACCGGTGATGGCGCAGGCGATGTCGAGGAAATCGCCATAACGGTTGGTGCGCGCGCCCAGCACCGAATTGCAGAACACCACGGCGTTTGATTCGCCCCAGGCGACGTCGCTTCCCAGCGCCGGTCGATGCCCGGCCTGATACGGCGCGCAGGTCCAGCTCTGCTCGCAGCCAAGCTTGCGGTAGGCGTCCATCATTCGCCGCGCCATGCCGCGCGCCGGCTCTTCGAGGCGGATGCGCGAGCAACCCATCAGGTCGAGCGCCCCGACATTGAGCGTCGACCGCACCGCGACTCGCGCTTTGCCTTCGACCAGTTTCTCGGCGAACAGCGTGCCGGAATCGCCGTGATAGAGCGCACCATCGATATGTGCCGAGGCGATCGGGATCAGCCGCGGCGCGCCGAGCAGGCGGGCGCTATCGGCGACGATGCGCATCGCCATCGCGGCACCGTCCTGGCCGGAGGCGATTGCCTGTTCTTCAGGGCTGAGGGCGAGGCTCATGCAAGCACCTTGCGCATGGTGATCGAGGTCGGCCTGTCATAGCCCTTATGCGCGGTGCGCTCGGTTTCACGAAAGCCGAGGCGGGCAAAGGCTGCATGATTTGCGGTAAGCTCGATCCTCGTCTGAAGCTCGATGGCAGCCTTGCTGCGGCTACGGGCAAGAGCTTCGACAGTTTGCATCAACTGCTTGCCAATGCCTTGTCCCTGAAAGCCGCGCTCGACGGCGAGCTTTCCGACATAAAAGTCTTCAGTCCTCTCCAGCACGAAAACGCAGCCGACGATCCCGCCGTCTTTCAGCGCCAGGAACACTGTCTCCTGGCCGGCCTTCTGTTTCAGATTTTCGACATTCAGCAAATGCGCCGAGGATGGCGGGTCGATGATGCCGTCCATGGAGGCGAAGGCGCGCATGATCAGCACCAGCACCTCGTCCCAACCTTCGAAATCGGCGGGAAGCTGCATGATGAAAACGCCCGTGGACTGGTCCATGCGGTCAATTCTTCTTGTAGCGGATTGTGTCGAAGCGCGCCGTCAGCGCATCGTAAAGCAGCAATCTGCCAACCAGCGGTTCACCGATGCCGGTGATCAGCTTGATCGCCTCCATCGCCTGCAGCGTGCCGACGACGCCGGTCAGCGCGCCGACAACACCGGCGACGGCGCAGGACGGCACCAGTCCGGGCGGCGGCGCTTCGGGAAACAGATCGCGATATCCAGGGTTCTGCCTCCCGTCCGTCCCGGTCTCGAATGGCTTCAGCACTGTCAGCGAGCCATCGAAGCGTCCAACGGCACCGTGCACAAGCGGCCGTTTTTCCGCCGCACAGGCATCGGCCACCACATAGCGTGTTTCGAAATTGTCGGAGCCGTCGACGACGATGTCGTAGCCGGCAACAAGGGCAGGGGCGTTGTCCGCCGTCAGCCTGAAATCGTGCAGTTCGACGACGACATTGGGATTGATGCGTGAGATCGCCGCTTTGGCGCTGTCGGTCTTGGCCATGCCGACCGCGTCGGTATCGTGGATCACCTGTCTCTGCAGGTTTGACAGCGAGACGCTGTCGTCATCGACGATGCCGAGCGTGCCGACGCCGGCGGCGGCGAGATATTCGAGTACCGGCGCGCCTAGCCCGCCGGCACCAATGACCAGCACCCGCGCGCGTTTCAGCTTCTGCTGGCCGGCACCGCCGATTTCCGGCAGCACAATGTGGCGGGCATAGCGCTCGAGCTCTTCGTCGGTGAGGGCAGCAAGGATCATTGCCGGACCATATAGTGGCGCAAAAATCTTGTCAGTGGTCTTCGGTTGGCCCAACCGTACCGTGGTCGACCGTCAGGAATTGTGCACGTCCCTTGAGACTGGAAAACAGCGCCGCGTCGGTTCCGGTCATGAACGCCTGGCAGTTCAGCTCTTCGAGGATCGAGAACAAGGCTGCGCGCCGGCCGCTGTCGAGGTGGGCGGCGATCTCGTCGAGCAGCAGGATCGGCGTCATCCCCGACATCTCACCGGTCAGCCGGGCGTGCGACAGGACAATGCCGACCAGCAGCGCCTTCTGCTCGCCGGTCGAGCACAGTTCGGCCGGCATCGCCTTCGGCCTATGCCGCACCAGCAGATCCGAACGGTGTGGGCCGTCGAGCGTGCGACCGGCGGCGCGGTCGCGGTCGCGGCCTTGGGCAAGTGCTGCGCGGAACCGCTCCTCGACATCGACGGCGGGCGAGGTGCTGACTTCGCTTTCCAGTTCGCCGGACAGGCTGATGTCGGCCTGCGGAAACGGTCCCGTGCTGGGCAGTCTGTCGATCATGGCAGTGAGCAGGCGCACCAGTTCGGCGCGCGCCGCCGCAATCGCCACGCCGGTCTCGGCCATCTGCGTCTCGATCGCATCGAACCAGGCGCCGTCGCGCGATCCTTCCGTAAGCAATCGATTACGGCCGCGCATCGCCTTTTCATAGTCGAGTGCGCGCTGGCCGTGCTGCGGATCGATCGCCAGCACCAGCCGGTCGAGAAAGCGCCGGCGGTCGGCGGCCGGTCCTGGAAACAGACCATCCATGGCCGGCGTCAGCCAGACGACGCGCAGCCATTCCAGCATATCTTCGGCCGATCGCGCCGCCGCGCCATTGATGCGCACCCGCCGGCCGCCCTCGCCGGCGGTGTCGCCACCTGCAATGCCGGTGCCGATCTCGACCTGGCCGTCCGGCCCGCCGATCCGGGCATGCAGCGCAAAGCCGCCATCGCCGCCTTCGCGCGCCACATCCACGTAAGGCGCGCGGCGTAGGCCGCGCCCCGGTGTCAGCAGGGAAATCGCTTCCAGGAGGTTGGTCTTGCCGGCGCCGTTGTCACCGGAAAACACCACGGCGCCAGGGCCAAGGTCGATCGACAGCGCCGCGTAGTTGCGGAAATTGGTAAGTGTAAGCTTACTTATATGGGTTTGCCCGGGCAACCGCTATCCGCCTGTCGAAGTCGCCGCAATCATTCTCGCAGTCGCACATTGTCGCGGAGCCGGACTTGGGCGCCGCAGTGCGACTACACGCGCATGGGCATCAGCACATAAAGCGCTGTCTCATCGGCCATGTCGTGGATCAATGTCGGTGAGCCGGCATCCGCCAGCATGAATTTTGCCTCCGTGCCGGTCAATTGCGCGGCGACGTCGAGCAGATATTTTGCATTGAAGCCGATTTCGATTGGATCCGACGAATAGTCTGCGGCCAGTTCCTCGGTGGCGCTGCCCGAATCCGGATTGTTGACGGCGAGCGTGACCTGTCCCTCGGTGATCGAAAGCTTTACCGCCCGGCCGCGTTCGGAGGAAATGGTCGAGACACGGTCGACGGCGGCGGCAAAGCTCTGCCGGTCGATGATCAGCTTCTTGTCGTTGCCGGTCGGGATGACCCGCTGATAGTCGGGGAAGGTGCCGTCGATCAGCTTAGAGGTCAAAACCACGCTGCCGATGGTGAAGCGGATCTTGGTGTCGGACAATTCGGTGGTCACCGCGACATCAGGGTCGTCGACCAGCTTCTGCAACTCGCTGACCGTCTTGCGTGGAATGATGATGCCGGGCATGCCCTCGGACCCTGCCGGCGCGTCGATCTCGGCACGCGCCAGCCGATGGCCGTCGGTCGCCACCGAGCGCAGCTTCAGCTTGCCGCCGGTCTCGTGGGTGTGCAGGTAGATGCCGTTCAGATAGTAGCGCGTCTCTTCGGTGGAGATGGCGAACTGGGTCTTCTCGATCAGGCCTTTCAGCGCCACCGAATCGAGCCGGAAGATGTGCGAGAAGGATCCGGCCGAGAGCTCCGGGAAATCGGACTGCGGCAGGCACTGGAGACGAAAGCTCGAACGGCCCGACGTCACCGTCATGGCGTTGCCGTCCTCGTCGGTCTTCAGCATGACCTCCGCCCCTTCGGCCAGCTTGCGCACGATGTCGTAGAGCAGATGCGCCGGAACCGTGGTCGCGCCACCGCGCTCGACCTTGGCGGGCGTGGCTTCGGTCACCTCCAGATCGAGGTCGGTTGCCTTCATTTCAAGGCTGGCGCCCTCGGCGCTGAGCAGCACGTTCGACAGGATCGGTATGGTGTTGCGTCGCTCGACCACGCGATGAACGTGGTTGAGAGACTTCAGGAGATTTGACCGTTCCAGGATAACACGCATGACGAAACAGGCTCGCTTGAATGAATGAACGGGTCACCAGTGAGCGGCGCCCCGCGAAAGGTCTGAACAGGCTCAGAATCTGCACAAACTGACAGGAAAAAGCCACCAAACGCAAGCCCGCGCCACCGGATCACACCGGTTACGCGGGCTTTCTGGGGATAAAGCTGGCGAAGCCCGCGAGCCAATGCATGTCGCCCAAAAGTGCGCGGCGGTTTTGGGACGACGACATGCATAAAACAGAGACTTAGAGCGCGTCGCTTTGATCCTCTCAAACCCGACGCGCTTGGTTTTTCCTGTCGGTCAGGCCTGGTCGTTGATCAGCCTTCTCAGCAGCTCAAGTTCCTGCGCCAGCGTGTTGTCGACGCCGGACAGATCCTCGATCTTGCGCACGGCGTGCAGCACCGTCGTGTGGTCGCGGCCGCCGAAACGCCTTCCGATCTCCGGCAGCGAGCGCGGCGTCATCACCTTCGACAGATACATGGCGACCTGGCGCGGCTTGACGATGGTGCGCGTGCGCCGGTTGGACAGAAGCTCTGTCTTCGACACATTGTAGTGGCGCGCGACGATGCGCTGGATGTCCTCGATGCGCACCCGCTTCGGCTCGCCCGAACGGTAGATATGGCCGAGAATCTCGTCGATGCGATCGATGGTGATCTGCGGCTCGAACGATTGACGGAACAGAAGCTGGTTGAATGCGCCTTCGAGTTCGCGCCCGCTGCCGGTCACCGTGCGGGCGACATGGTTGAGGATCTCCTCCGAAATATCGAGCGATGCATCGTCAACCTTGGCGGTGGCGAGACGCAGCTTCAGCATGCCGATGCGCATGGCGAAATCCGGCGCCGACATTTCCAGCGCGACACCGCCATTGAGGCGCGAGCGGACACGGGGTTCCAGGGATTCCAGCTCCGACGGCGGCCGGTCGGCGGCAACCACCACCTGCTTGGCGCTGTCGAGCAGCATGTTGATGAGATGGCAGAATTCATGCTGGATCGACTTGCCTTGCAGGAACTGCATGTCGTCGATGATCAGCAGGTCGATGTCGCGCAGTTGTTCTTTCAGCGTCAGCGCGTTGTTGTCGCGGATCGCGGTGGCGAAGCGCCACATGAAATATTCGGCCGTCAGATAGACGACGCGCGATTTCGGGTTCTGCTTCAGGGATTCGGCCGCGATCGCCTGCAACAGGTGGGTCTTGCCGAGCCCGACCGTCGCATGAAGGAAGAGCGGATTGAAGCGCACCGCGCTCGACTGCGATTCCGCCACCGCCTTGGCCGCGGCGAAAGCCACTCGGTTCGACGGACCTTCGATGAAGGAGCCGAACGTATAGCGTGGGTCGAGCGGCGAACCGAGCACATTGTGCCGGAACTCGCTTTCGATCGGCGTGCCCGGGCGCGGTGCCGGTGCCCGCTCCACGCGGCCGGGACCAACAGTGCCGGCGGCGAGCGCCGTTTGCGTCTGCCGGGTCATCTTGCGTGCTGGGACCACTTCGGGCTCCACGCCGTTGCGTGCCGGACGGGTCGCGGTGCGCACGACGATCTCGATCTTGAGCACTTCCGGGTCTTCGTGCTTCCACAGCTCGGCGATGAGGTCGAGATAGTGGCCGTTGATCCACGAGCGCAGGAAGGCCGTGGGCACGGAGATGCGAACAATGCCCCGGGATGCCTCGGCAACTTTCATCCGACCGAACCAGCTCGAATAGACCTCGGTTCCCAGGCGCGCCTTCAACTGGGTCTTGACCCGATCGAACTTTTGTTCCGCGTCGCTGGAAGCCGCCATGTCGTGCCCTCCGACTAGAGTTCCAGGAAATGGGAGGTCACCCGTAAGCTCCCGCTCGATGCCGCTCTGCATGATCCGCGTTCCTTGTTCTTTTTGTACCTGTTTCAGCCGGGGATGCGCCTCCTGCATCCGTATGTCCGGCCACCGTTCATTCGCTACAACACCATCGCCGCCGCCGGCGGATGAATGTTGCCTCGTCACCAAGGGACCGGCACCGGCGCCTGAGCCAGTCCGTCTTGACCGCGTCCGGGCAATGCATCGCCGTCCGGCGAAAACGCCGGCGCCGCTGACCTGCCATGTAACAATTACGCCAGTCCCCTAACCCACATCGAAAAAGACAAACTAAGCCCGTGCGCGGAATTACTCCACGTCATGAATTCTGCCATTTTGTGCTGGCCGATTCAGGCTGGGTTGAGGGCCAATGGCCCGTCCCTTTCGATGGATGGACATTACCGAAATCGCTGTGGATAGGGCAAGGCCATGACTAACGGATTTTTAAGGAATCTGGTTAGTGGAGACGGGTTGAGCCCCGATGCTGCAACTGCACATTTTGACAAAGCCATTGTGATTCAAACCCTTTTCCGGCGAATGTGAAAAAGGCCACACGGCGCGAAATTTTCTGAAATATTTCGCTTGACAGCTACTTGTCCCCGATCGCCCGCGGTCGATGTGAACAAGCTGTGGATGACCATCAGCAAGTATTTGAAAAATAAAGGTAATTTGTGACAGCCAAATTTATTGGCAACGCCAGTTTCGGCGGATCGGAGCGCTCGCGGACATGTATGTGCCGGCAAAGCATTCCGAGCTTTGAAATCCAAGTCGAGTTCGTTTTGCGGGCGTTCTTTTTTAAGTACTTGCCGGCAAACGAAAAAACCCGGCGTGATCCGCCGGGTTCGAAGAACGCAAGTTCAGGAAAGCTATTTCAGGCCGACAGGACTTTGAGCCGGTGAGCCAGGCGCGACACCTTGCGGGACGCCGTATTCTTGTGAATCACGCCCTTGGTCGCGGCGCGCATCAATTCCGGCTCGGCGGTCTTGAAGGCGGCCAGCGCGGCAACCTTGTCGCCGGCGGCGAGCGCCTCTTCGACCTGACGGACGTAGGTGCGCACGCGCGAGCGGCGGTTCTTGTTGATCGCCGCGCGACGGACGATCTTGCGCGTTGCCTTTTTGGCCGAGGAGGTATTGGCCATGATGCCTCTCTTCTGATCTGGTGGGCGCATGCGGGATGCCGCAGGGCGCAAAAAACAAACGGGCAGCCACAGGGCCGCCTCGGTTGGAGCGGCTTATAGTTCAGCTTTTCCGGCGCGTCAACGCTGTCTGGCCTTCTTTTTGGTGATCCTAAAGCGCGTCGCGTTTGAACGGATTTAGGCGACGCGCTTTAGGTCTTTGTTCTATGCATGTCGTTCTCCCAAAACCGGGGCCACTTTTGGGCGACATGCATCAGCGGTTGGTGAAATTCGGCTTCCGCTTCTCGGCAAAGGCCGCCATGCCTTCCTTCTGGTCGTCCAGCGCAAACAGCGAGTGAAACAGGCGGCGCTCGAACCGCAGCCCCTCGGCAAGGGTCGTTTCAAAGGCGCGGTTGACGGCTTCTTTTGTCATCATCACCGACGGCAGCGAAAAATCGGCGATCTTGGCGGCCGCCTTCAGCGCCTCCTCGACAAGGTCGCCGGCCGGCACGACCCGCGACACGAGGCCACAACGCTCGGCCTCCGCGGCATCCATCATCCGTCCGGTCAGGCACATGTCCATGGCCTTCGACTTGCCGACGAAGCGGGTGAGCCGTTGCGATCCGCCCATGCCGGGCATGACACCGAGCGTGATCTCGGGCTGGCCGAACCTGGCGGTATCGGCGGCGATGATGAAATCGCACATCATCGCCAGTTCGCAGCCGCCACCGAGCGCATAACCGGCGACCGCCGCGATAACGGGCTTTCGCGCCCGCGTGAACTCTTCCCAGCCGACAAAAAAGTCCTGCACATAGGCATCGACATAGGAAATTGCCTGCATTTCCTTGATGTCGGCGCCCGCGGCAAAGGCTTTTTCGGAACCGGTGATGACCATGGCGCCGATAGCGGTGTCTGCGCCGAAGGCGCTCACGGCCGCAACCAATTCCGCCAAAACCTGCGAATTCAGCGCGTTGAGCGCCTTCGGCCGGTTCAGCGTGATCAGCCCGACCTTGCCGCGTGTTTCCACGATGATCGTTTCATAGGCCATGACTGGGTCTCCTCCTTGGTTCACACCTGACAGGTCCGGCAAAAGAAAGTCGAGCGCCCGCTCTGCACGATGCGCTCTATGTGGCCACCGCAGCCGGGCGTGGGGCAGGGCTCGCCTTCGCGATCGTAGACGGCGAAGGAATGCTGGAAATAGCCGAGCGACCCGTCCGCGTGCACATAGTCGCGCAATGACGACCCGCCGGCCGCGATCGCATCGGCAATGACCGAGCGGATCGCATCAGCCAGGCGCTCGCTCTGCGCTTTGGCTTTCTTGCCAGGTTTCGCCATCGTCCCTGCCTCGCGCAATGGCGACAGGCCGGCGCGCCACAGCGCCTCCGACACATAGATATTGCCGAGCCCGGCGATCAGCCGCTGGTCGAGGAGGGCGGCCTTCAACGGCGATCTTCGGCCCTTCAGCAGCGAGGCGAGCAGGGCGCCGTCCAGTGTGTTGCCGGTCGGCTCGACGCCCAGTCCATTCAGCATCGGATGGCTATCGGGCTCGCCTTCCGCAAACAGCATGAAACCGAAGCGGCGTGGGTCGTTGAAGATCACGCGGGATTGGGCACCTTCGGGAGAGGCGACATGGAACACGACATGATCATGAGTGGTGCTCTTCGAGCGCTCGTGCTGGAACTCGCCTGGTATCTCGCTGCCATCGGATGTTTCGATGCGGAACGAGCCCGACATGCCGAGGTGGCAGATCAGCACCGGGCCGCCTTCCACATGCACGACAAGATATTTGGCCCGGCGGCTGAGCGCCGCAATGGTCTTGCCGGTCAGCCGTTCGGAAAATTTTGCGGGAAACGGAAAGCGCAGGTCGGGGCGCCGTGCCTCGACGCTGATGATGCGGGCACCTTCCAGAACCGGTTGCAGGCCGCGCCGGACCGTTTCGACCTCAGGCAACTCAGGCATGGCCGCCGATCGTGGCATGGAAGGAAGCGCCGTGCCGGCCGCGTGCCAGCCCGAGATGTTCGGCCACGGTTTCACCGATATCGGCGAAGGTGGTCCTGAGGCCAATGTCGCCGCCTTTGAGCCCCGGCCCGGTGCCGATCACCGGAATGCGCTCGCGCGTGTGGTCGGTGCCGCGCCAGGTCGGATCGTTGCCATGGTCCGCGGTCAGGATGAGAAGGTCGCCGTGGCGCAGTTTTGCCAGCGCTTCAGGCAGGCGCCGGTCGAAGGCTTCGAGCGCCGCCGCATAGCCGGCAACGTCGCGCCGATGGCCGAACTCGGTGTCGAAATCGACGAAATTGGCAAACACCAGATCGCCGTCGCCGGCGTCGTCCATCGCGCCCAGCGCCTCATCGAACATCGCCATGTTGCCCGGAGCCTTGCGCACTTCCGAAATTCCGCGATGGGCGAAGATGTCGCCGATCTTGCCGACCGCGATGACCCGGCTGCCGCGCGCGGTCAGCCGGTCGAGCAGCGTCGGTTCCGGCGGCGGCACGGCGTAGTCGTGGCGGTTGTACGTCCGCTCGAAGGTGGCGACGGTTTCGCCCAGGAACGGCCGCGCGATCACCCGGCCGATTTTCAGCGGGTCGACAAGCCTGCGCACCACCTGGCAGAATTCATAGAGCCGCTCAAGGCCGAAATGCACTTCATGCGCGGCGATCTGCAGGACGGAGTCGACCGAGGTGTAGCAGATCGGCTTGCCGGTGCGGATATGCTCCTCACCGAACCGCTCGATGACCTCGGTGCCCGCCGCATGGCAATTGCCGAGAATGCCCGGCACGTTGCCTTCCCTGATCATCGCCGCTGTCAGCTCGGCTGGAAAGGCCGGCACGGTGTCCGGGAAGTAGCCCCAGTCGAAGCGCACCGGCAAGGCGGCGATTTCCCAGTGACCCGATGGCGTGTCCTTGCCGCTCGAAACCTCTTGCGCCGCGCCGTGGAAGGCGGAGGCAAGAGGGGCCTTGCCTTTGCTGTCGAACTTGAAGCCCGTCGCGGTTTCGGCCGCATGGCCGAGACCGAGGGAGAGCATGTTGGGCACGAAAAGCGGTCCGCTGCGAAGGCCATCGCGGTCGCCACGGCCTTGCGCGCAGGCTTCGGCGATATGTCCGAACGTGTTGGAGCCGGCGTCGCCATAGGCTTCGGCATCGGCGGCGCCGCCGATGCCGAAAGAATCGAGAACGAAGAGGAAAGCGCGCGCCATTGGAGGGTTCATCGTTGCCTGTCTGTTGGCCCAGACATAGGGTTCCGCACCGCCATTGGCAATTCGGAAACCAAACCGCAACGGCTTGGCGCGATAGTCGGGACGTGGCCAAATGGCGGCATGGGCAGGGATCGATGAGACGGGCGGCAAATTTCGGCAAGAAGCCTGCCTGGAAGGCGTTCGCGGCCGTCCTGACGCTGCTTGGCGCCTCCTGGCCGAACGCCGCACGCGCCGACTGGCGCGATGACATCGGCACGTTCCGCATCGGCATCGTCGCCGAACCCGGCGCCGGCAACACCGTTCCGGGTCTGGCACTGCTGACGGACGCCTATACCAAGGCGCTTGGCATGAAGGTCGAATTTGTCGTTGCCCGCGACTATGCCGCGCTGATCGAGGCCCAGGCCAATGCCCGCATCGAATACGCCATCTATTCGGCAACCGCCTACGCCACCGCCTCGCAGCGCTGCGGCTGCGTCGAACCGCTCGTGGCGCCGGTCGATGCCGACGGTGCCATCGGCATCCGCTCCGTCTTGCTGACGCGGGACGGCAAGGTTGCCGATTTGGCCGCGATGAAGGATCACCGGATCGCCATGGCGCCGGCTGACAGCATTGGCGGTTCCCTTTTGCCGCTTGCCGGGCTGACGGCCGAAGGTGTCGGGATCACCGAAGATGCGCCGTTTCTGACCCATGCCGAATCGGCTGCTGCTGCCGAAGCGATGCTGGTCGACGGCCAGGCCGATGCCTTGTTTGGCTGGGAGACCGCCACGGCGGACGGCCAGCCGACCATACCCGGCAACCAGCCAGCTGACCCGGATGGCACCATGGCGAGACTGGAGGCGGCGGGAATATCACAGTCAGCGCTTCAGGTCATATGGACGTCCGGCCTGCTGCGATATGGCCCCCATGCCGTCCGCAGCGAGCTTGACCCCGAGGCCAAGCGTCGGCTCACCATCTTCCTCACCAATCTCAGATCGCTGTCGCCAGACGTCTACGATCTCCTGGAAACGAAACA
Source organism: Mesorhizobium sp. P2_E10 (assembly GCF_056404235.1). Lineage (NCBI taxonomy): Bacteria > Pseudomonadati > Pseudomonadota > Alphaproteobacteria > Hyphomicrobiales > Phyllobacteriaceae > Mesorhizobium > Mesorhizobium sp. P2_E10. The sequence goes on from NZ_JBFUEK010000001.1 coordinate 857,176, forward strand.
TTCCGGAGGGTTCACCGTCGCCGGTCCGCAGGATTATGCGATGGCCGCAGCCATCGTGCACCTGGTGTCAGGCGACGGTCAGTAGGCCATTGATCCCAAGCCGAAGGTTCGCTTCAGGGCCTGTCATTTCGAAAGAGCGCGTCGCGCGTTTGAAGCAAGCCGTGCGACCGAAATTGCTTCAGCAGTCGCTGCAAGGGATCGTCAGGGCTCGGCGGGGGCTGAAATAAAAGGTTTCACTCATCTTTATGTTGTCGAAGGCCGAGGTCAATCCAACCCGTTCTTCTTGGTCTTGCGACCAGGTGACGATCGGCTTGTATGCGAGAGTGGTTTGAACGCGAATGAGGAAGGTTCCAGCGATCTTGACCGTTGCCGGAACGGTCGTGGTGCTGTCCTTGGCGGCGTCGACGCTATAGGTGCCATTGACCACTTTCCACGACCACGCCACCTGCACCTTCGGCGTCGGATCGGTGGAGATCTGTATGGCAGTGATGATGATATCGGGGACTGAGCGATTGTAGGGCCGAAGCGTGGAATTGCCAATCTTCATGATGGCGGTCAGATCTGCCTTGACGACCGACGTCTGCTGCGCAACGAGGTCACCTACCATGGAGCTGATGCGGCTGACTTTCTTGCTGGTCTCGAAACCCTGCGAGGCCTCCATGGTCACGAAATACATGACAAACAGAAGTGGCACGATCAGGGCAAACTCGACGGCCGCGACACCGCGGCGATCGGGAAAAAACCGCATCGCTCTCTTCCATGTGAGTGAAATCCGCGAATGCGCCCCCGCACGATACATGCTTCTACCCTCTTTTGCTGACGCAACAGCGCAGTTTTCAGTTGTTGAACGGCTCGTTTTGCCAGGTCACCGATGCGAAATGCAGCGTTTTTCCGCCTTCAATGTTGGCCATCGAACTGGCCATGAAATCTGTCATGACCGGCCATTTGTAAAAAACCCGCAGCATGTTCTTCGATTCCGCCAAACCTGTCTGGACCTGAAAAGTCGTATCCGTCGTGCCGGTCAGTACAATGTCTGCGCCTGAAATCTTGAAGCCAGCCTTGGCCGCGTCGTCAAAGGTCGGGAACGCCCGCAGATCCACCAGCAAACCGGGGCAATTCTTGGCGACAATGATCTCCAGTCTGGCGCAGATCATGTCCTTCAGCTTGTTTCCCGTCACATCGGCCTGTCTTAGCTGGCCAGTACGCAGCTGACGGGCGATATCGTCGGTGATGTTGGTCATCACTTCTTGCCCGCCAAATGAGATGCAGCTCTCCAGGATGGCGAAGACGAGAAGTGCAAACGGCAAAGCAAGCATCGCAAATTCGACTGCCGTGCTGCCGCGCCGATCACCAAGGAAGCGCGTCCGCCCTGCCTTGCCCTTGCCGATTTCGGGTTTTGGGTCCCAGCTCATTCCCGTCCCTGCCAATCCTGATGCGGTATCGGCCGGAACATTAGCGAAAACCCATTGAGGTCCGGTTTGGATGACCGTTAAATTCTGCGAGATGGCGTTAACCGCCCGCTAACCGCAGCGGCATGTTCAGCAAGGGAGGCGGCGTTGCCGGGAAAAACAGATGGCCCTGATCGCCTACTGGCCGGCGCTCATCTCGGCTTCGGAGTTTTTCTCGGCGTCACTCTTGAAGGAGCTCTCGCAATAGGGCGTGCAGGACATGGTTTGTATCTGGGCACGTCTGTAGATACGCACCGATGACGCGGCCTGCCGCACCACGGTGACCTGCTCGTCGATGATCGGGCTGCCGTCCTGGTCGAGAACGACCAGGTTGGTGACGCCGAACCCTTTACCCGTCAATACGATTGTCGACGCATCCTGTACGGCGGCGTCGGCGATCGCCGGATTGCCGACAACGATCGTGTCGGCGGCGCGCGTCAACTTGACGATCTTCGCCTGGTTCATGGTGACTTCGATGCCGGCTCCAGCCTTGGCGGGCACGATGAAAGTCGGCGCAACGAGAAACGCGGCAATCAGAAATAATGATCTCGACCCGGTCATTGAGGCGCTCCCACGGCAGCAAACTGTTCAACGGAACATGAACGAGATTGGTGAACCAACGGTTAAGTTGACGACCGGCGCGGTGGCGCCTGCATCGAGCTGCTCGCATTTGATAAAGCAGACAGCATTCCGACAACCCGGCAGCTGCGCCTTTCCAGGCCTTTTTCCGGCGGTCAGTCCATCACCCTATGTTTAGCTCACGGTTAACCACGCAAGCTGTTGGGCACCGGAAAGGAATCGGTAATCCTGTTTCTTAAGCCGATCGAAAGAGCTTCTCCCTAGATTGGCAGCATCCGATCAACCACCAAACAGAAGTTGACGGAAGTGCTGTAACACGTGGAGTAGGAGCTCTCAAATGTCTAACCTCATCGCACGTTTTGTGAAGGACGAATCCGGCGCGACCGCCATCGAATACGGTCTGATCGCCGCTCTCATTGCGCTCGCCATCATGGTCGGCGCTGGCTCGCTCGGCAACGCCCTGAACAACAAGTTCACGGCCATCGCTTCGGCGGTGAATAACTCTAACTAACGATATCTGGTCGTTATTTCAGAACAAGGGCCGCCTCACTGGCGGCCCTTATTCCGTGTTATGACCACTTTGAATTCTTGGCATCACCAATCGTTAATCGAGCCTGCCTAGACTGAGGCCAGGTATAATTTCACATAGGCGCCGTGCCCATGCTTGAAGCTCTGATTTTCGTTGTCTTTCCGTTTTGCATGCTTTTTGCCGCGATCTCCGACACGCTGTCGATGACGATCGCCAATCGCGTGCCGGTCCTGCTTTTGGCTGTTTTTGCCCTGGTCGCGCCACTGACGGGTATGGACTGGGCAACCTATGGCTGGCATTTCGCCGCTGGCGGTCTGGTGCTGGCGGTGACATTCGGTCTCTTTGCGCTCGGCGGCATGGGCGGCGGCGACGCCAAGCTGCTGGCTGCCACTGCCGTTTGGATGGGGCTCAACATCCACCTTGTCGAATATCTCGTCTTTTCGACATTCATAGGCGGTCTGCTGACGCTCGCCATCCTCGTCTATCGGAAATCGCCGCTGGCGGCCTATACGAGCCACAATGCGTTCCTGCGCCACTTCGCCGACGACGCTGGCGGCGTCCCCTATGGCATCGCGCTCGGCATAGGCGGGCTGATTGCCTATCCCGATTCGCCATTGATGGTGTGGGCGCTGGCAAGGTTGGCCGCCTAGTTTTTCTGACCTAGTCCGGTTTGAAATATTGTCTTAGGGAGGGGCGGCTTGGCCGCCTCTCCCGTTTGCGGGAACCGGTTCCGTCTAATTTATGTAAACCTTAAATTAATCACGATCGTAAGCACTGCATTAACCTTGTTTTGACGATTGCCGCTGCAAAGTCCGACCTGGCCAGGTGGTTTGCCAAAAAAGGCGAGGGTTCGGACAGATGCCAGCATCCCGACTGATCATTCTGAGCGTGGCGGTGGCCGCGGCAGGTGGCGCAGGATATGTTGCGAAAAAAATGGTGGTGGCTCCGCCGCCTCAGGTCGTTGTCGGTGCCCCGCAGGCACCGGCGATCGCGTTGCAGGATGTGCTTGTCCTTTCCGGCGACGTTGCCATGGGCAGCCAGCTTGAGAACAACATCGACTGGGAGTCCTGGCCGGCCAACGGCATCAACGCAAACTTCATCACTCGCGCTGCCGAGCCCGAGGCGCTAGAGAAGCTGAAAGGCTCCGTCGCCCGCGTGGCGATGTACACTGGCGAACCGTTGCGGCGCTCCAAGCTGATCGGCGAGGGGCAAAGCTTCATGTCGTCGATCCTGCCCAGCGGCATGCGTGCCGTCGCTACGGCGATCTCGGCCGATACTTCGGCAGGCGGCTTCATTCTTCCCAACGATTTTGTCGACGTCATTATGACCCGCAGGTCCGACGTCAGCGGCGGCAGCGGGTTTACGACCGAGACCATCCTCAAGAACATCCGCGTCCTGGCGATCGATCAGACCATCCAGGAGGACGAGGAAGGCAAGAAGACCAGGGTCGGCCAGACCGCCACGCTGGAGCTGACGCCGCAGCAGGCGGAGATCATCACTGTCGCCCAGCAGATGGCGGATCGCCTGACTCTGGCGCTGCGGTCAATCACGGACAACCAGGAAAAGAGCTCGGATGAGGCCGACTACCTCGTTTCCGGCAATGGGCGGCGCGGAACGGTGCGGTTGATCAAGTCGGGCGAAGTTTCCGAAGTGGGGGCAAGGAAATGAAGCTAAACGACAAACTGCCTGTCACGATGGTTGCAGCAATTGGCCTGCTTCTGTTCGGAGTGAATGCGCATGGCCTCGTCGAGGCGAGGGCCGCCGGCAAGAATGCCCAGGTGTCGGCTTCAGCCGCCACCCAGCGCGTCAAGCTTGGCCTCAACAAGTCGGTGGTCATCGACCTGCCAAGTGATGCCTATGACATCCTGGTCGCCAACCCGGCGGTCGCCGATGCGGTGACCCGCACAGCAAGGCGCATCTACCTGTTCGGCAAGTCCGTGGGCGAGACCAACATCTTCGTCTTTGGCCCCAATGGCGAACAGATCGTCAGCCTGGACCTGGCCGTCGAACGCGACGTTGCCGGCCTGGAAGACTACCTCAGGCGTTTCCTTCCGACGGCGCAGATCAAGGTCGAGTTGCTGAACGACAACGTCGTCCTGACCGGAACCGTGGACACGCCGCTGGACGCCAAGCGCGCCGTCGATCTCGCGACCATCTTCGTGTCCGGCGGTGAGGCGACCACGGGACAGTATTCACAGACGGCGGCCGGCGGTTCGGCCAATGGCGGCGTCGACATAAACAATCCGGATTCCGAGCGTCGTACCAGCAAGATCGTCAACCTGTTGCAGATCATCGGCGACGATCAGGTGACGCTGAAGGTGACCGTTGCGGAAGTCAGCCGCTCGGTGATGAAGCAGCTCGGCGTCAATCTGATCGGAAACGGCAGCATCAACGGCATCAGCGCCGGCGCGATAAGCTCGCCGCCTTTCGGGTTGGGCAAACCGATTTCGCAGCTTTCCAACATGGCGTTGGGCAGTGCCGGCGGCAACGGGCTGCAAGCTTACATCAATGCAATGGAACAAAGCGGCGTCATGAAGACGCTGGCGGAACCGACGCTTACGGCGGTCTCGGGCGAGAAGGCAACCTTCAAGGCAGGCGGCCAGTATAACCTCATCACCCAACGCACAGGCACCGGACCTGTCACGTATACGAACACGAAAATCGAATATGGCATTGGCCTCGAGTTTCAGCCCGTGGTGTTGTCGGCTGGCCGCATCAGTCTCAAGGTCAGGACGTCGGTCTCGGAGCCGACCACCGAAGGCGCCACCACGCTTGAAGCCAGCGGGGGCTTGCCCGGAACCAGCCTGCTTTCGATCCGCAAGAGACTTGCCGACACGACGGTCGAGTTACCCTCCGGCGGCTCGATGATGATTGCGGGATTGGTCCGTGACGACGTTCGTCAGGCTGTGTCGGCACTACCGGGCCTCGGCAAGATACCGGTGCTTGGCACACTCTTCCGCAGCAAGGATTTCATACGCAACGAAAGCGAACTCGTCGTCATCATCACGCCCTACCTGGCGCGACCGGTGGCCCGCAATGATCTGGCCAAGCCGGACGACAATTTCAATGCGCCGAGTGATGGCGCCGGCATGTTCCTCGGCCGCGTCAATCGCGTCTACGGCACAATGCAGACCGACAAGCCCAACGGCCGTTATCACGGCGTTGTCGGCTTCATCTACAAGTAAGCGGGGAAGCGGACATGTCTCAGTCAGCATCAAAGGCAATGACGATCGCCGCAACGGTACGATCCAACCGCGAGCGCATCTTCCGGTCGGCCGTTCCGATCCTGGCGATCGCGGTCGCGGCGTCACTCGCCGGTTGCGCCAGTCTCAGGCGCGACAGCATCACGGTTGGTGCAATTCCGGACGACTATCGCACCACGCACCCGATCGTCATCGCGGAGAAGAACGAGAAGATCGACCTTCCGGTCGGCGCCGGCGATCGCGGCATGACCGGCTTCCAGCGCGACACGCTTCTGGGTTTCCTGGACGGCTACGACAAGAGCGCCGCCCCATCGTTGACGATCGCAGTTCCGGTTGGCTCCGCCAATGAGCTCGCGGCGACGGCGGCTGGACGTGACTTCGCCAGGCTGGCGGTGGCCAGCGGCATCAGCCGCAACCGGATCGTGATGACCACTTATCAGTCAGCTTCGGTCGAGGCCTCGGCCCCGGTCCGTGTTGCCTATATCTCGACGAAAGCCCAGACCGACAAATGCGGGCGCTGGCCCGAGGACATGCTGCAGTCGTCGGAAAACAAGCACTATGCCGATTATGGCTGCTCGTATCAGAACAACCTTGCCGCCCAGATGGCCAATCCGGCCGACCTGCTTGGGCCGCGCAAGCAGACGCCCATCGACGCTGAGAGGCGTGGGGTCGTCATCGACGGATATCGAAAGGCCCCATTCTACTCGCCGGTTCCCTCAACAGAAGTCGACTATTGATCGATCGCAGTCTGGAGCACGCGGACATGAGCAATCTGGCCTACGAGACCCCATCCGACAGCGGCGACACGTCGCAACAGGACATCGCCGCGATGCAGGCGCTGCGGCCGATCCCGCGCATCTCGATCCAGGCATTTTGCGAGACCGAAGGTGTCGCCAATCCCATCGAGCGCGCTGGCGAGGATCGCCGCATGGCGAAGGCGCATCTGAAGGTCCATATGGGCGGCGTCGCCACCGCGGTCGAGTTCTACCAGTCGGCGCCGACGCCGAACCTGATCCTGCTGGAATCGCGCAGCGAGCCCAAACAATTGCTGGAGCAGCTCGCCCAGCTCTCCGAATATTGCGATCCGACATCGAAGGTCGTGGTGATCGGCCACTATAATGATGTCGGCCTTTACCGCGAACTTATCCGCTCCGGCATTTCCGAATATGTCATCGCACCGGTGTCGATGGCTGACATCGTCAGCGTGGTCTCATCGATCTTCGTCGATCCGGAAGCCGAGCCGATCGGCCGCTCGATCGCCTTTATCGGCGCCAAGGGTGGCGTCGGCTCATCGACCATTGCCCACAATGTGGCGTGGGCGATGTCGTCGCTGTTCAAGTCCGAAGTGGTCGTCGCCGATCTCGACCTGGCTTTCGGCACGGCCAACATCAATTTCGACCAGGATCCGGCACAAGGCATCGCCGAGGCGGTGTTTTCACCCGAACGCGTCGACGAGGTCTATCTCGACCGGCTGCTTGCACAGTGCTCCGAGCACCTGTCGTTGCTTGCAGCGCCTTCCACGCTCGAACGGGTCTACGATTTCGATCCCGACGCTTTTGCCCAGCTTATCGACGTGGCCCAGCGCAGCGTGCCGCTCCTGGTGCTCGATGTCCCGCATGTCTGGACAGGCTGGACCAAGAACACCCTGATCAAGGCCGACGAGATCGTCATCACTGCAACCCCGGAACTGGCCAATCTGCGCAACACCAAGAACCTTGTCGACATGCTCAAACGGCTTCGCCCCAACGACCCGCCGCCCAAGCTGATCATCAACCAGGCAGGCATGCCAAAGCGACCCGAGATTGCATCGTCGGACTTCGCCGAACCGCTTGGCATCTCGCCGATGTCGGTCATCGCTTTTGATCCGCTGCTGTTCGGCAACGCGGCCAACAACGGGCGCATGCTGGGCGAGATGGACGCCAAGAGCCCGGTCGTCGGCATGATCAACGAAATCGCGCATGTGCTGACCGGGCGCAGCGAAATCAAGGCGAAGAAGAAAGCCGGCCTCGGCAATCTCCTCGGCAAACTCTCGCGCAACAAGAAATGACGCTCCTTAAGCGGAATTGGTAGTCGATCATGTTTGGTAAAAGAGGCTCTGACGACGGCAACCGGTTCACCCCGGAGTTCCGCCAGCCAGCACCGGCATCTGCCCCTGCAGCTCCGGCGGCTGCAACTGCGGAAACGGCGGTTCTGGCCCGGCCTGCGGCAACGCCTCAGGCTGCTGCGCCGCCGGCGCGCCGCGCGGTCGAGGCGCCGCCGTTGGCGGCGGAGCCGAAAAGAGTCCAGCGCGAAAAGAGCGAAACCTACTACGACACCAAGAGCCAGGTTTTCTCCGCGCTCATCGACACCATCGACCTGTCGCAGCTAGCCAAGCTCGACCCCGAGAGCGCGCGCGAGGAAATCCGCGACATCGTCAACGACATCATTGCGATCAAGAATTTCGCGATGTCGATCGCCGAGCAGGAAGAACTGCTCGAGGACATCTGCAACGACGTGCTTGGCTACGGGCCGCTGGAGCCATTGCTTGCCCGCGACGACATCGCCGACATCATGGTCAACGGCTCCAAGAACGTCTACATCGAAGTCAACGGCAAGGTCGAACAGACCGGCATCCGCTTTCGCGACAATCAGCAGCTGCTCAACATCTGTCAGCGCATCGTCAGCCAGGTTGGCCGCCGCGTCGATGAATCGAGCCCGATCTGCGATGCGCGCCTTCCCGACGGTTCGCGCGTCAACGTCATCGCGCCGCCGCTCTCCATCGACGGCACCGCGCTCACCATCCGCAAGTTCAAGAAGGACAAGCTGACGCTCGACCAGCTGGTCAAGTTCGGCGCCATCTCGCCGTCGGGCGCCGAGATCCTCAAGATCATCGGCCGCGTCCGCTGCAACATCGTCATCTCGGGCGGTACCGGCTCGGGCAAGACGACCCTGCTCAACTGCCTGACCAACTATATCGACCGCGAGGAACGCGTCATCACCTGTGAAGACTCGGCCGAGTTGCAATTGCAGCAGCCGCATGTCGTCCGTCTCGAAACGCGCCCGCCCAACCTCGAGGGCGAGGGCGAGGTGACCATGCGCGACCTGGTCAAGAACTGCCTGCGCATGCGGCCCGAGCGCATCATCGTCGGCGAAGTGCGCGGACCGGAAGTCTTCGACCTTCTGCAGGCGATGAACACCGGTCACGACGGTTCGATGGGAACGATCCACTCGAACAGCCCGCGCGAATGCCTGAACCGTATCGAATCGATGATCGCCATGGGCGGCTTCTCGCTGCCGCAAAAGACCGTGCGCGAGATCGTCGTCGGTTCCATCGACGTCATCATCCAGGCGGCACGCCTTCGCGACGGATCGCGGCGCATCACCCACATCACCGAAGTGATCGGCATGGAAGGCGACGTCATCATCACGCAGGATGTCGTGCTCTACAACATCAAGGGCGAGGACGCGAATGGCAGGCTGCTGGGCGAGCATGTGTCGACCGGCATCGGCCGTCCGCATTTCTGGGATCGCGCGCGCTACTACGGCGAGGAACAGCGCCTCGCCGCTGCGCTCGAGTCCATGGAGAAGCGCGCTGACTGACGCATCTGGAGGCGTAGGGGCTCTGATCAATGTTCGGAATTGACGGCACCATACTGGCATTCATCGTGCTCGCCGGCTTCAGCGCTGGCGCGGTCGCCTATGCTTTCCTGTTCACCCGCATCACCAATGAGAAGCAGGTCGGCAAGCGGCTTGAGACGATCAAGACCGCGGAGACCGATCGTTCCGTCGTCAAGGCTTCGCGCGATCGCGCCGCCGAAGCAGTCAAGCGGAAGAAGTCGGTTCAGGATTCGCTGAAGAACCTCGACGAAAAGCAGAAATCCAAGGACCGCGTCGTCAAGAAACCGCCACTGAAGGCCCAGATCCGTCAGGCTGGCATGCAGGTTTCCCTGGAGCGTTTCTACATTTACTCCGTGGTCTGCGGCATCGTGCTCACGGCTCTCGCCTATTTCGGCGGCGCGCCGTTGGTGGTCTTGCCGGGTGCGTTGCTGGCCGGAGCGCTGGGCCTGCCGCGCTGGTTTGTTTCGTTTCGCCGCGCGCGCCGCGTCAAGGCTTTCCTCAACGAGTTTCCGAACGCGCTCGACATCATCGTGCGCGCGGTCAAATCCGGCCTGCCGCTGAACGACGCCGTTCGCCTAATCGCCAATGAATCTCCCGAGCCGGTCAGGACCGAGTTCCGTCGCATCGTCGATTCCCAGCAGATGGGTCTGTCGATCCCCGATGCCACCTTGCGTATGGCCGAAACGATGCCATGCACCGAGGCAAGCTTCTTTGGCATCGTCATCCAGATCCAGTCTCAGGCCGGCGGCAATCTCTCCGAGGCGCTGGGCAATCTTTCGCGCGTGCTGCGCGACCGCAAGAAGATGAAGGCCAAGGTTCAGGCGTTGTCGATGGAAGCAAAGGCCTCCGCCGTCATCATCGGCGCGCTCCCCTTCGTCGTCGCCCTTCTCGTCTACCTGTCGAGCCCGAACTACATCATGCCGCTGTTCGTCACCAGCACCGGCAATCTGATTCTTGGCTGTTCCGGCGTCTGGATGTCGATCGGCATTCTGGTGATGCGCAAGATGATGAACTTCGATGTCTAGAATCCGGGCATGACCTCGAGAGATAGAAACCAATGACCGACCAAGTCGTCAAATCCCTTACCGACCCCGCCTTCCTGATCGCCTTGCTGGTGGGCATCGCGGTGTTTGCGACCGTCTTCACGCTGCTGCCCGCCCTTAGCGGCAATCAGCTCAAGGCGCGCATGAAATCGGTGGCGCTCGAGCGCGATGAATTGCGTGCAAAACAGCGCGCGCGGCTCGCCACCGAAGCCGATCGCCGCCGCAAGGGTCTGCGCGAGGAACAATCGATCGGCATGCGCAACATTGTCGACCGGCTGGATCTGCGGCGCGCTTTGGCTGACGAAGGGACACTGCAGAAGCTCAAGGTGGCGGGCTTTCGCGGGCAAAACCCGCTGACGCGCTTCCTTTTCTTCCGGCTGGTCCTGCCCTTCGTCGGTTTCGCGCTGGCCGCCATCTACCTGTTCGTGCTTGGCGGGCTGCCGGAACGGCCGCCTTTCGTGAAAGTGTTCGTCTGCATTCTCGTCGCCTATGGCGGCTTCTACGCGCCGATCCTCTACGTCAACAATCGCGCTTCCAAGCGCAAGCAGTCGATCCAGATGGCGTGGCCGGATGCGCTCGACCTGATGCTGATCTGCGTTGAATCAGGCATGTCGGTGGAGGCAGCGCTTCACAAGGTTGCCGACGAGATCGGCGCGCAATCGGTGGCGCTGGCGGAAGAATTCATCCTCACCAATGCCGAGCTCTCCTATCTGCAGGAACGCAAGCAGGCCTACGAAAACCTGGCGAACCGCACCGGTCTGGAATCGGTGAAATCGGTGACCCAGGCGCTGGTCCAGGCCGAGCGCTACGGCACGCCGGTGGCGCACGCCTTGCGCGTGCTTGCCGCCGAAAGCCGCGACATGCGCATGAACGCGGCCGAGAAGAAGGCCGCGGCCCTGCCGCCGAAGCTGACCGTGCCGATGATCCTGTTCTTCCTGCCGGTGCTTTTCGCCATCATTCTGGGACCCGCCGGCATGCAGGTAAGCCAGCGTGGCATCTTCGGCGACCAGCACAAGGCCAGCCAGTAGGCGTCATCGAAATCTGCGAATCCACGAATCAACACAAAAGCCGCGCTGCTCACGCAGCGCGGCTTTTGCTTTTTTTGGGCACATGCTTGAGAGTTGGGGCCGGTTTGACGCAGAGGCGTTTGCGCTCAGTTGGTCGCCGGCTTCGTCTTGTCCTGATCCTTCAACTGGCTCCAGGCATTCTGCTGGGCAAGCATCTGGCGAAGGTAGGCGACGTTGGCTTGCGCCTGATCGGGCGACAACTCCTGCGAAGCAATCTTCTCAGCCTCGTCGAAGCGCCCCTGCAGGCCAACGACCAGCGCCAGGTTCTGGCGCACGCGGCTGTCGGCGTTCGGCTGCTGGGCGGCCGAACGCATATAGGTCTCGGCCGTGCGGAGGTCGCCCTCCAGCACATAGGACATGCCGAGATTGGAAAGGATCGAGGGTTCGTTCGGCTTGAGGTCGAGCGCCTTGCGGTAATCCTGGCGGGCTTCGTCTTTCTGGCCGAGCTGGTCGAGAATGGCGGCCTCCGCCGAAACCAGCCGCCAGTCCGGATATTCCGGCGTCTGCGCGCGGCGCACGGCGTCGAGCGCTTGCTCGAACTGGCCGTTGGCGGCGAGCGCCTTGCCGTAGGCGGCGAGCACGCTGCGATCCTTCGGCAGAGCGATCGCCAGCTTGCGCATCACGGCGAGTGACTGGTCGGCGTCGCCGTCCATCTGCAATGCCGCCGCATAATTTGTCGCTATGCGCTTGTCGTCGGGGTTTCGGGCATAGGATTCGCCGAGCGCGGTCGTGGCGGTGTGCAGTTCGCCCGCCGACATGGTTTCCAGCGGTTTGCCGCTGGTGCGCCCGATGGAGCCGGTGGTGAACTTGCTGGTGCCGCAACCGGCTATGCCGGCCGCAAGTGCCATCATCAATGCCGTGGTGATCAACCGTTTTCCCGTGGCGTTCGTTGTGCGGTTGGTCGGCATGGGCACCTGGGTCTCCATTCATATGCGTGGCCATTGCCTGGCCATCTTCCCTCCCGCAGAAATATTCTGTTAACCCTAACGGACGGTTAAGAAACGCCGACTCGAAAAGCCGCGCGCGGAGAACATCGAATGCCTGTCGAACTCGTCGAAACGAAACCGAAGGCCGCATTGCCGGTCCATCTGGTCGCCAAAGGCGGTCTGGAAGCAGCGGGCCTTGCGCCGTCCTCGATCGCCTGGGCCAGCGCCAACGGCTTTTCCGGCGAGGCCGGCAGGACGCTTGTCATGCCTGGTGAGAACGGCGCTGTTGCCGGCGCGCTGTTCGGTACCGGCGATGACGAGGGCGCGCTTGCCGTCGGCGCGCTGGCGCGCGCCCTGCCGGAAGGCGACTGGTATTTTGCCACCGCCCCGGACGAGCCGGAACTTGCAGCCGTCGCGCTGATGCTCGGCGGCTATGTCTTTACCCGCTATGGCAAGAAGCCAGGCAAGGCGCTACGCTTCGGGCTGCCCGCCGGGGTCGATGCGGCGCGTGTTCGCCGCACCGCTGAGGGTGTTTTCCTGAGCCGCGATCTGGTCAACACGCCGACCAGCGACATGGGGCCGGACGAGCTGGAGAAGGCGGTGCGGACCCTGGCAGCGGCGCACAAGGCCGAGGTATCGGTGATCAAGGGCGATGACTTGCTCAAGCAGAATTTTCCGATGATCCACGCGGTCGGCCGCGCCTCAGTGGGTGCGCCACGCCTGATCGACATGGCATGGGGACCGAAGAACGCGCCGAAGCTGACATTGGTCGGCAAGGGCGTCTGCTTCGACACTGGCGGCCTCGACATCAAGCCGTCTTCGGGCATGCTGTTGATGAAGAAGGATATGGGCGGCGCCGCCAACGTGCTGGGCCTCGCCTCGATGATCATGGCCGCCGGGCTGAAGGTCCGGCTGCGCGTCCTCATCCCCGCGGTCGAGAATTCGATTGCCGGCAACGCTTTTCGGCCCGGCGACGTCTTGACCAGCCGCAAGGGCATCACCATCGAGATCGGCAACACGGACGCTGAAGGGAGACTGGTGCTGGCGGATGCCCTGGCGCTGGCCGACGATGAGGAGCCGCAGCTGCTCATTGACATGGCGACGCTGACCGGGGCCGCGCGTGTCGCGCTCGGACCCGATCTGCCGCCCTTCTACACCGATGACGACAAGCTGGCGTCGGACCTGGCGGCGGCTTCGGTCGCGGTCGAGGATCCGCTGTGGCGCATGCCGCTGTGGCGGCCCTATGACGCAAAACTGTCGTCGAAGATCGCCGACATCAACAACGTCACCACGGACGGTTTCGCCGGCTCGATAACGGCGGCACTTTTCCTGAAGCGTTTCGTCGAAAAGACCACGGCCTGGGCGCATTTCGACATCTTCGCCTGGAACCCGTCCGATCGCCCGTATGGTCCGGCAGGCGGCGAGGCGCAAGCCATCCGCGCGCTGGAACGGATCATCTCGAATCGCTTTGGCTAACCTTGCGAGCAGAGCGAGCAAAGTTACCCAAGACTGAAACGGAACCGAAACAATTTGCCGTCATGCTGGCGCGATGTCGATTTCCATGCGCCCGAGCCAGGCTTTGCGACTGTGGCAGCAGGTGATGCTGTCGCAGGTGCGTGAGGACGCGCCCGATCTGACGATGCGCCAGACCGCGATCCTGTTCACCATCTATCTTGACCCGCCGCCGCATACGGTGCGCGGGCTCGCCGCCCGGCTCGCCGTCACCAAGCCGGTCATCACCCGGGCGCTCGATACGATGGGCGCGCTGAAGCTGGTGTCGCGCCACCGCGACGAACTCGACAAGCGCAACGTGCTGGTCAAGCGCACCGTCGAAGGCGCGCTCTTTGTCGAGCGCTTTGGCGATGGTATTATCGCCCGAGCCCACGAATTGCCCATCTAAGCATGATCCCGAAAAGTGGGAACCGGTTTTCGGAAAAGATCATGCTCAAACAAGTCAATCTGACAGAGTTGCCGATTTGACCGCCAGGGATGCCCGCCTTCACGCCTTCCGTTCCGATCTCGCCGATGCACGGCTGAAAGGCGAGGTCACCGCGGACCGTTTTGTCGCCGGCCGGCCGGCGCGGATATCAGCCTCCGTCGCCGATGTGCGCAAGGCGCCGCGCCCCGATGCCGGCGTTAACACGCAACTTCTGTTGGGCGACGACGTCCTTGTCTTCGAGGTCGCCGAGGGCTGGGCCTGGATCCAGGCCGAGCGAGACGGCTATGTAGGCTATGTCGCCGACACCATGCTGGGCGGGCGCGACCATGCGCCCACCCACATCGTCTCGGTACCGCGCACCTTTCTCTATCCGGGGCCGGATCTCAGGTTTCCCCTGAGCGGACAGCTGTCGATGGGATCGACGGTCATGGTGACAGGTGGCGCCGAAACGCGCGGCACGCACTATGCGCTGCTGCCTTCGGGCGAAGCCCTCATCGCTGGCCATCTGCGGCGTGTCGCTGAAGCTGCCGCCGACTATGTAGCGGTGGCGGAGACCTTCCTCGGCACACCCTATCTCTGGGGTGGCACCTCCGGCTTCGGCATCGATTGCTCCGGCCTGGTGCAATTGGCCATGCGCATGGCCGGCAGGAACGTGCTGCGCGATTCCGACATGCAGGCGGCTAACCTCGGCGAGCCGCTCGATCCAGGCGCGGATTTCGCCGGGCTGCGGCGCGGCGACCTTGTGTTCTGGAAAGGCCATGTCGCCGTCATGACCGACCCTGAAACAATGATCCACGCCAATGGCCATACGATGCTGGTGTCGCGCGAAGGGCTGAAAGAGGCGATCGCCCGCATCGGCTATCTCTACGGTGCCCCGACCGGGTTTCGGCGGCCTTAGTCTCTTCCTTCTCCCCGTCACTATACGGGGAGAAGGTGCCCGAAGGGCGGATGAGGGGCGGCGCGAACCCTCGGCCGCTGGCGCTGCCCCTCACCTGCCTGCCAGCATCCTCTCCCCGTAAACGGGGCGAGGGACGCTCTCCGATCACCTTTTGTTCCGATTCTGCTTGGCGATTGCGCGCGCTCGCGCTACCTCTGGCGGGTGACAGAGCAGCCGCGCCTTGCCGAACAGAGTGCCACTGTGGCCCTGCCCGAGCCATTTATAAGATGGTTCGGCGAAAAAGGCTGGTCGCCGCGCGCCCATCAGGTCGAATTGCTGGCAAGGGCGCAAGCCGGCCAATCGGTGCTGCTGATCGCGCCGACCGGCGCCGGCAAGACGCTGGCCGGGTTCATGCCGTCGCTGACCGAGCTCGCCAACCGTCCGAGACGAAAGCCGGGACAGGCGCATCGCGGCATCCACACGCTTTACATTTCGCCGCTGAAGGCGCTGGCCGTCGACATCGAGCGCAATCTCGGCAAGCCGGTGGAAGAGATCGGCCTGCCGGTCACCATCGAGACGCGCACTGGCGACACGCCGGCGCACAAGCGCCAGCGGCAGAAGCTGGTGCCGCCCGACATCCTGTTGACCACGCCCGAGCAACTGGCGTTGCTGATCGCGGCACCCGACGCCAGGCGCTTCTTCGAAGACCTACGTTACGTCGTGCTCGATGAGTTGCATTCGCTGGTGATCTCGAAGCGCGGACATCTGCTGGCGCTCGGGCTGGCGCGGTTGCGCAGCATCGTTCCTGGCCTGCAGACCATTGGATTGTCTGCGACGGTGGCCGAGCCGGATCAATTGCGCTGCTGGCTCGTCAGCCAGAACCCACAGGGCGCTATGGCCGGGCTGATCACCGTCACCGGCGGCGCCAAGCCGGACATCTCCATCCTCGATTCGCAGGAGCGTGTGCCGTGGTCCGGGCACTCGGCCCGCTACGCCATTCCCGAAATCTATGAGGCGATCAAGCGTCATCGCACGACGCTGCTGTTCGTCAACACCCGCAGTCAGGCCGAATTGCTTTTCCAGGAGCTGTGGCGGTCCAACGAGGACTCGCTGCCGATCGCCTTGCATCATGGGTCGCTCGATGTCGGCCAGCGCCGGCGCGTCGAAAAGGCAATGGGCGACAACGCGCTGCGCGCCATCGTCGCCACCTCGACGCTCGATCTCGGCATCGACTGGGGCGATGTCGACCTGGTCGTGCATGTCGGTGCTCCCAAGGGCGCCAGCCGGCTGGCGCAGCGCATCGGCCGCGCCAATCACCGGATGGACGAGCCGTCAAAGGCGATCCTGATCCCGGCCAACCGCTTTGAGGTGCTGGAGTGCCGGGCAGCGTTGGACGCCAACTATCTCGGCGCGCAGGACACGCCGCCGCTGATCAATGGCGCGCTCGACGTGCTGTCGCAGCACGTGCTGGGCGTCGCCTGCGGCGCGCCCTTCAATGCCGATCTTCTCTTTGAAGAGGTGCGCAGTGCCGCGCCGTACGCTGGGCTGGAGCGCGAGACGTTCGACCGCGTCGTCGATTTCGTCGCCACCGGCGGCTACGCGCTAAAGAATTATGAACGCTACGCCCGCATTCGCCAGACCAAGGACGGGCTGTGGCGCGTCTCCAATCCGCGTATTGCGCAGCAATACCGGCTGAACGTTGGCACCATCGTCGAGATGCCTGAGCTCAATGTCCGCTATGTCAGGCAGGGACGGGGCATGGCCGGGCGCGGCGGCCCGGTGCTCGGCAAGATCGAGGAGTATTTTGCCGAGACGTTGCGGCCCGGCGACAATTTCCTGTTCGCCGGCAAGGTGCTGCACTTCGAAGGCATCCGGGAAAACGAATGCGTCGTCTCCAACGGCGCCGGCGCCAACATCATCGTGCCGTCCTATGCCGGCGGCAAGTTTCCGCTGTCGACCTATCTCGCCGACCAGGTGCGCGGCATGCTGGCTGACAGCGATCGCTGGCAGGCACTGCCCGAACAGGTCGCCGACTGGCTGCGCCTGCAGAAGGAAAAGTCGGTGCTGCCGAAGCGCGGCGACCTGCTAGTCGAGACCTTTCCGCGCGGCAACCGCCACTACATGGTCGCCTATCCCTTCGAAGGCCGGCTGGCGCACCAGACGCTCGGCATGCTTCTGACGCGCCGGCTGGAGCGCGCCAACGCTCGGCCGCTCGGCTTCGTCGCCACCGACTATTCGCTGGCCGTCTGGGCGCTGGACGACATGGCAGCGCTGTTCAAGGCGAAGAAGCCGTCGCTGGCTGCCTTGTTCGACGAGGATATGCTGGGCGACGATCTCGAGGCTTGGCTGAACGACAGCTGGATGCTGAAGCGCACCTTCCGCAATTGCGCCGTAATCGCCGGGCTGATCGAAAAGCGCTTTCCCGGCCAGGAGAAGAGCGGCCGGCAGGTGACGGTGTCGGCCGACCTAATTTACGATGTGCTGCGCAGCCACGAGCCGGACCATATTCTGCTGCAGGCGACGCGCACCGACGCCTCGTCCGGGCTGCTCGATGTCAGCAGACTTGCCGAGATGCTCTCGCGTGTCCGTGGTCGAATCATGCATAAGCATCTCGACCAGATTTCGCCGCTGGCGGTGCCGATCATGCTCGAGATCGGCAAGGAGTCGGTGAATGGCGGCGCCAATGAATCGCTGTTGATGGAAGCCGCCGATCTGGTCGAGGAGGCGATGGGCCAAAGATGAGTTTTGGATTGAGATGAATTTTTCGCTGGCACGCGCATCGCTGATCGCCGAGGCCGACATGGTCGGCATCGCCGGCGAGCGCGCGGTCTGCGATCCGCGTGGCGTGCTCTATTTCCCGGACCTCAGGTTGCTGGCGGTGTCCGACCTGCATCTGGAAAAGGGCTCGTCGCTCGCCCGCCGCGGCACGCTCATCCCGCCTTACGACACCGGCGCGACCTTGCTGCGGCTGCAGGCGGTGATATCGGATTATCAGCCGGCGATCGTCATCAGCCTGGGCGACAGCTTCCACGATGGCGGCGGCGCCGAGCGCATGCATGCAAGCTTCCGCGAGCGGCTGGAAGCGCTGATATCAGGCCGCGACTGGTTCTGGGTCGCTGGCAATCATGACCCGGATGCGCCGGCTGACCTGCCCGGCGAAACCGTGCGCGAACTGGCCATAGGGTCGCTGCTGTTTCGGCACGAACCTTCAGCGGTGAGGGTGGAAGGCGAAGTCGCCGGCCACCTGCATCCCTGCGCCCGCATCGTCCAGCGTGGCCGCTCGGTGCGGCGGCGCTGCTTTGCCGGCGACGGCGGCCGTATGATCATGCCGGCTTTCGGCGCCTATACCGGCTCGCTCAACGTACTCGACCGCGCCTATGCCGGGCTGTTCCGGCTGGAGACGCTGATGGCCTACATGCTCGGCAGCGACCGCATCTTCGCCATCTCCCGCTCGATGCTGCGGCCGGGTTGAACTCTACCGACCGTAGTAGAGTGTCACGGTGTGCTTCGCTTCGGCGAAGAACAGCCAGCGCTCGACCAGCATGCCGGCGAATTGGGCGATGGCGGCGAGCGCCGAAACCACCGCCGCGAACGGCCATGGCAAGGCGAAAGCGGGGACCAGCAGCATGACGGGCAGCGCGAAAGCCAGAACCTGCGTGATCTGGCGCAGCCGCACGCTGTGCTTGCGCGCAATGCGAAAGCCCATTTCCTTGAGCAAATAGTTTTCCTCGGTATGCGGCCACTCAAGCGACCGCACCGTACCACCCGCGAGCCCGGTCGCGGTGTTGGCGTTGGTCGGGATTTCCAGCGCATCATTGTAGTGCCATGTCGCCAGCTTCCAGCCCCAGCCAAGCAAGATTAGCAGCAGCGAAGATGCCAGAAGCATGGTCGAGCCCAAGCCGAACCCTCGCAGCAGCGCGTTCAAAATCACGCTGCCGGTCATCGCCGAAAAGATCAGATAGGCCGGCAAGGTATGGCGGCTGTGCCATTGGGCGATCGGCTTCAGCGAGGCATAGATCATGCCGGTGGTGCAGACAGTGACAACCGCGCCGACAGCCGACAGCACCCCGGCGATGGCCACCCAGCCGTCGGTGCGGCCGAAAAACACCCAGCCGATGCCGAACAGCCCTGCCGGGATAAAGGTGGCGACCGAGGCAACGCCTTCGCGCGACAGCCATGAGCTTCGCCATTGCGAGAATGCCCGCCAGGCGCGTTCGGGTCTTCCGAGATGTCCGGCCGACGACAACAGGCCGGCCGCGATCAAACCAAGCGCCAATCCCATGCCGACCAGTCCCAGCCAGAAATCTGGCGGGATAAACCCTTGGCCGGCGAGCACGCCAAGCAGCGCGAGCAGGCCGTAGCCGGCGCCCGTGGCGGTGGTGAAGAAGACGACGGAAAAGGCTGGATGCATGGATGTCAGTTCGAAAGCATGCGGTCGACCCAGCCGAGGAAGCCGCCCTCGGCCCGCACGGTTTCGAGCGCCGGTGCGGCCACCGATGCGGCGCGTGTGGTGTGGGCGCGCGGCGGCAGGTACTTGTTGGTCGGCTTGTAGCCCATCTCCGGCATCAGGTCGACGCCGCCACGCTCGGCCACCAGCAGCGAGACCGCCGACAGCGGATCGCCGAGATCGCCGAAATGCCGGGCGCTGGTCGGGCATGCGGCGACGCAGGCCGGCACGCGGTCTTCCTCGGCCAGATTGTCATTGTAGATGCGGTCGACGCACAGCGTGCATTTCTTCATCACACCGACATCGGTGTCGAATTCGCGCGCGCCATAGGGGCAGGCCCAGCTGCACAATTTGCAGCCGATGCATTTGTCCTCGTCGATCAGCACGATGCCGTCCGAGGCTCGCTTGTAGGAGGCGCCGGTCGGGCAGACGGTGACGCAGGCCGGCGTCTCGCAATGCAGGCAGGAGCGTGGAAAATTGACCGTGCGCCCGCCCATCTCCGTTGTGTGCTCGTAGCTGTGGACACGGTTGAACCAGACGCCGTCGACGTTGCCGCCATAGGGATCGATGTCGGTCAGCGGCGCCATGTGGCCGCCAGTGTTCCATTCCTTGCAGGCGGTGACGCAGGCCTGGCAGCCGACGCAGGTGTCGAGATCGATGACGAGACCGAGCTTCTTGTCGGTGTGGGCGGGAAGGCAGGTCATTCGGCGGCCTCTCTTGCCCGGCGGAATTCGGCTCCGAAAGTCAGCCTGTCGGGCGAAGGCTCGAAATGCGGCGGCTGCTGAAAACGCTCGAATTGCGGCTCGGTGAAGCCGGCTTCCTCGATCGCGCATTTGACGATGCGCACACGCAGGTCGAACCATGCCGCCTGGCCGGTGACCGGGTCGGAATTCGAATAGCGCTTGCCGTTGGCGTCGGCAGAAGTCTGGTCGCCGATGATGTGATTGAGCAGGAAGCCACGGTTGGATTCCGCTGCATCGTCCTTCAGCCCCCAGCTGCCGCGCCTTTTGCCGATGGCGTTCCATGTCCAGACCGTATCCGCATTGACGCCGTCGACCAGCTTGATCTGTCCCTTGACCTTGCCGTTGATGCTCTCGACCCACACCCAGTCGTCATCGACCAGCCCGAGGCCGGCCGCAGTCTGGTGATGCACGAACAGCCGGTTCTGGCTGGTGATCTGCCGCAGCCAGGCGTTCTGCGAACCCCAGGAGTGATACATGTGCATCGGCCGCTGCGTCAGTGCATGCAGCGGATACTTTTGCAGGTCGACCGATGCCTCTTCGAAAGGCGCGTACCAGAATGGCAGCGGGTCCATGTAGGTCTCGATGCGGCCGCGCTCTGCTTCCGGCGGCAGCACCTTTCCATGGCCGCGCGCGGCAAGGCGAAAACGCTGCAGCGGCTCGGAATAAAGCTGGAAGACGATCGGCTCGGCCTTCGGGATGAAACCCATGCTTTCCGCGAAGTTCAGATAGGAGCGGTTGGCCATCTTGTAGTAGCGCTGGTCGTCGGCAAAATCGTGATGCCAGAAGCCGCCATTGTCGATGTAGCGCTGCAACTGGTCAGGATTGACCTCGCCTCTGCCGATCGAGGTCCCGTCCTTGCCGCGCCAGCCGGCAAGCGGGCCGATGCCCGGCGTGCGTTCATGGTTGACGATGTAGTCGGCATAATCGCGGTATTTGGCCGTGCCGTCGTCATTAACGAAACCGGGCAGGCCGAGCCGCGCGCCGAGCTCGATCAGGACCGTCTGGAACGGCCTGACGTCACGGTCGTGCTCGACCACCGGATGGCGGATGGCGTCGCCCGGCCCGTCGGCATGGCTGATCGGCCGGTCGAGCAGACTGATGCAGTCATGCCGTTCGAGATAGGTGGTATCAGGCAGCACCAGATCGGCGAACGGCACGGTCTCGGAATAGTAGGCATCGGAATAGATGATGAAGGGGATCTTGTAGTTGCCGTCGTCATCGCTGTCGGTCAGCATCGCCATCGTCTCTACGGTGTTCATCGACGAGTTCCAGGCCATGTTCGACATGTACATGAATAGCGTGTCGATCCTGTAGGGGTCGCCGGCCCAGGCGTTGCGGATCACCGTGTGCATGAGGCCATGCGCGGCAAGCGGCGCGTCCCAGGAATAGGCCTTGTCGATACGAACGGGCACGCCGGCATCTTCGACCAGCAGATCGTCCGGCCCGCAGACGAAACCGAGCGGCATGCCCTCGAGCGGCATCATCGGCCTGACATTCTTGCCGGCGGGCCTCAATTCCGGCGGCGCCGATCGGGGGTAGGGCGGCTTGAAGCGAAATCCGCCGGGAACATCCACCGTGCCGAGCAGCACCTGCAGCAGATGGATGGCGCGGCATGTATGAAAACCGTTCGAATGGGCCGAGATGCCGCGCATCGCATGCATCGAGACCGGCCGCCCCTTGATCGTCTCGTGCTGACGCCC
Organism: Mesorhizobium sp. P2_E10; assembly: GCF_056404235.1. Taxonomy (NCBI): domain Bacteria; kingdom Pseudomonadati; phylum Pseudomonadota; class Alphaproteobacteria; order Hyphomicrobiales; family Phyllobacteriaceae; genus Mesorhizobium; species Mesorhizobium sp. P2_E10. Next base: position 879,274 of record NZ_JBFUEK010000001.1, read on the forward strand.
GGCCCAGTCGGTCCACGCTATCGGCAGTTCGATGGTCTGCTCGAAGGCGACATGCGCCAGTTCGGCGGCGATCCGCCGGATCGTGTCGGCAGGGATGCCGCAGCGTGCGGCGACCGCATCCGGCGCGTAGCTTTCCTCGAGATAGCGGTCGGCGACAAGCTGGAAGACAGGCACGCAGCGGCGGCCGTCTATGGTGAAACTGCCGGTCAACGCCGGTTTCGCCTCGGCGTCGGTGGCGTTGACTGGCGTCTTCGCCACTCTGTCCCAGGCCAGCGGATTGCCGTCGCCGTCGCGCACGAACAGGCCGTCATCGGCAGCGCCCGGGTCCTGGATGACGAGCATGTGAGCGTTGGTGTAGCGCAGCAGATAATCGAGATCGACGCGGCCGGCTTTCAGCAATTCATGGATGAGCGCGAAGACGAACAGCCCGTCGGTGCCGGGCCGGATGCCGATCCAGTCATCGGCAATGGCGTTATAGCCGGTGCGGCACGGGTTGATCGAAACCACCTTGGCGCCGCGCGCCTTGAGCTTGCCCAAGCCGATCTTGATCGGATTGGAATCATGGTCCTCGGCGACGCCGAACAGCATGAAGTATCTCGTGTTGTCCCAATCGGGTTCGCCGAACTCCCAGAACGAGCCGCCGATCGTGTAGAGGCCACCGGCTGCCATGTTGACCGAGCAGAAGCCGCCATGGGCGGCGAAGTTCGGCGTGCCGAACTGGCTCGCCCACCAGCCGGTCAGCGATTGCGACTGGTCGCGCCCGGTGAAGAAAGCAAGCTTTTTGGGATCGGTTCGGCGGATGTTGGAAAGCCTGTCAGTGGCGATGGAAAGCGCTTCTTCCCATTCGATTTCGCGAAACTCGCCCGAGCCGCGCGGGCCGCTGCGCAACAGCGGCTTCTTCAGCCGCGCCGGGCTGTAGTGCTGCATGATGCCGGCGCTGCCCTTGCCGCACAGCACGCCGCGATTGACCGGATGGTCCTTGTTGCCGTTGATGTAGCGGACCTTGCCGTCCTTGAGGTGGACGTCGATGCCGCAGCGGCAGGCGCACATATAGCAGGTGGTCTTGGCGATGCTGTCGGAGATGCTGGGCGAGGTGTCGACGCCATCGCCCTCGTCGGGTGCGCGCGTGTCGGCAAGCGGCCGTTGCGACGGTGCGGAATTGGCGCCGCGTGGCGCTGCGTGCCTCATGATCCGGGCGCGCTTTTGCGGTCCGCGTTCTTGGCTCTCGTCTTGGGTCCGGGACCGCGCATATAGTGCTGCTCAGGGTGGTAGCGTTCGCCGGCGACGCGCCGCCTCAGGCTGCGCGTCCAATGTGCGAACAAAGACTTGAACCGCCCCATCAATTTCTAACCCTCGCGACTCAGCCGCGATATTTTTCCAATTCCGAGCAGAAACTTAGAACAAAGCAATCGATCTGTCTAACAAGTTGCTCTTGTAATTCCGATCGAATTTGTTTCTTAATTCGTCATGACTCTCGATCAGTTGCGCATCTTCGTCGCCGTCGCCGAGCGCGGCCATATGACCAGGGCGGCAGAGTTGCTGGGCATCTCCCAGTCGGCGGCGTCGGCCGCCATCCGCTCGCTCGAACAGCAGCACGGCGTAAAACTGTTCAACCGCGTCGGCCGCAACATCGAGCTGGCGCAAACCGGGCTCAGGTTCCTGCCCGAGGCCAAGGCCGTCCTCGAACGGGCGGCAGCCGCCAACAATGTGCTGGAGCATGTCTCGCAGACGATATCAGGCAGCCTGTCGATAGCCGCCAGCCAGACCATCGCCAGCTACTGGCTGCCGCGCCGGCTGGCCACCTTCCACGAAGCCTACCCCGCCGTCAGGCTGAGCGTCACCATCGGCAACACCAGGCAGGTCGAGACCAACGTTCTCGACGGCACAGCGGATTTCGGCCTGGTCGAGGGGCGCACCGAATCCGACATTCTTCGACGCGCCAAGGTCGACGTCGATCGCATGGTTCTGGTCGTGGGGCGTTCGCATCCCGAGATCGCCGAACTGTCGCACGGGCATCCCGACATCAAAGGACTGCGCTGGATCATCCGCGAAGCCGGCTCGGGAACGCGCGAGGTGCTGGAGGATATTGCAGGTCGCGAAGGGATTTCGTTCGCCGAGCTGCAGATATTTCTGGTGTTGCCCAGCAACGAGGCCATTCGTCAGGCGGTCGAGGCCGGCGCCGGCGCCACCATCATCTCGGAACTCGTCGTCGCGCGCGCGGTTGCCGAGGGCAGTTTGCGCGCGGTGCCGATCGACCTGCCGAAGCGCGATTTCGCCATGATCACCCACCGCGACAGGCAGGCGAGCCTCGCGCAGATGGCGCTCAAGGCGCATCTGGGCACGAAGGTGCCGGAATAGACTGCGCTAGCCGAACTTCCGCTGGGCATCCAACGCCAGGCCAAGCCCGACCGAGCCGAACATGTCGCCTTCGATGACTGACGTTTGCGGGACCAGCGCCAGGATCTGCTGCCTGGCCAGCGGGATGGCCGTCGATCCGCCGGTCAGGAAGACCGCGGTGATGTCGGACGGTTTCACCTGCGCATCTTGAATGGTCTGCGCCACCGTGGCGGTCACCCGCTCGATGTCCCGGTCAATCGTTGATTCCAGCCCGGCTCGCGTGATTTCGGCGGCGAACTTTACCCCCGACAGCGCGACCGTCACATCGGTCGATAACCGGTCAGTCAGCTCGATCTTGGCCTTCTCGACCAGCGCCGCCAGCGCGTGCCCGTAACGGTGCTCGACAATGTGAATGAAGCGGTCGACCAGGTCGGCGCGTTCGGCCTCATAGCGGATCTGGCGCAGATGCGTCATCGCCCTGGCAGTGTAGACCAGGTTGATGCGCTGCCATGTCGCCAGATCGATGAAGTAGCTGGCCGGCAGATTGCGCTTGCCGTCCTTGGTCGGCGTGAGATAGCCGAGCTGCGGCATCACATGGGCGATGCTCAAAAGCCGGTCGAAATCGGTGCCGCCGATATGGACGCCGCGGCTGGCCAGGATGTCGTCCTTGCGATCGAGCGAGCGGGCGCGCTGAGGCGAGACCCGTACGATCGAAAAGTCCGACGTGCCGCCGCCCATGTCGACGATCAGCGCCAGCTCCTCCTTCGCCACCTTCTGCTCGTAGTCGAGCGCGGCTGCGATCGGCTCGAACTGGAAGGCAATGTGCTTGAAGCCTTGCGCGCGGGCGGCGTGTTCGAGTTCACCCTCGGCCTTGGCATCCGCCGCGGCATCATCGTCGACGAACTGCACCGGACGGCCGAGCACCACGCTCTCGACCGTGTCCTTTGCATCTTCCTCCAGCCGCTTCTTCAGATGTCCCAGGAACAGCCCGACAATCTCCATGAAACCGATCGAGCGCGACTTGATGCGCGTCTTTTCACGGGCAAGCGAGCTGCCGAGCACGCTCTTCAGCGAGCGCATCAGGCGGCCTTCGATGCTGTCAGTGTAGTTGGCGATGGCGTGGCGGCCGTAATAGGTGCGGTTATCCTCGAAATTGAAGAACACCGCGCTTGGCAGCGTCACCTGGCCGTCCTCCAGCGCCACCAGCCGCGGTTGGCCGTTCCTGACCACGCCCACGGTGGAATTTGACGTGCCGAAGTCGATACCGCCGAATGCTGGTCGCATGGCCTGTTCCTGTAATTGCCTTTGGCGAGCGCCATGGGAAAGCGCGCATCCGGGGACCGGACTGCTCTACCGAACCGAATTGTTTGTATGTGCCGGGTGGCTGGGAGAGCGCGGTCTAGCGCATGACCCTCAAAAGGGAAACCGTTTTTCGGAGAAAGCCGATCCTAATCGCGCCGGAAGATCAGTCTTCCGAGCCAGCCTGTCACCATGGCCAGCGACACCGCAAAGACGCCATAGAGGAAGGAGTAATCATGGGCGACGCGAAAGACTGATTGCTCGAAACCCGACTTGCGGATCTCGAGCTGGGCGGAGCTTTCCTTGATGAACAGGCCGCTCTTGAACAGGAAGGCCCGCGCCTTGTGGGTGCCGACCGGGACATTCGGCGCCAGTCGCACCGTGGCGCGGAACAGGTTCTGCGACAGGAACTGCACGCCGCCGACATTTTCGCTGTAGAGCCCCGTCGCCGACTTGCGCTCGCGCAGCGCTGTCGTGAATTCTTCGATCGTCGCCGGGCTGTCACCTTCGTCGGTCGGCTGCATGTAGAGGTTGGAGGCGCCGAGCGACAACTGCTTGTAGCTGTTCGGTTCGGTGATGTCCTGCAGCGGGCGCGTCGTTGCTACCGAATAGGACATCGGCACGTTCTCGAAGGTTTCCGACTGCAGATTGACCCAGACGCCGAGCACCCGGTCCTTGCGGCGCACCACCACCGGCCGCGCCGGCCCTTCGAGCACGACGATGACGTCGTAGCGGCCCTGGCGCGCGACCAGCGGGTCGGCGTTTTCCAGTGAGCCGAAGATGGTGAGGTCAGCGCCGGAAAAGCCGGCGGTGATCGACACGGCATCGGTCGACAGGCCGATCTGGATGCTCTCGGTCGGCAGTGTCTGCCCGTTTGCTGAGGAGGTGGCGGCGAGCAGCGACAGAAATGCAGCGGCCACGAACGTCTTCAACCCCGCCATCAGCTAACGCCCGCGGCGGTCAGCGAGTAGAGGTTGGGCGGCGTGACGAAGAGGTCGATGGCAAGCCGGATGGCGACCGCCAGCACCAGCAGAGCCAGCAGCGCGCGGAGCTGTTCGCCGCGCAGCTTCTGCCCGGCCTTGGCGCCATATTGCGCACCGGCGACGCCGCCGGCCATCAGCAGGAAGGCGAGCATCACATCGACCGTCTGGTTGGTCGTGGCGTGAACCAGCGTGGTGTAGGCCGAGGTGAAGATGATCTGGAACAGCGAGGTGCCGATGACGACATTGGTCGGCACTTTCAAGAGATAGATCAACGCCGGCACCATGATGAAGCCGCCGCCGACGCCCATGATCGACGACAGGAAGCCGATGCCGGCACCAAGGCCCAGCACCGGGATGACGCTGACGAACAGTTTCGAGGCGCGGAAGCGCATTTTCAGCGGCAGCCGGTGGATCCAGTTGTGCTGGCCGGATTTCTTCAGCACCGGTGCGGCACCACTGCGGGTGGCACGCAGCGCATTGACGCTCTCGACCAGCATCAGCCCGCCGACGGTGCCGAGCAGCACGACATAGAGCAGCGAGATGAACAGGTCGAGCTGGCCAAGCCGTCGCAGGAAGGCAAAGACGAAGATGCCGCCAGTGGAGCCGACGATGCCGCCGGCCAGAAGCACGCCGCCGAGCTTGAAGTCGAGCGTGCCGCGCTTCATGTGCGACAGCGCCCCGGAGAAGGAAGAGGCGATGACCTGGTTGGCGCCGGTGGCGACCGCGATCGCCGGTGGAATGTTGTAGAAGATCAGCAGCGGGGTGATGAGGAAGCCGCCGCCCACCCCGAACATACCCGACAGGAAACCCACCGCCGCGCCCATGGCCAGCAGCACGAAGACGTTGACGGAAATTTCCGCGATCGGGAGATAGATGCCCACCCGTCAGTCTCGATCAGTGTGCCCTCGGCGAATGCAACCGTTGCGGGCATTTTGCGCCGAAAAGCTAAATTGTTCTTGCGCCGGCAGGGCCGCGAAGTCAAACCTCGCCACGACGCCGAAACAAAAAACATCTCAATCAGTTAACAGGCAAATGTGTGGCAAGGGCGTCGCATAAGCGACGCATCTGCCGTTATTTGTGCGCAAGCAGCGCCTTGACCAGTTTTTCGTCGATCTCGCCGGTCGCTTTCATCTTGTTGTCGGTCTGGAACGCCATGATGGCGTCCTTGGTCTTCTGGCCGATCACACCGTCGGCGCCGCCGGCGTCGTAGCCATTCTTGTTGAGAATGAGCTGGATGTTCGTGACTGCCTTCTTCATGTCGATGCTGGCGGTCGTCTGCGGCGCGCCTTCCTGCCATGATTCAGGGATGTCGGCCGAGTTGGACGCCGGATCGAGCGGCTTCGGCTTCCACAGATCAGTGGCGGCGCGTGCGCGCTCCAGCTGCTCGGGCCGCAGCGCAGCGGCGATCTCGTCGCGTTTGGCCGCCGCGTCCTTGTCGCCGGTCTTGGCGACGAGCGCGAACCATTTGTAGGATTCTTCCAGGTTCTGCTTCATGCCGACGCCCTTGGCTGCCAGGATGCCGAGATTGAACTGGCTGTCCTTGACGCCGACGTCGGCGGCGGCCTGGAACCAGTGCGCCGCCGACTCATTGTCGGTGACGCCGTCCGCGGCCATGGCGAACAGCACGGCCAGATTGTGCATGGCGCTGGCATTGCCCTGCTCGGCGGCGAGCTGGTACCAGGTCTTCGACTTCTTGATGTCGCGGGCGACGCCGATGCCCTTTTCGTAGAAATTGCCGATGCGGTATTCGGCCGGAGCAAAGCCGAGCTCGGCCGATTTCTCGTACCATTTGGCCGCCGCCGCCATGTCTTCCTTGACGCCGCGCGATTCGGCATAGCGCGAGCCGATCTCGAACAGCGCCTTGGCGTCGCCGCCGGCAGCCGCGTCGCGCAAGGCGGCCGGGCCGGCATCGGCCGGGATGTCGATCTTGGCGGTGGCCGTGGTCGCCGAAGCGTTGGTAGGCGGAACCGCGCCGGTCGTATCCTGGGAAGGGGCTGGCGTGGCGGCCATCGGCTGGGTTTCAGTGTCAGACGCCGCCGGTCCGGCAGCGGCCGGAACAGCCGAGGCCGTCGCGTCCATTGCAGGAGCTGCCGCATCGGCAGACGGTGCCGAAGCCGTCGGCGCCGAAACCGGCGCGGCGACATCGTCCATCGGTGCTTCGGTGTTTGATGGCATGGCCGAGGCAATTTGCGCCGGCATCTCGTCCTTGGCTGCCGGTTCGGTGGGCTCTGCTTGCCGGACCATGCGGGCCGGCGCGTCCTGCACGGCTGCCGGCGGTTCTGCCTTGGGCTCGTTCGTGGTGCTGACCGCAGCCGTTTTCACCGGCTGTGCGGCGACGATCGGCGCGGCATCGTTGCCGGCCACTTCGACCGGGTCGGCGAAGAAGGCCTTGCCCAGTTGCAGGCCGGCAAGCGCCAGCATGATCGCGATGGCTCCCATCAGGATCGGCTTGCGCCGCGCCTTGAGCAGGTCGCCGATCCTCAACGCCTTTACCGGACCTTTCATCGTCGACTGGCGTTTCAGGGCCTCGGCCTCGGCAGCGGCGGCCTGCGCGGCGCGCCTGGCTGCGGCAATGAAATCGGATTTCGACGCATCGGTATCGCTGTGCCGCACTGGCTGGCCGCGCTCGTCGCGCACGCGCTTCATGATTGCGTTGAGGTCAGGTGCGCCCGAGCCGGGTTCCAGAGGCCGGTTAGCGAGCTTCGGATCGAGCGGCTCGTCGAGATCAACGCTCGGAATGTCGACATTGGGCGCCGAGCCTGGAAGCGGCGGGATGTCTGCCTGCTTCTTTCCCTTGAAGGCGCGTGCCAGTCCGCCAAACATCGACGTCTTGCGGCCGGGCTGGCCGCTCCTTTCCGGGATGGCGTCCGAGCCGAGCGCCGCCATGGCGGCAGCAGCTGCGGCTTCGGCTGGCGAGCGCGGCCCCGGTTCGCCACGCGTAACCGGTTCGCTACGCGCAACCGGTTCGCTGCGTACATCCGGGTCGCCATGCGTAACCAGGTCGCCATCCGCACCTAGCTCGTTGCGCATGATGGCAGCGGCGCGGCCGTCGAGGTCGGCCATGTCGCCCGTCAGCGGCTGCGGCTGGTCGATATCCATCGACGGCGGATCCTGCACCGCGATCTTGGAGGTGCGGGTCGCCCGGACCGTCCGCGCACGCGCCGGCGCGGCCGCATCGACGAGTTCACTCACCGCCTCGATCGGCTCGTTGGTTTCCAGCGAGCCCAGGCGGTCGACGATCTTGAGCAGAGTGTCGTGGATGGCCTCGAACGTCCGCGAATTGCGTTCGTCGGAACGGCGGGTCAGCGATTCGAGTGTCTTCAGATCCTGAGCGAGGCCGGCAACGGCTGCCGTATTGGCGCTGGACCCGGCCATCGTGCGCACGGCACTCTCGGCAGCCTCGCGCGCCGCACCCAGGATCGAATCGCGGGTTCCGGCCAGCGACTTTTCGATTTCGTTGAGGCGCGGGCTGATGTCCTCGAATTCCGGCAATGGTGTGCCGGGCTTGGACAGATGCGCCGACAGGCCCGAGACCTGCGCCTCGAGGCTGCGGATCAGTGCCGGGTCGATGCCCGCCACCTGTGCCGCCGACGATTCCAGCCGGCTTGAGATGTCTTCGAGCCGGCTTTCCAGGCCACGGATCGCCGCCTCGTTGGCGGGGTCCGGCGCGCGCGTCTCCATGCGCTTGGCCAGCGCCGTGAAGCGGGCGTCGATGGCGTCCATGATACCGGCGCCGTCGACTTGCGGCGTGCGTTGGTCCAGCCGGTCGGCAACTTCGTCCAACCGCCGTTCGAGATCGCGAAACAGCATATTGCCCTGTTCGATCGCGTCACCCTGGCGGCGTTCCATCATGCCGGACAAAACGTCGAAACGCTGCTCCAGCCCCTGGAAAATATAGTCGGCGTCCGGCATGGCCGGGGCGCGGTCGATCTTGTCGGCGATCAAGGCGATCTGCTTGCCGAGGCGCTCCATCGCCTGTTCCGGCAGGTTGGCCCGGCCGGCGAGATCGTCGACCCGGTCCGACAGCATGTTGAGGCGGTCGATGACTTCGCCGCTTGGGCGATCCTGCGTGACTTCCTCGATCTGCTGGGCAAGCGAGGCGATCCGCTTTTCGATGCGCTCAAAGAGCTCGGGATCGACGGTATTGGCCTGGGCGGCGACGGTCGAGGCGACGATGGCGCGGGAAATTTCGTCAAGCCGGTCGTCGATCATGCCGAACGTATCGCTGCCGCGATTGTCCTGCTGGCTGGCGAAATGATCCACGGCGCCGGCAAGCGTGCGAACCTTGTCCTCGAGCGAACGCAACGACAGCGATTCCGGCAGATTGTTGACCGCATTGCTGATCTGTTCCAGCCGATCGGTCAGCATCGAAAAGCCGGGCGCGTCCGACCGCTTGCGCTGGTCGGCGTCGACGCGATCCTCGAAAGCGCTCCAGCGCCGGTCGAAATCGTCCCAGCGGCGGTCGACCGCCTGCACGCTCTCCTCGCGCGCCAGCGTGTCGAGCGCGGCCTTGACCTGTTCCAGCTCGAGCCGCAGCATGTTGACGCTTCTATCGTCACTCTTTTCGGCCAGCGTGTGGATGGCGCCGGAGAGCCGCTCGAACTCGACGCCGAGTTCGGCGCTGCCCTTGCCCGACTGGCCGCCCGATTGGCTGCTTGCCTGGAAAGCCCGTTCGATGTCCTTGCGCAGCGCGTCGAATTCGCGCTGCAGGCCGACGGTCATCTGGTGGCGCAGTTCCTCGCGCAGGCCGCGCAGTTCACCGGCGATCTTGCCGACCACCGCGACGCTGTCTTCCTGGCCGCGCACGCGGTCGATGTCGCGGGCGATCGTCTGGTATTTCTGATCGAAGGCGGGTGCTGCCGATGCCGGGCTATTCAGCCGCTGCGCGGGATGCGGATCCTCATACCAGCGTGGCTGGCCATAGGGCTGGGCGCTGGCATAGCGCGGCTCGGCGCCGGGGCGGCGCGGATCGACCCGCTCTGCCCTGTCCTCGCGCGTCCGCTCCAGCCGCTGTTCCAGCGTTTCCAGCGAACGGTTCAGCTCTTCAAGTGCGGCATGCGGCCTGCGCTGCCTGCCGGCGTTGAGTGTATCGAGATAGGACCGCTTGCTGTTCATCGATGCGCCCGTTTTTCAGAATTGCTGGCTTGCAACCAGTTTTCCCCAAAGTTCCTGCCGGAACCGAAGGCGCCCGCAGCCTTGCTGCGGTGGAAGACAGGCTTCCCGGGGTTCTCACCCGCGCTCCGAAAAACCGTGAAAAATTCGATACAGGATAAACACGGGTAACCGACATGCGCACATTTCGCCCAACGTGGTAAACAACGCGTTAACCAAGCTTAAGAAGTTGCAACTTCTTGGCGGGCCACCCGCCAGGTGCGGCATAAGGTGCTGCCCACAGAACCCGCTTGCGTCGTGGGGCGGCTATCGGTATAGAATTGACGTAAACGTAAAAGGGGCGCAGATCGCGTCTTTTGCGATATTTTGTTGAAACCACGATTGGAAGCACGCCCCCGCTTCCACTCAGGCGACGCAAGGTCCAGGACCGCGGCGCCACAGACGGGGAAAGCCAGTGACCATGAAACTCGTTTCGCCCGGCGAAGCCGCGGCCAATACCAATGATATATCGAACGAAGCCGGCGAGGACCTTGTCCGCATCGGCGAGATGGCCAAGAAATACGGCGTGACGCTGCGCACGTTGCGTTTCTACGAGGACAAGGGCCTTCTCAACCCGAAGCGCGACGGTGCGACCCGTCTCTACACGCGCCGTGACAAAGCCAGGCTGAAGCTGATCCTGCTCGGCCGCAAGGTCGGTTTCTCGCTGCGCGACGTCAAGCAGATGATGGATCTCTATGATCCCACCGGCTCCAACACCAAGCAGTTGCGGCTGGCACTCGACAAGTCGGAGAAGCAGCTTGCCCGCTTGCAGAAGCAGCGGTCGTTGATCGATGACGCCATCAACGAGCTGAGCGGCTCGATGTCGGCCGTGCGGCAGATGCTCGTAGAGCGCTCGACGCCGGCCAGCGCCGCCGGTTAATCCGGCGTCGTCCACTCCCGAACGGCTTTGTGACGGATGAGAGCCGCGTGGCCTGCCGCGCGGCTCTTTCTTTGTCCGTCCGCCTGCTTGTCGGCACAACGGCATTTCAGCACGTTCCGTGCTGGCGCCCATGACATTGCCCCGCTACGCCTAGGTGCCCGCTGTCGAAGAAATTTTGTCGCAGCAAAAAAATTGACGTTTACGCAAACGTCAATTTTTGCTATGCGAACTTCAACTTTGGTCCGCTTGCCGTGAACGGCTTGATTTCGGGCCAGGACCGCATGGTGGAGGAAACGCATGCCGATCTACAGGGCGCCTGTCCAGGACACGCTGTTCGTGCTCAACGAAGTGCTGGGCTACCAGCGCTATTCCAATCTTCCCGGATTTGCCGACGCGACGCCTGATGTGGTCGAAGCCATCCTCGCCGAGGGCGCCAAACTCGCTGAAAACGTCATGCAGCCGCTCAACCGCGTCGGAGACATGGAAGGCTGCGTGCGCCATGCCGATGGCTCGGTGACGACGCCGAAAGGTTTCAAGGAGGCCTTCGATCAGTATCGCGAAGGCGGGTGGATGGGGCTGGCCGCACCGGTCGAGTTTGGCGGCCAGGGCCTGCCCTACGCGGTGCACACGGCGGTCGCCGAATATATGGTGTCAGCCAACATGTCGCTGATGATGTATCCCGGCCTGACCCAGGGCGCGATCGCGGCGATCATCACTCACGGCACAGACGAGCAGAAGACGACATGGCTGCCGAAGCTGGTCGAGGGGTCCTGGACCGGCACCATGAACCTGACCGAGCCGCATTGCGGCACCGATCTCGGCCTGCTGCGCAGCAAGGCTGTGCCGAACGGCGACGGCACCTACAAGATTTCTGGCCAGAAGATCTTCATCTCGGCCGGCGAGCACGACATGGCCGACAACATCGTCCATCTGGTGCTGGCCCGCATCGAGGGCGCGCCGGAAGGCGTCAAGGGCATTTCGCTGTTCATCGTGCCAAAACTCAAGCTCGACGCCTCGGGCAATCCGGGCGCGAGGAACACGGTCTCCTGCGGGTCGATCGAGGAGAAAATGGGCATCCACGGCAATTCGACCTGCGTCATGAATTATGACGAGGCGGAAGGCACCTTGCTCGGCGAGGCCAATGGCGGGCTGAAGGCCATGTTCACGATGATGAACGAGGCGCGGCTCGGCGTCGGCCTGCAAGGGCTTTCCCTGTCCGAGGTCGCCTACCAGAATGCAGTGTCCTACGCCAAGGATCGCCTGCAGGGCCGCTCGCTGTCGGGCGCCAAGGCGCCGGACAAGAAGGCCGATCCGATCATCGTCCATCCCGACATCCGCCGCAGCCTGATGACCATGAAGGCCTTCAACGAGGCTGGCCGGGCGCTGGCGCTGTGGACGGCGATCAAGTCGGACATCGCTCACCGCTCGGGCGACGACAAGGACCGTCAGGCTGCCGATGACTACACCGGCCTGCTGACGCCGGTGATCAAGGGCGTGCTGACCGACAAGGGTTTCGACCACGCTGTCATGGCGCAGCAGGTGTTCGGCGGCCACGGCTACATCGAGGAACACGGCATGAGCCAGTTCGTCCGCGATGCCCGCATCGCCATGATCTATGAAGGCGCCAACGGCATCCAGGCGCTCGACCTCGTCGGCCGCAAGCTCGGCCTCAATGGTGGCCGCGCCGTGCAGGCCTTTTTCAAGGACGTCGGCGAATTCTGCGAAGAAAACCGCACTGATGAAAAAATGGCGCCCTTCACAAAGGCGTTGAAGAAGGGCCTCAACGATCTGCAGGCGGCGACGATGTGGCTGGTGCAGAACGGCATGGCCAAGCCCGACAATGCCGGTGCGGCCTCGACCGATTACATGCATCTCTTCGGTCTGGTGGCGCTCGGCTACATGTGGGCGCAGATGGCCAAGGCGGCGCTCGGCAAGACCGGTGCCAATGGTGCCCAGTCCTTCTACGACAACAAGGTGGTGACGGCGCGCTTCTTCATGGAGCGGATCATGCCCGAGACATCGGCACATCTCGCCCGCATTTCCAGTGGCGCGGACACGCTAATGGCGCTGCCTGCGGAAGCGTTCTAGAAATGGCCGGCGTCCCCCTCCCCCTTGAGGGGAGGGTGGCCCGAAGGGCCGGGAGGGGTCCTGCGTGCAGTGCGCCGGCCTCAACTCTGACGATGCGCTCTGGGAGGAGTATCATACCAGCATGACCAATCCCGCCGAAATCCTTGGCCTTCCGAAACCCGCCTGGGCGGCGGACGAGGTCGGCATGCTCTACGACATGGCGCACCGCTTCATGTCGGAAGAGATCGCACAGCGCTACGACGAGTTCGAGAAGAACGAGATGGTCGACCGTGAAAGCTGGCTGAAGGCTGGCGCGGCCGGTCTGCTCTGCGCCTCGATGCCGGAGGAATATGGCGGCTCCGGCGGAACCTTCGCCCATGAGAGCGCCATCATCGAGGCGATCGGCCATGTCGGCGTCGACGGCTTCGGCATCGGCCTGCACAATTCGATCGTTGCCCCTTACATCCTCCACTACGGCTCGGAAGAGCAGAAGAAGAAGTGGCTGCCGAAACTGGCCACCGGTGAGCTGATCGGCGCCATCGCCATGACCGAGCCCGGCGCCGGCTCCGACCTGCAAGGCGTCAAGACACGCGCCGAGAAGGACGGCAACCAGTACAAGATCAACGGCTCCAAGACCTTCATCACCAACGGCCAGCTCGCCAATTTCATCATCGTCGTCACCAAGACCGATCCGGCCAAGGGCGCCAAGGGCACTTCGCTGATCGTCGTCGAGACCGACGAGGTGGAAGGCTTCGAACGCGGCCGCAACCTCGACAAGATCGGGCTCAAGGCCAACGACACGTCGGAACTGTTCTTCAACGACATGCGCGTGCCGACCTCGAACCTGCTCGGCCATGAGGAAGGCCAGGGTTTCGTCCAGCTGATGCAGCAATTGCCGCAGGAGCGGTTGCAGATCGGCACTGGCGCGATCGCCATGATCGAGCGGGCGCTGGCGCTGACCATCGACTACGTCAAGCAGCGCAAGGCCTTCGGCAAGGCGATCATCGATTTCCAGAACACCCAGTTCAAGCTCGCCGAGCTGAAGACCGAGGCCACCATCGGCCGCGTCTTCTACAATGATTGCGTTGCCCGCCACATTGCTGGCGGCCTCGACCCGGTGACGGCCTCGATGGCCAAATACTGGCTCAGCGACCTGCAAGGCAAAGTCGTCGACGAATGCCTTCAATTGCATGGCGGCTATGGCTACATGAATGAATACCCGATCGCCCGCATGTTCCGCGATGCCCGCGTCCAGCGCATCTACGGCGGCACCAACGAGATCATGAAATTGCTGATCGGACGCTCTCTCTGAGCGACTTTCAGCAAACCCGAGGAGCAAGAAGATGACTGAGGCCTATGTCTATGACGCCGTGCGCACGCCGCGCGGCAAGGGCAAGAAGGATGGATCGCTGCACGAAGTGCCGGCGGTAAGGCTCGGCGCCAAGGTGCTGGAGGCGCTGCGCGACCGCAACGGGCTCGATACCGGCACTGTCGACGACATCATCTTCGGCTGCGTCGATCCGGTCGGCGAGGCGGGTTCGGTCATTCCGCGCGCCGCCGCGTTTGAGGCCGGCTACGACACCAAGGCGCCGGGCATGCAGATCTCGCGCTTCTGCGCCTCCGGCCTCGATGCCATCAATTTCGGCGCCGCCAAGATCGCGCAGGGCGCGGACGAGATCGTCATTGCCGGCGGCGTCGAATCGATGTCGCGCGTCGGCATGGGTGCTTCCGGCGGCGCCTGGTTCATGGACCCCTCGGTCGGCCTGCCGGGCTGGTTCGTGCCGCAAGGCATCTCGGCAGACCTGATCGCCACCAAATACGGCTTTTCGCGCGACGACGTCGACGCCTACGCCGTCGAGAGCCAGAAGCGCGCCGCCAAGGCCTGGGGCGAGGGCCGCTTCAAGAATTCGGTGATCCCGATCAAGGACCAGAACGGCCTGACCATCCTCGACCATGACGAGCACATGCGGCCGTCGACCGACATGCAGTCGCTGGCAGCCCTCAACCCGTCCTTCGTCATGCCCGGCGAAATGGGCGGCTTCGACGCCGTCGCGGTGCAGAAGCACCCCGAGGTGGAAGAGGTCAACCACGTCCACCATGCCGGCAATTCGTCCGGCATCGTCGATGGCGCCGCCGCCATTCTGCTCGGCTCGAAGAAGGCCGGCAAGACCATGGGCCTGAAGCCGCGCGCCCGCATCCGGACTTTCGCCAACATCGGCTCGGAACCGGTGCTGATGCTGACCGGCCCGGTCGACGTCACCGAGAAGTTGTTGAAGCGCGCCAAGATGAAGATTTCGGACATCGACCTGTTCGAGCTCAACGAGGCCTTCGCCTCGGTGGTTCTGCGCTACATGCAGGCCTTCGATATCCCGCACGACAAGATCAACGTCAATGGCGGCGCCATCGCCATGGGTCATCCGCTCGGCGCCACCGGCGCGATGATCTTCGGTACGGTGCTGGACGAGTTGGAGCGGCGCAACCTGAACACCGCGCTGGTGACGCTGTGCATCGGTGCCGGCATGGGCACCGCAACGATCATCGAACGCGTCTGACGGGGAGAGAGACCAATGAGCTACACCAATTTCACCCTCGACACCGACGCCGACGGCATTGCCCTGGTTACCTGGAACATGCCTGACCGCTCGATGAACGTCTTCACCGAAGAGGTGATGAACGAGCTCGACAAGATCATCGATCAGGTGGTGGCCGACGCCGGCATCAAGGGCGCGGTGATCACCTCGGGCAAGGACAGCTTCTCCGGCGGCGCTGATCTGACCATGCTGCAAAAGATGCTGGCGGTCTTTGCAAAGGAGAAGACCAAGGACCCGGAGAAGGCGGCAAGGCTGCTGTTCGACAATGCCGGCCGCATGGGCGCCCTATGGCGCAAGCTCGAAACATCAGGCAAGCCCTGGGTGTCGGCGATCAACGGCACCTGCATGGGCGGCGCCTTCGAACTGTCGCTGGCTTGCCATGGCCGTGTCGCGGCCGATAGCGACAAGGTCAAGATGGCCTTGCCGGAAATCAAGGTCGGCATCTTCCCCGGCGCCGGCGGCACCCAGCGCGTGCCGCGGCTGACCGACCAGCAGCAGGCGCTGCAGATGCTCACCACCGGCCAGACCCTGTCGCCGCAGAAGGCCAAGGCGATGGGCCTGATCCACGAGATCGCCGAACCGGCCAAGCTGATCGAGACCGCCAAGGCGATGATCAAGAACGGCCTGAAGGCCGTCCAGCCCTGGGACGAGAAGGGCTTCAAGCTGCCCGGCGGCCCGGTCTATTCGGTGGCGGGCGCCAATCTGTGGCCGCCGGCCATCGCCATCCTGCGCCGCGAGACCTTTGGCAATTATCCGGCTGCGGCAGCGATCCTGAAATGCGTCTATGAAGGCCTGCTGGTGCCGTTCGACACCGGCCTGCGCATCGAGCAGCGCTATTTCACCGAGATCATGCAGACCAGGGAAGCGGCGGCGATGATCCGCTCGCTGTTCGTGTCGCTGCAGGAGCTGAACAAGGGCGCACGCCGCCCGGCTGGCGTGCCGGAAACCAGGTTCAAGAAGATCGGCATTCTTGGCGCCGGCTTCATGGGCGCCGGCATCGCCTATGTCACCGCCAAGGCCGGCATCCCGGTGGTGCTGCTCGACCGCGACATGGAGTCCGCCGCCAAGGGCAAGGCGCATTCGGAAAGCCTTGTAACGGACCAGGTGAAGAAGGGCCGCGCCAAGCCCGAGGAGAAGGACAGGCTTTTGTCGCTGATCACGCCGACGGCCGACTATGCCGACCTCGCCGGCTGTGACCTGGTGGTCGAGGCGGTGTTCGAGGATTCCGCCGTCAAGAAAAGCGCCACCGAACAGGCGGAAGCGGTGCTGAAGCCGGCTGCGATCTTCGCGTCAAATACGTCGACCATTCCGATCTCGTCGCTGGCCAGGAATTCGGCCCGGCCGAAGAACTTCATCGGCATTCATTTCTTCTCGCCGGTCGACAAGATGATGCTGGTCGAGATCATTTTGGGCAAGAAGACCGGCGACAAGGCACTGGCCACGGCGATCGACTTCGTCCGCGCCATCAAGAAGACGCCGATCGTCGTCAACGACACGCGCGGCTTCTACGTCAACCGCTGCGTACTGCGTTACATGTCGGAAGCCTACAAGATGCTGATCGAGGGCGTCCCGGCGCCGATGATCGAGAATGCCGCCAAGGCCGCCGGCATGCCGGTCGGCCCCTTGGCTCTGACCGACGAAACGGCGATCGACCTTGCCCAGAAGATCATGAAGCAGACCATCAGGGATCTCGGCGACAAGGCGGTCGACCCGAAGCAGATGGCGCTGATCAACACGCTGGTCGACACGCATGGCCGCTTCGGCCGCAAGAACGGCAAGGGCTTTTACGACTATCCGGCAAAGCCGGCCAAGAAGAAGCTTTGGCCGGGCCTCAGGGATCTCTACCCGCAGCTGGCGCCCGAAAAGGTCGACTATGAGGAGCTGCAGCAGCGGCTGCTGGTCACCATCGCGCTGGAAGCGGCCAGGGTGATGGAGGAAGGCATCGTCACCGATCCGCGCGAGGCCGATGTCGGCTCGATCCTCGCCTTCGGTTTTGCGCCCTTCACCGGCGGTGCGCTGTCCTACATCGACGGCATCGGCGCCAAGGAGTTCGTCAGGATCGCCAAAGGCCTGCAGAAGAAATACGGCGCCGAGTTCAAGGCGCCCAAGCTGCTGCTCGATATGGCCGAGAAGGGCGAGAGCTTCTACCAGCGCTTCGATCCCTACGCGAAGGGCGAGGCGCGGAAGGCGGCGTAGCGCCGCCTTGCGCGGTAGACAAGGTGGCGGCGAGGAGCTAGAACAGGGAAGGTATTTTTTCCTGTTTTGAAGGAGAGCAAATTGCTCTCGCATGACCGCGTTTGGGCCGCCATCGACGCTCTGGCCGAGCGCTATTCGCTTTCGGCCTCGGGTCTGGCCAGGCGCGCGGGTCTTGACTCGACCGCCTTCAACAAGTCGAAGCGATTGTCCTCGGACGGGCGGCCGCGCTGGCCATCGACCGAATCGCTGGCCAAGATCATCGAGGCGACAGGCGCTTCGCTTGACGAATTCACCGGGCTGGTCGAGGGCCGCAGCAAAACCGGTGCAGGGTCCTTGCCCATGCAGCGGTCAGCAGTGCCATTGCTCGGCTTTGCCCAGGCCGGCGCCGGCGGTTTCTTCGACGATGCCGGCTTCCCGGCCGGGCAGGGCTGGGACCTGGTCGAGCTTCCGGCGCGGTCGACCGAGACGTCCTATGCGTTGAAGGTCCAGGGCGATTCCATGCTGCCGCTCTACCGCAACGGCGACGTGCTCATCGTCGAGCCGGGCGCTGCAACCCGCAAGGGCGATCGCGTCGTCGTTAAGACCAATGCCGGCGAGGTGATGGCCAAGGTGCTCGACCGCCAGACGGTGAAGTCGATCGTGCTGGTCTCGCTCAACCCCGACCATCCCGACCGCGACATCCCTCTGCACGATGTCGAATGGGTGGCGCGGATCGTCTGGGCAAGCCAGTAGGGTCGCCGGTGCGTCTGTTTCACTTTGTCATGGCTGTCCTGGCGATTCCGGCGATGGCCGCCATCGTTATCGCCGGCGGACGCGCCTTGCATCGCGACGAGAGCGTCGTCACCGTCGACCAAATTCAGGATGTCGACGTGGAGCCAGATGCGCCGGCCATTTCAGCCGTTCCCGATCCCCAGCCCGTGATCCATTCCAGGGCGATCGACCCCGAGGCCGTCGCGCCGCCGCCATTGCGTGCAGAGGAGCTCGTCAGGGTCGAGCCGCGCGCACCGCTGAGCGACCTGGCCTTGGCCGGACCGCCAAAGCCGAAAATGCCCGACGACTGGAACGGGACAAAGCTGTTCCAGCCGGTCGCGGCCGCCGCCGGCTTGATCGAGGCGAAGGGCTATTCGGTCGCGATTTCCGGCATCGACATCGTCAAGCAGGACGAAACGTGCACCGACGAGGGCAAATCCTGGGCCTGCGGCGTCCGCGCGCGGACGGCATTCCGCGCCTTTCTGCGCGGCAGGGCAGTGGTCTGCGCGGTGCCGCCGGAAGGCGGCCGCGATCTGATCGCCGCCGAGTGCCGCATCGGCAAGCAGGATGTCGGCCAATGGCTGGCCGAAAACGGCTGGGCCCGCGCGGTGGCGGGCGGCCCCTATGTCGAAGCAGGCGACAAGGCGCGCGCGGCAAAAAAGGGCGTCTTCGGCGCCGCCCCCAATCTGTCGGGCCTGGCTCCGGCACCTTCTGTCGTGATCGCACCGACAGAGGCGCAACCGATCCTCGATCCGTCGGCGACGACCGCTACGCCGCCAGTTGACCAGCCAGCGCCCGCTCAATGAGCGCGCGCGTCTCGGCAATGCCGTAGAGCGCGGCGAACGATCCGAAGCGCGGTCCGCGCTCCTGCCCGATCAGCACCTGGTAGATCATCTGGAAGAAAGCGCCCGATACGCCGGGGCCGCCATCCGGGCTCTTTTTGCTATGGTCCTGATAGCGCTCGATCTTGCGCGCAACGTTGAGCGAGGCGTTCTGGATCGCCTCGCCATCGGCGGCCGGCGGCAGTGCTGCGAGCGCCGTTGAGAGGTTCGTCAGTGCCTCGCGCTCGACATCGTCGGCGGCTCGGTACACCTTGGCCGGCTTCACGAAATCGTCGAAATAGCGGATCGCGTAGCCCGTCAGCCTGTCGAGCTCCGGATGCGTCTGCGGGGTCACGCCCGGCGCATGGCGCGAGATGAATCCCCACAACACGTCCTTGTTCTGGGCGTTGGAGGCGCTGACCAGATTGAGCAGCAGCGAGAACGGCACCGGCATGTCTGTCTTCGGCGGGTTGCCGTCATGCATGTGCCAGACCGGGTTGCCCAGCCGCTCCTTCCAATCCTGCCGGGGGTAAGCGGCGAGGAAGGTGTAATATTCGTCGACGGCCCGCGGGATGACGTCGAAATAGAGCTTCTTGGCCTGCCGCGGCCGCTGGTACATGTAGAGCCCGAGGCTCTCGGTCGGCGCATAGGCCAGCCACTGGTCGATGGTGATGCCGTTGCCCTTCGACTTCGAGATCTTCTGGCCGTTCTCGTCCAGGAACAGTTCGTAGACGAAATGCTCCGGCGCCCGCCCGCCCAGAATGTTGCAGATGCGGTCGTAGACCACCGCATTGGTCTGGTGGTCCTTGCCGAACATCTCGAAATCGACGCCGAGCGCTGCCCAACGCATGCCGAAATCCGGCTTCCATTGCAGCTTCACCCTGCCGCCTGTGATCGAAAGCGTGGTCTCGGTGCCGTCATCGTCGAAGGTGATGGTGCCGGCCTTGGCGTCGACATGCTTCATGGGGACGTAAAGCACGCGGCCACTTCTAGGCGAAATCGGCAGGAACGGGCTGTAGGTCGCCTGCCGCTCCGGCCCGAGCGTCGGCAGCATCACCGCCATGATCTGGTCGTAGCGCTCGGCAGCGCGCAGCAGCATCGCATCGAAACGGCCAGCCTTATAGTATTGCGTCGCGCTGGCGAATTCGTAGTCGAACCCGAACGTGTCGAGGAAGCGGCAAAGCATCACGTTGTTGTGGTCCGCGAAGCTCGCATAGTCGCCGCCGAAAGGATTGGGCACCGACGACAGCGGCTTGTGCAGATGCGGCTCGAGTGCTGCGCGATCCGGCACGTTGTCGGGGATCTTGCGCATGCCGTCCATGTCGTCGGAGAAGCACAAGAGCTTGGTCGCCACCTTGTCCTGCGTGATCACGCGAAAGGCATGGCGCACCATCGAGGTACGCGCCACTTCGCCGAACGTGCCGATATGCGGCAGACCCGAGGGGCCGTAGCCGGTCTCGAACAGCACGGTGTCGGGAAAGTCCGTGCCCTTGTAGCGCTCGACGATCTTTTTGGCTTCCTCGAACGGCCAGGCCTTGCTTTCGGCCGCTGCCGCAAGCACTTCGGGATTGAGATCGATGATGTTTGATCCCGCCATGTCACTGTTTTCCAAATCGTTCGCCGGCGCTAGCCGGAAGGTGGAGTTCAGCCCGGTCTCTAGGCGTGCATGGCCGGAGCGTCAACGATCCCGGCGCTTTTTCCTTGCGGCACCGATGCCGCCTTCCTACCTTCGAGGCCCGTTCGAGGAGTTTTTGAATGTCGTTGCCGACACCGCATGAAGCCCTGATCTACCTGATGGTCATCACCTCGGCCTCCGACCGTGACATGACCGATGTCGAACTGGCGCGGATCGGCGATGTCGTTCGCTCCTGGCCGGTGTTCGAGGATTTCAAGCAGGACCGGCTGATTGCCATTGCACAGGACTGCCAGAAGATGCTGCAGGAAAAGGATGGGTTGGAAGGCGTTCTCGAGCGTGTTGGTGAGGCACTGCCCGAACGCTTGCGCGACACCGCCTATGCCGCTGCCTTCGAAGTTGCGGCCGTCGATCTCGAAATGCGGCTGGAGGAGGTGCGGGTGCTGCAGCTCATCCGCCGCCAGCTCGATCTCGACACGCTGACCGTCGCGGCAATAGGCCGTGCCGCCAAGGCCCGCCTGCGCACGCTCACCTAAAGTCTCACTGACAGGGACTGCTGATATTCAGGTGAAGCCGGCCTGCGAACGGTGGTTTCCTGCGCTTCCGGTACTCACGTACCCAAAAGTACGCTCCGTTCCGGTTCTCGGAAACCGCCATTCTCGACTCGCCCTCACCTGAATATCAGCAGTCCCTAGAAGAAGCTGACCGGGAAGTAGCGCAGATAGAACTCGGCGAACGTGCCCTTTATGGAAATCTCCTGCAGGGCGTAGTCCATGGCCGCGGCCAGCGCCGGATCGCCGGCCCTGGTGGCGATGGCCATGCCCGAGCCCAGATATTCGGGCGCCAGATACGGGCCGCCGGCAAAGCGGCAGCAGCCTGCGGCGTCCGAGCCGCCCAGCCAGAAGGCAAAGCGCATGCCGTCGCCGAAGGCGGCGTCGATCTTGCCGGCCTTGAGGTCGCCGTAGAGCGCCTCCGGCCCGTCGAAAGGGACGACCTGAACGTTGCCGAAATAATCGCGCAACATGCGCTCATGCGCGGAGCCGGCGATGACGCCGACGCGCTTGCTGCGCAATTTGTCGAAGATCGGTTCCGCAAGGGCCTTGGTCTTCGGCATGATAAAGCGCGCCGGAAACTGCAGATAGGAGCGTGAGAAGCCGTATTTCGAGCGCGATTCCGGCGTCGCGGCGATGCCGGCGATAATCGCTTCGCCTTCGCCCTTCTGCAGCGCGCCCTCAAGCTCGGCCCACGGCAGTGCCTGGATCTGACATTTATCCGCGATGTCGAGTTCGGCGCAGATGGCTCGCGCCAGGTCGATATGGAAGCCGGACAGCCGGCCGGCGCCGTCGAGAAAGTTGAAGGGCGGAAAATCGGTGGTTGTAAGGAATCGCAGCCGCGGCAGCGCGGAAAGGTCAGGCTTCGGCAGCCGCTCCTTGGCGTCCCAAAGCACCGGCACCTGCGGCTCTGCGGCGCGCGCGATGCCGGCAAGCGATTGCGCCCCGATAAATATAAATATTGATGCCAGGGCGACGGATATCGACGGAAATGTCACGATAAAACTCCACCCGGTTCTGCCTCTTTCTTGGCTTTTGGTACGAAAACGGCGCAGGCACAACGCTTTTTGATTTAAATACGCCGATTTAGGGTTATGCTTTAGTGTATTTGCAAGTAGTTGCATGGCGTCGACTGGAGGGGGCAGTTGTTGGCACCACAAAAGGGGATGCAGCTTTGCAATCCGGGGTTGATGGCGAAGTGCCGTTTGGGCACGTACCATTGGTCCTAATATCGGGAGGCAACATGGGGTTGATGTTGCGATGGGCCATTTCGATCGCACACTGGAATACATAGATCAGCTGCAGCACGCCAACACGGCGGCCGCGGTCTGCGAAACGCTGCTTGGCGTGACCACGAACTACGGCCTCACGGCGTTGATGGCCGGTACGGTTCCGCAGCCAGGTACGCCGCGTGGCCAGCAAAAGGACCATGTGCTGCTCTGCGACTGGCCTGTAGAATGGCTGGAGCGCTATGTGTCGCGCAACTATGTCGATCATGATCCCGTCGTCAGCCACATGAAACAGCTTCAGGCGCCGTTCCAGTGGCGGGAAGCGGCTCAGGGCATTCGCATCGACAAGAGCAGCGGCGAGGTTATGGGCGACGCCAGCGAATTCAAGCTGCGCGACGGTTTGGCCTTCCCTTTGATCACCCTCGACGGCCAGATCGTCATGGTATCGCTCGGCGGCGAGGCCGTCGAATTGTCGGGCGCCGAGTTCGGCCTGGTGTCGCTGGTCTCGACCTATGCCATCGGCCGCGCCATGCAGCTCCACACCATGGCGGGCAAGACTATCGATCACATCGAGTTGACGCCGCGCGAGCGCGAATGCCTGCAATGGGCAGCCGTCGGCAAGTCCGAATGGGAGATTTCACAAATCCTCGGCATCTCGGAACACACCTCCGAGAAACACCTTCTTAACGCTAAAGGCAAACTCGGCGCCGTCAACCGGGTGCAAGCGGTCGCGGAGGCGATAAGGCGGGGCTACATTAGTTAGGTCGGCCGCGCCGACCTAGAAGATCCTGCCTACGTGATCACGTAATTTTCTTGCGAAAGCACGGCCGTATTTTCCTCTTGAACCCAGGAGAAGACGGATGCTTTTTGCCCTTACCACCCAGGAATTGATGGAACGTCCCGACCTTTGGGAGGCGGTTCATCGTCTACGCTACCAGGTCTTCGTCGAGGAAATGGGATGGACCGATCTGAAGCGCCCGGACGGGCTCGAGGTCGACCAGTTCGACCACGACGAAGCGGTGCATCAGATCGTCATCCGCAATGGCGAGCTCGCCGGTTATCAAAGGATGCTGCCGACGACGCGGGCGCACCTGCTGACCGAGGTGCTGACGGATCTTTTTGAAGGAACGCCGCCTTCCGGGCCCAATGTCTACGAGCTGACCCGCTATGCGGTAGCGCCCGGTTTTCGCGATGGCCGGCGCGGCGTATCGACGGTCGGCACCGAGCTGATCGCCGGCTTCGTCGAGTGGGGGCTGAAGCGCAACGTCAATCAGGTGATCATCGAATTCGAGCCGATGTGGGTCCTACGGGCTTTGCAGCTGCATTTCCTGGCAACGCCGCTTGGCTACCAGCGCACCTATGGCAACCAGCAGGTCGTCGCCACCCTGCTCACCTTCAATCAGCACACGCTTGATGTGGTGCGTTCGCGTCGCAATCATTTCGCGCCGGTGCTGGCCAGGGGCTATCCCGACAGGCTCGGCTTGAGGCAGGCGTCGTGACAGTTGATAGTACCGTGAGAGTGGAGAGTGTAATGAGTATCCATCCCCAAACCGAGTTCCGCAACCATACGCTGATCGTCACGGTGTCTTCGGATGACGGCCGCCCGGTGCTGGACAGGCGGGCCTATGAAAGCCTGGCCAGGACCTTCCACGAGGCTGCAGTCGACGACGAGGTGCGCGTCGTGGTGCTGCGCGGCCTGGCTGGCTGCTTCTGCCTTGGCGGCGACTTCTCCGAATTCCTCGATGCCACCAAGCATCAGCTGCTGATCGCCGCCGTAACCGACATGTTCCGCACGCTGGCGACGTTTCCCAAACCGATCCTTGCCTGTGTCGATGGCGATGCCGTCGGTGTCGGCTGCACCATCCTGTTCCACTGCGACATGGTGATCGCGTCGGGCAAGAGCACGTTCCGGGTGCCGTTTGTCGATTTCGGCCTGGTGCCAGACGCGGCGACCAGCATCCTGGCGCCGCAAAAGCTTGGCTACGCCGGCGCTTTCCGGTTTTTTTGCCTGGGCGACACGCTGGGCGTCGACGATGCCAAGGCGCTCGGTCTCGTCGCCGAGATCGTGGTGGATGGCAGCGTCGAGGACGCAGCCCTTGCCAGGGCAAGGCAGCTTGCCAAGAAGCCGGTCGCCGCTCTGTTGCAGACGCGTGGCCTGCTGAGGGGTGACACAGCCGCGCTCTGCGACCGCATCGACCAGGAGATTTCGCTGTTCCAGCAGGCGCTGCAGGACGACACCACGCTGCGGCGGCTGCAGCGGATCGCCCGGCTGGTGGCATAGCCGTCCCGGCGACGGCACGGTTCAATCCAGCACAGAAGCAGCCCTGTCCCGATAGTATCGGGACGGGCCAGACCTAGAGCATGATCCCGAAAAGTGGAATCCGATTTTCGGAAAAGATCATGCTCCAACAAAGAGATAGAGCCTATTTTTTCAGGAACGACGTTCCTTCGCCGACGATCTTCTTGTCTTCCTTGCCGATGACATCGAGATCGCGGCCGTCATAAGGCAGTGACAACAGGATGCGGCGCATGACGGCCAGCCGCGCGCGCCGTTTGTCGTTGGCCCGCACGATGATCCAGGGCGCGAATTCCTTGTGCGTGCGTTCGACCATGAGATCGCGCGCATTGGTGTAGTCGTCCCATTTGGTGATGCCGGCAACGTCGATCGGCGAGAACTTCCAGTTCTTCAAGGGGCTCCAGCGGCGGTCGTGAAACCGTTCGAGCTGGGTTTCCCGTCCGATGTTCAGCCAGAATTTGAAGAAATGGATGCCCTCGTTGGAGATCATCCGCTCAAAATGCGGCGTCTCGTCGAGGAATGTCTCGTGCTGCTCCGGTGTGCAGAAGCCCATCACCGGCTCGACGCCGCCGCGATTGTACCAGGAGCGGTCGAAGGTGACGAACTCGCCCGCCGTCGGGAAATGGTCGACATAGCGCTGGTAATACCACTGTCCGACTTCGGTCGGCGTCGGCTTGGTCAGCGCCACATTGCGCGCGGTTCGAGGGTTCATGTACTGGCGCAGCACGAAGATGGTGCCGCCCTTGCCGGCGGCATCGCGTCCCTCGAATAGCGCCACCACCCGCTTGCCGGTCGATTGCAGCCAGGCCTGCGCCTTGACCAGCTCGATCTGCAGGAGCTCAAGCGTCTTGTCATACTCCTCGCTTTTCATCTTCTTGTCGTAGGGGAAGCCGCCGGCGGTCAGCTTGTGATCCTCGACCCAGTCCGGAAGCTCCGGATTCTCGATATCGAACTCGCGCTCCTTGCCGTCGATCGTGATCTTCAGCGGACCCGCTGCGGGTGCAGCGGCCGTTTCCTTGGTATTTTTCATCGAGACGAACCTTTTCAGCTTCCGGACTCATGCTATGGGGAGCCTCTAGGCCGGTCCAGCGGAAGTTTCCAGCCGGCCGACTGAGTGCAAGGGCACGGGGCGCAGGCGCGAATGGCCGACTTGGGCGCAGAGCAGAAAGGCACGGCGCAAGCCGTCGCTATCAGGCTGTGGAACAGCCGCTGGCTGCTTGCCGCAGGGATCGTCGCGGTCCTGGCCGTCTACGGTTTCGCCGGCATGTCCGGCTATGTCGTCCTGCTGGCATGTGCCGTGCTGCTTGCCGCTGCGATGCTGCCAACCGAGGCCTCGCGCCAGTCCGCCGAGAGCGCCGCCGCAATCGAGGCGATCGGGTTGCAGCGGCTTTCCGGCGAGTATCTCGCCGCCGCCGTTGCCGATCCGTTGATCATTTTCGACCGCACCGCCACCATCGTCCACGCCAATGCCGCCGCCTTTGCCGCCTTTGGCGGCATCGCGCCGGGCATGTCGCTGTCGCTGAAGTTCCGCGCCCCCGAAATGCAGGCCTTGCTCGACGGCGTCCTGTCGGGGAACGTCGCCTCCGATGTCGTCGACTACACCGAAAAGCTGCCGGTGGAACGGACCTATCGGGTGAGCGCGTCTTCGGTCGGCCACGCCACCGATCTCTATGTGCTGGTGTTCAAGGACCAGAGCGAGGCCCGCCGGATCGACCGCATGCGCGCCGACTTCATCGCCAATGCCAGCCATGAACTGCGCACGCCGCTGGCCTCGATCTCGGGTTTCATCGAGACGCTGCGCGGGCCGGCCCGCAACGACCCGGCGGCGCGCGAGCAGTTCCTGCAGATCATGCAGAGCCAGACCGGCCGCATGGCGCGCCTGATCGACGATTTGTTGTCGCTGTCGCGGCTGGAAATGAAGCCCTATCTGGCGCCGGGAACCGAGGTCGATCTGCGCCAGACCATCGACAGCGTCATCGATTCGCTTGGGCCTCTCGCCCGGGAGAATGGCATCGTCATCGAGCGGGCGTTTGCCGAAGGGCCGCTGGACGTGCCCGGCGACCGGGACGAGCTGTTTCAGGTCTTCGAAAACCTGCTGGAAAACGCCTGCAAATACGGACAATCGGGCGGGCGCGTCACAGTGTCGATCGCGCGCACCGATACCGGTTCCGAACCTGGCATCGATGTCACCATCACGGATTTTGGTCCCGGCATTCCCGAGGAACACATTCCACGCATCACCGAGCGCTTCTATCGTGTCGATGTCGAGAACAGCCGGACCCAGAAGGGCACCGGCCTGGGCCTGTCCATCGTCAAGCACATCCTGACACGCCACAACGCCAGGCTTTCGATCAAGTCGGAAGTCGGTAAGGGCGCGGCGTTCACCGTTCATTTGCCGGCTCGCTGACGCGATACTATGTACTAACGGTTCATTTCTTTTTTCTGTCATCCGGCTAGCGTATCAGCGGAGGATTCGAGGAAGCGACTCAAGGCCACAGATCCCGGAAAGGCATTTCGTCCATGCAGTCCGTGCATATCGTCAGCGCCTACGACGAAGAGCTGAAATACCTGTCGAAGCGCATCGCTGCGATGGGCGGGCATGCCGAACGCATGGTCGAACAGGCGATCTCGGCCCTGGTCAATGCCGATCCCGGCCTCGCCCAGAAAGTCATCCGCGACGACATCGTGCTCGATGAAGGGCAGCGCGAGATCGATGACAAGGCCATCGTCATCATCGCCAAGCGCCAGCCGATGGCAACCGACCTGCGCGAGATCGTCGGCGCGATCCGTATCTCGGCCGACCTCGAACGGGTCGGCGATCTCGGCAAGAATGTCGCCAAGCGGGTGGTCGCCGTTATCGACGGGCGCCAGCCGACCAGCCTGTTCCGCGGCCTCGAGGCGCTGGCCGACCTTGCTTTGACGCAGCTCAAGGAAGTGCTCGACGTCTATGCGTCGCGCTCGGTGGAAAAGATCGGCTTCGTGCGCGACCGTGACGACCAGATCGATGCCATGTACACCTCGCTGTTTCGCGAATTGCTGACCTACATGATGGAAGACCCGCGCAACATCACGCCGTGCACGCATCTCCTGTTTTGCGCCAAGAACATCGAGCGGATCGGCGACCATGCCACCAACATCGCCGAGACGATCTACTACATCGTCACTGGCGACCAGATGCCGGCAGAGCGGCCGAAAGGCGACAAGACCGACAAGATCGGTGCTCCCGCAACGCTACCGGGGAAGTGAACGGTCGCCACTCGAACGCTTCATCCTATTGCGCTAAACTATCCGGACGTTAAGCTTGTCGTTCTCTGGTGAAGGCCATGCTTTCAGGAGGCCGCGATGGAATATGTTCGAGAGTTTGCTCCAGCACCGCCAACGGCGGGCATCATCGCTTCCAGCGTCTATCAGGCAGGCCGGCGTGTCGCCGACATTCCCATCGAGGAAGCCGGCGAATGGGCCAAGAAGTCCGGCCACGTCGTCTGGATCGGCCTGCTCGAACCCGACCGCAACCTGTTGCTGCGCGTCCAGGCGCAATTTCATCTGCATGAACTGGCGATCGAGGATGCCGAGCATCCGCACCAGCGGCCGAAGATCGAGCAATATGGCGACGCCTTGTTCATCGTTGCCCGCACCGCCCAGCTGATCGACGGCCGCGTCACCTTCGGTGAGACGCACCTGTTCGTCGGCTCAGGCTATATCGTCAGCGTCAGGCACGGTCCGTCGACCTCCTATGCCGCCGTTCGCCAGCATTGGGAGAGCTGCCCGCATTCGCTGGCCAAGGGCGAGGATTTCGTCCTCTACGCCATTCTCGATTTCATCGTCGACAATTACATGCCCGTGCTCGAGCAGATCGAGGACGAGGTCGAGGTGATCGAGGACAGGGTTCTGCTGAAGCCGATGACCGGTCCCGACATTGAGCGGCTCTATATGCTGCGCCGCGATCTGTTGCGCCTGCGCAATGCGGCATTGCCGCTGGTGGAAGTCTGCCGCCGCTTGACCAGCGCCGACCTGCCGCAGATCCACACCGCCATGCACCCGCTGTTTCGCGACGTCACCGACCACATCCGCACCGTTCAGGAGAAGATCGACAGTTTGCGGGAGGTGCTGGCCTTCGCCTTCGAGGCCAGCCTGCTGGTCGGCCAAAGCCAGGAAACGGCGATCTCCAAGAAGCTCGCTTCATGGGCCGCCATCCTGGCGGTGCCGACCGCGTTCGCCGGCATTTACGGCATGAATTTCAACGATATGCCGGAGCTGAAGATGGAATACGGCTACCCGGTGGTGTTGGCGACAATCGCCCTGATCTGCTCGTTCCTGTACTGGCGGTTTCGCAAGAACGGCTGGCTGTGAAAGAAAGCGAGTAGGGAATGGGGAGTAGCGAATAGGAAAAAACGGAGTTGCCTTGTCGCGGAGGCTCAATCCATTTCTATTCGCTATTCGCTATTCGCTATTCGCTATTCGCTATTCGCTATTCGCTATTCGCTATTCGCTATTCGCTATTCGCTATTCGCTATTCGCTCTTCGCTATTCGCTATTCGCTATTCGCTATTCGCTATTCGCTCAGCGGCTCCGCCGCCGTTCCGAAGCCGGCTGGAACGCCACCCGCGCATGGTACTTGCAATAGGGGCCGGTTTCGGCGGCATCGTTGCCGCAGAAGTGGAAATCCTCCGAAAGCGGATCGCCATTCGGCCATTTGCAGGTGCGCTCGGTCAGTTCGACGAGCTGCAGATGCCGCGAGATCGGCAGGACGACGTTCTCGACCGGGCGGATGTAGTGGCGCGCCACCGGTTCGGCATCGAACTGCGTCTGCAGCGCGTTTGCGCCGATCGAGGTGGTGACATGGCGCTGGGCACTTGCAGCGCGCGAAACCGATTTCTGGACGGTCGATCCCTGCACCGCCTTCTTCTGGCGCGCCGGCGTTGCGGTCGAGCGTCCGCGGCCCGACAGCTTCAGCCGGTGCACCTTGCCGATGACCGCGTTACGGCTGACCCCACCAAGCTGTGCGGCAATCTGGCTGGCGCTCAGACCCTCCGACCACAATTTCCTGAGAAGTTCGACCCGCTCGTCAGTCCAGTTCATGAGACCGCGCTCCTGCTAAGCGTGCGGCAATCGGAATCCATTCCCGACCCGGCAACCTTTGCCGGGGCAGACACCACATATATTAGGTGATTAGGTCCGCCGCACGAAATCTAGTTATTTCCCGACTACAATTACCTCATGTGTTGACTCGGTGACAAGAGTCCCAAGGGCAACACGAATCGGTTTTTTAGGTTTTCCCCAACTTGCCCGGTCGCTTATGAGCCGGCATCTCGTCGGGGGGCTTGCCGCGCGCCTTTGCACGACGTTTTCGTTGACTTCATGGCCGAAAAACACGATAAGCCGCAAAGGCCGCCGCTTGGGCGGCTTTTTTGATTTTCCGGTTCCGGAGACGCATATAATGAGCGGTTCGGCGCTTTTCGAGACCTTTGCTCGCGCACCCCTGGCTTTCGACCATGGGGAAGGCACATGGCTGGTCACTGACAAGGGCGAGCGATATCTCGATTTTGCCGGCGGTATCGCCGTGAATTCGCTCGGCCACAGCCATCCGCACCTGGTCGCCGCGCTCACCGAGCAAGCAGCCAAGCTCTGGCATGTCTCCAACCTCTACGAGATTCCGGCGCAGAGTCGGCTTGGCGAGCGACTGGCCGACGCCACTTTCGCCGACAAGGTGTTCTTCACCAATTCCGGCGCCGAGGCGCTGGAATGCGCCATCAAGACGGCGCGGCGCTATCAATTCGTCAACGGCCATCCCGAGCGCTTTCGCGTCATTACCTTCGAAGGCGCCTTCCATGGCCGCACCCTGGCGACCATCGCCGCCGGCGGCCAGTATAAATATCTGGAAGGCTTTGGGCCCAAGGTCGAAGGTTTCGACCAGGTCGGCTTCGACGACATCGACGCCGCCGAAAAGGCAATCACGCCGGAGACCGCCGCGATCCTGATCGAGCCGGTGCAGGGCGAGGGCGGTATCCGCCCGGTGCCGACGCAGTCGCTGAAGCGGCTGCGGCAGCTGTGCGAGCAGCACGGCCTGCTCTTGATCTTCGACGAGGTTCAGTGCGGCATCGGCCGCACCGGAAAGCTGTTCGCCCATGAATGGGCGGGCGTCACTCCCGACCTGATGGCGATTGCCAAGGGCATTGGCGGCGGCTTCCCGATGGGCGCTTGCCTTGCGACTAACGAGGCCGCGGTCGGCATGACCGCTGGCGTGCACGGAACCACCTTCGGCGGCAATCCGCTGGCCATGGCGGTCGGCAACGCCGTGCTCGACGTGGTGCTGGAAGACGGCTTCCTCGAGGACGTCCAGCGCAAGGCGCTGCTGATGAAGCAGGGGCTGGCGAGTGTCGCCGACGAATTCCCCGATGTCATCGAAGGCATCAGGGGCACCGGGCTGATGCTCGGCCTCAAATGCGCGATGCCCAACACCAAGGTCAACATGGCCTTGCGCGACCAGCATCTGCTGGCGGTGCCCGCCGGCGACAACGTCATTCGCCTGCTGCCGCCGCTTACCGTCACCGACGCCGAGATCCACGAGGCGCTCGACCGCATCCGCGCCGGTGCCCGGGGCCTGGCCGACGCCATCGCCGCGGCTGCCGCGAAGTAATCCCGGAACCATTCCTGATGTCACTTCGCCATTTCACCGATCTTTCCGCCGTTTCCGAAGGCGATCTGCGCTTCATGCTGGACGACGCGGTGCTGCGAAAGGCCAGGCTCAAGGCCGGCGAGCGGACAAAGCCGCTCGAAGGCAAGGTGCTGGCGATGATCTTCGACAAGCCGTCGACGCGCACGCGTGTGTCGTTTGACGTCGGCATGCGCCAGCTTGGCGGCGAGACCATCATGCTGACCGGCACCGAGATGCAACTAGGCCGCTCCGAAACCATCGCCGACACCGCCAAGGTGCTGTCGCGCTATGTCGATGCGATCATGATCCGCACCACCTCGCATGAGCGGCTGCTTGAATTGACCGAGAACGCAACGATCCCCGTCATCAACGGGCTGACCGACGACACCCACCCTTGCCAGCTGATGGCCGACATCATGACCTTCGAGGAGCATCGTGGTCCGGTGGCCGGCAAGACCATCGCCTGGACCGGCGACGGCAACAATGTGCTGCATTCGCTGCTCGAGGCCTCGGCGCGGTTCCAGTTCAACCTCAATGTCGCCGTGCCCGAGGGCAGCGAGCCGGCGCAGAAACATATCGACTGGTCGAAGGCGCATGGCGGCAAGCTGAGCTTCACCCGCTCGCCCGAGGAAGCCGTGCATGAGGCCGATTGCATCGTCACCGACTGCTGGGTGTCGATGGGTCAGGAACATCGCGCCCGCGGTCACAATGTGTTCTCGCCCTATCAGGTCAATGCAGCCCTGATGGCGAAGGCCAAGCCGGACGCCCTGTTCATGCACTGCTTGCCGGCGCATCGCGGCGAGGAGGTGACCGACGAGGTCATCGACGGACCGCATTCGGTGGTCTTCGACGAGGCCGAGAACCGGCTTCACGCCCAGAAGGCCGTGCTCGCCTGGTGCTTGGGCGCTTGATGTGTCTGGGCGCTTGATCTGGGGCGGCGCGATGCCTATCTGCGCCGCATCACGCAAATCAAGCGCGTTTGGACGCATGCACCCCAGGGGGCGGCATGGCCGCGCCCTGGAGCTTTGTCATGTTGGAAACGCATCAAGTGACTGAACATCACCCCAAACTCGGCGAATTCGGCTATGCCGGCGACGATCACGTCGTGCCCTTCGAGGTCGGCCCGCTCGACGTGCGCGGCCGCACGGTCCAGCTCGGGCCGATGCTCGACGCCATCCTCAGCCGCCACGACTATCCCGAGCCGGTCGCCCGGCTGCTGGCGGAAGCCTGTGTGCTGACGGTGTTGCTTGGCACCTCGCTCAAGTTCGAGGGCAAGTTTATCCTGCAGACCCGCACCGACGGGCCGGTCGACATGCTGGTCGCGGATTTCTCCACGCCATCGGCCTTGCGGGCCTATGCGCGCTTCGATGCCGACCGGCTGGAAGCCTTGATCGCTACCGGCGAAACGTCGCAGCAGACGTTGCTCGGCAGCGGCGTTTTGGCGCTGACCATCGACCAGGGCGCCCACACGCAGCGCTACCAGGGCATCGTCCAGCTCGACGGCGAAACGCTGGAAGATGCGGCACGCACCTATTTCCGCCAGTCGGAGCAGATCCCGACCGATCTCAGGCTGTCGGTGGCCAAGCTGCTGACGCCAGGTCCTCGTGGCGCCCGTGAGCAGTGGCGCGCCGGTGGCATCCTGGCGCAGTTCCTGCCGCAATCGCCCGAACGCATGCGCGTGCCTGACATTTCGGGCGGCGACGGCGATCCGCGCGACGTGACGCATGAACCGGCCGACAATTCCTGGCAGGAACTGGTGGCGCTGCTCGGCACCATCGAGCCGACCGAACTGATCGACCCGACGATCGGCGCCGAGCGGCTGCTCTACCGGCTGTTCCATGAGCACGGCGTGCGCGTCTTCGGCGGCGTTCCAGTCGCCGACCAGTGCTCATGCTCCAGGGACAAGATCCGCGGCATCCTCGAGGGCTTTTCGGCGCAGGAGATCAAGGACAGCACCGAGGACGGTGGCATCCACGTCGCCTGCGAGTTCTGCTCGAAGCAGTATGACTTCGATCCGGCGGAGTTTGCGGCTCAGTAACCTCTCTTCCTTCTCCCCGTTCTACGGGGAGAAGGTGCCCGAAGGGCGGATGAGGGGCAGCGCGACCGTCGGCAAATGGCAGCGGCAATACACTCAGACGCGCTTGTACATGGAAGATAATCTCAGGGACCGGCGCCGCCCCTCATTGCCCTGCCGGGCATTTCTCCCCGTATAGAGACGGGGAGAAAGACGCTAGTTCACCGTCCGCCGTGTCCCTGGCAGATCCAGCGAAAACGCCGGGATGGCGATGTCGAACGTCTCGCCCCGCTTGTTGCGCATGGTGTAGTGGCCGACCATGATGCCGGACGGCGTCGAGAGCGGGCAGCCGGACGTGTATTGATAGCTGTCGCCGGGGTTGAGTTCGGGCTGGTCGCCGACAACGCCGGCACCGCGCACTTCCTCGACCCGGCCGGTGCCGTCGGTGATGTGCCAATAGCGCGACAAAAGCTGCACGAAATCGTCCGACTGGTTGTCGATGGTTATCTGATAGCCCCAGACATAGCGGTTCTCGGAGGGATCCGAGCGATCCTCCAGATAGAACGGCCTGACCTGCACTTCGATGTTGCGCGTAACGGCGCGGTACATGGGCTACTCCAAGGCAATGTGAGCGGAACTGTCGGCGCTCTCCCCGGCCCGGTCAACGACCTCAAGCGCAGGTGCCGACAAACAATGTCATTTAAGTGACACATGACAATGATGGTGTGTCCGGACTGTGCCGGGCGACTCAAGCGCTCTGTCGAACCGTTCAAAAATGGCTATTTGCGGCCGGCTTTTCCCGGAGTGACCAGATCTCGATGGAACTGACAGTCATAGCCGCAGCCCTGCTTTCGATAGCCCTGCTTCTTTCAAATCTCGCCGGCATCCTGCTCGCTTCATTCATGCTGAGACGGCGGCGCTCCATCGCGCCGCCCGCCGGCAAGGCGCCGGGGGTGTCGATCGTGGTCCCGGCGCGTGGCGTCGAGCCATTTACCGAGGAGACCCTGGCACGCGCCTTCTCGCTCGACTGGCCGCGCTATGAGCTGCTCTTCTGCGTCGCCCACGCCGACGATCCGGTGGTCAAGATGATAAACAGGGCGATTGCCCGGGTTCCCGAGATACCGGCCCGGCTGCTGTTTGGCGATGACCGCATCAGCGGCAATCCGAAGCTCAACAATTGCGTCAAGGGTTGGGAAGCGGCCCGCCACCAATGGGTCATCCTTGCAGATTCCAACGTGCTGATGCCCATGGACTATGTCCAGCATCTGCTGGCGGCATGGCGCGACGACACCGGCCTCGTCTGCTCGACGCCGATC
Source organism: Mesorhizobium sp. P2_E10 (assembly GCF_056404235.1). NCBI lineage: Bacteria > Pseudomonadati > Pseudomonadota > Alphaproteobacteria > Hyphomicrobiales > Phyllobacteriaceae > Mesorhizobium > Mesorhizobium sp. P2_E10. The sequence goes on from NZ_JBFUEK010000001.1 coordinate 914,043, forward strand.
GGCTCGCGGCCGGCCGGGTTCTGGGCGGAGGTCGAATGCGCGTTCCTCAACACGCTGCAGGCGCGCTGGCAATATACCGGCGACGCGCTTGGCCTCGGCTTTGCCCAGGGCAAGAGCATGCTGTGGAACAAGCCGATGCTCGATGCCAATGGCGGCATCCGCGCACTGGCCGCCGAGATCGCCGAGGACGCCGCCGCGACCAAGCTGGTCAATGGGCTCGGGCTGCGCGTCAATCTTGTCGCCTCGCCCTTCGAGCAGCCGCTTGGCCAACGTAGTTTCGACGAAATCTGGTCGCGCCAGGCGCGTTGGGCGCGCTTGCGCCGCGTCACCTTCCCGCAGTTCTTCGCGCCCGAGATATTCACTGGCGTGGCGGTGCCACTGGTGCTGGCGCTGTTGGCGGCGGCGGGCGCCGGCTTCAGCCTGCCGGCAACCGCGCTCGCCGTGCTCGCACTCGCCTACCTGCCGGAATGCGCCCTGGCCTGGGGCAAGGGCTGGTACCTGTCGCCGCGCATGATCCCGGCGCTGATGGCGCGCGACGTGATGCTGCCCGCCCTCTGGGTGCGCGGCTGGCTCGGCGGCGCCGTCGACTGGCGCGGCAACGCGATGACCATCGGCACCAAGGCAGCCGAACTGGAAGAGACGCCGTCGGGCGCCTGAGCGCCCGCGCCTTGTCGTATCGGGCGAAGCCTATTTTGCCGACTTCAGCGCCTGCTCGATATCTGCGAGCAGATCGTCCGCATCCTCGAGGCCGACGGAGAGCCTCAGCGTTCCCGGCCCGATGCCGAGTTCGGCGCGCGCCTCGTCGCTCAGATTCTTGTGAGTCGTCGTCGCCGGATGGGTGATCAGGCTCTTGGCATCGCCGAGATTGTTGGAGATCAGCACGATGTCGAGCGCGTTCTGCAAGGCGAAGGCCGCCTGCTTGCCGCCCTTGACGTCGAGGCAGATCAGCGTCGAGCCACCCGACATCTGCTTCTTGACGACCGCCGCCTGCGGGTGGTCGGCGCGGCCCGGATAGATGACGCGGGCGATTTCCGGCCGCCCGGCCAGGAAATCGGCGATCTTGCCGGCGCTTTCGGTCTGCTGGCGCACGCGCAGTGGCAGCGTCTCCAGGCCCTTCAGCAGCGTCCAGGCGTTGAACGGCGACAGGCTGGGGCCGGTGTGGCGGAAATAGTCGTGCAGGTTCTCGTCGATCCACTTCTTGTCCGACAGGATGACGCCGCCGAGACAGCGTCCCTGGCCGTCAATATGCTTGGTCGCCGAATAGACGACGATGTGGGCGCCGAGCTGCAAAGGCTTCTGCTGCAAGGGGGTGGCAAAGACGTTGTCGACGATCAGCCGCGCGCCGATCGAATTGGCGAGCGCAGCAACTGCGGCGATGTCGATCACTTCCAGTGTCGGGTTGGTCGGGCTTTCCAGGAAGAACAGTTTTGTGTTCGGCCTCACCGCCTTTTCCCAATTGGCGATGTCGGTGCCGTCGACCAGCGTTGCCTCGATGCCGTATTTCGGCGCCAGCGTCTCGATCACCCAGCGGCAGGAACCGAACAGCGCGCGCGCCGCCACGATGTGGTCGCCGGCCTTGGCGCTGCACAGAAGGGCTGCGGTCACCGCCGCCATGCCGGACGCGGTGGCGCGCGCGTCTTCCGCGCCTTCAAGCGCGCACATGCGCTTTTCGAACATGTCGACGGTCGGATTGGCGTAGCGCGAATAGATGAAACCCGGCTCTTCGCCCTTGAAGCGCGCTTCGGCTGCCTGCGCCGTCTCATAGACATAGCCCTGGGTGAGGTACATCGCCTCCGACGTTTCGCCGAATTGGGAACGCAAGGTCCCTGCATGCACGAGTGCTGTCTGAGGCTTCCAGTTACGCTTCTTGGTGCTCATCGCTTTTGTTCCAGACACAAAAAAACCGGCCGCGAAAGTCGCAACCGGTCCATACGGCCTTGCGGCCCGACGGTCCTTTAGCGACTTGTTTAACGTGGCTGCAAGCCGACCGGCCAAATCACCACGGGATAACGACCCTTTAGACCTGCACCGCGCTTGCGTCAATTCCCGGCTTGATTAAGAGGTTTGTACCAAGCAGGTTCCGCAAAAGTGTTACACGGTTTTGCGGCAAGAACCTGCGACAAAAAAAGAGTCGCGGCCTTCAAGCGGAGCCAGCTTTGCGGCAGACCGGCATTCTTCCCGATCAGGATATTTCCGCGTTGTTCCAGTCGGGCGCGCTGAAGTCGCCGCGTGCGCTCGATGCCGACCAGATCCAGCCGGCCAGCCTCGATCTCAGGCTCGGCGCCAAAGCGTGGCGGGTGCGCGCTTCCTTTTTGCCCGGGCCGGGCCACAAGGTCGCCGAAAAGCTCGATCGGCTGAAACTGCACGAAATCGATCTCGCCGAAGGCGCGGTGCTTGAAACCGGCTGCGTCTACATCGTGCCGCTGCTCGAAGGCCTGGCGCTGCCTGCCGACATTTCCGCATCGGCCAACCCGAAGAGTTCGACCGGACGGCTCGACATCTTCACCCGGGTGATGACCGATCGCGGCCACGAGTTCGACAAGATCGCCGCCGGCTATGACGGTCCGCTCTACCTGGAGGTCAGCCCGCGCACCTTCCCGATCGTCGTGCGCACCGGCTCGCGGCTGTCGCAGATCCGCTTCCGCACCGGCAATGCGCTCCTGTCGGAGGCTGAGCTGAGCGAACTGCACCGCGCCGAGATGCTGGTGGCCACCGAGCCGCCCAACATTTCCGGCGGCGGCATCGCGCTGTCGATCGATCTCGACGGCGACAAGGATGGGCTGGTCGGCTATCGCGGCAAGCATCACACAGGCCTTGTCGATGTCGACAAGCGTGCCGCCCAGGATGTCGTCGACTTCTGGGAGCCGCTCTATAAGCGCGGCGCTGGCGAACTGGTGCTCGATCCCGACGAGTTCTACATACTGGTGTCGCGCGAGGCGGTGCATGTGCCGCCGCTCTACGCCGCCGAGATGACGCCCTTCGATCCGCTGGTCGGCGAATTCCGCGTTCACTATGCCGGCTTCTTCGATCCGGGTTTTGGCCATTCGGCATCAGGCGGCACCGGCAGCCGGGCGGTGCTCGAAGTGCGCAGCCACGAAGTGCCGTTTATCCTCGACCATGGCCAGATCGTCGGGCGGCTGGTCTACGAGCACATGCTGAAGCGGCCGCAGGCGCTCTACGGCACCGATCTCGGCTCCAACTACCAGGCGCAAGGCCTGAAGCTGTCCAAGCATTTCCGCGCCGCGCGCTGATCTTCCTTGTCACCGTGAGACCTTGCCTGACCCGGCGCGCCATGCTTGGCTGTGCCGACCGTCATGATGACTTAACTGCAAGGGGAACAAGAATGCGGATTTCGAGATGGATCCTATCGGCGGCAAGCGCCGCCATGTTGGTCATTGCTGCCGGCTCCTTTTCGGCACAGGCCGCGGAGAAACTGAAGATCGGCACCGAGGGTGCCTATCCGCCGTTCAACACCATCACGCCGGACGGCAAGGTCGTCGGCTTCGACATCGACATCGCCGATGCGCTTTGCGCGCAGATGAAGGTCGAGTGCGAGATCGTCACGCAGGACTGGGACGGCATCATTCCTGCCCTCCAGGCCAAGAAGTTCGACGCCATCATCGCCTCGATGAGCATCACCGAGGAACGCAAGAAACAGGTCGCCTTCACCAACAAATATTACACCACGCCGCTTGCCATGGTGGCCCTGAAGGACAGCGAGCTCACCTCGACTGAAGCGGCGGCACTTGCCGGCAAGACGGTGGGCGCCCAAGCGTCGACCACCCAGGCCGATTATGCCCAGGACGTCTATGGCAAGGCCGGCGCCGAGGCCAAGCTCTATCCGACCCAGGAAGAAGCGATCACCGATCTGACCAACGGCCGCCTCGATGCCGTCATCTCGGACAAGTTCGTGCTGGTCGACTGGATGAAGAAGGCGAGCAACGGCTGCTGCAAGATGATCGGCGACATCAAGGGCACCGAGACGCAGGCCGGCATCGCGGTTCGCCTGGAAGACACAGAGCTTCGCGACAAGCTCAACGCCGCCATCGACGCCATCGTCGCCGACGGCACCTACAAGAAGATCCAGGCCAAGTATTTCGACTTCGATATTTATTGAGGTTGAACTGCCATCTCCCCCCTTGAGGGGGAGATGGCCGGCAGGCCAGAGGGGGTCGCTGCGCGTAGAACGCCAGCGCCGTCTGGTGCCGCGGAAGACGTCGGCGCTCCACGCGCGACGACCCCCTCTGTCGCCTTTGGCGACATCTCCCCCTCAAGGGGGGAGATCAGGCTCACAGCGACTTCACCGCCACCTTCACCGGCTGCTCGATCTCGAGCGGATTGCGCAGCGGCAGGCCGAAATCCTTGGCTTCGATTTCGAACGTGTCGCCGGCCTCGGTCCTGATACCGTCGGCAAACGAAAGCGTCGCCGTGCCGAACATGTGCACATGCACGTCGCCCGGCTGGCGGAAGGCCGAATATTTGAAATGGTGATGTTCGAGATTGGCGATGGTGTGCGACATGTTCGCCTCGCCCGACAGGAACGGCTTTTCCCAAAGCACCTTGCCGTCGCGAACGATGCGCGAGGCGCCTCGGATGTCGGACGGCAGGTCGCCGATCAGGATCTCCGGTCCGAACGAGGCGTTGCGCAGCTTGGAATGCGCCAGGAACAGATAGTTCACCCGCTCGGTGACGTGGTCGGAAAACTCGTTCGACAGCGTGAAGCCGACGCGGAACGGCGCGCCGTCGTCGCCGATGACATAGATGCCGGCGACTTCCGGCTCCTCGCCAGCGTCCTGCGCGAAAGCCGGCGACATGAGTGGCGCACCCGGCGCCACCGCCATGGTGCCGTTGCCCTTGTAGAACCATTCCGGCTGCACGCCGGTCTGGCCTTTCGCCGGCTTGCCGCCTTCCAGCCCCATGCGGAACATCTTCATCGAATCGGTGAGCTGCTCCTCGCCGTCGGTGCTGAGCTTCTTGTGCATGGAATCGCGTGTGGCGGCGGAGCCGAGATGCGTCAGCCCGGTGCCGGTGAGATGCAGATGCGCGGGATCGGGATGATTGATCGGCGACAGCAGTCGCCCCTTCTTGTAGGCGGCGTCGAGATCGACGGTCTCGCCGAAGCCCTTGCGCTCGATCAGGGCAACGAGCCCGGTGCCGGTGCGGGCGGCTTCCGTCGCCAGCGAATAGACGCTGCGGGCGCCATTGATGATCCGGGTCTTGCCGCCATTGCGGGCGACGACGCGGATCGTCTCGGCGTCGTCGAGGATCTGGGAGATCAGCATGATGTACCCTCTCTCAATTGCTTGGCTCGGTTGCCGCTTTGACAAACCTTACCCAGCGCGGCGCGGACCTGTCCGTGCCACGGGTTAAAACTCTTCGTCCGGATTGCGCTCGCGAACCTGGTCCTTCACCGGACTTCTTTGCACTGCCCGGCAGCGCCGCGATGTGACCCGTATGCCGTCCTGGTTTCCGTTCCCGGTCTAACCTTTGTTCTTGTTGTAGACGTCGAAGACCACGGCGCCGAGCAGCACCAGGCCTTTGACCACCTGCTGCCAGTCGACATTGACGCCCATGATCGACATGCCGTTGTTCATCACGCCCATGATGAAGCCGCCGACCACCGCGCCGATCACCTGGCCGACGCCGCCCATGGCCGAGGCGCCGCCGATGAACACCGCGGCGATGACGTCGAGCTCGCTGCCGAGGCCCGCCGCCGGCACGGCCTGTCCGAGCCGCGCTGCAATGATCAGGCCGCCAAGCGCCGACAGAACGCCCATGTTGACGAACACCATCAGGGTCAGCCGCTCGGTCTTGATGCCCGACAGTTGCGCCGCCTTGGCATTGCCGCCCATGGCGTAGATGCGGCGGCCGATGGTCATGCGTTTGGTGACGAAGACGAACAGCGCGATCAGCGCGCCCATCACCATGAGTACGATCGGCAGGCCCCTGTAGCTGGCGAACTGGTAGACCAGGAACAGCGCCAGCGCGCTGGTCACCAGGGTCTTGATGACAAACAGCGTAAAGGGCTCGGCTTCATAGCCATGCGCTTCGCGGGTACGCCGTGCCTTGAGCCCGAAATAGGCGTAGGCGAGCACGGCGACGATGCCGATCAGGATCGTCGTCATGTGCAGGGTCATGCCGCTGCCCAGAATGGTCTTGCCGGCGGCGTTCACCGTCGGCGGGATCAGCGTCAAGGGGCCGATCACATCTGGAATGAAGCCGGAGCTGAGCGCCTTGAAGCCGTCTGGAAGCGGCCCCACCGAAGACCCGCCACCCAGCAGCGCCTGGCAGATGCCGCGAAAGATCAGCATTCCCGCCAGCGTGACGATGAAACTCGGTATTCGGTGATAGGCAATCCAATAGCCTTGGGCCGCGCCGATGCCGCCGCCGATGATGAGGCAGATGATCGACACCACCAGCGGGTTGCTGAAGGGTCCGAGAGGCCAGATCACCATCATCATCGCCGCCAGCGCACCGATAAAACCGGCAACGGAGCCGACGCTGAGGTCGATATGGCCGGAGACGATGACCAAGAGCATGCCCAGCGCCATCACGATGATGAACGAGTTCTGCTGCACCAGATTGCTCAGGTTCACCGGTTTGAAGAGTGTGCCGGAGGTGGTGAACTGGAAGAACACCATGATGGCGATCAGCGCCAGGATCAGGCCGTAGTCGCGCAGATTGGTGATCAGCGCCGAGACGGCAACGCGCGGCCCCGGTTGTACATCTTCGGCGACGCCGCTTTTCGGCGCGGGAGCGCTTTCTGTGGTCATGATGGCTTTCCTTCTCCCCGAACGATGGCGCGCATGATCTTTTCCTGGCTGGCGTCGCTCGCCGCCATTTCTCCAACCATGCGCCCTTCATTCATGACGTAGATGCGGTCCGTGATGCCGAGCAGTTCAGGCATCTCCGACGAGATGACGATGATCGCCTTACCCTCGGAGGCGAGGCGGGCGATGATGGTGTAGATTTCGTACTTGGCCCCGACGTCGATGCCGCGCGTCGGCTCGTCGAGGATCAGCACTTCCGGATTGGCGAACAGCCACTTCGACAGCACCACCTTCTGTTGATTGCCGCCCGACAGATTGCCGGTCATTTGATAGACGCTGGACGAGCGGATGTTGGTCTTGGCCTTGTAGTCGTTGGCGACGGCCAGTTCGCGCAAATCGTCGATCACCGCGTGGCGCGACACGCCGCCAAGGTTGGCCAGCGTGATGTTGTGCTTGATGTGGTCGATCAGGTTGAGACCGTAGGTCTTGCGGTCCTCGGTAACGTAGGCAATGCCATGGGCCACCGCCTTGCTGACCGAGGAGACATCGATCGGCTTGCCGTTGAGGAGCACCTCACCGGTGATACGGCGGCCATAGGAGCGGCCGAACAGGCTCATCGCGAATTCTGTACGTCCCGCGCCCATCAGCCCGGCGATACCCACCACCTCGCCCTTGCGGACGTTGAGATCGATGCCCTTGATCACCTGCCGCTCGGCATGGATCGGATGATAGACCGACCAGTTCTTCACCTGCAGCACGACCTCGCCGATCTTCGGCTCGCGCGGCGGATAACGGTCATCGAGCGAGCGCCCGACCATCGAGGTGATGATGCGGTCTTCGGAGATGTCTTTCTTGGCAAGCGTCTCGATGGTCCGCCCGTCGCGGATGACCGTAACCTTGTCGGCGACCCGGTTCACTTCGTTGAGCTTGTGCGAGATCAGGATCGAGGTCATGCCTTGCCGCTTGAACTCGAGCAGCAGATCGAGCAGCGCCTGGCTGTCCTTTTCGGACAGGCTCGCCGTCGGCTCGTCGAGGATCAGCAGCTTGACTTCCTTGCTGAGCGCCTTGGCGATCTCGACAAGCTGCTGCTTGCCGACGCCGATATTGGTGATCAGCGTCTTGGGGTCCTCCTTGAGGCCCACCTTCTTCAGCAAGGCGCTGGTGCGCGTCTCGTTGGCATTCCAGTCGATGACGCCGAATTTGGCGTGTTCGTTGCCAAGGAAAATGTTTTCGGCGATCGACAGCATCGGCACCAGCGCAAGTTCCTGGTGGATGATGACGATACCCTTGTGTTCGCTATCGTGAATGCCTTTGAAATGGCATTCCTCGCCGCGATAGACGATCGCGCCGTCATAGGTGCCGGACGCATAGACGCCCGACAGCACCTTCATCAGCGTCGATTTGCCGGCGCCGTTCTCGCCGACCACGGCATGGATCTCGCCCTCCTCGACGCTGAGGTTGACGTTCGACAGCGCCTTCACGCCGGGGAACGTCTTGGTGATGTCGCGCATCTCCAAAATCGTCGAGGCCATCAGGAATACCGCTCCTCCCAGGTCCGGACCAATGCCGGCGGGCTAGTATGCGAATTTTGGATTCGCCGCGCTAGCAAAAAGGGGCCCCGCTGTACGCGGGACCCCAGGCTTTGTAACCGAAATTACTTCAGGTCTTCGGCCTTGATGTAGCCGGAGTCGACAACCAGCGCCTGGTAGTTCGACTTGTCGACATCATGCGGCGTCAAAAGGATAGAAGGAACGACCTTGACGTCGTTGTTGTAGGTCTTTTCATCGAGACCGTCCGGCTTGCCGCCCGAGAGCACCTTGTCGACGAGTTCGACAGTGGCCTTGGCCAGTTCGCGGGTGTCCTTGAACACGGTCGAGTACTGCTCGCCCGAGATGATCAGCTTGACCGAGGCGGTCTCGGCGTCCTGGCCGGTCACGATCGGCCAGGGCTGGGCGTCCGTGCCATAGCCGACAGCGCGCAGCGAGGCGGTGATGCCGCGGGAGAGGCCGTCATAGGGCGACAGAACGCCATCGACGCGGCTGCCGTCCGAATAGTTGGCCGACAGGAGGTTGTCCATGCGCGCCTGGGCGGTGGCGGCGAGCCAACGCAGCGTGCCGACCTTATCCATGCCGGTCTGGCCGGACTTGATCTTGATCGAGCCGTCATCGATCAGCGGCTGCAGGACGGAGATCGCGCCATTGTAGAAGAAGAAGGCGTTGTTGTCGTCCGGCGAGCCGCCGAACAGTTCGACGTTCCACGGCTTGGTGTTCGGGAAACGCTCCTTGAGGCCCTTGACCAGCGAGTTGGCCTGGATGACGCCGACGCCGAAATTGTCGAAGGTGGTGTAGTAGTCGACATTGGCGGTCTTCTTGATCAGGCGGTCATAGGCGACGACGACGACACCGGCGTCAGCGGCCTTCTGCAGCGCATCCGACAGGGTGGTGCCGTCGATCGAGGCGATGATCAGCGCCTTCGGGCCTTTGGTGATTTCGTTTTCCAGCTGGCTGAGCTGGTTGGGGATGTCGTCCTGCGCGTACTGCAGGTCGACGGTGTAGCCGAGAGCCTCGAGCTGAGACTTGACGGCGTCGCCGTCGTTGATCCAGCGCTGCGAGGTCTTGGTCGGCATCAGCACGCCGATAAGACCCTTGTCGGCTGCGTGCGCCGAGTAGGTCATGGCAGCAATGCCAAGGGCCGCGACGGCGGCCAGTGTCTTGATGATTTTCACTTAACTCTCCCTGGTTGATGGACGCGGCACCCCGGGGCTTCGCGGGCCGCGCAGTCGAGCGGAAGCGCAAACGCGCCACCGCCGGCATGTCGATCTCTGGTATTCCTCCCAATCGTCCCGAGACGCTGATTTCAATCGATACGATTTTGCTCGTCACCGACCGTCAAGTCTCAGGACGCGCCCAAAGTGTGTCCCTTTGCCATAACTGTCAAATGCGATCTTTGACAGTTGCTATATCGAAACTGATATATATTAGACGCAGTTGAAGGCATGGCCGGGCTGCCGGCCGGTTACGGGCGGAGAGCAGGGGAAATCATGGCGGCGCTACGCAATTCCGCAGGAATCTCAAGTGGTTATGACGAGTTGCCGGGCGATGGCGAAACCCTTTTGCGCAGCGGCCTCAGCCTGCGCCACATGCGCATGATCGTGGCGCTCGACGACCACGGCCGCGTGAGCGCGGCGGCCCAGGTGATGAACATCTCGCAGCCGGCGGCGTCACGCATGATCGCCGAGATGGAAGCCGTGCTCGACGTCAAGCTGTGCGAGAGGCTGCCCCGCGGCATCACGCTGACCCCTTACGGCAAGGCGCTGGCCAGACGCGCCCGCTCGATCCTGCTCGAGATGCGCGAGGCCGACCGCGAGATCTCCGAGCTCAAGGCGGGCAAGGGAGGCGCGGTGTTCCTGGGCGCCGTGACCGCGCCGGCGATCGAGCTGGCGGTGCCGGCGATCCGCGAAATCCGCCGCATCTATCCGCGCATCGAGATAACCATGCAGGTCGAGACCTCCAATGTACTGGCGCGCGAACTGATCTCCACGCGCCATGATTTCATCATCGCCCGCATTCCCGACGATCTCAATCCGCGGCTGTTCGAGTCGCGCGTCATCGGCGTCGAAAAAGCCTGCCTGATCGTGCGCCGCGGCCACCCGCTGAGCAAGGGCAAGGCGGTGCGGCTGGAGGACACCGCCGCCTATGACTGGGTGTTTCAGTCGGGCGGCTCGCCGCTGCGCCAAGCGATGGAAAGCAATTTCTTGAACCGCAACATCGCGCTGCCGGACCGCATCCTCAACACCAGCTCGCTGCTGCTCACTTTGGTCATGGTCGCCCAGTCCGACGCCATCGCGCCGGTCTCGATCCAGGTGGCGAAATTCATCCAGAGCCCGGATGGGCTGGCCGGCGCCATCGATGTCGTCCAGACCGAGTTCGACATCGAGGTCAGGCCCTACAGCCTGATCACGGTAAAGAACCGCGTGCTGTCGCCGGCGGCCAAGATGCTGCACGACTTCATTCTGCGGGAAGTGGGGTGATTGGAACGAGAATCGAAATCGCGCGTTCAATCCAACCGGCATTCCCGCTGGAGCCTGTTTGAGCCGGGGAGCGAGATTGCCGGTGGTCAAAAACCAGGGAGGTTTCGATGGAACGTCGCTTGTTTCTCACCGGAATGCTTGGCGTTGCGGGGATGATCACGCTTGCTGCCGTAGCCAGGCCTGGCAAGGCGATTGCCGGTATTCCGGACGGCAACGGAATTCTCGATGAACTCGACAAACCGGATCCAGCGGTTTTCGAGGGAGATGATCAGGCCGAAGTGGATCTGGTCTCCCATCGCCGGCATCACCACCATTATCATCGGAGGCACGGCTGGAGAAGGGTCTGCCGCCGCTATTGGCGCCACGGCCGGCGTCACGTCCGCTGCTGGCGCAGGCGCGTCTGGTTGAGCGTCTGGCTCTGAGAGCGCAATTGGAGCACCGGCCACTACAAGGTGGCCGGTGCTCCAGATATTAGACATGCAGGCTGAACCGTTCGTTGCTGTCCCTGACGTCAGCGTCGCCAGATGGCAAGTACGACATTGCGATTCTACGAGCAATTCAGCCGATGGGTACCTCTCGAGCCGATGGGTACCTCTCGATGAGAGCTTCATCAATTCCTCATCGGGCCATTGCCTACGAAAATGATTTTCCCACGCGCTCAAATGCCGCGATTGCGTCGGTTGCAGAGACCGCTCTCGACATATATTGGCGCTGGCTACAATTCAAAGGCAGCCTGTTGTTAACCATCTCGATGTTAGCGTGGATGTCATGTGACGAGCGCGAGGTTAACAGCAATGCCCACCAATCTGCCGCCTGCATGGGTTGGATGGACGGTGGCCATGGCGATTGGGTTCTTCGCCGTCCTGACGATGCTGCCCGCCAACGCCGAGACGGTGCGCGGCAATCCCGGTGGCCAGATCGTGACCTTCGCTTTGCACGTCGCCAAACTGCGCGCCGCCGACGAGCCGGTGCAATTTGACGGGGCGTGCGACAGCGCCTGCACGCTCTATCTGTCCCTGCCTGCCGAGCAGCTTTGCATTACCTCGCGCGCATCCTTCGGCTTCCATCTGCCGTTCGGCGTCGGCGCTCGGAAGAACGCCGTCGCCGCCAACTACCTGCTCTCGCAATACCCCGATTGGGTGCGGCAGTGGATCGAGGAGCACGGCGGCCTGTCGCACAGCATAATGCGGATGGGAGCCGACGAGGTGGCGATGCACCTTCCCGTATGCGCCGGGGCGCAGGCATAACCAGGGTCGCGATGCGCTGTTCGCGCTGGATCGGGTCGCCGACCAATGTGCGACCTGCGGCAGGGCGGTCGCCGGAAAACTCCATCTAAGTCATTGATTTTGGAGCGGGTAGAGGGAATCGAACCCTCGCGTTCAGCTTGGGAAGCTGACAAGCTACCATTACATCATACCCGCGTCGGCCCTCGTTACCATGATGGCTGGGCTTCGGGCAATCGCAAAGCGGCCAGCACCGCGGGCCAGATTGTCCGCCGATACGGTTCTCAACAGACTGGCGGCTTAGTTGTCGTCGCCGCCACTGTCGCCGCCGTCGTCGCTGCCGCCATCATCGCTGCCGCCGTCGTCACCACTGTCCGAATCGTCGCCACCGGAATTGTCGTCGGCGCCGTCATCACCAGCATCGGAAGGGTCTTCCGCGGCGGGAGCGTCATTGTCATCGGCTCCCGCGGCGTCCGGCTGGTCACTCGGCTCCGTCGCCGAGTCGCTCGCGCCGTCGGTCGTCGCGTCCGCGTTGGCGTCCGAACTCTCATCGGTTGCCTCGCTCTTGGCCTCGGCGGTGAATTCTTCGGAAGATGCGGTTTCCTCGATGGTCGTCTCGGATGATTCGTAGCTTGCCGTCATTTCCTGGCTGTATTCGCCGTAGAACTCGGAATAGCTGAAGGCGGTGGCCACCGACCAGCTTGTCCATGTCGCAACGGTGACGACATTGATGACGGTTTCGTAGGTGCTGAGCGTGATGGTGCCGGTGGAGTTGTAGGCCTTGCCGTCACGATAGGAATCGAAGCGGAAGTCGGATTTGCCTGCTTTTGCCCAGTAGTAGACCACCGTATCGACGTCGATCGGCTTGTGGATCTTGTGGCCATGGACCTTGGTGATCACGTCGCCCGGCTCGATGCCCTGCTTTTCGCCGGTGCCGCCAGGCTTGACCGACAGGACGAGAACACCGTTGGCGTGTGGCTCGAGTTTGAACTCTTTGCGCACGGTGTCGTTGATCGGCAGCAGAACCGCTTCGATCGCCCTGGAAACATAGGGATCGGGCAGTTTGACATCGCCCTTCAGCGCATAGGCGCTGGTCGAATAGGAGACGGGAATTGCAGCAAGATGCAGCGCCCAGGCCAGACTGAAAACTGCCTTGGAAAATTTTCCGCCACGTCGCTGAAGCATGCACTGTTCCTTCGAATAATTAAGACTGCGCTTATGTAATTTCAGCAAGCTCTACCATAGGAAAGCCTCGCTGGAGCCGGGTGTTTTGGCCTGTCCCGGACTATCTTTGATTGCTGGCTTGCACGCAAAAATCACCTCTCACTCAAGCGCTGAACCGGCAGCTCGATCCGCACGCGGGCGCCGGGCCATCAATCGCAAAATATGCTGATTGCCCCGTCATGCCGGAGTGCGATCGTCGAGCAGCATCCCCCGTGCGGGGGATGCGCCGCATATGTGACGCCTCTACAGCGAACTGAGATGCGCTTCGATCGTTCCCGTTGGGGCGCCGGCACGCGCGACCTGAAATCCGCCGCCACGGCCTTTTGGCCAGGGGGCGGAGACTGGGACGCGCGGCCGGCAAGGCGCGCCGGAAGTCGTCAACGACGCGAAAACGTCGGGTTCAAACAAAGGCGTCGAAGTAGATGCCGTCACCGAGGGGATTTCATGCTTCGTCCATCCATTCTTGCTGCTTCACTGGTCGTGACCTCTGCCGCTTTCGCTGCTGATGCGATACTGCCGATCGCCACCGAGCCAGTCGCGCCGCACATCTCCGGATATGGGGAACTGTATCTCGGCGGCCTGCAGCTTTCATTTTTCGGAGACGACAACAGCTTCCGGGCCGGCGGTGGCGCCGGGCGCGTCAACATTCCCTTCGCCGACAAATGGAATGTCCAGATCGACGGCACTTACGACCGCCTCTGGGACGATGGCGACTACGTCGACGGGCTCGGCGGGGCCGTTCATGCCTATTACCGCGATCCGCAGCGTTTCGCAGCTGGTTTGTTCGCGACCTATAAGCGCTACGGCAACAACTTCTCGGATGCTGTCAGCGACTATACGGTCGGGCCGGAGGCGCAGGTCTGTTTCGGCAATCTGACGCTCTATGGCCAGGCCTACTATGGCAAATTCGATCTGGATTTCGACCATCCGACCGAGTGGGGAACGCGAGCTGTCGTGCGCTATTTCGTACAGCCGAACCTGCGGTTCGACGGTGAAATCGCCTTCAACAGCTTCGACGCAGGGTTTGCGAATTTCGACACGGTCAGCGTTGCAGCCCAGGCCATGTACCGTTTCGAGGGCACGCCGTGGTCGCTGTTTGGCCGCTATCAATTTGATCGGACTGCGATCCAGTCCGAAGACCTCACCACCAACAAGTACATGATCGGCTTGCGCGCCAGCTTCGGCACCGGAACGCTGTTCGACGAAGATCGCAACGGAGCGACGATGGACACCTATAGGTCCAACTTCATCGCGCCCATCGGCGGAGCGAGCTAGGTTGCGTTGGCGCAGCTCGAACCGTAGCGGTTAGCTTCACGACCCTTTCCCTGACGTCCATCGGGTGTCTGTTGCACCGCCCCCCGGGCGCCCGGCTTGCTGCGAGCCAGCTAAGTCAGTATTTCTGGATCGGTGCCCGAATCCGGGCACCCCAATCTGGAGACTGGCCTTGTCCGCATTGACGCGCTTTCTCGGCGACTCGCCGCTCAGGGTGATCCTGAAGCTGCTGGTGGTGTCATTCCTCGTCGGCCTGGTCATGAACGCCTTCGGCTGGTCGCCGATGGACGTGTTCTACGGCATCCGGAAATTCTTCATCGATCTCTGGAACCTGGGCTTTCATGCCATCGACCGGTTCCTCGGCTATATTCTGCTTGGGGCTGCGATCGTTGTGCCGGCCTTCATCCTGCTGAGGATTGCCAGCTACCGGAAGTGAACCGTCAGGCGTAGCCCGAAGCCACCTCGAACAGGATGGCGTGGCGCGCCGCAAGGGCCGCCACGTCCGTCGAATAGCCGCCGCCGATGACGCCGCAGACCGGAATGCCGAGCCCGCGAAAGTGGTGGATCACCATCTCGTCGCGAGCCCGCAGACCGTCATCGGACAGCGACAGCCGGCCAAGCCGGTCCTCGGCATGGACGTCGACCCCGGCATTGTAGAAAACCAGGTCCCAGCGCGCCTTGGCGCCGAGGTCCGGCAGGATGCCGCTCAGCCGCTCGAGATAGGCCGCATCGCCGGTACCGTCGGGTAGCGCGACGTCGAGGTCGGAAGCGATCTTGCGCGCCGGGTAATTGCGGTCGCCATGCATGGAAAAGGCGAAGGCGCGCGGCTCATCCCTCAGAATATCAGCCGTCCCGTCGCCCTGATGCACGTCGAGATCGACGATCAGGATTTTTCGCGCGGCACCCTCGGCGAGTAGCACCAATGAGGCGACGGCGACGTCGTTGAAGGTGCAGAAGCCCGCACCTTGCGCGCGCCGCGCATGGTGGCTGCCGCCGGCGCTGTTGCAGGCAATGCCATTGAGCAACGCCAGCCGCGCCGCCAGCACCGTGCCGCCGGTGGCGAGCTGCGCGCGCAGCGAAACACGCGAGCCGATGGGAAAGCCGATCTCGCGCTCGATCTTTTCGGGCACTGTGCAGGAGATCACCTGGTCGACATAATCGGCGGCATGGGCAAGTTTCAGCCATGATGCCGGCGCCGGCTCGGGCATGTTGAGCGCGTCGGCCCCGGCCAGCCCGCGCGCAGCCAAGGCCTGCATCAGCAGCGGATATTTGCTCATCGGAAAGCGATGATTGACGGCAAAGCCGGCGTCATAGTCGGGATGATGGACGATCTGCAGAGCCATGGATCGGGTTACGGCCGGTGCGCCAGAGGCGGGTTTCGGTTGACCATCAGGGAATGGATGGTTGCGCAGCGGGAGGAAACTGGGGCACATCGGCGGCTCGATCAAGCCGCAATCAGCAAGGCAGCAATCCTTTGGACAAGGGCGCATCCCCAGCCGGCGCCAGATATTTTGTCGTCACCAATCGCTCGGTGCTGGCCATCGCGGTGCCGATGACGCTGGCCTATCTGACGACGCCGCTGCTTGGCCTCGTCGACACGGCAGTGGTCGGCCAGTTCGGCGACGCGGCGCTGCTCGGCGGGCTGGCGGCCGGCTCGCTTGTTTTCGATGTCGTCTTCACCACCTTCAACTTCCTGCGCTCCGGCACCACCGGCCTGGTCGCCCAGGCTTTCGGGCGCGGCGACGAGTTGGAGGAACAGGCGGTGTTCTGGCGCGCCGTGCTGATCGCGGTCGTCGCCGGTGTCGTGCTGGCAGCCCTTGCGCCTCTGTTCGCCATCGCCGGCCAAAATTTCATGGGCGCTGAAGCGCGTGTCAGCGAGGCGATGGCCGTCTATATCAGGATCAGGCTGCTCGCCGCACCCTTCTCGCTGATCAATTACGCCATCCTTGGCTATGTGCTGGGGCGCGGCGAGGGCGGGCTTGGGCTGATGCTGCAGCTGGTGCTCAACGGCATCAACATCGCGCTCTGCTTCCTGCTTGGGCTGAAACTCGGCTGGGGCGTTGCCGGCGTCGCCTGGGCGACCGTCACCGGCGAGTTCCTGGCCATGCTGCTTGGGCTGGCGATCGTAATCAGGCGGTTCTGGAAGGCGCCCCGGCTGCCGCGCCATCGCGTGCTCGACATGCCGGCATTCCTGCACATGCTGTTGCTCAACCGCGACATCATGATCCGCTCGTTTTCGCTGCTCGCCGCTTTCGCGCTGTTCACCCGCCAGGGCGCGCAGTTCGGCACGGTGACGCTGGCCGCCAACGCCGTGCTGATGAACTTCTTCCTCGTTGCCGGCTATTTCCTCGACGGTTTCGCCACCGCTGCCGAACAGCTCGCCGGACGTGCCGTTGGCGCGCGCGCGGCCGCGCCCTTCCGGCAAGCGGTGCGGCTGACCCTGTTCTGGGGCTTTGGCCTGGCTGGCGCTGCGACGCTCGTCCTGCTGTTCGGCGGCGCCGATCTGGTCGCCGTGATCACGACGTCGCAAGACGTTCGCGCGGTGGCCGACACCTATCTGCCCTGGGCGGCGTTCACCGCGCTCAGCGGCGTGCTGGCGTTCCAGATGGACGGCGTCTTCATCGGCGCCACCTGGTCAAGCGACATGCGCAATATGATGCTTTTGTCGTTCCTCGCCTTCAGCGCCGCATTGCTGACGCTGGCGCCCGCCTTCGGCAATAACGGCCTGTGGGCGTCGCTGCACGTCTTCCTGCTGGTGCGCGGCTTCAGCCTGCTGGCGATTCTGCGGCTCAGGGTGCGCACGGCGTTCTAAAGCGACTTGGTCGCCCAGTGCCCGAGCCTGATATCGCGCAACGCGCTGATCGACGAAAGCCGTTCCTTGTCGGCGAAACGGACCATGCCTTCCAGAATGCGACCCGGCAGCGCCGGCCCGGCATAGATCATGCCGGTGTAGAGCTGCACAAGGTCGGCGCCGGCGCGGATTTTCTCCAGCGCCGTCTCAGCGGAATCGACGCCGCCGACGCCGATGATGGCGCGGTTCGGACCAAGCAGTTTGCGCATCCTGGCCAGCACGATGGTCGAGCGCTCGAACAGCGGCTTTCCTGAGAGCCCGCCGGTTTCGCTGGTCACAGCACCGCTGCGCAGACCCGATCGCGCAATGGTGGTGTTGGAGACGATGACGCCGTCTATCTGTTTCTCGGTGATTTCGGCAGCGATGTCCTCCAGTTCGGCCTCGACCAGATCCGGCGCGATCTTGAGGAAGATCGGCGGCTTGACTGATGCTGCCGCACGCGCGGCGATGACCCGGGACAGAAGGTCGCCAAGCTGTTCGCGCGCCTGCATGGTGCGCAGGCCCGGCGTGTTGGGCGAGGAAATGTTGACGGTGAGATAGCTGGCATATCTGGCAAACCGGGCGACACCGCGCTCGTAGTCGCCTATCCGGTCGGCGCTGTCCTTGTTGGCGCCGATGTTGACGCCAACGATGCCGCTTCGGCCCTTGCGGGCGGCAAGGCGTTTTTCGGCGGCTTCGTGGCCCTCATTGTTGAAGCCCAGCCGGTTGATCACGGCGTCGTCCTGGGTCAGCCGGAAAATGCGCGGCTTCGGGTTGCCCGCCTGCGGCAGCGGTGTGATCGTGCCGACCTCGGCGAAGCCGAAGCCGAGGCCAAGCAGCGCGTCCGGCACCTCGGCATTCTTGTCGTAGCCGGCCGCCATGCCAAGCGGGTTCGGAAAATCGAGACCGCAGACCGTCACCTTCAGCCTGATATCGCGCACGGGGCGTCCGGCCACCGGCAGTCCGCACCGCAGCGCCGCGATCGACAGGCCATGCGCGGTTTCCGGGTCAAAATTGAAAAGCAGTTTCTGGCCGAGCCGGTCAAGCACGCTCATTCGGCCTCCAGTGCCGGGAACTGGTGGGCGCCGTCGGCGCCAAGCGGCAGGGGTCGAACCCACAGCACGGCCTTGAGGTCGAGCGGAGCATAGAGATGCGGGAACAGCGCGCCACCGCGCGAGACTTCGTATCTCAACGCATCGCCGAGGCTGGTTCCGTCGATGGCGACCAGCAGCAGCCCGGTCTGGCCGGCAAAGTGCTTTGCCGCCGTCTCCTTGACCTGCCCGGCGGTGGAGAAATGGATGAAGCCGTCGGCGACATCGATCGGTGCACCGGTGAAGCGGCCGTTTGTTTCGGCCACGCGCCACAGCGCTTCAGGGGCTATCTTGTAGATAAACTGAGACATGGTTGCGCTATAGTCCGAACCAATCAGGCGGGGAAGGGTACTCCTGAACTCTTCCCCATTTCCGGCGCAAACATGCGCTATATTGCGTTCACTTGCCCATGGAGGACAACATGCGTCTGCAGCACGTCTTGATCCCCGCAGCACTGGTCTCGCTGGTTGCGGCATCAGCCTTTTCCGAGGAAACCGATCGTTACCGGCTGGAAAAGTCGGCCAACGGCTATGTCCGCATGGACACGCAGACCGGGGCCATGTCGATTTGCGAGGAACGCACCGGCCAGCTTGTCTGCAAGATGGCGGCCGACGAACGCGCCGCCTTCCAGGACGAGGTCGACCGCCTGCAGAGCTCGATGAAGGCCATGGACGAGCGCGTCACCAAACTCGAAAATTCGCTGTCGGCCCGCCTCGAATCGAAACTGCCCAGCGAAGAGGATTTCGACAAGACGATGAGCTATATGGAGCGCTTCCTGCGCGGCTTCATGGGCATCGTCAAGGATATGGAGAAGGACAATGGCGACGGCGCCCAGCTCAGTCCGCAAAAGACCTGAGCGCCGCCAGACAAAATCGCCGAATGGCGATTTGTTCGGGAAAAATCCGTGCACGGGCTTTGCCGCTTGAAAACAGCTGGTAACACCGCATAATCGTTCGACTGATCCCGCAAAAGCAGAAAACCATCAATGGGATTCGGGGAGGGATATTTGCCGTCGGGCTACACTTTCGTCATCGCCGACGACCATCCGCTTTTTCGCGGCGCCTTGAGAGAGGCGCTTGCCGGCATCGGCAACGTTGCCTCCATTCATGAGGCTGGCGATTTCGAGAGCGCCAAGGCGCTGGTCGTGGCCAATGAGGATGTCGATCTGGTGCTGCTCGATTTGTCGATGCCTGGCGCCAGCGGCCTCTCCGGCCTGATCTCGTTGCGCGGCGTCCATCCGGCAGTGCCGCTGGTGGTGATTTCCGCGCATGACGACCCGGTGACCATTCGGCGTGCGCTCGACCTTGGCGCCTCCGGCTTCATCTCCAAATCGGCCAGCATGGAGGAAATCCGCGGCGCCGTGCAGTCGGTGCTCGCCGGCGATATCGCCGCCCCCATCGGCATCGATCTCGGCGTCGAGCGCGACCCCGAGATTTCCGACCTGATCAAGCGGCTGCAGGCGCTGACGCCGCAGCAGACGCGGGTGCTCGGCATGCTGGCGGAAGGCCTGCTCAACAAGCAGATCGCCTATGAACTCAGCGTCTCCGAGGCGACGATCAAGGCGCATGTCTCGGCGATCTTGCAGAAGCTGGGCGTCGACAGCCGCACCCAGGCGGTGATCCTTTTGTCCAAGATCGGCAGCGACCCGCTGCAAGCGACCAGCTGACAGCGGCTTCTGCGGTCAATCTACTCCGCCGCCGACGCCAGCGGCCTGACTCTGGCCATCATCGAGCGCAGCACAGCCGGTTTCAGCGGCTTGTTGATCACCGGCACGTCGAGCCTTTCGGCGGCGGTGCGCACTTCGTTTGAGCGGTCGGCGGTGACCAACACCGCTGGCATGCCCTCGCCATAGACGGTGCGCAGCTTTCTGATCACGCTGAGCCCGGTCTCGCCGTCCAGATGATAGTCGGCCAGCACGATGTCTGGACGGCGGATGTCCGCTGCTTCGAAATCCTTCGATCCGGAAACCGTGTCGACGCTGCAGCCCCAGCCTTCGAGCAGAAGCCGCATGCCGTCGAGAATGCGGGCGTCATTGTCGATGCACAGCACCTGCAGGCCGGCAAGCGAAGCGGTGGCGCGGGAAGGCGCCCTGGTTTCGGCCTCGCGTTGCGGCGCCTGCACCGCCACCACGGGCAGCAGGACGGAAAACCGCGTGCCTTTTCCGAGGTTCGAAAAGATGCGGATTTCAAGCCGCAGCACCCGGGCGATGCGGTCGACGATGGAGAGGCCGAGGCCGAGGCCTTCGGCCTCGCGGGCGCCCTCGTCGAGGCGGGTGAATTCGTGAAACACCGTGTTCAGCTTGTCGCCGGCAATGCCGATGCCGGTGTCGATCACCTGGATTTCGGCGAGCTCGCCGCGCCGCCGCACGCCGACCAGGATGCGGCCGTGGCGGGTGTATTTGATGGCGTTGGAAACCAGGTTCTGGATCAGGCGGCGCAAGAGATTGCGGTCGGTCATGACGCTGAGCGACGACGGCATGATGGTCAGTTCGAGCTTCTTTTCGGCGGCAAGCGGCTGGAAGTCGTTGCCGATCTGGCTGAGCAGTCCGTCCAGGCGGAAGGCGCTGTCGTCAGGTTTCATGGCGCCGGCGTCGAGGCGGGAAATGTCCAGCACCGCGCCCAGAATGGTCTCGACCGATTCCAGCGAGGATTCGATATTGACCGCCGCCTTGCCCGCCGGCCCCTTGCCGGCCTTTTCGATCAGCGACGAGCAATAGAGCCGGGCGGCGTTCAACGGCTGCAGGATGTCGTGGCCGGCGGCGGCGAGAAAGCGCGTCTTGCCGAGATTGGCCTCCTCGGCCAGCATTTGCGCCTGCGCCAGTTCCTCATTGACGCGGGTCAGCTCCTCGTTGACCCTAGTCAGCTCGATGGTGCGGGTCTTGACGCGCTGCTCCAGCGATTCATTGGCGCGCTTCAGCGCCAGATCCTGTTCGACGCGCCCGGAAATGTCGGCATAGGTGGCAACCATGCCGCCGTCGGGCATCGGGTTGGAGCGCAACTCCAGGATACGGCCGCTGGTCTTCAATTCCATCTGCCACGGGCTGACGAAACTGGTCAGGCGGTTGAGCATCGCCACCCGCTGTTCCGCCGGAATGTCGCCGCGCTCGGCAAGATGGTGCAGGATGCGGTCGAGCGAGACGCCGACCTGGCCCATCTCGTCGGGCAGGTCGAACAACGCCCGGTATTGGCGGTTCCAGCAGATCAGCCGGAAATCCCGGTCGAAGACGGTAATGCCTTGTTCCATCTGGTCGAGCGCGATCTGCAACAGGTCGCGATTGTGCTGCAGCGCCTCGGTGGCGTCGTCGAGCAGGCGGAAGGCATCCTTGGATTCGCGGTCGTTGCGCCGAAACAGCAAGGACAGGATCAGCCGCGCCGAAGACGAGCCGACGGCACTGGCCAGCAACTGTTCGGAGAAGCGGATGACGTCCATGCTGGCCTGCTCGTTGCCATACAGCGACGTGCTGCTGCTCTTTTCGAACGACTGAAACGAGCGTTCGGTGCGTTCGACGCCGAGATAGCGTGAGATCGTGTCCTTGAGGTCGTTGACGGTGATGGCGGTGCGGAAGCGGCGCAGGCTTGGCATCGGGCCAGACTCGCGCGGCACGAAGATCGACGCCTGGATGCGTTCCAGCGGCACAGAAGCACGTGACAACGAGCCGAACACGAAGAACACGGTGTTGATCGACAGGCTCCACAACACGCCATGATTCAGCGGTTCGGCGACGGTGCCGAACAGCGCCTGCGGCCGCAGCGCCTCGAAGCCGAAGAGCCCCTGCACGATGATGTCGGCATCGGGTGCGACGAGCGAAGGCAAAAGCAGCGTGTAGCCCCAGACGGCGATGCCGGCGACCATGCCAAGTGCAGCACCCCTGCCATTGGCGCCGCGCCAGATCAGCCCGCCGATCAATGCCGGCGCGAACTGCGCGATTGCCGCGAAGGACATCAGGCCGATGGAGGACAGTCGCGCGCTGTTGGTGCTCTGGCGGTAGTAGAGGAAGGCAATGAACAGCAGGATGAAGATCGCCCCGCGCCGCACATTGAGGATCAGCGTCGACCAGTCCTCGCTTTCGGAGGTCGTGGTCTTGAGCAGGCGGCGCACGAACAGCGGGATGACGAGGTCGTTGGAGATCATGATCGACAGCGCAACGCTTTCGACGATCACCATGGCGGTTGCCGCCGACAGGCCACCGATGAAGGCCGCCATGGCCAGCACGTCGTGGCCGCTGAACAAGGGCAGCGACAGCACGTAGAGGTCGCTGCTGGTCCTGGTGCCGACCAGTGACAGGCCGGCGAGCGCGATCGGCAGCACGAACAGGTTGATCGCCACCAGGTAGAGCGGAAACACCCATGTCGCGGTGCGCAATTCGGCCTCGCCGCGGTTCTCGACGATGGTGACGTAGAACTGGCGCGGCAGCATGATGATGGCAAAGCCGCTGAGGCCGGTCAGCACCAGCCAGGTGGCGAGCGAGGTCGAGTAGCCCATCGCTTGCTGCACTTGCGGGTTCTGGGCGAGTTTGTCGAACATGTCGCCCGGCCCGCCATAGACCAGGAAGGTGACCATCAGGCCGATCGCCAGGAAGGCGGCGAGCTTGACCACCGTTTCGACCGCCACCGCCAGCACCAGCCCGTCCTGGTGCTCGGTGGCGTCGGCGTGGCGGGTGCCGAACAGCACCGCAAACAGCGCCAAAAGCATGGCGACGACCAGCGAGATGTCGCTGACGAACGGATCGAAGGAGGGTGGCGAGCCGGTATAGTGCTCGACCATCAGGCTGACCGAGCCGGAGATCGCCTTCAGCTGCAGCGCGATATAGGGCACCGCGCCGATAGTCGCAATCAGCGTGGCGATCGCCGAGACGGTGAAGCTCTTGCCATAGCGCGCGCCGAGGAAGTCGGCGATCGAGGTGATCTTCTCGGTCTTGGCCAGCTTGACGATGCGCTGCAGCAGCGGAAAACCGAACACGAACACCAGCACCGGACCGATATAGATGCCGAGGAATTCGAGGCCGCGCTCGGAGGAAAGACCGACCGAACCGAAGAAGGTCCACGAGGTGCAGTAGATGGCGAGGCTGAGCGCATAGATGAACGGGCGGGCGCGGCCAGGCCCCGTTGTCGTCGAACGCCGGTCGCCCAGGCTGGCGATGACGAACAGCAGCGTCACATAGGCGACCGCAATGATGACGATGAACCAGCCTTGCACGCCCCGGAAATCCTCCCTTGCCGGTTTTCCATCCGGCCAGCCCTGGACGCAATCACAGCTTGGGGATCAAGTCCATCACGGCTTTCGGCGCATGCCGGCTGCGGTGTTTGGCGACGGCGACCGTGAAAACCGCTGATCTGTCCGCCTTTTGCGTCTGTTTCAACCGCAGGTTTTTGTTATGGTGCCGGCGGGTCGGTGCCGAAAGGTGCGGTTGGGACGGCTGCGCGGCCCGTCATGACAGGAGGGTCAAATGCTGAAAGAATTCCAGGAATTCATTTCCAAGGGCAATGTGATGGACTTGGCCGTCGGCGTCATCATCGGCGCGGCCTTTGGCAAGATCGTCGATTCCCTTGTCAACGACATCATCATGCCGATCATCGGAGCAATTCTCGGCGGGCTGGACTTCAACAACTATTTCTTTGGGCTCTCCTCAGCCGTCAACGCGACCTCGCTAGCCGAGGCCAAGAAGCAAGGCGCGGTCTTTGCCTATGGCAGCTTCGTCACCGTGGCGCTGAACTTCGTCATCCTCGCCTTCATCATCTTCCTGATGGTCAAGGCCGTGAACAATCTGCGCAGGAGGCTGGAGCGCGAAAAGCCTGCTGCCCCGGCAGCTCCGCCGCCCGCCGACATCGCACTGCTCACCGAAATTCGCGATCTCCTCGCCAGGAAATAGCCCAAGGCAGATTTCTGGACCAAAACCCCGGTCGTTCGCGGCCGGGGTTTTCTGTTTTCGCATCTGATAAAACGCGCTAGCACTCGCCCGACACCAAAACGGACCTTTCCATGACCCTGATCGATAGCTTGCGCGCCGAGGCTCGGGCCGCGCCCGAAAGCGGCATTGTCGCCGTCGTCAACCACGGCCGCCTGCGCGAGGGACTGATCCCGCTCTGGGCTGGCGAGGGCGACCTGCCGACGCCTGCCTTCATCAGCGACGCCGCTGCCCGCGGACTGTCCGCCGGCGAGACCTTCTACACCTGGCAGAAGGGCATTCCGGAACTCCGGCAGGCGCTCGCCCGCTACTATGTCAGGCATTTCGGCAAGAGCTTTGCCGAGGAAGAGTTCATCGTCACCGCATCCGGCATGCACGCCATCCAGCTGGCGCTCGACGCGGTCGCCGGCCATGGCGACGAGGTCGTCTATCTGTCGCCGGCCTGGCCGAATTTCGCCGCCGCCGCTGGTGTAGCGGGCGCCGTGCCGGTTGCGGTCACGCTCGACCAGTCCGGCAATGGCTGGTCCTGCGACGTCGACAAAATAGCGGCGGCGATCACGCCGAGGACCAAGGCGCTGTTCGTCAACACGCCGTCCAACCCGACCGGCTGGACCGCCGATCACCAGACGCTGCAGGCGATCCTCGATCTCGCCCGCGAAAAGGGCCTGTGGCTCATTGCCGACGAGATCTATTCGCATTTCCACTACGGTCATGGCCGTGCGCCGTCCTTCCTCGACATCGCAACGGCGGAAGACCGCATCCTGTTCGTCAACTCTTTTTCCAAGAATTGGGCGATGACCGGCTGGCGCATCGGCTGGATCAAGACCCATCCGGCCTTGCAGCAGGTGTTCGAGAACCTCATCCAGTATTCGACCTCGGGTGTAGCCCAGTTCATGCAGCGCGGCGCCGTCGCCGCGCTGGACGGGGGCGATGCTTTCATCGTCGAACAGGTCGAGCGGGCCAGGGCAGCACGCGACCTGGTCTGCGACATTCTTGGCGCCACCGGCATGGCGCGGTTCACTGTGCCGCAAGGCGCGTTCTATCTGTTCTTCACGGTCGACGGCATCACCGATTCCCGAACTGCCGCCTTCGACATCGTTGACAATGCCAATGTCGGCCTGGCGCCCGGCACCGCCTTCGGCCCGGGCGGCGAGGCCTTCCTCAGGCTATGCTTCCACCGCCGCCTCGACCAGCTCGAGGAAGCCGCGCACCGGTTGGCAAAGTGGATGAAGACTGTTTGAACAGGCGGCCTTCAGCCGCCTGATTTGGGCACCAGCAGCGGAATGATGCGGTCGCTCTTGGCGACCGAGGGACGGCCTGCCGAACCATAGGGGATGCCGAGCGCGTCCCAGGTCTCGACCAGTGCGTCCTGCAGCGAGGCGATCAGCGCATCGGTGTGGAACGGCGTCGGTGTGATGCGCAGCCGCTCGGTGCCGCGCGGCACGGTCGGGTAGTTGATCGGCTGAATGTAGATGCCGTGCACGCCGAGCAGGCGGTCGCTGGCCATCTTGCAGAGCTCGGGATCGCCGACCAGCAGCGGCACGATATGCGTCGGCGACTCCAGCACCGGCAGGCCGGCGGCAGCAAGAACCTGCTTTGTCAGCGTCGCCTGGCGCAGTTGCGCGTCGCGCTCGACCTGCGAACGCTTCAGRTGGCGGATGGAGGTRGTGGCWGCAGCGGCRACGGCCGGCGGCAGCGCCGTGGTGAAGATGAAGCCCGGCGCATARGAGCGCACCGCGTCGATCACCGCACTGGTGCCGGTGATGTAACCGCCGAGCGTACCGAACGCCTTGGCCAGCGTGCCCTCGATGATGTCGATGCGGTCGGCCAGGCCCTCGCGCTCGGTGATGCCGCCGCCGCGCGGTCCRTACATGCCGACGGCGTGAACCTCGTCGATATAGGTCATRGCGTTGTAGCGCTCGGCCAGCTCGACGATCTGCYKKATCGGCGCGATGTCGCCATCCATCGAATAGACGCTTTCGAAGACGATCAGCTTGGCGCGCTCGCGACCGGCCGCCTGCAGCAGGCTTTCGAGATGRGCGACGTCRTTGTGGCGGAAGATCTTCTTCTCGGCGCCCGAGCGCCGCACGCCTTCGATCATCGAMGCGTGGTTCAGCTCGTCCGAGATRATCAGGCAGTTGGGCAAAAGCCGCGCAATGGTCGAGATCGASGCYTCGTTGGAGACGAAGCCGGAGGTGAAGACGAGGGCGGCTTCCTTGTCGTGCAGGTCGGCCAGTTCCAGCTCGAGCTCGACCAGCGGGTTGCTGGTGCCGGAAATGTTGCGGGTGCCGCCGGCGCCCGATCCCATCTTGCCGGCTGCGTTCTGGAACGCGGCGATGACGTCGGGATGCTGGCCCATGCCGAGATAGTCGTTGGAGCACCAGACGGTGATTTCCTCGGCGCGGCCGTTGGAACGCCAGATGGCACGGGGAAATTTGCCGACGATGCGCTCGAGGTCGGCGAAGACGCGGTAGCGACGCTCTGCATGGAGCTGGTCGATCGCTTCCTCGAAGAACCGCTGATAATTCATGTCGACTTTCCAATTTTGCGCGGGATCATAATCATTGCCCCATTCGGCGTCCACCGGACCTTTTTGGTCAAAATGCCACGCCCCAAGCCTGTTCCTAACGATCCCAGATCGTGGCCTATTCCCTTGATGTGGATCAATTTTGTTTCCGTACGATGCCACAGGCCGGTGAGACTGTTACAGATTTAACATTCGGGCGTTTCTAATGGCCTTGCCACAGGCTTTCCAGTAAGGCGGTCGTTGAGACAGTTTCCGATAAATCATGAGTAAAAGAGGACGCGGATGACGGTTTTGGTAACGGGCGGCGCCGGCTATATCGGCAGCCATATGGTCTGGGAATTGCTGGATGCGGGTGAGAGCGTCGTCGTTCTCGACCGGCTTTCGACCGGTTTTGAGTGGGCAGTGGCGCCCGAGGCCAAGCTCGTCGTCGGCGATGTCGCCGACAAGGAGCTGGTTGGCGGGGTCATCCGCGACAACAAGGTCGACGCTATCATCCATTTCGCCGGCTCGATCGTTGTTCCCGAATCGGTCTCCGACCCGCTTGGCTATTACGAGAACAACACCTCAAAGACGCGCACGCTGATCGAGACCGCGGTGCGCGAAGGCGTGCCCCATTTCATCTTTTCCTCGACCGCCGCCGTCTATGGCGCCGCGGGGCTGGAGCCGGTGCGCGAGGATGCCCGCCTGGCACCCGAATCGCCCTACGGCCTGTCCAAGCTGATGAGCGAATGGATGCTGCGCGATGCCGCCATCGCCCACGGCCTGCGCTATACCGCGCTGCGCTATTTCAACGTTGCCGGCGCCGATCCGAAGGGCCGCACCGGCCAGTCGACGCCGGGCGCCACGCATCTGATCAAGGTCGCCTGCGAGACCGCGCTCGGCAAGCGCCCCTTTATGCAGGTGTTCGGCACCGACTATTCGACGCCGGACGGCACCTGCATGCGCGACTATATCCATGTCAGCGACCTGGCGGCGGCACATCGCCTTGCCCTGCAGCGGCTGCGTGACGGTGGCACCAGCCTGGTCGCCAATTGCGGCTACAGCCATGGCTATTCGGTGCTAGAGGTGATCGACAGCGTGCGCCGCGCCTTCGGCCATGATTTCGAGGTGAAGATGGGCGATCGCCGCCCCGGCGACGCCGCCGCCGTGGTCGCCAATTCGGAGCTGGCGCGCGGCGAACTCGGTTGGACCCCGCAGCGTGACGACCTCGACCTGATCGTTGCCGACGCGCTGGCATGGGAACGCATCCTGACCAGCAAGAATTCCGCGCGGGGCTGAGGACAGTTCTTCATCCAAGGGCTCGTCGGCTGGGCGCTTAAGCGCTATTGAAGGGCTTCGCGGCGAAGCGTGGAGGCGCTTCGGCCGAGCTTGATCCTGGGGGGCCGCATGAAGATATTGGTGCTTGGAGCCGGCGTTGTCGGTACCGCAGCCGCCTACTATCTGGCCGCTGACGGCCACGAGGTGACGGTGATCGAGCGCCACCCGGCGGCGGCGCGCGGCACCAGCCAGTCGAATGCCGGCCTGGTCTCGCCCGGCGACGCCACCGCCTGGGCCTCGCCCGCGGCGCTGAAGACTTTTTTGCGCGCGCTCTGGAATCATGATCTCGGCATCAAGGTGCGGCTGCGCTTCGATCCGTATTTCATCGCCTGGAGCCTGCGTTTCCTGCGCCAGTGCACGAAAGAGCGCCTGCGCGCCAACAGCCGGGTCAAGTTGCGCCTGGCGCTCTATTCCCGCGACTGCATCAATGCCATCTCGTCCGACGCCGGCATCCACTATGACGAGCGCAAGAAGGGCATTCTCTATTTCTTCCGTTCGCAGCACAGTCTCGACACCGGCACCGACAATTATCGCTTTCTTGCCGAACACGGCCTGCCGATCGAGATCGTCGGCCGCGACCGGCTGATCGAGATCGAACCCGGTCTTGCCGGTGTGAAAGACAAGATCGCCGGTGGCGTCTATTCGCCGATCGACCAGACCGGCGATTCCAGCCAGTTCACTGAAAATCTCGCCGCTTACGCCGCCGAAAAGCTCGACGTGAGATTTCTCTACGACACCACGGTTGAGGGCCTCGACATAGAGGGCGACCGGGTACGCGCGGTGATCACCTCGGCCGGACCGATAGCGGGCGACGCGGTGGTGATCGCGATGGGGCCGGAGAGCGGTCTGCTCGGCCGCCGCTATGGCATCGACCTGCCCGTCTACCCCGTCAAGGGTTACACCGCGACCATTCCCTTGGAGGACGAGAGCAAGGGGCCGACCATGGGCGGCGCCGACGAGGACCAGCTGATCGGCTATTCCAGGCTCGGCAACCGGCTGCGGCTCGCCTCGACGGCGGAGTTCACCGGCTTCGACCGCACCCACAAACCAGGTGATTTCGCCACCATGTTCAGGACCGGCAAGGATCTTTTCCCCGGTGCCTTCGACGAGAAGAAGGCCGTTCTCTGGGCGGGCCTGCGGCCGATGATGCCGAACTCGGTGCCGGTCATCGGCCAGGCGCGCTACAAAAACCTCTACCTCGACACCGGCCACGGCCATGTCGGCTGGACCATGGCTTGCGGCTCGGGAAAATTCCTCGCCGATCTGGTCGCCGGCCGCAAACCGGAGATCGACCCGCAAGGGCTGGTCTACGCCAGCTAAACTGGGGTCAATCATCGTGACGGCACAATGTCCACCCATCCGATATCCACTCAGCGAGCCAACCGCGTTCAAGCTCGTTGACCTGCGTGAGATTGCTTTGTCTGGAAGTAAGGTGGTTGAGCCCTACGACCTCGAAATCCCTGCAATCTTCTGGGTGATCATGTGCGCCACAAGTTAGTTGCCATTCGCCGTCGAAATGATGAACGACCAAAGCCACGGGCCTCTCGGAGCGAAAGACGTGTCCACAGACAATGGCTCTTGCTTCTGGCATGTGAGCAACCAACGGCGGTATGGGTATCATTGCCGGTCAACTGAACGACTCGGCCGGGAGATACACCTGCTTGGCGTCGTGTACAAATTCTGAGTAGAAAAATGTCGGGACCGCAAGTCGCCATCGACCTTGGCCGCATCGAGCGCAATGCGCGCACCATCGTCGACCGCTGCGCGCTGTCGGGTATCAAGGTTTTCGGCGTTACCAAGGGCACTTGCGGCATGCCGCAGGTGGCGCGCGCCATGCTGCGCGGCGGCGTTGCCGGCATCGCCGAATCGCGCTTCGAAAACATCCGCCGGCTGCGCGACAGCGGCATCAATGCCCCGATCATGCTGCTGCGCAGCCCGCCAATGGCGCGCATCGAGGAGATGGTGCGCACCGTCGACATCAGCCTGCAATCCGAACTCGCCACCATCCGCGAACTGTCGCGTATCGCCGAGCGCATGGGCCGCGTCCACGACATCATGCTGATGATCGATCTCGGCGACCTCAGGGAAGGCATCTGGCCGAACGATCTCATCCCGACGGTCGAGCAGATCCTGACGCTCAAGGGCGTGCGCATCGCCGGCATCGGCACCAATCTCGGCTGTTTCGGCGCCATCATACCGACCGAGGAAAATCTCGGGCAGCTCGTCGCTCATGCCTACAAGACCGAGCGTCTCGCCGGCGCAAGGCTCGACTTGGTTTCCGGCGGCGCGTCGTCGTCGCTGACGCTGCTGCTCGAAGGCAAATTGCCCGCCGGGATCAACAATTTGCGCGTCGGCGAAGCGATCCTGCAAGGCGGCGTCGAGACCTTCCGCGACACGCCCTGGGCCGAGCTCGAACCCGATGCCTGTCGCCTGACCTGCGACATCATCGAGGTCAAGCTGAAGCCGTCGCGGCCGATCGGCCAATCCGGCTATGACGCGTTCGGCAACCAGCCGGTGTTTCCCGACGAGGGCGACCGGTTGCGCGCCATTGCCAATATCGGCCGCGAGGATGTGCTGATCGAAGGGCTGACGCCGATTGCCAAGGGCGTGCGGGTGCTCGGCGCCTCCAGCGACCATCTGCTGCTCGATGTGAACGACGCCAACCCGCCGCCCGCCGTCGGCGACAGCGTCGCCTTCCGCATGAGCTATGGCGCCATGCTGCTGGCGATGACCTCGGAATATGTCGAAAAGGCCCCGATGCACGATGTCGAGGATTTTTCAG
Source organism: Mesorhizobium sp. P2_E10 (assembly GCF_056404235.1). Classification (NCBI taxonomy): domain Bacteria; kingdom Pseudomonadati; phylum Pseudomonadota; class Alphaproteobacteria; order Hyphomicrobiales; family Phyllobacteriaceae; genus Mesorhizobium; species Mesorhizobium sp. P2_E10. The sequence goes on from NZ_JBFUEK010000001.1 coordinate 945,014, forward strand.
GCCGCAAGATGGTGCAGATCACGGCCGAACCGGCTGCCGTCGGCATCCTGGCCCGCGAAGCGACCGGCGCGCGGCTGGAGGCGATGAATTTCGATGTCGTCGAACTGGCCGATGTCGAGCGGCCGCCCTCCGGGCTGATCCGGCTGACCGCCGGCGCTGACCGCCGCACCGCCCACAAGGCGCTGACGACGACCGCGCGGGCCACCCACTCGTTTGGTCTGATCTGGATCGATTCCATCGCCGCTTTGATGCCCGAAGACGAGGATGGCATCGACCTGGCAGAGGCCTCGGTGCTGGCGCGCACGCTCGGCCTCGATCACAAGCCCGGCGCGCTGCAGCCGCAGCTGTCGCCGGAAAACGTCGTCATCGTCGGCTTGCGCCATGCCGATCCGGCCGAGGCGCGGGTGCTGAAGGATTCGCGCGTATCGGCCTTCACCATGACCGATATCGACGCCATGGGCATGCGCGACCTGATGCATGAAGCGATCCGCATCGCCACCTCAGGTACGCAAGGCTTCCATGTCAGCTATTCGCCTGAGGTCACCGAATTCGCCGGCTGGCCGGCCGGCTCCGGCGGCCTCACCGTGCGCGAAACTCATCAGGCCATGGAGGCGATCGCGCTCTCCGGCGGATTGTTGTCCATGGATGTTTCGGGGCTGACCGCGGATCTTGAACCTCGGATTGGCACCGATGTGGTCAACTTCGTCATGTCGGCCTTCGGCAAGCGGATCTTGTAGTCAACCACGAGCGTCGACTGTCGCACGCCATGCGCGTGCGTAGCTCGCCCAGGCCGAATCGGCCGGCGGTTCGGTTCTTTGGCCTTTGCCTTGGGGCGTTGCCTGATCCGACGCCAGCAGCGCGGCGCCGATGCTGGTGCCGGTGGCGGCCTCGGACGCAATGACCGCGCGCCCCGTTGCCGCCGCCAGCATGCTGACGAAAAGCCGGTTGCGGGCGAAGGGGCCTTCGACAATGGTCGGCCCGTCGCCTCCGATCAGGTCGAGGCAGGTCGACGTCATCAGCGCCAGATAGAACGAGATCGCGGCAAAACGCTGGCCAGAGGTGATGCCGTCGGCGTCGAGCCATGCGGCGGCGTGATGCGGAAATGGCCCGGAGCCTTGCTGGGTCGAGGGCAGCAGCAATGTCTTTCGCGCCAGCACGGCGGCGACATCGTCTTCGCTCCAATCTTCCGATTGGCCTTGCGTCAGCACCGAAAACTCGCGTCCGCCCATGAAGCGCGCCGACGGCACCGGATCGCCAAGCGCGTTGACATTGACCAGCGTGTCGCGCGCCGGGTCGAGCGTGACATTGCTACCGCCAACCGCCATCGACACCACCCAGGTGCCGGTCGACACCACGGAGAAAGGCGGCGGATCGGACAGGAGATGCGGCAGCAGCGACGCGTTGGAATCGTGCAGGCCTAAGAATACCGGCGTCTGCGGATCAAGACCGGTTTGCGCGGCGAGCGCCGGCAGGATGGGGCCGAGCCGGTCCTTGGCCGGTCGCACCGGCGCCATCAGCCGGCGCCAGTCCATTGTGTCGACCAGCGAAGAGAAATCGGCTTTCCACGGATTCCACAGATCGGTGTGGCAGCCGAGCGAGGTCACCTCGTTGGCGGCGACGCCGGTCAGGCGTAGCGCCCAGTACTGCGGGTACATCAGCATCGCAGCGGCGTTGGCAAATTCGGCGGGAAAACGCTTCTGCTGCCAGAAAAACTGCGCACCGAGATTGAGGCCGAGCGGCAGGCGCGGCGTGCCAGTCTGGTTAAAGGGTGGTCGGACAGCGTCATAGTCCGCCGCAAGGCTGTCCGGGCCATCGAATTCATAGTCGAGGACCGGAAGCGCCAGTGCGCCGGATGCGTCGACCAGCACGCCCGTCGCGCCATGCGTGGTGATCGATATTGCGTCGATGCGCTGCTCGCGATTGATTTCGGCAAGGCTGTCGAGAATGAAGCTCCACAACCGTTCGACATCATGGTGCGGGTAGGGGCCGTTCGTGGCGGGCGCGTTCGCCATTCGGCGCAGCGCGATCTCGCTCAATGTGGTGAGATCGACCAACGCCACCTTGGCATTGGTCTTGCCGATATCGATGACGGCGCTGATATCAGTCATTCCATATGGAACACGGTTTCCAGCGGCACCGCCACCGGCTCGTTGTCCGGCTTGGTCTCCATGATGTCGGCCATGTGAGCCCACCAGCGCTGCATCACCGGATGCGTCGGCAAATCGTCCATGCCGTGGCCGTCGCGTCGCCACAGCACGCTGAACAAGATGCTAGTCTCTTCGTCGAGATGGATCGAATAGTCGGAAATTCCGGCCTGTTTGAGCAGCGCGACCAGCGATGGCCAGATCTCGTCATGGCGCTTTTTGTATTCGGCCTTCATGCCCGGCTTGAGCTGCATCTTGAACGCGTATTTCTCGGCCATCAGGCGAAGCGCTCCCGCCGCAGCCGCCGCCAGACGATGGGCAGAGCGATGACAATGATCAGGAGCAGGCCGATGAAGATCGACATGACGATGCCGGGCACGTTGAGCAGGCCAAGGCCGAAGGTCACCAGCCCCATGATGAAGGCGGCCAGCACTACGCCGAGAATGCTGCCGGCGCCGCCCAAAATGCTGACGCCGCCGAGCACCACCATGGTGATGACTTCGAGTTCGTAGCCTTGTGCGATCGATGGCCGCGTCGAGCCGAGCCGCGAGGTGATCAGCACCGAGGCGATGCCCGCCATCAGACCGGTCAGGCAAAACAGGATGAATTTGATGCGGCCGACGCGCACGCCGGAAAACTGCGCCGCGACCGGGTTGTTGCCGATGGCAAAGACACGGCGGCCGAAACTCGTTCGGTGCAGCAGGAACCAGTAGACGACCGCCGCAATGAGGAAGAGCACCATTTCGAACGACACCACCCACCAGACATAGCCCTGGCCGAAGAAGGCAAAGCTGTCTGGATAGCCCTTGTAGGCCTGGTCGCCGAGGATGATGAAGGCGATGCCGCGAAACAGGCTCATCGTGCCGATGGTGACGACGATGGAGGGCAAGCCGAGCCGGGTCACCAGCAGGCCGTTGAAGGCGCCGCAGCCAAGCCCGACGACAATGCCGATCGCCACCAGCACCGGCGTGCCGGCGCCGGCCTGCACGGCCATGCCCATCATGGTCGAGGCCAGTGCGATGATGGCGGCCACCGACAGGTCGATCTCGCCCGAAATGATCAGCAGCGCCATGGCAAAGGCGATCAGGCCCTTCTCGGTGAAATTGAAGGTGAGATCCGACAGCGAATACGGGTCGAGGAAATAGGGCGAGGCGAAGCTGTTGATGGCAAAGATCGCCACAGCGACCACGACCAGCAGCGCCTCCCAGGAAAAGACAGCCGAAGTGAGCGGCTTGTCGAGCCGGTTGGGAATGTGGCGCGGGGCAGAGATGTCGGTCATGCCGCTTCCGCCTTTCTGAGAATGATGCGGCCTTGCCGGCGCTCGCCGCGCGCGTTGAGCACCACGGCCAGGATGATAGCGCTGCCCGAAATCGCCATCTGCCAGAAGGGCGAGATGTTGATCACCGGCAGAGCGTTGGAGATGATGCCGAGGAACAGCGCACCCAGCACCGCGCCGCCGACCGAGCCGATGCCGCCGGCAATCGAGATGCCGCCGATGACGCAGGCGGCGATGATGTTGAGCTCATAGCCATTGGCGACTTCGACCGACGCAATGACGTAGCGCGAGATCCAGAGATAGCCTGAGAGACCACCGATCATGCCGGAGAGGCAGAAGACGATGAATTTGGTCCGGCCGACATCGATGCCGGCATAGACCGACGCGGTCGGGTTGACGCCGATGGCATAGATCGAGCGGCCAAGTGCCGTGCGTGTCATCAGCAGGAAGAACAAAGCGATGACCAGAATGGCGATCCACGACAGCACCGGAATGCCGAGGAAGGCGGCGCGCTGGAAGCCGATGAACTCAGGGCTCATCTTGTCGGCATTGACCCAGGCACCGCCCGAAATGACGAAGGTGGCGCCGCGATAGATGGTCAGCGTGCCCAGTGTCACCACGATCGAGGGGATGTTCAGCCGCCAAACCAAAAGCCCGTTGATGGCGCCGAGCCCCAGGCCGACGAGAAGGGCGATGACGATCAGCAGCGGGATCGGAATGGCCGGATGCGCAGCGTTCAGCATCGCCACCACCATGCCGGTGAAGCACAGGTTCGAGGCCATCGACAGGTCGATCGAGCGGGTCAGGATAATTGCCATCTGACCGAGCGCCAGGATCATCAGGATCGAAGTGTCGTTGAACACCTGGCGCAAATTGGCGGGATCGGCAAAGGCCGGAAAGCGCGTCGAGATCAGCCCGATCAGCACGATGATTGCCGCGAGCAGCCAGACTTCGCGGTATTTGAGAAGAGTTTTCATGCCGCGATCCCCGCTGCTGTCCTGACCAGCGTCTCAGCGTCAAGCTCCTTGTTGTCGTAGACCGCAGCGATGCGACCCTCGCGCATGACCACGACCCGATCGGACATGCCGAGGATTTCCGGCAGTTCGGACGACACCATGATCACCGAGAGGCCCTGCGCGACCAGCTCGGCCATGAAGCCGTGCACGGCGGCCTTGGAGCCGATGTCGATGCCTTTGGTAGGCTCGTCCAAGATGATCACCTTGGGTGCCGTCGCCAGCCATTTGGCAATCACGATCTTCTGCTGGTTGCCGCCCGACAGCGTGCCGACATCCTGGCTGAGCGAGGAGGCGCGCAGGTCGAGCCGCTCGGTATAGGAGCGGGCCAGATCGAACTCCTCCGCCAGCCGCAGCAGGCCGGATTTGGAGGTGCGCTTGAGCGAGGGCAGAGAGACATTCTGGAAGATCGGCAGGCCGATCACCACGCCCTGCTTGCCGCGCTCCTCCGGCACGTAGACGATGCCGGCATCGATCGAATCCGCTGCCGATTTCGGCGCGATTGTTTCGCCTTCCAGCGTGATCGTCCCGGCCGAGGTGCGGGTGATGCCTGAAATCGCCTGCATCACCTCGCTGCGCCCGGCGCCGACGAGGCCGTAGAAGCCGAGGATTTCGCCCTTGTGCAGTTCGAAGCCGATGTCGTCGAATTCCGTGGGATGCGACAGGCCGGCGACCGAGAGCACCGGCGCGCCGATCTCGGCCTTGCGCTGCGGAAAGATGTGGTCGACCGAGCGGCCGACCATCATGCGCACGATCTGGCTCTGGCCGGCATCCTTGATCAGGCCTTCGCCGACCATCTCGCCGTCGCGGAACACCGTATAGCGGTCGGCGATGCGGTAGATCTCATCGAATTTGTGGCTGATGAACAGGATCGCCTTGCCTTCGCTCTTGAGGAATTCGATCAGCAAAAAGAGTTCCTCGATCTCCTTCATCGATAGCGCCGCGGTCGGCTCGTCCATGATGACGATCTGCGCATCGATCGACATCGCGCGGGCAACGGCAACCAGATGCTTGTTGGCGATGCCGAGATCCTTCAGCCGCGCGTCGGCGTCGATATGGCCGGCACGCATGGTGTCGAGCACTTCCTTGGCGTTCTTGCGCATGGTGCGCCAGTCGATGGTGCCGAAGCGCGTGCGCGGCGCGTGGCCGAGAAAGATGTTTTCGGCGACGCTGAGGTCGTCGAACAGCACCGTTTCCTGGTGGATGGCGGTGATGCCGTGCCCGAAAGCCGCGTGCGCGCTGGACAGAGTGACAGCCTCGCCGTCGATGCTGATGGTGCCCGCGTCAGGCTGGTAAATGCCGGTCATGATCTTGACCAGCGTCGACTTGCCGGCGCCGTTTTCGCCGATCAGCGCGGTCACCTCACCGGCATAAAGCGACAGGCTGACATCGTGCAGGGCGCGCACGCCGGGAAAACTCTTCGAGATGCCGGACAGCGTCAGCCGCGGGCCAGAAGGCAAAGGCTGCTCCTTTGCCAAATCGTGTTGGGCTGTCGTGTCCATATCCGTATCAAGCCCTGAAACTAGGTCCGTTTAAAGCGGCGGCGGGATCTGGTCCCGCCGCGCCAGGTCGAAGGCTGCCCGAGATCAATAGATCTTGGAGAACTTTTCGATGTTGGTCTTGTCGAACTGGAAGGGCGGAGCCATCGCAGCCGAGTTGGTGTCGTCGAGCGTCACCTTGCCGACGCGGCCGATCGACAGCGTGGCGCCTGGCTTGGCCTCTTCCTTCTTCACCGCCAGATCATGGGCGAGGTAGACGGCGGAGTAGCCGAGGTCGATCGGGTTCCACAGCGCGACCGCCTGGCTGGAACCGTTGTCGATGAACTTCTTGAACTCCGACGGCAGCGCCAGGCCAGTGACGTTGACCTTGCCGATCAGGCCTGCGTCGGTCACCACCTGGGCGGCCGCAACGACGCCGACCGTGGTCGGTGCGATGATCGCCTTGAGGTTCGGATAGGACTTCAACAGGCCCTTGGCTTCGTCGGTGCTCTTGGCCGAGTCGTCATCGCCATAGACGGTGGCGACGAGTTTGATCTTGGGGAACTTCTCCGGCAGGATTTTCTTGGCCGCATCGATCCAGGCGTTCTGGTTGGTCGCGGTCGACGAAGCCGACAGGATGGCCACTTCGCCGCCTTCCGGCAGATAGTCGGCGGCAAGCTTGATGATGGTCTCGCCGATCAGGCCGGTGTCGGACGGGTTGAGGTGGAGCTGCCGGCCAGCCGGAGCAACGCCCGAATCCCACGAGATGACGGTGATGCCGCGTTCCATCGCCTTCTTCAGCGCCGGCACCAGAGCGTCGGCGTCATTGGCCGAAATGGCGATGGCGTTGACCTTCTGTGCGATCAGCGCGTTGACCACTTCGATCTGCGCTTCGGCGGTCGCCTTGGTCGGGCCGGTGTAGATGATGTCGACATCGCCGAGTTCCTTGGCCGCCTCTTCGGCGCCCTTGTTGGCGGCGTCGAAGAAGCCGTTGCCGAGCGACTTCACCACCAATGCGATCTTGACGTTCTCGGCATAGGCGGCGTTCACGAACATGGCGGCAGAAAATGCCGCCGTAACCATCAGTTTCCTAAGAAAGCTCATCGAATATCCTCCCTTGAGCGTTGCATTCCATCGCCGCTGCTGGCGTGAGCCTGTCTCAGGCCTGCAGTGAAGATTCTTCCTTGGCCGACTTGCGGGCGACGATCAGCGTCACACCTGCGGTCTCTAACATCTTGGCTTCCCGGTCCTCGATGCCGTCATCGGTGATGACAGTGGCGATGCGCGACAGGCCGCACAGGATCAGGCTGGAGCGTTTGCGGAATTTCGTGGAGTCGACCAGCACCACCAGCTCGTCGGCCTGGTCGATCAGTTTCTGCTCGGCCTGGATCAGCAGCGGGTCGCCTTCCATCAGGCCGAGCGGCCCGAGCCCTTGCGCGCCCATGAACATGCGGCGCGCATAGAAATTGCGCGTCACGTCGTTGTCGAAGGGCGACAGGATGATGTTCTGCTCGCGGTAAATGGTGCCGCCCGACAGCATGACGGTGTTCTTGGAATGCTTGAGCAGGTGCTCGGCGATCGGGAAGGAATTGGTGAAGATCGGCATGCGGCGGCCGGTCAGGAAATGCACCATCTGGAAGGTGGTGGTGCCGCCATTGATGATGATCGGCTCGCCATCCTTGCACAATTCCACCGCTTCCCGGGCGATTGCCCGCTTCTGCGAGGCGTTGAGCGTCTCGTTGACGGAAAAGGGCCGGCCGGCAAGGCCGATGAATTGCGGCGGCGAGATCGCCTCGGCGCCGCCACGCACGCGGCGCAGCCTTTTTTGCACATGCAAAGCCGCGATGTCGCGCCGGATCGTCGCTTCGGACGAGTCCGTCAGGTCGACCATCTCCTGCACCGTCACCACAGGTTTTTCCTGGACGGCGGACAGAATGATCCTGTGGCGCTCTTTCTCGTGCATGGTTCCTCCCTGCCTGACCATCTAGGCACCCAAAACGCGCAGTGTCAATCATTTCCGATCATATAATTTCATTGTGCAGTGCAATATGATCGTTCTTGATCGTTTGTGATTGACAAACCGGGTGCTTCCATGGACATTCAGCCAAAATCGACGGCACAGTCTGCGCGTCTTACGGGAGGATATTTCAATGCTCGACAAGCGCTCCGGCACGCGCCTCGCAAACCTGTGGGACGAGGCAAAAGCCCAGGCGATGAGTGAGCCGGAGCGTCTCGTCTATCGCTCGAATGTGCTCGGCTCCGACAAGCGCGTCACCAATTATGGGGGCGGCAACACCTCCTCCAAGATCTGGCAGACCGATCCGCTTACCGGGCAGAGCGTGGAAGTGTTGTGGGTGAAGGGTTCGGGTGGCGACAGCGCGTCGATCAAGATCGACGGCTTTGCCACGCTCTATATGGACAAATTGCGTGCGCTGAAGGGTCTCTATCGCGGCGTCGAGCATGAGGACGAGATGGTCGGCTTCTTGCCGCACTGCACCTTTAACCTCAATCCACGCGCCGCCTCGATCGACACGCCGCTGCATGCTTTCGTGCCGAAGCCCTATGTCGACCATATGCATCCCGACGCCATCATCGCCATCGCCGCTGCCAAGGATTCCAAGGCGCTGACCAAGGAGATCTTCGGCGACGCCATCGGCTGGCTGCCATGGAAGCGCCCGGGCTTCGAGCTTGGCCTGTGGCTGGAAAAATTCTGTCTCGACCATCCCGCCGCCAAGGGCGTCATTCTCGAAAGCCACGGTCTGTTCAGCTGGGGCGACACCCCCAAGGAATGCTACGAAACGACAATCTCGGTGATCAACCAGGCGATCGAGTGGTTCGAGCGCCGCTCCGACGGCGTGGCCATCTTCGGCGGCGAAGTGGTCAAATCGCTCGATGCGCCGGCGCGCCGCGCTGTCGCCGCAAAACTGATGCCGAGGATCCGTGGCTTGATCTCGGAAAAGAGCCACAAGCTCGGCCATTTCGACGATTCCGCCGCCGTGCTTGAATTCGTCAACTCCAAGGAGTTGCGCCCGCTGGCGGCACTTGGCACGTCCTGCCCCGATCATTTCCTGCGCACCAAGATCCGGCCGCTGGTCATCGAGTTCGATCCCGCCAAGCCGGATGTCGATGCCGTCATCGCCCGTCTTGCCGACGATGTTGCCACCTATCGCGCCGGCTATCAGGCCTACTACGACAGCTGCAAGCATGTGGATTCGCCCGCCATCCGCGATCCCAATGCCGTGGTCTATCTGATGCCCGGCGTCGGCATGTTCACCTTCGCCGGCGACAAGGCGACCGCGCGCATTTCCGCCGAGTTCTACGTCAACGCCATCAATGTCATGCGCGGCGCCTCGACCGTCTCGTCCTATGTCGGCCTGCCCGCACAGGAAGCCTTCAACATCGAGTACTGGCTGCTCGAGGATCTTAAGCTGCAGCGCATGCCGAAGCCGAAGTCGCTTGCCGGCCAGATCGCGGTGGTCACCGGCGGCGCCGGCGGCATCGGTCGGGCAACGGCCAGCCGGCTGCTGCGCGAAGGCGCCTGCGTCGTGCTGGCCGACATCGACGAGACGGCACTTGCCAGCGCCAATGATGAGTTGGCGAAGGCCTATGGCAAGGATTTCGTCCGGCCAGTGCTGATCAACGTCACGTCAGAGGATCAGGTCGTCTCCGGCTTTGCTGAAACATCGGTCGAATTCGGCGGCATCGACATCCTGGTGTCGAACGCTGGCCTGGCGTCCTCGGCGCCGATCGAGGAAACCACGCTGGCGCTGTGGAACAAGAACATGGACATCCTGTCGACCGGCTATTTCCTGGTCTCGCGGGAAGCGTTCCGGCTGTTCCGCGTGCAAAAAATCGGCGGCAACGTCGTCTTCGTCGCCTCCAAGAACGGGCTCGCCGCATCGCCCAACGCCGCCGCCTATTGCACCGCCAAGGCGGCCGAGATTCATCTGGCGCGCTGCCTGGCGCTGGAAGGCGCGGAAGCGCAGATCCGGGTCAATGTCGTCAATCCGGACGCCGTGCTGCGTGGCTCAAAAATCTGGAGCGGCGAGTGGAAGGAACAGCGCGCTGCCGCCTACAAGATGTCGACCGACGATCTCGAGGAACACTACCGTTCGCGCTCGATGCTGAAGCGTTCGGTGTTCCCCGAGGACATCGCCGAGGCGATCTATTTCTTCGCCTCCGACATGTCGGCCAAGTCGACCGGCAACATCATCAATGTCGACGCGGGCAACGCACAGAGCTTTACGCGATAGTCGCTCGTCCTTCTCCCCGTCTCTATACGGGGAGTTGAGGAGTGGTCCGCGTAGCGGACGAAAAACCAATTGCTTGGCTTTTCGAACGACGAAAGCCGGCAGGCGGATGAGGGGCAGCGCTGCCCGAACGCATTTTGGGAGGAATAATACTTGTCCGAATCCATCATATCCGCCGACCTCGTCGACAAGGACAACACCGCGCGCAAGGCCAACCTCGAACGCGACTACGCCTCGCTCGGTGAGCGTCTCGACCGGCGCGGCATCGCCATCGACGCCATCCGCGACAAGGTCGAAAAATTCGCCGTGGCGATCCCGTCCTGGGGCGTCGGCACTGGCGGCACCCGCTTTGCCCGCTTTCCCGGTGCCGGCGAGCCGCGCGATATTTTTGACAAGATCGAGGATTGCGCCGTCATCCGGCAATTGACGCAAGCAACCCCCACCGTCTCGCTGCACATTCCGTGGGACAAGGCCGATCCGAACCGGCTGAAGCAGGCGGCCTCTCGCTTCGGCCTCGGTTTTGATGCCATGAACTCCAACACCTTCTCCGACGCAAGGGACCAGAAGCTTTCCTACAAGTTCGGCTCGCTCTCGCATGCCGATGCCGGCACGCGCCGGCAAGCTGTCGAGCACAATCTCGAATGCATCGAGATCGGCAAGACGCTCGGATCCAAGGCGCTGACGGTGTGGATCGGCGACGGCTCGAATTTCCCCGGCCAGGTCAATTTCGCGAGAGCGTTCGAGCGCTATCTCGATGCCATGAAGGAGATTTACGCCGGGCTGCCGGATGACTGGAAGCTGTTCACCGAGCACAAGATGTACGAGCCGGCCTTCTATTCGACCGTCGTGCAGGATTGGGGCACCAACTACATGATCTCAAAGGAGCTGGGCGACAAGGCGTTCTGCCTGGTCGACCTTGGCCATCATGCGCCCAACGTCAACATCGAGATGATCGTGTCGAGGCTGATCCAGTTCAGGAAACTAGGCGGCTTCCATTTCAACGATTCGAAATACGGTGATGACGATCTCGACGCCGGCTCGATCGATCCCTACCGGCTGTTCCTCGTCTTCAACGAACTGGTCGATGCCGAGCTGTCCGGCGCCGAGGGTTTCGACCCGGCCCATATGCTCGACCAGAGCCACAACGTCACCGACCCGATCGAGAGCCTTATGCTGTCGGCGGTCGAGGTGCAGCGCGCTTATGCGCAGGCGCTGCTGGTCGACCGCAAGGCGCTGGAAGGGTTTCAGGACGCCAATGACGCGCTGATGGCGACGCAGACGCTGAAAGTGGCCTACCGCACCGATGTCGAGCCGATCCTGGCCATGGCGCGGTTGAAGACCGGCGGCGCCATCGATCCGGTTGCCGCCTATCGGGCCGCGGGCTATCGGGCCAAGGTTGCGGCAGAGAGGCCAGCGGTGGCCGGCGGCAGCGGCGGCATCGTTTGAGGTTGGCTAATCTCCCCCACGAGGGCAGGGCTATCGCATATGAGTTAGAGCGTTGATTAGGTAGCCGTCATTCCATGCGCATTTCTTGATGCGATGGCTGATGGGGACTTTGTCTGTGTCGGCGAGTTGGAGGATGTTTTTGGCGAGGCGGTTGAGGAGTGCGGTGTTGGCGGGGGCGTTGTCCTTGCGGGCTCGGCTGAGGTCCTCATCCAGATGAACGTCGAGCATCCAGTGCAGGCCATTCTCGATCTGCCAATGAGCCCTGGTG